>DATKLE010000149.1:0-8906 GCA_035542575.1 Terriglobales bacterium | reverse complement strand
CTTCAGTCTTGGGGCGGCACAGTCCCGCGGATACACGAACGCACACACCGCTCTGCACGGAAAGCCAGTGTTGCTTATCGACACGGAAAATATTGGTCGGGGAGAGAGGATTTGAACCTCCGACCCCCTGGTCCCGAACCAGGTGCTCTACCAGGCTGAGCCACTCCCCGACTGACGCGAAGGAAACGCGCGACGCCAAGAGCGCAGGCAACACCGGGCTCGCGGCGTCGAATTCCATTGAAATTATAACATTCGCGCCCCCGGTGGACTCGCGTACCCTCGCGCTGCTCTCACCTCCATATTTAATGGCCAGTCCCTGCCGCCCGGTCGTGACGGCGGCAAGGGTCTACGCGCAGATTCCTATAGAATGAGGGCGCTGTTGGCATACGGTCCGCATGATCGCGCTAACTGCCGCAACTTTGTTCACACCTCGGGAGCGTATCGAACAGCCGCTGCTGCTGCTGGACGATGCCGCGATCGTGCAGGTCAGTTCACGAGCCGCCCGGGACGTGCCCCGCGGTTGCCGCGTGGTGGATCTCGGTGATGGCATCCTTGCTCCAGGTTTAATTGACATCCACATTCACGGCGGAGCCGGGCATGACGTGATGGAACTGGATTCCACCGCTCTGCCCGCAGTGGAGCGGTTCCTGGCGCAGCATGGCGTGACCGCCTACTTCCCAACCACGGTCACCGCGCCTGTGGACATCACGCTGGCGGCCCTGGACACGCTGGCCAACGCAATCGAGGCTGGGGCGATCACACGCGAAAGGACCACCCCGCGTGCCCGCCCGCTGGGCATTCATCTGGAAGGCCCGTTTATCAGTCATGCGCGCCGTGGCGTTCATCCCCCGGAGAACCTGTTGCCACCCAGTGTGGATGCCTTTGATCGCTTCTGGCAGGCGGCGCGTGGGTACATCCGCATGATGACCATCGCTCCCGAACTGGACGGCGCTCCGGAGGTGATTCGGGAAGCGACGAAGCGGGGCGTGTGCGTCAGCCTGGGTCATTCTGATGCCGACCTGAACGCAACTCAGGCGGCGGTGGCGGCCGGCGCACGACACGCGACCCATACCTTTAACGCCATGCGGCCGCTGGCGCACCGCGATCCGGGAATCGTCGGCGCGGTGCTGACCGATTCCCGGCTCACGGCGGACATCATTGCCGATGGGATTCACCTGGACCCAGCGATCGTCCAACTTTTCCTGCAGGCCAAGGGACCCGACGACGCCGTGCTCATCACAGATGCCACGGCCGCCGCCGGAATGCCGGAAGGACGCTATCGTCTGGGATCGTTTGAGGTGGAGGTGAAAGGGGGAAAATGTCTAGCCGGTGGCAGGCTGGCTGGGAGCGTTCTGACCATGGATTGCGCGGTTCGCAACGTGATGCAGTTTTCTCACTGGAGCCTGCAGGACGCTCTGCGCCTGGCCACGCTGAATCCGGCGCGGGTCGGCGCCCTGACGGGCCGGGGCCGGTTGGAAGCGGGAGCGACAGCCGACATCGTCGTGTTGGGGCCGGGAGGGGAAGCGCGGCAAACGATTGTCGGAGGAATCTGGTGAAAACGGGGACGCATGAGGAGGAACGTGGCTAGTTCGGCTTGCGGTTCTTGTTGTCCGAGAGATAGCGCAGCATCGCGGTCTCAGCGATCCCTTTGAATTTCTCCAGGAAGGACGCTTCCGCGTTGAGTACGACGTCCTCCGGCGCTTTTTGGCGGATGCTTTGCCGGAGGTTGTCGCCCGCCTCGGACTCGTTGTTCATCACCTGCATGTAGAACCAGAGGAAGTGCCGCATCTGATCGAGAGCGGACTTCAGCACCTGGAGCGAATCCATCTCCGGTAACTGGCTGAGCGCCTCCATCAGTTCCGGGTCTCCGGGAGCTTCCATAGCAGCGCAGTTCAACTGGCGCTGAATGGCGCGCAGGTCTTCGGTTACCCGCAGAATCCGAACGTGGATTTCATCGAGGTAATCTTCTGCCGCCATGGCTCCAGGCTCTCTCCGCAACAAAAAGACATCTCAACATCTCACCCGCATCGGGAAGCGGATAGATGTCCCACGTGCATGCGCTTTGGTAATTCACGCCGTTACTTTGGTCTAAAAAGGGGTGCGCCGCGCCCGCTAAGCGATCCTGACCACCTTCACAGACGCTGAAAAGCCGCTAGGGACACGGATTTCGGGCACTTCCACGATGCGCAGTCCATGGCAGGGATTCTCCACTGCGTGCACCAGCGCCCGCGTCATCTGCTCGAGAGTAACCAAGCCCAGACGCCGCGCTCCCCCGCGGGTCACGGGTAGCAGCTCCGCCAACCGGTACAGCGGCAGCAGGAGGTAAGGCCAGCGGTGTCCCGGGCCAAGGATGTACCACGGGCGCAGAATGGTAGCGTCCATACCGCTTCTGCGCACCAGGGCTTCGCACTCGACGCGCACCTGCACGTACGCCTTCATCACCGGCGCGGGCTGAGCCACGCTGAGGTAGACGAAGTGCCGAATTCCGGTGTTGGCGGCTGCCCTTACCGCGCCGCTGGCGGAGGCGAGATCCACGCTGCGGAATTGGGCTGCTTTCGCCGGATTGGGACGCGAAACGCCTACGAGTTGCACAAAAGTATCCGCAGGATAGATCTGGTCGGTGTAGGAAATGCCGTTCAAAGCGTTGCCGAAGATGATCTGGCAGCCGGCCGGAAGCTTGGCCTCCGATCCGGGACGGACCAGCGCCCGCACCTGATGGCCGCGTGCCAACAGACGAGAGATCAGCGGACGCCCCAGATAGCCGGTGCCACCAGTAACAAACACGCATCGTGGTCTCGCGTCCATAGAGGATTCCACCTTCGGGCTTCTATTGGCCCCGTAACTCAGTACGCGGCCGACGGCCGAATGGATTGATTGGGTAACTATCGACGAAGTTCGGGCCGGCGAGCGCGCGAACTCTACAGGGAGTTGCAAGAGCCTGAGGCGTTGAGATTTTCCTGTTTTGTGGTACAAACGCGCAGTGTCTAACCCCGGGCAAAGCGGCTTGGTACGCGCCATTGGACGCTGGAGCCTGGCCGCGCTGATCGTGAATTCCATCATCGGCAGCGGAATCTTCGGGTTGCCGTCGGTGATCGCAGGGTTGGTGGGAACCGCCAGCACCTGGGCGGTGTTGTTGGCAGGAGCGGCCATCGGCGTCATCATGGCCTGCTACGCCGAACTGGCGTCGCAATTCCAGGAAGCGGGGGGGCCCTACCTTTATGCCCGCACCGCCTTTGGACGGCTGGCCGGAATCGAGACCGGGTGGATGTTGTGGCTTTCGCAATTGGCCGCGCCGGCGGCCAATGCGAACCTGTTTATCATCTATCTCGGCGAGTTCTGGCCGGCGGCCAATGCGCCTCTACCTCGATTCCTGATTCTGACGCTGCTAATTGGGATTCTCACCTTTATCAATTACCGCGGGGTTCGCGCCGGCACCGAGGTGAGCAACGTCTTCACGGTCGCCAAGTTGCTGCCCCTCGCCATCGTGATCGTCGGCGGCACGGCCTATTTCTTATCGACGCGCGCCGGAACGACGGTTTCAACCACCTCGGTGAACGCTCACGACTGGCCGAAGGCCATATTGCTGTTGTTATTCGCTTATGGGGGATTTGAGACTGCGCTCACACCGATGAGCGAGGCCAAGGACCCGCGCCGCGATACGGTGTTCGGATTGTTTGCCGCGCTGATTACTTGCACGCTGGTCTATACGCTGATCCAGTGGGTGGTGGTGGGCGTTCTGCCCGATCCAGCGCATAGCGAGCGTCCCCTGGCCGATGTGGTCCGGCTTTTTCTGGGCGAGAAAGGAGCTGCCCTGATTGCCATCGGGGCGTTGGTATCCGTCTATGGCTATCTCAGTGCCAAGATTCTTGCCGTGCCGCGGATCACCTACGCCCTTGCGGAGCGCTCTGATCTGCCGCCTCTATTTGCCGCGGTGCATCCCCGGTTTCGCACGCCGTATTTCTCGATTCTGATTTTCGCTGTGGCTGCCTGGGCGCTGGCATGGTTCGGAAGCTTCGCATGGAATGTAACCCTGTCCGCTCTGGCGCGGCTGTTTTATTACGGCATAGGCTGCGCTGCTCTTCCCGTGCTGCGAAAAAAGCAGCCGGGAGCAGCCCTGTTCCGCCTGCCTGGGGGCCCGGTTTTTGCCTTTGCAGGCGTGGCAATATGCCTGGCGCTGGTGACGCAGGTCGATCTGAGCGGATCCATCATTTTGCTTGCGACCGTTCTGGCCGCGCTGCTCAACTGGGTTTGGGTGCGAAACCGTGAAGCGGGCGAGACCAGCGTCCGCTGATGTCCTTGTTGTCAGCCTGTGCCAAGTGCTAGGCTACGCCTTCCCATGAAACGCGCGATCTTCGGACTGCTCCTATCCCTGCTGCTGACGAGGCTGCCCGGTCTTGCCGAAGCCGGCGACATCGTCACAGAACACGATGTTGCAGTTCCCATGCGAGACGGGGTCGTGCTGCGTGCGGACTTGTTGCGTCCGAAAGAAGCGGGGACTTTTCCAGTGCTGGTGTATCGCACACCTTACGGGAAGGACGCTGCCCTCAAGGACTACACCACGTTTCGGCATGCTGTCGAGCGTGGGTACGCGGTCGTCGTCGAGGATGTGCGGGGCCGGTATGCTTCCGCGGGAGAGTTTCGTCCTTATCAGAATGAAGGACGCGACGGCTATGACACCATCGAGTGGGCCGCGCGGCAGCCCTGGTCGAATGGCGCAGTCGGGACCTTCGGGCTCTCCTATCCGGGTGCGGTGCAATGGCTGGCTGCAGTGGAGAACCCGCCCCACCTCAAGGCCATGGTGCCGGCGATGACGTTCTCCACACCGCAGAATTTTTTCTATGCGGGCGGCGTTTGGGACATGTCGTGGATCGAGTGGATCTGGGATAACATCGCTCCCGATGTGCGCGTGAAGAACAACCTGCCCGGACCGCGAACCGGCGAAGAGGCGGAGGCCGCATGGGAAAAGACCGGCGCGAAGATGCAGAACACTCTGCCGCTGGACCAACTTGAAGAATTGCGCGGTATTGCGCCGTACTACTACGACTGGCTCAGTCATCCGCCTGACGATCGCTGGTGGGATTGGTGTGAACTGCGGGGCAAGTACGGCCAGACGCACGCCGCCGTGCTGAACTTGTCCGGTTGGTACGACGACAACTACGGCCCCGAAGGCGCTACCACTAATTTCGCGGGCCTACTGAAGGCGCGAGCGGGAGAGACCGACCCGCACACGCACCTGCTCATCGGCCCCTGGGTGCACGGCGTCGCCTCCACTGCGAAAACCAAGTCCGGCGAGCGCGAGTTTGGGCCGGACGCGGCCATCAACTACGATGAAACCGTCCTGCGCTGGATGGATCATTACCTCAAGGGCATCGACAATGGCATCGAGAAGGAAAAAACGGTCCGGTACTTCGTGATGGGTGACAATCAGTGGCGCGACGCCGAAGCCTGGCCGCCGCCCGCCAAGTCCACGCCCTACTACCTGGTTCCTCCGAAGTCCGGCGAACCCGCCGGCGACCTCTGGCTCCAGGCGCCCAAGGCGGCCGACGAGTTCGCTTCCTTTGTTTCCGATCCGGCGAAGCCGGTCACCAATGCCTATGCCAGTTCAGGCGCCCATGATTACCGGGCGTTGGCCAAACGCGCCGATGTCCTGGTGTTCGACTCCGCTCCCGTCGAGCGCGACATCGAGGTGAGCGGCCCCATTCAGGCGGTGATCTATCTCTCCTGCGATTGCCGCGACACCGATCTGTGGGTGCGCTTACTCGACGTGGCCCCCGATGGTACCGCGTTCAACCTGATGAGCCCCGGCCTCGATGTGCTGCGCGCCAGCTATCGCGACCTGAAGAAGGGACGGCAACTGCTCAGCCCCCATCAGGTCTACGAATTGCATCTCAACAACCTGATCACCAGCAACGTATTTCAGAAGGGTCACCGCATTCGGGTACAGATTTCGGCGACATTCTTTCCCAACTTTTCGCGCAACCTGCAGACCGGCGAATCGGAGGCAACTTCGGCGCGGATGCAGAAGGCAACGATCTCTGTTTACTCCGACCGCAAGCACCCTTCGCACGTGATTTTGCCGGTCGTGGCGCGCTGAGGCGCGGCGGGCGGCTTAACAGATAACCCGCCATCGAGGAGGCTGTCTTGCCCACCAAGATGCAGTTCCGTCTGCTGTTTGCCGTGCTGCTCTGCTCCTTGCCGCTGGCCGCCCAGCGGGATCCTGTCTTGAAGCAGGTTGACGTCCCGCACCGCTACTACTACCGCGAGATGTATTTGCCGCAGCTGACAACTGGTCCCAGTTCGCCTGCTTGGACGCCCGATTCACAGGCTCTGGTGTATTCGATGGCGGGCTCGCTGTGGCGGCAGAAACTGGATTCGACGGTTGCTGAACAGCTCACCGCCGGCGCAGGATACGACTACGAGCCTGATTGTTCGCCCGACGGGCGCTGGGTGATTTACGCGTCGTATCTGAAAGATGCGATCGAGCTGTGGGCGCTCGATCTTGAGAGCCATCACACGGTGCAGCTCACCTCGAACGGCGCAGTCAACGTTGATCCCCGCATTTCCCCCGACGGCAAGCGGCTTGTGTTTGTTTCGACCAGCTTTAAGGGGCACTTCCACATCTTCGTGGGAGATTTCAGCAACGGCGCTTTGAGCAACGTCCAGCAATTGACCAAAGAGAACACCAGTACCCTGCCCCGCTTCTACTACAGCCAGATTGACCATGAGATCAGCCCGGCGTGGTCGCCCGATGGGACCGAGATTGTTTACGTCTCCAACCGCGGCCATATCTACGGGACCGGCGGCTTCTGGCGGATGAAGGCACAGCCGGGCGCTGAGGCGCGCGAGATTCACTACGAAGAGACCACATGGAAGGCGCGTCCCGAATTCTCTCCTGACGGCAAGCGCCTGGTGTACGCATCCTACCTGGGACGCGCTTGGCACCAGCTCTGGGTGATTCCCTCAGAGGGCGGATACGCCTTCCCTCTCTCCTACGGAGACTACGACAACACCAACCCGCGCTGGTCGCCGGACGGCAAGCGCATCGCCTTCATCTCCAATCGCACCGGCAATACCACGCTGTGGACGCAGGAGGTCATGGGCGGCGCGCAGACCGAGCTTCTCGTGAAAGAACGCCGCTTTCTGAAGCCCATGGGGCAACTGATGATCAAGGTGGTGGACGAGTCAGGGCATCCCACCCCCGCGCGGATCTTTCTCACCGGCGAAGATGGCCGCGCTTACGCTCCCGACGACGCCTGGATCTATGCTGAGGACAACTTCGTGCGTGCGGAAAGGCCTTTCGAGGCGCACTACTTCCATACTCAGGGAGAGGCAGAGGTGACGGTTCCGCCGGGACGCATCGAGGTTGATGTCACCAGGGGTTTTGAGTATCGCTTCGAGAAGAGAAGCATACAGGTCGCTGCCGGCCAGCGCGCCAGCGTGACCATTCAGCTTCATCCTCTGGACATTCCCGGGCCAAGGAGCACCCACTGGGTCGGCGCCGATCTCCATACGCACATGAACTACGCCGGCACCTACCGGAATACTCCCGAGCATCTCGTCGCCACCATGGCCGCGGAAAACCTACCCATCCTCGAGGACCTGGTCGTAAACAAGGAACAGCGCATTCCGGACATGGCGTACTTCAGCACCAGGCCCGACCCGGCTTCGACGGCAACCAACATTTTGCTCTACGGACAGGAGTTCCACACCAGTTACTGGGGACACCTGGGACTGCTGCATCTGACTAACAACTATCTGATCCCTGACTATGCGACTTATGCCTACACGGCCGCGTCGAGCATGTTCCCCACCAACGCGGACGTTGCCGATATGGCGCACGCGCAGCAAGGAGTGGTCGGATACGTGCATCCCTTCGACTGGCCGCCCGATCCCTACACCGATCCCACGCTCACGCATGGCGAGCCGGCCGACGTCGCACTAGAATTGCCGGTGGATGTGGCGCTCGACAAGGTGGACTACATCGAAGCAGTTGGTTTCAGCGATCACAAGTCTACTGCTGAGATCTGGTACCGGCTGCTGAATTGCGGATTTCATCTGCCCACCGGATCGGGCAGCGATGGCATGGCGAACTACGCTTCCCTGCGCGGGCCCGTAGGTCTGAATCGCGTTTATGCAGATGTGCCGCCGGGCCCGCTGAATATTGATGTCTGGCTGAACTCCCTCAAGCAGGGACACACCTTCGCCACCAATGGGCCGCTATTGGGATTCACGCTGGGCGGCCGCCCCCTCGGAGGAGAACTGAAGCTTCCGGCCGGAGAGAATAAGCTCAAGTTCACCGCCTGGCTGCGCTCCTATGTTCCCGTCGAGCACCTGCAGGTGGTCTGCAACGGCGAGGTAGTGAAGGACCTGAAGCTCAGCGCCGATCGCCAGTCGGCGGATATAGAAGACACAATTCCCATCTCCCGCTCGGGCTGGTGCCTGCTGCGGGCCTTCAGCGATAAGTCGGAGTATCCGGTGCTCGATATTTATCCCTACGCGACCACCAGCCCGATCTATGTGACGGTGGAAGGCGCGCCTCTGAAGCCCGCCGCGGATGCCGCGTTCTTTGTGGCTTGGATTGACCGGCTGGCCGACAAGGTGAAAGCAGACAAAGGATGGAATACAGTTGCGGAGAGGGAGGCGGTTCTGGGATTGCTGTCGTCGGCGCGTAAAGTCTACGTGGACATCCAGAAGTAAGCCACCGCAATAGGGAAACGGTATCGCCTTGGGATAGACGACGCCTTGGCATCGTGAGTGTAGTCGCGTGTGGGTGTTGAAAAAGTCCCTCAACAGAACACCTTTTCATCTGCGAGCATGCGGTTGCCGGTTTGTTTTGTCTGCGTTCGACTAAGTGGTGGCCGGTAGAACCGGTGTTTTAGGCTGACTCACTGCTGTCCAAATTAGCC
>DATKLE010000148.1:0-51186 GCA_035542575.1 Terriglobales bacterium | reverse complement strand
GTACTACGTGATGACGTTTATGGCGGCCGTCACTGGTTTGCGCGTCAGCGAATTGCTTGCGCTCAAGTGGAGTGACGTGGACTTCGCAGCCGGGGAAATCCATCTCAGCAGGGGCATTGTCTGTCAGCACATCGGGCCGCTGAAAACAGAAACGTCACAGAAGCCCGTGCCGATGGACTCCGCGTTGGCCGGTGCGCTGCTGGACTGGAGAGGACGCTCCCCTTACAATCAAAGTACGGACTTCCTCTTCGCATCCGCAGAGAAGCAGGGCAAGCAACCACTCTGGCCCAGTTCTGCGATGTCGAAGCACATCCGTCCGGCTGCACGTCGGGCCGGGATTGTGAAGCACGTTCGTTGGCACGTCTTCAGGCATTCATTCGCAACGCTCCTGAAAGGGAACGGTGAGGACGTGAAGACGGTACAGGAGTCACTGAGGCACGCGGACAGCAAAATCACGCTGGACACCTACACTCAGGGACTCATGCCAGTGAAACGAGCGGCACAGCGGAAGGTCATCCAGGCGATTGTTCCCATTCGTTCCCACGCCTCTGAGATGACCGCCGGAAGCGGCTTTGATTGCAATGTGGGCGCGTAGCTCAGGTGGTAGAGCAATGCCCTTTTAAGGCATGGGTCGCAGGTTCGAATCCTGCCGCGCTCACCAAGACCTTCGATAGCTTACGGGGTAGGGGATGCCCCGTTGGAGTTGCCAGCGCCCGCCGGGACACGTCTTGATGAAGAAAAGATCCGGCAGTGTGGCGAGAAGGCTGGCCGGAGTTAAAGAAAAACCGAAAATGGGGGCCACCCCTACATCTTCATCGATGGAAGCGAATTGAGCGAGCGTCCACACCGCCGCCGCACATGCGTACCATTGTTGCCCGGCTCAACACCTCAAATCGCGACTGTGCGAGCCGCACCCGTATTTGGTCCATATTGCGAAGTCCGGGACGATTCTCGCCCGATCACGTTAGGCTAGCCAAGTTGCAGGTCCTAGTCTCGCGGGTTCGCGAATGCGGCATCTTGCCGGATCACTAGGTTCAGATCATTCGCCGAGTCTTGAGCACCAGGGGGATAGCTTTGCCCTCGCGTTCGATCTCGAGCCGATATTGTTTGCCAGGCTTGAGAAAAAGCTCCTCGATGGCGTCCAGGGTATAGTCCGCGGCAGGCTTGCCTTCGAGGCGGACCAGAACGTCGCCCGATTGAATGCCGATCTCGGCCGCCGGTGAATGGTCCAGGACCTTGTAGACGCGATACGTGTGGAACTCGGGGCCCTCGGCGGTCAGCACCAGGCCGCTCATATCACGGTCGAAGGGCTTGGGCAGGTCAGCATTGGGCTTGAGATACATGAACTGGTTGCCGTAGTCAAACGTGACCGTAAAGCGCGAGAGGACTTGGCCGCCGATCAGTCCGGCCTGATCGGGGTTTGCGCCTCCGCCCTTTACGTCCTGCGAGAAACGCGCCACAGGATTGCTGAGGTCGAAAGGGCCGATAGTCAGCTTCGTCAGCCGCCCGCTGACCTGATGGGTCTCGCCGCCAACGCCAAAGCCTGCGGCAGGTCCCACATTATTGCCGAGCAGATCAATCAGATTATGTTTCTTAACGAAAGGCGCGTTGAAATCGACGGCGCTGCTGTCACCGGTATCGACCATGAAGCGGCCCTCGATCGGCGTTGCGCCCGGCATAGTGACGCTGGCATTGATGATTGGCACCTGTCCCTCGAAGATGAAGGGCACGGCGGCCCCTTTGCCTGCGGCGCGGAAGGTGCGCGGATCATGCAGGATCAGGTGGCGGGCGGCGTAGTCGATTTCGAAAACGTAGCTGCTGAGGGTGTCGTATCCAAGAATGCCAAGGAGGGGGCGTCCGGTGAAACTCTCGACCATGCTGAGGTCGGCCGACATGATGGGACGCGGATCGAGTTGCGTGGCGCCCAGTGTGAGGTGGACGTTTTCGATTGCGCCGATATCAATTGACTTTTCGCCGACGCCGCGGCCCTCCATCGTTCCTTTCGGCTTGAGGCCAAGCCGGGCGGCACGGGGCGCGTTCAACACCGACATCTCAGCGCCGGTGTCGAAGATGAACCATTGCGAAGCCGAACCGTTGACCTGCACTTGGACCCAGATATTGTTTCCGTAATACTCGAAGGGGAGGGTTACGCTCTGCGCGCCGGCGGGAAAATGCACATCCGGCGCCGGGGCAGGCGGCTTGGTGAACAGCGCCGCCGCCAGCGGCGGGTCCAGGCGCACTTCGTCGAGCGTAAGGCGAACCGCGTACTTCTCGTCTCCGCCCGTGACCTGACGCGCTCGCGAGGCGAACTTGAGGCCGTCGACGTCACGATAATCTTCAATGTACAAAACCTGCTCGCGATCTTCGACGCGCTGCACTTCTTTGATTGGCAGGCCGGTGATCTTGTCGATGTACTCGGTCACCGCTCGGCCGCCTTCGGGCAGAAGTCGCAGCACCCAGGTGTTGCCCTCTTCCCCGGCATATTCCACGCGGCCGGAGCGGCGCCCGGTGAAAAACTGGGAGAATGAGGCCAGGAAGGCGTTTGTTACCTGCTCTTCCAGGTCGGCGCCAGCCAGCGGACGCAGCTTGCCCTGTGCGTTGCGACTCCAGCCATCCTGGCCATCGAAGATCGTATCCTCTCTGACCAGTGATCCTAGCCGGGTTTCTTCGCGGCGCTTGCCGTCTGTCGCCTCCCAAGTTTGGACGGTACCTCCGATTCCGCCGATCTCGATATGCATGCGGCTATAGGTTCCGTGCAATGCCTGGAGTTTCTCGCGACCGCCGATCGCGGCCGCCCAATGATCCAGCACCGACTGGGTTGTAGGTGTCTGCGCTCTGGCGGGAAGAGAAACGAACAGCACGAATAGTGAAAACAGCTTGCGGGGACAGCTTGCAAACATGGTGGACAGCCTCGCCGACAAAACAAGAATTCGAAGCGCGAGAATAACACTAAGCCTTTGTTCCCCAAAGGCGCTACAGCTTGCCGCTCTGTCCCGGCTTCTACGGTTTGAGATTAGCAGTGCACCCGCCAATGCTTACCTCCGCCGATGGCAATCGTAATGTCAATCTCCACTGTGGGGAACAAACAGTGGGAAATCATAATGGGATGCCTCCAGAGAATTCCCCACAAAGCGGCTGTGATCCCCGACAGGTGGGCAGGAAATGGCAGGAGTGAGCGGGCGCGAGTATGGACAGCAGCGCAATCGGCCAGAACCACGTAAGCATTGGCCAAACTCGCCATTCCTGCTCACCCGTGCCAGCTCGGCGCTAGACTGCAGCCTCGGTTTCCCCGGCCAGCACCGCCTCCATTTGGGCCAGACTGGTAGATTCAGCAGACCGGGTCTTGGCCAGCAGCATGTAAATGGAAGGCACGACGAACAGCGTAAATGCGGTTCCGATGATCATGCCGCTGACCAGCATGATGCCGATGCTGTTGCGCGCTCCGGCTCCCGGGCCGGTGGCGAGCACAAGCGGAAAGTGGCCAATCACGGTGGCCGCGGTCGTCATCAGGATCGGCCGCAGCCGCGTGCCTGCGGCCTCGATCACCGCATCAAGCTTCTCCAGTCCCGTCTCCTGAAGGTGGTTTGCGAACTCAACGATCAGGATGCCATTCTTCGAAACCAGCCCCACCAACGTGATGAGTCCCACCTGGCTGTATATGTTGAGCGTCGTCAGGCCGAGAAAGGAGAACAAAAGCGATCCGGAAATGGCCAGCGGCACCGAACCCGCGAGAATGATAAAGGGATCGCGGAAGCTCTCGAACTGCGCCGCCAGCACCAGGTAGATGAGAATCCCGGACAACAGGAAGGTGCCGAGAAACTTGCTGCCTTCGGTGCGCAGCTGACGCGATTCGCCCGCGTAGTCAACGGTGAAGCCCTGCGGCAGGATGGTCTTGGCCTCATCTTCCAGCACACGAAGCGCGCGGTCGAGCGGCACTCCTGGAGGGATCACGCCCTGGATGCGCACCGCGTTCAGCTGTTGAAATTTCTTCAGCTCGCGCGGTTCAGTAGTGGTTTTCAAAGTCGCGAACGTGGACAGGGGCACGAGCTTGTTGTCTGAGCCGGTCACGTAGATCTGGGACAGTTGCTCCGGCGTCAGGCGCTCGGCGCGCTTGACCTGCGGAATGACCTTGTAACTGCGCCCCTGGATGCTGAAGCGATTCACATAGTTTCCGCCGAGCATGGTGGAGAGATCCTGTCCGGCCTGGCTCAGGTCCACACCCTGGGAGCGGAGCTTGTCACGGTCGAACACCACCTCAGCCTGCGGCTGGTCAAACTTCAGGTCGGAGTCGGCGTAGATGAACAGGCCGCTGGCAAAGGCCTTCGCCACCAACTGCTTGGAGAAGTCGAGAAGCTGTTGGGGTTCACCCGGTGTGGCAATCACGAAATCCACCGGGAAATCTCCGCCGCCGGGCAAAGGTGGTGGGGTCAGCGGAATCACGCGGATGCCGGCGATCTTCGAGAGCGGGCCGGTCGATTCGAGCAGCAGCTGCTGGGCGGTCTTCCTGCGCTGGCTCCAGGGCTTGGTCACCATCCCGCCAAAGCCGCCGGTGGGCGAAGTGATCTGAAAGATGCTTCCGCTCTCCGGGAAGGAGTGATAGACGTTGTACACCTGCTTGGTGTACAGCCTGGTCTGGTCGATCGTCGAGTTGGGCGAAGCCTGAATTACCCCGAAGACGACTCCTTGATCCTCGGAGGGCGCCAGTTCCCGCTGCGAGAACATATAGAACGGGATCATCAGCAGGACAACAATCGCCCACAAGGTCAGGACCACGGGCCGGTAGCGGAGTGTTCCGGCGAGGTTTCGCGTGTAAAACTGACGCACACGTTCGAAGTGGCGATTGATCATGCCAGCGAAGCCACGCTCGCTGGCTCCCGCGCGCAGCAACTTCGATCCCATCATTGGAGATAGCGTCAGCGCAACGATCCCGGAGACGACGACCGCACCCGCGAGGGTGAATGCGAATTCACGGAACAGCGCGCCGGTTAAGCCGCCCTGAATCCCGATGGGGGCATAGACCGCGGCGAGGGTAATGGTCATCGAGATGATGGGGCCGACCAACTCGCGGGCGGCGTCAATTGCTGCCCGAAAGGGAGGCTTACCCAGTTGAATGTGCCGTTCGACGTTTTCCACCATCACGATGGCGTCATCCACCACCAGGCCGACCGAGAGCACGATGGCCAGCAGGGTCAGCAGGTTGATGGTGAAGCCGGCTAACAACATCAGAAAGACTGCGCCGATGAGAGAAATCGGGATGGCCACGACCGGGATGAGCACCGAACGCATCGAACCGAGGAACAGGAAGATCACCACGATGACAATCAGCAGCGTCTCGGTGAGGGTGTGGAGCACCTCGTTGATCGCGTCCTGAATGTATTCCGTCGAGTCGTAGGGAATGCCGACTTTCATCCCTTCGGGCAACTGTGCCCTGATGCCGGGTATGGCCTCGCGCACGTTCTTGATCACTTCCAGCGAGTTGGCAGTGGGGAGCACCCAGATCCCCATAAACGTGGCGGTTTCACCGTTGAAGCGGACCTCGGAGTCGTAATTCTGGGCGCCGAGCACAACGTCGGCGATCTCTCCCAGGCGGACGACGACGCCCTTGTCCTCTTTGACCACCAGTTGGCGGAACTCCTCCGGCGTGGTCAGATTGGTGTTCGCGACCAGATTGACCGAAACCATCGAGCCCTTGGTGCTTCCCAAAGCAGAGAGATAGTTGTTCCTGGCCAGGGCATCGCGGACAGCCGAGGGAGAAATGCCCAGCGCGGCCATCTTGTCGGGCTTCAGCCAGATGCGCATCGCGAAGGTGCGGTCGCCCAGGATGTCGGCGCGTTGCACTCCGCTGATGGCGCTGAGCCTGGGTTGCACAACGCGGGTCAGATAATCCGTGATCTGGTTTTGATCGAGATCGCTGGACGAGAACCCCAGGTACAACGCGGCAAACTGGTTGTCTGCCGTTTGCAGGTCAATGACTGGAGCTTCGGCCTCGGGAGGCAGGTCATTGCGGACCTGCGCGACCTTGGCTTGGATTTGCGTGAGCGCCGCGTTGGTATCGTAGTTGAGCTTCAGGTGTACCGTGATCGTGCTGAGACCCTGAGCGCTCGAGGATTCCATGTAGTCAATGCCATCGGCGCTGGCAATGATGCGCTCCAGCGGCGTGGTGATGAAGCCGCGGACCAGATCAGCGTTGGCGCCCACATAAGTGGTCGATACCTGCACCACCGCGATGTCGCTGCGCGGATACTGGCGCACGCTGAGCGAGCGAATCGATTGCAGGCCCGCGATCAGAATGACCAGGCTGACTACGATCGAGAGGACCGGCCGCTTGATGAAGAGATCGGTGAACTTCATTAACTGTCCTCGGGCTTGGGAGCGGGGTTATTTTCCGGTTGCACCTTGTTGTTGACCTGGACGGCGGCCCCATTGCGCAGCTTGAAAACGCCCGAGCTGACGACTTCGTCGCCTGGGTTCACACCGGAAACAACCGCCACCTGGTCGCCACGTGACCCGTCAACCTTGACAAACTGCTGACGCACGCCGCGATAGGTTTGCCCCTTCTGGTCCTTCAGATCGGTAATGATGAAGACAGAATCGCCGTACGGGGCATAGCTGATCGCCGATGCCGGCAGCGCAATCACCGGGCGGCTTGCTCCCAGGACTACCTCCACCTGAACAAACATCCCCGGCCGCAGCTTGCCCTGCGGGTTTGCGAGGGTAGCCTGCACCTGGACGTTGCGCGTGGCTTCGTCCACCACCGAATCGATCGCGGTAACGCGGCCGGAGAACACCTGGCCCGGAAGATCATCACAAGCAACCCGCAGGTTGTGGCCGACTTTCACCTGGCCGAGGGCCTGCTGCGGCAGACCGACATTCACATAAATAGGATTGAGAGACTGGAGCGGAACCACGGCATCGCCCGCGGAGAGGTACTGCCCCAAGTTGACCTTGCGGATGCCCAAAATTCCTGAAAACGGCGCGCGAATGGTCTTGCGCTGGATGGTGGCGTGGACCTCCGCGACATTGGCTTCGGTCGCCTTCTGCTGAGCCGTGGCCTGGTCGTACTCCATGCGGGAGATGACACCTTCATTTGCCAACCGCTGCATGCGGCGGTAATTCACGCGCGCGAGATCACGTTGCGCCTCCAGCGCCGCCAATTGGGCGCGCTCTTGCCGCGTATCCAGCTCGACAAGCACCTCCCCGGCCCGTACGGACTGGCCGGAGTCAAAGTGGATAGTCTCCACCGTGCCGGGAAGGTCGGCGCTGACCGTAACTCCGTGGACAGCCTCCACGGTGCCGACTACGCTCATCGTCGCCGGCCATTGCTCGCGCCGCGCGACCACACTGGTGACCGCTTCCGGGGGCGGCTGAAATGCGGCGGCCTGCACCGCGGTTTGCACTTGACGGAATTTAACGAAGCCCAGGGCCGTGAGAAGCACAGCCACCACGCCCAGCATCAGGACCATTCTTTTCGCCATGGTTCTCCTCACATCCTGAACACAAATCTCCCGGCTGCGTGCAAAGACCGAAGACACGCGTCGATCAGCGAGTGACGCCTGAATTTTGCGGGCCCTTTCCTGGGCCGGCGGCGCCTGGTAGCAGCCCGCGGGGGGAGCCCATCACCCCAAGTGTTTCGAGCAGATATTCATCAGATTTCCCTTTTCGGGAAAAGGATTCAGAGCTTTAGTCGAGGCGGGGTTGGTCTTTATCCCGAGCGGTGAGGCGTCATGCGGGAGTGAGCGAAGCGGGAGCCCGCCGCCGCAATCCCGAGCACAGGCGAGGGATCGGGCGGCTGGTGCCCGGGACCGGAATCGAACCGGTACGTTCCTTTCGGAACTCGGGATTTTAAGTCCCGTGCGTCTGCCAGTTTCGCCACCCGGGCGGCGCGCTGCAACAAGTAAATTCTACAGCACTCGTGGACGCGAACCCCCCATGTGGTTCTCGACCAAAACCGCAGGCTTGCGGCGTGGGCTCGATGCGAGCCTGCCGCGAATGGCAGCTCCTACTCCGATGTTGTAGACTTCAACTCCTCCGCACCAACTGCGGCCACAGGAGGCTCTGGATGAGCTGGGCGAGCAAACTGGCGAAGCCGTACCGAGTGGACGGCAAAGAATTCCGGCTGAAGGACTGCGATCCCGGAGACACTGGAAAACTCCACTCCGAGCAGCACGCCAAACAGATGCTGGAGGAGGGTGTGGCCGAGATGGCCGACTTGCAGGACAAGCTCTATGCCCAGGACCGCTGGGGCGTGCTCCTTATTTTCCAGGCCATGGATGCAGCCGGCAAGGACGGGGCCATCAAGCACGTCATGTCGGGCGTCAATCCCCAAGGTTGCCAGGTCTTCTCCTTCAAGGCGCCTTCGACCGAAGAACTGGACCACGATTACCTGTGGCGCAATATGCGGCACCTCCCCGAGCGGGGACGTATCGGTATCTTCAACCGTTCCTACTATGAAGAGGTCCTGGTGGTGCGGGTTCACAAGGACCTGTTGGCGAAGCAGAAGCTCCCTCCTTCCCTAGTCACGAAAGACATCTGGGAAGACCGTTTCCAGGACATTAACGGGTTCGAACGCTACCTGTCGCGCAACGGCATTGTCATTCGTAAGTTCTTCCTGCATCTCTCCAAGAAGGAGCAAAAGCGCCGCTTCCTGGCCCGCCTGGACGAGCCGCGCAAGAACTGGAAGTTCTCCACCGCCGACCTGCGCGAGCGCCAGTACTGGGACGGCTATCAGGACGCCTACGAGGACATGATCCGCAACACGGCCAGCAAACGTGCTCCGTGGTATGTGGTCCCCGCTGACAACAAATGGTTCACTCGCGTGGTTGTGGCCGCAGCCATTGTCGAGACGTTGGAAGAACTCAAAGTGGCCTATCCCGAGGTGGACACAGACCAGCGCAAGGAACTCGCCTCAGCTCGGGCCGCATTACTGGGAAGCAAGAAGTAATCGGACAGCTTCACGCAGTTGGACCGCATGAAACCGCCTGTGGGAAGCGGGAAGTCACGCGAGTCCGCACATCGGAACAAACGTCTTGCCGCGTGGCACTCATGGCTGCAGCTATTGTGACCCGCGGTCGCACGAGCAAGAGCGACGCTTGGAAACTTGGTCCCACTCCGGGGGAGGTCTTTCGCCAAACGCCCGCAGGCATTAACATGGTGCATTCCACTCCACTCTGGGGATGAAACAAATGTATCGCACAACGCCGATGGTCCGCGCCGCCTCCTGGCTGACGGTTCTGTTGCTGCTGTTGGCCGCGACCGCAACACTCGCGCAGAAGAACAAGGAAGAACGAACCGGGAAGCCATCCGAAACGCCCAGTACGACGCGGGAAGCTACGACTCCTTCCAAGGCCGAAGACACCGTTTTCAAGGGAATGAAGTACCGCGTTGTCGGCCCATTTCGCGGCGGGCGGTCGCTGACCGCATCCGGCATTGCGGGCGATCCCACCACGTACTATTTCGGCGCCACGGGCGGCGGCGTGTGGAAGTCGACGGATGGAGCGATGACCTGGGCCTCGGTGTTTGATAAGGAGCCGGTGTCTGCCATCGGCAGCCTCGAGGTGGCGCCTTCCAACTCCAATATTGTCTACGTGGGCACGGGCGAAGCCTGCATTCGAGGCAACATCTCGCACGGAGACGGGATTTACAAAACGCTGGATGGCGGCAAGACCTGGAAAAATG
Organism: Terriglobales bacterium; assembly: GCA_035542575.1. Lineage (GTDB taxonomy): Bacteria > Acidobacteriota > Terriglobia > Terriglobales > Acidobacteriaceae > JAIQET01. The sequence continues at coordinate 41,511 of DATKLE010000148.1, read as the reverse complement.
TGGGACTGCACGACTCCCGCGCGATCGGTAAGGTGATCGTGGATCCGCAGGATGCCGACCGCGTATTCGTCGCGGCACTCGGCCATCCCTTCGGTCCGAATACCGAGCGCGGTATCTTCCGCACCCTCGACGGTGGGAAAACGTGGGAGAAGGTTCTCTACAAAGACGAAAACACCGGTGGAATTGATGTGGCCCTCGATCCGCGCAACAGCAGCGTACTTTATGCGTCATTGTGGGAGGCGCGGCGTACGGCTTGGGGGATGTCGAGCGGCGGGCCAGGCAGCGGACTGTATCGTTCCAATGACGGCGGCACGACCTGGAAGGAACTTACCGGACACGGCCTACCCAAGCCGCCCTACGGTCGCATCGGTCTTGCCGTGGCTGCCAATTCTGATCGCGTTTACGCGCTGATTCAAGCCGAGGAGGGCGGTATCTATCGTTCGGATGACGATGGTCAAACCTGGCAGTTGGTCAACGGCGATCACGCCCTGTGGCAGCGCTCCTTTTATTACATGCACATCGTTGCCGATCCGCAGGATGCGGACACCGTGTACGTACTGAATGTAGACTTCTATAGGTCCACCGATGGCGCCCGCACCTTCAACAAGGTGAAGGTGCCGCACGGGGACAATCACGGGCTATGGATCGATCCCAAGAACCCGCGGCGCATGATTGCGTCGAACGATGGCGGGGTCACTGTGACCGTGGACGGAGGCAAGACCTGGACCCGCCAGGACAATCAGCCCACGGCGCAGTTCTACCACGTCATTACCGACACGCGTACGCCCTACTATCTGTACGGCTCCCAGCAGGACAACAGCAGCGTGGCCATTGCCAGCCGCAGCGACAATGGCTCCATCGGCCGCGCTGACTGGTATGCCGTGGGCGGCGGAGAAGCCGGTTACATCGCTCCTTATCCCCCGGATCCCAACATTGTCTATGCCGGCGAGTACGAGGGCACCCTCACGCGCTTCGACAAGCGCACCGGACAAGTCAAGAACATCGGGGTGCAGCCGGAATTGAGCGATGGCGGTGGGTCGGCCAGCCTGGAGCACCGCTTCCAGTGGACAGCGCCCATCCTGATCTCGCCGCACGATCCCAATACCCTCTACCATGCCGGCGAACGCCTGTTTAAGACGACCGACGGCGGCATGCACTGGGAAGCCATCAGCCCCGACCTGACGCGCAATGACAAGAGCAAGCAGGTAGTCTCCGGCGGGCCTGTCACCAAAGACGACAGCGGCACCGAATACTACGACACCATCTTTGCACTGGCCGAATCTCCCGTCGTCAAAGACCTGATCTGGGCGGGGACCGACGACGGCCTGGTGCACATCACCCGCGACGGCGGCAAGAACTGGACCAACGTCAGCCCCAAAGATATGCCGGAGTGGAGCCGCATCAGCCAGATCGATGCCTCCACCTTCGATGCCGGAACCGCCTATGTTGCGGTGGACCGCCACCAATGGGATGATCTGCATCCCTACGCCTATAAAACCAACGATTACGGCAAGACCTGGACCAAGATCGTCAAAGGGATTCCCGACAATACATTTGTGCGGGCGGTCCGCGAAGACCCCAAGCGGCGCGGTTTGCTCTACGCCGGCACTGAGACCGGTGTGTACGTCTCGTTCAACGATGGGGCTGATTGGCGGCCCTTGCAGCTCAACCTTCCCACCACGCCCGTGCATGATCTCGTGGTAAAGGACGACGACCTCGTGCTGGCCACGCACGGCCGGTCCTTCTGGATCCTCGACGATCTTTCTCCCGTGCGGCAATACAACGAGGAAGTCGCGAAACAGGACATTCACCTCTACACTCCAGCCACAGCGTACCGTTTCCACAATCCCGAGGAAGAGCCCAAGCCGGTGCTGGTCGGCCAGAATCCCCCGCCCGGGGCGGTGATCTACTACGCTTTGAAAGAAGTCCCCAAGGGAGAGCTCACGATCGAGATCCTGGATGCTGCGGGAAAGGTCATTCGCAAGTTTTCCAGCACGAAGACGGAGGTGCTCGACGAGCCTCCCGATCCCGACGACAAGAAACCGGAGAAGGAGATCAAGCCGGAAGCCGGTCTGAACCGCTTCGTGTGGGACCTGCGCTACGAGGGCGCGACCCGCGTTCCCGACTATCATCTTTGGGAGTACAACAACGGACGCCTCGGCCCGCTGGCCGTGCCGGGCAAGTACCAGGTGCGCTTGACGGTTGACGGCAAGAGCCAAACCGCGCCGCTCGAGTTGAAACTCGATCCCCGCCTGAACGTGGCCCAGGCAGATCTACAGAAGCAGTTCGATCTGCGCCTGCAGCTTCGCGATCAACTCAGTCGCGTGTACGACGCGGTCAACCAGATTCAGGACGTCCGCGCCCAGTTGAATGGCTTGCAGAAGCGTCTGCCGGAGAACAAGGCGCTGGGGACTGCGGCCGGGGACCTGGACCAGAAGCTGTTGGCGGTCCGCGACCACCTGGCGCAGATGAAGATCCAGGCCAACGAGGACTCGCTGCGCTATCCGCAGATGGTGGACAGCAAGCTGGCCTACCTCGGCATCGCGGTGGAGGCCGGAACCGATTCTGCTCCCACCGAAGCGGAATACCGCGAGTTCGACAAACTGAAGAAGCAGGCGGACGACCTCCTGGCGCAGTGGACGGAACTGCAAAAAACCGACATAGCCGCATTCCAAAAAATGGCGGAGGGGCAGAACATTCAGGCCATTGTCGTGCCTTAGTAAAGAGGTAGCTGGTGGCGGAATAACGCGACTCTTAATTCCTGCCATGAGCTATCGACCGAGGTTACCACCCCTTACTTTCGTGCCATATCCATAGCACGGAAGTGCATTGACCTACCGGGGTGTGATTGCTACTGTGAGTTTGTACCATCCAGCCCTTCTTCGGGCTCCCCCAGGGTACAAACGCTGTGGTTGTCACTTGGGGTGGGCTCATGAGACTGGTTCATCTGTGCTACGCGGCGCTGGGCTTCGCGGTGGCCCGCTGGATCTTCCGGCGGGAGGCAGTGCCGGTTCTCGATCCGGTTGCGCGATTCCGTACTTCTGGCCTGTTGTAAGGGATCGATCTGTTTGGGCGTGCGGTACCCCGTTGCGTGCCGCTTTGTCCCGCACGCCCAAGCATCACCTCGCACCAAACTCCTAACCTTTCTAAGGTTCTAGCACCTACGTTTGGCTCGCTGCTGTTTCTTCCTCCACATAGCTGACTACAATTTCTGTGTTGGAGTGTTTGCCGGATGAACCGTAACCTCTATCTACCGATCGCGTTTCTGCTGCTTGCCGGGTTGTTGCCGGGCGCTGCAGCCGGGCAATCGGACAGCAACGATGTTTCTCTCGGCGATCTGGCACGCGCCCTGCGCAAGAACAAGGAAGCCCCCAAGCAGACCGTCATTGATAATGACAACTTCGCCAAGTTCATGGACGAAATGGAGAGCCGTCGGCTCATGAGCGGCAACAACCTGCTGTTCTCCTTCGATGGGGCCGGGAAGACCTTCCAGGTCTCATCTCCGGACGTGACCTGCAGCCTTTCCTTTAATGCGCAGGCCAGTTCCTTACTGTCCGGTTCCTATGTCACCCAGGATCTGCCCGACAGCGAATTGGCTAAACTGGATGGCCCCGCGACTATCAACGGCGACACGCTGCAGCTTACGGTTTATAACGGCAGCGCGTGGAAGGTGAAGGAAATTACTGTGGGCCTGACCATTCTGCGCCGCGCTGATGTCAACACCGCGTTCTACGGCTCGGCCAAGTTGCTGCCGGCGACGGTGGGCCCGTCCCCGGTCAGCCCCGAGAAACGTTCCGACGTGACCCTGCTCTATCATCTGAAAGGCACGGCCGCTCCGTTCAGCACCACCGTGTTCACCGAAACCCTGGGCGCCAACCTCGGCCCCGACCAGGACTGGCATTGGGCCATCGTTCAGGCGAAGGGGGTCCCCCCGCCGGCGGAACCTCCCGACATGCTGCAAGTCCCATTGCAGTTCTAGCTGCTTCGGGACACGTTTAAAGCCTTACCGGACCTATCACCACTTACCATCGACTTACCGTTGACAAGCGGCAATTCTGCGATAGAATGCTTCCCCAGTCGGGCCGGCCTGGGTGCTGCTTTCTAAGCTGCCCGGACACCTTCCTCCTCCTGTTGCCTCGTTCTCCAATTCTGTAAAGGTGGGTACATGAATACCGCGCGCTTCCGGCCACAGAGGTCTATCCACTGGTTTTACTTCCTCATGGTATGTCTCGTACTTCAACCGGGTTGGGCTCAAACCCATTACGGCGTGATCGACTTAGGTGCGTTGCCGGGAGACTTGAATAGTACCGCCGCGGGAATCAGTAATCGTCCCGTCATTGCTGCTACTTCCATCAATTCCGGTGTATTCCGCGCCTTTCTGTGGAACAAAGGCAGAAGAAAGGCTCTGGGCACGCTGGGCGGGAGCTCCAGCTTCGCTTTCGCTGTGAACCGCGATGTGGAGATCGTTGGTCAGGCCGCGTTGGCGGGAGATGCGGCTCAGCACGCCTTTCTCTGGGTGCAGGACACCATCTCTGACCTGGGCGCGCTCGGCGGCGAAAACAGTGTGGCATTCGACATTAGCAATCAGGAGCAGATTGTAGGCCAGGCTGAGACTCCCGATATCGATCCTTTTACAGGTTTTCCCGTCTATCACGCCTTCTTCTGGCAATCTGGCGTGATGACCGACCTGGGTGGCCTCGGCGGCAATAACAGCAGCGCGCAGGCCATCGATCTGCTGGGCCGCGTGACCGGATTCGCGGAGACCTCAACCGTGCCCGATCCCCTGTGGGGTGTCCCGCCGGTCGATTCTTTTGTCTGGCAGAACGGCACAATGACGGACTTGGGAAAGATTCTCGGCGGGAACTTCAACTCCGCCTATGCGATCAACAAGAGCGGATGGGTGGCGGGGAATGCAGACTTACCCGGGGACCTCACCGCGCGCGCCTTCCTTTGGGCACATGGCACCGCCACCCAGTTGGGCACCTTGCCTGGGGATACGATCAGCGCCGTCCTGGCCATCAATAACCGGGGCCGCATGGTGGGAATCTCGGCCGCTTCCCCGGATCTTCTCGGTCCACCCGCCCTGAGCGGCTTTGATTGTCCGTGCCATGCCTTCGTGATCGAAGGCGGCAAGATGTGGGACCTGAACCTCCTGATCCCGTCCGATTCCGGCTGGGACCTGCTGATCGCAACCGACATCGACGATCGCGGAGAAATTGTGGGGCAGGGGATGTTTAACGGACATTTCCGCGCATTCCTGCTCCACCCGGTCGCCGTGCCGACGCAGGCTAAACCCGCCTCCGCTATCGCAAAAGGGAGTAGCTCTGAGGTGACGCACATCAGCTTACCCAAAGTTGGTTGGCAGCATTTTCACGCGGGCAAGTGAGGGCAGCGCTACACCTTGGCCGAGTCCCGGCGCGCTGCCCACACACGGTGCGCACAGCGTGCGATCGTTTCCTTCGGAGAGGAAGCACACTCCGGGCCGCGCCAACTCCGCTCATGCCGCGACTTCTGCTGCTGTCTCTTCGATCTCGCTGACTTCCTTGTCGCTGAGCTGCAGCTCTGCAGCCCGCATGACGCTGCTGGCCTGGCGGGCGTTGCGGACGCCTACGATGGCGCCGGTCACGGCAGGATTGCGCAGTGTCCAGGCGATGGCGACTTCGCCCGGCGAACGTCCGTGACGGTTGCCGATTTCGCGCAGCTTTTCCACCAGCTCCAGGTTGCGGGACAGTCGCGGCTCCCGGAAATCGGGATGGTTGCTGCGCCAATCGTCCTTGGGCAATTTGGCGGCGCGCTCGGGCGTCATTGCCCCGCTGAGCAACCCCGACGCCATGGGCGAATAGACAATCACGCCAATGTCCCGGTAAGCGCAATAGGGGAGGACGTCCTCTTCGATCGCACGGTTCAAGAGCGAGTACGGGGGCTGCAGGGAAGTGATGGGAGCGATGGCTTGCGCGCGCTTCATCTGGCTGACGTTGAAGTTGGAAACTCCGATCCAGCGCACTTTGCCTTCGCGCCTGAGGTCGGCGAGGGTGGACCAGCCTTCTTCGAGCTCGGCCGAATCGGGTTCGGGCGGCCAATGGATCTGGTAGAGATCAATCACGTCCACACCCAGACGTAAAAGACTGGCTTCGGCTTCCTTCCGGACCGAGTCCCGCCGCAACACATTGTGTTCCTGGCCGCCCTCGACGATTAATCCACACTTGGTGAACACATAGGGCCTGGGGCCAGACCAGGCCTTGAGCGCGCGTGCGACCACCTCCTCCGAGTGCCCCACGCCGTAAACAGCTGCCGTGTCTATCCAGTTGACCCCAAGCCGAAGCGCCTGATGGATGGCCGTGATGGAATCGGCGTCGTCTTGCGCACCCCAGGCAAACGGCCAACCTGAGCCGCCAATGGCCCAGGCGCCCAAGCCGATGGGCGTGATATGCAGATCGGACTTCCCCAGCTGGCGGGTTTTCATGGCTGATCTCCTGACCCGGTTAGATTCTACGGGATCGGGCTGGATGCGGGGAGTTGAAAGGCGGCAGGGATTCAACTGCGGCTTTGGCCGGCAAGGTTCTTGGTTACGCTGTTTCCGGTGTTGCGACCCGGGGCACAGCCTCCGCTTGGCCGCTCTTCAAGCTACGATAGGCGGCGTCGAGGACCTCCTGATTCTGCCAGCCGTGTTCGCCGGGGACAGGAAACTCGGCCTTGCATTCGATTTCGGCGGCGAAGGCGTCCACTTGACGGGCGTAAGCGAGACGGTTCGATACGGTCTCAGAGTCGACCAGGGTGGTGGCCCGTTTGAGCTGCAGCGTAATCGGGTGCTCGACATTAAAGGCATCGTCGGCGAACAACACACCGGATTCGCCGACGATCTCGAGCGGCGTACGGTAGGCGGCGCGGGCCGAGACCAGGACGGCGCCCAGCGTGCTTCGGGAGAATTCCAAAGTCAGCACGGCAGAGGCCTCCACCTCCTTGGATTGCTGGTCCGACGTGGCGCGAGCGCTCACCCGCACGACTTCATCCTGCAGGATGTAGCGCAGGGCATCCACGCAGTGCACGCCCACATCGGCAATGGGACCTCCTCCGGCGAGCGCGGCGTTTGCGATCCAGGTGCGCGGATGAGTGTTGCCGGGATAGCTGAACTCGGAGCGAGCGAAGAGCGGCCGGCCCACCTCGCCCGCAGCCAGCCGCTCGCGCAGCCGCGCGGTGCTGTCCTCAAAGCGGAAAACCTGGGCGACCCCCAGCAGCACTCTGGCCTGGCGGGCGGCTTCGACCATCTGGCGGCATTCAGCTGCGCTGATCCCCATGGGCTTCTCGCACAGCACAGGTTTGCCGCAGCGGATAGCGAGCAGGACATCGTTCACGTGACATGCGTTTGGAGTGGCGACGAAAACTGCATCCACCTCGCGGGATTGGCACAGGGCTTCAGCGGTGTCGAAAGCGAGAGGGATGTTGTGCTGGCTGGCAGATTCGCGGGCCCGGTTGATGTCGCGGCGGGAGAGTGCAGAGACGCGGCAGTTGCGGGCCAGCGCGAAGCCGGGCATCAGACGGCGCACGGCATGCAGTCCGAAGCCGAGGATGCCGAAACGAACCATATCGGATAGCGCAGGCTAACAGAAAGAGTCGCAGGTTTGAAAGGCCGTAGCGCCGCGTCCCGCCGGCCGAGGATGTCGTTAGCTACATCGCCGAGCGGCTTTCAGTCCCAATCGAGTTGCTTTGCGACGCGACGCAGGGCGCTGGGCAAATGCTGTCCGGCTCCGATTAGAAAGCAGCTTTCTCGTGGCCGGCGGGACGCCGGCGCTACGGCTTTTCTGCCATGGCCCCGACCAAAGACTGGAAAACCTTGAACCCCTCGGTGCCGCCCAGTTCGGGTTCGCTCGAGCGCTCGGGGTGGGGCATCATGCCAAGCACGTTGCGGCCGGCGCTGCAAATTCCGGCAATGTTGTCCAGCGATCCGTTGGGATTGGCTTCGGGAGTGATTTCGCCTGTGGGCGTCGAGTAGCGGAAGACGATGCGCTGGTCGCGGCGCAACTCCTCGAGAGTGGCATCGTCGCAGAAGTAGTTGCCGTCCATGTGGCCGATGGGTATGGTCAGGACTTCTCCCTGGCGGCAAGCGCTGGTGAAGGGAGTGTCGGAGTTCTCCACGCGGACGTGGACCGGCTTGCAGACGTATTTGAGCCCAACGTTCCGCATGAGTGCGCCGGGGAGCAGGCCGGATTCGCATAGGATCTGGAAGCCATTGCAGATGCCGAGGACCAGCCCTCCGCCCGCGGCGAATTTCTTCACGGATTCCATGACCGGGGAAAATTTGGCGATGGCGCCGGTGCGCAGGTAGTCGCCGTAGGCGAAACCTCCGGGGACGATGATGGCATCGCAGTTTTCCAGGTCATGCGAGTCGTGCCAGAGGAAGGTGACGGGCTGTTTGGCCACCTGCTGGATGGTCCAGTAGGCATCGTGGTCACAGTTCGACCCGGGGAAAATGATGACGCCAAATTTCATCACGGTTCCTCGTGCAGGGAGATCTGTATTGAGTTTAGCAGGTCTTGGGTGTCGGGTCTCGGGTCTCAGGCCCGCTCGCGCAGCGGGATAGGGGCCCTAAGGAGCCAGGAACCCGACGCCCGAGACCCGACACCTGCTCCTAGAACATTTCGTCGCCGTCGGGAGGGGGCGGCGGCAGCGGAGCCAAAGGCGGCAGAGGCGCGACGCCGGGAACCCCAGGAACGCCCGGCGGCGGAGCAAACTTGCGGAAGAAGATGCGGTCCCCGAATGCGCCGCTCTCCCCACGCAATGACTTGAGCTGCCGCCATTGCTCGAGGGAGAGTACCTTGCGCAGGTCGAGATTCATCATGGTGTATTCCCGCTCCAGCTTGCCGCGGGCGGCGAGGACCTGGTCTACCTGGGTGTTGATCTGCGCCTCGTCGGGCACGTCGGCGTCGAGCAGGCTCTGCAGCTTCAGGTCCTGCTTCTCCATGGCGGCGCCGTAGTCGATGAGCTTCAAGCGGTGCTCAAGAAAAATCTCGTCCAGCTGTGAAATCTGACCTTCGCTGAGTTGCAGCTTCTTGGCGGTTTCGGAATTCTGCCACCACTTGCCCATCTCCCTGCGGTAGATGATGCGAGTCTTGCCTCCGGGAAGGCCGGGGGCGGCCGTCTCCGGGGCCTGCGTCCAGGTGGGACCGGCCTGCGGGGCTGGGGTCTGCGCCCACAACGCTGATATCAGGACCACAGATACGAGCAGGAATCTAGTTTTCATCACGGGTCTCCTTGTGGCGAAGCTGGGAACTGGTTTGCGCGGCCTGGCCCATCTCCTCCGCCAGCAGGGAAGCGGGCTCCAGTGAGTCCGGGACGCGGCTTTGCACGGCTTGTTCGACGGCCATGAGCAGCTGCTGGTCGCTGTCCTCCGGCACCGCAGTTGCAGCCGGTGCGGGCGCGGGAAGCGGAGCGCTTCCTAACATGGCGGCAGCGACCAGCGCCAACGCCAGCGCGGTCGCCCAGGCCAGACCAACCGGGATGCGGCGCGATGAGCGTTCGGATTCGGCGATGCGCCGGCGGACTTGCTGGTGTTGCTGCTGCCAAAAAGCGTCGGACCGTTCGGCAGCGGCGCGGGCGCAGTCGGCCAGGACGGCGAGAGCGGGCGCCAGGGCCTGTTGATCGCTGGCGAACTGCAGATCGATCAATTCGTCATTACTCGAATCCCGGGTGAACACCATGACTACTTCTCCTTAACCGTTTCCCTTATTTTTCCAGTGGCACGGCATAGTTGCGCTTTTACGCTGCCCACCCGCAAGCCGAGGGTTTGGGCAATTTCCGCAAGCGGCATCTCTTCGACGAAGCGCAGCAGAAAGATCGTCCGCTGCTGCGGAGAGAGCTGCCCGATCGCATCCCAGACGGCTTGTAGTTCTTCGTGAGCCAGAAGCACGCGCTCTGCAGAAGGCTGGGGAGCGGTAAAGGCGGATGCCTTTCCATTTTGCGCGTCATCGAGACCAACCAGCTTCTTCCAGAACGACGTCCGGCGGCTCTTGCCGTGGTCGCGAGCCAGGTTGACGGCGATGCGCACTAACCAGGTGCCGATGCTGCACTCCCCGCGGAACTTCTTGCGGCTGTTGTAGGCGCGCAGGAAGCACTCCTGGGTGAGCGTGTCGGCGGCGTCGGCATCGCGCAGCAGCAGGAGGATCACACGGTAGATCCGGCGCTGATGCTGGCCGACGATGTGGTCGAAGGCCTCGGCTGCGATGCCCTCCGCCTCGTGTCCCGCCGTTGTGCTCAAGGCCGATATCAGTGCCGTGTCCAAGTGCCTGCTCGCCTGCTAACAGTATGGACGACTACCATGGGAGAGGGTTTACGATCGCAGAAAAAAGTCGGAACTTGGCGTAAGCTGACGGAGGCAGTCGGCGCAGCATCCCAGAACCATGGACTTCGGCGACCATGTTCGCGTAACCGGGGGCGCGCTGAAGAACTGGTTCATTGCCCAGTGCCAGGATTCGCTGGCCGTGGGTGTGCTCTGGTTGGCTGGGCTGTGGATCATCGGAGTGCCCTGGGCGCCGTTCTGGGCGCTGCTGGCGACGGCCTTCCAGTTCGTGCCGCATCTTGGTGCGGTACTGGGCCTGATCGGGCCGTTCTTCGTGGTGGTCATCAAGTTCGGAGATTGGGAGCACATCGTTTATGTGCTTATCCTGTATGCTCTGATCGCGGTGGTGGACGGCTTCCTGCTGCAGCCGTATATCATGAAGCGCACGGCCAAGGTGCCCATGTGGGCCTCGATTTTCACCCCGCTGGTGCTGGGTTTTCTGCTGCCGCCCTGGGGTGTGCTGTTGTCGGCGCCGCTGCTGGCGGTGCTGTTCGCGTATAAGTCCCGTCAATCCCCGATATCTTAACTTCGCTCAAATCTGCTCTCGTCTTATACTGGCTGTCGATATGAGACTTAGCTTCGCTATCTTGCTCGCTGCCGCTGTCCTGCTTGCCTCAACACACTGCAGTTTTGGGCAGGCAGGACTCAGCAAAGAAAATTGGGACAAGAACTCACCAGGGGTCAAACTCGAGGCTAGAGAACTCGGTCGTACGCAGATAAGCGGACACACGGTGGTAATGTACAATCTTTACGCCTCGGGCATGTCGGCCGGTCAGCAGTACACGCTGTGGCAGTGGAACATCGGCGGCGATCCTCAGCCTGCGGCCTCCGCGGTGCTAAATACTGATGGTAAGGTGGTTTCCAGTTTGGCCGATCCCGCTCACCACGTACAAGAGGATCCCGTTAACATTCGTGCCTTTGGCGGGAGGGGTCAACCCCTTCGCTTCGGTCTTGTTTCCGATGATGGACAACTCCAAGCCTTTGCACGTGTTATCCCATTCCCTATTCAGACGTCGAACGGAGCTTGCCACCTCTCCGCAGAAATGGAAGCGCCGAATTATGCCGCTGTAGCGTTTGTAGGAAGTGGATTTCTCCCCGGGGAGCAGTTAACCGTCAAGACTCATTCAGAGAATGAGGGCGGTGAGAACAAAGCGGTCGCGGCCCCTGACGGAACCTCTAGAAACCTGGTTTTGCCGTTTGTCAAGGGCAAGGCATCAGGCGAGATAAAGTTTGAGATTCGTGCGAGCGGTTGCACGATCGCCTTGGAAATCCCCTGGGGACAGGGCAGTTACCAACTCCAGTAGACGGATTCCCCTCCTTCGTCATGCTATAATTTTGTGTCGCCTGCATTCTTTTCGAGGCAATCACGTGATCTCCTCTACCGGGCGAGTCCTGCGCACTGCGATCCGCGCAATTAAAGTTCATTAAAACGAGGTATCGCCATGTCTGGCCACTCCAAATGGGCCACAATCAAGCACAAAAAGGGCGCGCTCGACGCCAAGCGGGGCAAGATTTTTACCCGACTGATTAAGGAAATTTCTATCGCCGCCAAAAATGGCGGCGGAGATCCCGACTCCAACCCGCGCCTGCGCACCGCCATCGTCGCCGCCAAGGCGGAGAACATGCCGGCGGACAACATCAAGCGGGCCATTCAGCGCGGCACCGGCGAGCTGCCGGGAGCCACCTACGAGGAGTTCTCGCTCGAAGGTTACGGGCCGGGCGGGGTGGCGCTGCTGCTCGACATCAACACCGACAACCGCAACCGCACGGTCAGCGAAATCCGCCACGTCTTTGGCAAGAACGGCGGCAACATGGCCGAGGCGGGGGCGGTTTCGTGGATGTTTCACAAAAAGGGCGATATCGTCGTCCCCAAGTCTGCCGCCAAGGAAGATGATTTGATGGGCATCGTGCTCGATGCCGGGGCGGAGGATATGCGCGACGACGGCGAAAGCTGGGAGGTGGTGACCGATCCGGCCTCCTACGAAGCGGTGCTGGAAGCGATCAAGAAAGCGGGGATAACGCCGGCATCTTCGAGCGTGGCCATGATCCCGCAGAACTACATCAAGCTGGAAGGCGCGGCGGCCAGCACGATGATTCGCCTGATGGAGGCGCTGGAAGAGCACGACGACGTGCAGAACGTGCACTCCAACTTTGATATTGACCAGAAGCTGCTAGAGGAAGTGGCCGGATAGGGTTAATCCCAGCGCCTGAAGGCGCTGTCATGGGGTGCCACTGGTGGCATCGCTGAAACGATGCCTGGGTACGAACCTCTTGAACAGCGTGAGCCGCCCTGAAGGGCGGCTGTTCTTTTTGTTGCACAACGCGCTGCATACTTTTTCAACACTCCGGTGGAAAAGCATGTGGAAAAGTCGGAAAGTGTGAATCTAAGTAATTGACTGACTGGTGCTTCTGCATTTTGCACACAGTCAAGTGCTGGCACTTTGGTGGCGTTTTGTTGAGTGCGACTGCACAAGCTCTCTGGGGAGAATGATTTGAAAGTCCGGCTCGACAAGTTGCTCTTAGAGCGCGGCTTGGCAGCGTCACGCGAACGCGCGCAGGCGCTGATTCTTGCCGGCAAGGTCCTGGTGAATGAGCAGAAGGTCGAGAAAGCGGGTACCGGAGTGGATGCCGCAGCCCACGTCCGGCTTTTGGGCGAAGAACTCAAGTACGTCAGCCGCGGTGGACTCAAGCTGGAGCGGGCATTGGAGTGTTGGCACATCAACGTGTGCGGAAAAGTCTGTCTGGATGTCGGCGCCTCCACCGGCGGCTTTACCGATTGCCTGCTGCAGCACGGCACGGCGCGCGTGATTGCGGTAGATACCGGCCATGGGCAGATGGACTTCCGGCTGCGTCAGGATGCGCGCGTGCGCTTGCTGGAGAAGACCAATGCGCGTTATCTCACCTCCGAGCAGGTTGGAGAGGTGGTCAATCTGGTAGTGATGGACGTCTCCTTCATTTCCGCAACGCTGGTCCTGCCTGCGGTGGTGGCCGCTGCATTTCCTGAGGGAGGCGGCCGGCAGATCATCATTCTGGTTAAACCGCAGTTTGAAGTCGGGCGCGAGCAGGTCGGGAAGGGCGGGATCGTCCGCGATGAGGCGGCGCAGGCGGCCGCCGTGGAGAAGGTCCGGCAGACGCTCGCGGGCTTGGGTTTCGTCAAGACCGAGGTGATGGAGTCTCCAATCCTGGGAGCGGAAGGGAACCGGGAGTTCCTGCTGTACGCGCGCGATTAACCATGGAGGACACGGAAGGCACGAAGCGTCGAAGATCCGCTGCCTCATGCCTGCGCTGAATCTGCAGTTCCCTGTACAATTCCAATTTCACCATGGAACCCTGGAAAGCCCCATCGGGACCGGAAAAATTCGCCGGCATTATGTCGAAGCCGAGTAAGCCGGAACTGGCACGGGTCGTGCCCGATCTGCTGGCCTGGTTCCGTCAACACCAGTATCAAGTCGTAGTGGACCGCGAGACCAGCGCCTTCGCTCCCGGCGTGGAATCCCTTCCCCGCAAGGAAATGGGAGGCCGGAAGCTTGATTTTGTGGTGGTGCTGGGCGGCGACGGAACCATCCTTTCCGCAGCGCGCGTGGTGGCCAAGGCTGGCATTCCAGTACTCGGCGTGAATCTGGGCTCGCTGGGCTTCCTGGCGGAGGTCCCACTGCAGGAGCTCTATCCCACGCTGCACGCCATCGAAGAAAACTGCTGCAGCGTGGAGTCGCGCTCTTTGGTGCATTGTGAGTTGATTCGCGCGGGCTCCTGTGTCGCCACCTACGATGCGCTCAATGACATTGTGGTGGGCAAGAGCGCCATCGCGCGCCTGAACCACTACGAACTTTTTGTGGACCAGGTGTTCGTCTCCAGCTATAAGGCGGATGGTCTCATCGTTTCCACGCCCACAGGCTCGACCGCGTACTCGCTGGCCGCGGGTGGTCCCATCCTGATGCCCTCGGTGGACGCGTTTGTGGTGACTCCGGTCTCCCCGCACTCGTTGACGCATCGTGCCCTGGTGGTGCGGGACACGGCGCACATCGAAATCGTAGTCAATGCCGGCGACGAAGAGGCTTACCTCAGCGTGGACGGCCAGGTGGGTATGCCCATCCACGACGGCGACCGGGTGCATTGCCGCAAGTCGGAGCACAGAGTGCGTCTGCTCCGCGTCAAGAAGACATTCTTCGACGTGCTGGCTACCAAGCTGAAGTGGGGACAGCGGTGATCAGCCACCGATAGAAAAACGGCGGCTTGCGCCGCCGTGGTTGTGACTGTCACTTTCGGTCAAAACTCAGATCTCAGATCTCAGTTCCCGGTTCTCAGCTACTGCCCGCCGGTTGCTGCGGTCAGGGCCAGGGGACGACTCAGTTCCAGTACCAATTCCGTGCCAGCGGGAATTTCCGTTGAGCGATGCTTGCCCAGCCAATGGGCCACGGTTGCGGTGGCGCCGATGGTACCGCCGATGAGCAGGCCTTTGCCGCCGCCGATCAGTCCGCCTACCAGCATGCCACCGCCGGTGCCCATCCCGATCTCGGTCAGGTCCTTTCCGTCATGTCCGGCACCCTTGAACTGGCCCTCTTCGTTCACGTCGGTGCCGTGGCCCAGGTTGGAGTCGACTAAGGCGGCGTTCAGCATGTAGCGCTCGCCGTTGGGCAAAACCACGGTCTCCGGAAAGATCCCGATGGTCGGCTTGCCGGAAATGCGCCGGGGTTCGTTGACCTTGGTGACCCGTCCCAATACGGTGGCGCCGACTGGGATCACGGTCTTGCCGTCACGAACGACCGCCTCGGTTACGCGCCCGGAGAAGGGATCCCCAGCCTGGCTGCCAGAGGTGGAAAGCGTCTTCTCCAGTTTGACTTTCATCGCAGTGCCGGCCGGCAGTGATAGGTTGCTCTGCGCCAGCGCTACCGCCGCCAGCAATAATACGCACAGCAGTACAACGACTCTCTTCATGACGCCTCCTGGATTCATTGCCGTAATCGTCAAGTCCCCAATCTCTTCAACGCCGCCATTACCTGCTCCATGGGCGCGCGGTCGGTCTGGTTATCGCCCCGATAGATGTACTGCACCGTCCCGGCGCGGTCGACCACCAGTGTGGCCGGATGCGCGATGTTGATTGCGTCCCTACCCAGCCGGTGATACAGCCCATACGCCTTGGTCACAGCCCGATCCTCATCCAGCAGAAACGGAAACGACACCGGGTGCTTCTCCAGGAACTTTGCCGGCTTGAAGATACCCGCGCGTTTTTCGGCCGCGATGTAAACCAGTTGCGCTTTGGCATCTTCAATTTCGCCCACCATTGGCTCAAACTGGGCCATGCGTTTCACGCAGTTCGGTCACCAGGTGCCGCGCAGGAATTCCACGATCAAGCTGCCGTGTGGCAACAGCCCGGACAGCTCAAACGTCCCCTCCCGGTTGGCAGCTGGCAGAGAAAACTCCGGTGCCCGCGACCCAACCCGGAGGGTTTCGGTACGATCCTGCATGTAAGCCGACTGTAAAGCAGCCAGGGGAAGTGGAACAATAGCAGAAGGGGCGGGCGAACCAGCGGAGGTACGGCTTCGCTGCCGTGTACCGACCGCGCCGTCGATCTCGCGGGCCAAGCAGGACGGATTGGGAGCGGGAACGCGGGCGTGGCCTGCCGTCCGCTATAATCGCGGGTTCGGGGGGACGATGGCAAAGAGCTACAGCGGAATCGGTTACTTCACCGGCCGCCGGCTGACATTTAATCCCGATCGTCCGGTGTCCGCAATTCGCGTGGACGACGAGACCAGACCTGTAATTCAAGAGAAGGACGTAAGAAATCGTATGACTAACATTGGAGATATTCATGCCCGCGAAGTGCTCGACTCGCGCGGTAATCCTACCGTGGAAGCCGAGGTGCAGCTGGCGAGCGGGACGATCGGGCGTGCCATTGTCCCCAGTGGCGCTTCGACCGGGGAACACGAGGCGGTCGAACTGCGTGATGGCGACGGCCAGCGTTATCTGGGCAGAGGCGTGTCGAAGGCGGTGGAGAATGTGAACGGCGAGATCGCCGAGGCGCTGGCCAACCTGGACGCGTCCGACCAGCGCGCCATTGATCAGAAGATGATCGAACTCGATGGCAGCGAGAACAAGGGCCGCCTGGGGGCCAATGCGATTCTGGCGGTCTCGATGGCGGCGGCGCGAGCGGCGGCGGCGGAGTACGGCGTGCCGCTGTATCGCTATCTCGGTGGCGCTGGCGCCAATCTGCTGCCCTGTCCCATGATGAACATCCTCAACGGGGGCGCGCACGCTGACAACAACGTGGATTTTCAGGAGTTCATGGTAATGCCGGTGGGGGCGCCGGCGTTCTCTGACGCGCTGCGCTGGGGGGTGGAGGTCTTTCACACCTTGAAGGGCGTGCTGAAAAAGCGCGGGTACAACACCTCGGTGGGCGACGAGGGTGGATTCGCGCCTTCGCTAAGGTCGAATACGGAAGCGATTGAAGTAGTGCTGGAAGCCATCCAGGGAGCCGGCTACAAACCCGGCGAAGAAATTGCCATCGCGCTCGACCCAGCATGCAGTGAGCTTTATCAGGACGGCAAGTACGTGTTCAAGAAGTCCGACCGGTCTGCCAAGACCTCGGAGGAAATGGTCCATTACTGGGCCAAGTGGGTGCGCGACTATCCTATTGTTTCCATCGAGGACGGGTTGGCGGAGGACGACTGGGATGGATGGGCGATGCTGACCAAGGAACTGGGTGACAAGATTCAGTTGGTCGGCGACGACCTGTTTGTCACTAATGTCGAGCGCCTGCAGGAGGGAATTGACCGGAGCGTGGCCAACTCGATTCTCATCAAGGTGAACCAGATCGGCACGGTGAGCGAGACCCTGGATGCTATCGACCTGGCGCGGCGCAACCGCTACACCTCGGTGATCTCGCACCGCTCGGGAGAAACCGAAGACACCTTCATCGCGGATCTGGCGGTGGCCACAGGAGCAGGACAGATCAAGACCGGCTCAGCCTCGCGGACCGACCGCATCTCAAAATACAACCAACTGCTGCGGATTGAGGAAGAGTTGGGCGGAGCGGCAACATTCTTGGGGATCAAGGCCTTAAACTACAAAGGCTGATTCGAGTTACTCCGCGTCTCCATGTCTCCGTGCCTCCGTGTTGAAACGATTGCCAAAAGCCAGTAGCTAGCAGCCAGGAGCTGAATGCCTCCCAAACCTCTCGTCCTCATCATCCTCGACGGCTGGGGCTATAGCCCCAAGACCGAGGCCAACGCCATCGCGCTGGCCCACAAGCCGACGTATGACCGGCTGCTGCGGGAGTATCCCAACACGCTGATTCACACCAGCGGCAAGTTCGTCGGCCTGCCCGACGGGCAGATGGGAAACAGTGAAGTTGGTCATCTCAACATCGGCGCTGGGCGCATCGTCCACATGGACAGCACCCGCATCGAGTTGATGATCGAGAATGGCGAGTTCTTTTCCAATGCCACGCTGCTGGCAGCCATGAAAGCTGCTCGCTCTGGCGGGCGGCGGTTGCACCTGTTCGGGCTGGTTTCCGATGGCGGTGTGCACTCTTACCAGACGCACCTTTATGCGCTGTTGAAGATGGCCAAGCAGAACGGCGTCGACCGCGTCTTCGTGCACGCCTTCATGGATGGCCGCGATACATTGCCGACAAATGGGACGGGATACCTGCAACAGCTCCAGCAGAAGATGCGCGAGTACAACACCGGCAAGATTGCCACGGTGAACGGCCGCTATTACGCCATGGATCGTGACCGGCGCTGGGAGCGCATCGCCAAGGCCTTCAACGCCATGGTGTATGGCGACGGAGAAGCTGGCAAGTACGTGGACGCGGTGCAGGGCGTCAAGGAATCCTACAACAAGGGCGTGACCGACGAGTTTGTGGTGCCCTTTGTCTGTGTGGATAACCGCGGCGAGCCGCTTGCGACCATCCGCGACGAGGATTCGTGTATCTGTTTCAACTTTCGCGCCGACCGGGTGCGACAGATCACCCGCGCTCTTACCCGCAACAGTGGGCTGAATCCTCAAGGCGGAAGCGATCTGCCGGGAGCCGCGGATCTGGACGCCACCATTCCTCGTGACCGGGTCCCCCGGAACCTGCACTACGTCTGCATGACTCAGTACGACAAACAATTCACGTTGCCCGTGGTGATCCCCCCGGAGTCGCTGGACAACATTTTGGCTAACGTCATGGGCCAGATGAAACTGCGCAATCTGCGCGTGGCGGAAACTGAGAAATACGCGCACGTCACCTACTTTTTCAATGGCGGCGTGGAGCAGCCATTTCCAGGTGAGGAGCGAGTCCTGGTGCCGTCACCCAAGGTAGCGACCTATGATCTGAAGCCGGAGATGAGCGCGCCGGGCATTGCCGATGCGGTGGTCAAAGCCGTGGAGGGCGGGACGTTTGATGTCATCATTGTGAATTTCGCCAATGCCGATATGGTGGGGCACTCGGGCAGGATCGAACCGACCGTGAAAGCAATCGAAACCGTGGATGCCTGTCTGGGCCGCATCGAAGCCGCGGTGCGGGCCAAAGGCGGCGCGCTGCTCATCACCGCTGACCACGGCAACGCCGAGATGATGATTGACCCGGCCACCGGCGGACCCCACACCGCGCACACCACGAACCCCGTGCCGTTCATCCTGGTGGCGGAGAACAGCCGGCAGTATTCTCTGAGAGGTGACGGTTCACTCCGGGACATCTCACCAACCATTCTGGGCATGCTCGGCTTGCCTGAACCAAAGGAAATGACGGGACACGACTTGCGCGTGCCGCTGCCAAGGAAATGAAGACCACAGAGGACGCAGAGGACACTGGGGTTTCACTGCGGCTGCGGTTCGGCGGGCTAATTTTTCCGGCATGAAGCTCCTTATCGCCTTACACCATCGCTTCGAGCTGTGGAACGCGCCCGCATGGGTCTCCGAACGGCTGCGCCAGGATTTTCCCCAGATTGAGGTTGTTCATCTGAATGGCTACGAGGGAATTGAAGATCATCTTCCTGACGTGCAGATTGCCATCGCCTGGTCCTTGCGTCCCGAACAGTTCAAGCTGGCCCGCAAGCTTCGCTGGATTCATTCGCCCGCTGCGGCCGTGCACCAGCTGATTTTCCCCGAACTGGTGAATAGTGACGTGATTCTGACCAACGCGCGAGAGATCCACGGACCGGTGGTGGCCGAGCACGTCATGGCCCTGATCTTCGCGCTGGCCAAGCAGCTTCCCCGGGCGGTCCCCCTCCAGCAGAAACATGTCTGGGGACAGGAGATCGTGTGGCGCGGGTTCCCCCGCCCGCGCGAGGTTGCCGGAGCTACTCTCGGCCTGGTCGGGCTCGGCAGCATCGGGCGGGTCGTGGTCAAGCTGGCTTCCGGCCTCGGCATGCGCGTGATCGCAGTGCGCGAGCATCCGGAGAAGGGAACGGAAGGCGCTGAAGCAGTCTTTGGGCCGGCGCGGTTGGATGAAATGCTGGCGCAAGCCGATTACGTGGTCCTGGCGGCACCGCTGACTTCGGCCACCCGTGCGTTGATTGATGCGGGGCGGCTGGCGAAGATGAAGGCCGATGCCTGCCTCATCAACGTCAGCCGCGGCCCTCTGCTGGATGAAGCCGCGCTGGCAGACGCCTTGCGTACCGGAAGAATCGGCGGCGCAGCGCTGGATGTGTTCTCCAAAGAACCTCTTCCTTCTGAGTCTCCGCTGTGGGACCTTGACAACCTGCTCATTACACCCCACACCGCCGCGCTTACGGAGAAGCTTTGGCTGCGGCATTATGCGTTGATCGCCGAGAATCTGCGCCGCCACCTGGCCGGCCAGCCCCTGCTCGCGGTGGTGGACAAGCAGAAGGGGTACTAGTCATTGCTCTTCGTCATTGGTCATTGGCCAAAGAAAATCAAACGGCGGACTCGGTCGGCCCTGCCCGACGACTAACGACCAGCGACTAACGACAGTTCCCGCATTGACACGTGCTGCGTGCCCCCATACGATTGCCCTCTAGGGCTCATGGTCGGCCAGACAGTCTCTCACTACAAAATCGTCAGCTTGATCGGCAGTGGCGGCATGGGTGTGGTGTACGAGGCCCAGGACCTCAAACTGGGCCGCCACGTGGCCTTGAAGTTCCTGCCCAAGGAACTGGAGAAAGATCAACAGGCCCTGGACCGCTTGGAGCGTGAAGCCCGCTCCGCGTCTGCCCTCAACCACCCCAATATCTGCACCATTTTTGATATTGACGAGTATCAAGGCCAGCACTTCATTGCCATGGAGTTGCTGGAGGGAAAGACGCTGGACCAGAAAATCGGGGGCCAGGCGTTGCCGATGGGGCAACTCCTCGACCTCGCCATCCAGATTGCCGACGCGCTGGACGCCGCCCACGCCAAGCGCATTCTGCATCGTGACATCAAGACGTCCAATGTTTTTGTGACCAGTCGCGGCCAGGCCAAAGTCCTGGATTTCGGACTGGCCAAGCTGGTGCGGGGACACGGGGGCGAATTCGAAACGGTGGGTCTGTCAGAGGTGACGCAGGAGCATCTCACCAGTCCGGGCACTGCCGTGGGCACAGTGGCCTACATGTCGCCGGAGCAGGCGCTGGGCCAGGAACTCGATCCGCGCAGCGACGTCTTCTCCTTCGGGGCTGTGCTCTACGAGATGGCCTCCGGCACGCTGCCGTTTCGGGGAAACACCACCGCGGCCTTGTTCGACGCGATCCTGCACAAGGCGCCCGTCTCCCCGGTGCGGCTGAATCCGGACCTGCCGGCGGAACTGGAACGCATCATCTCCAAGGCTCTGGAGAAGGACCGCGACCTGCGCTACCAGAGCGCCGCCGAACTGCGCAGCGACCTCAAGCGTCTGAAGCGCGACAGCGATTCCACCCGCATTTCGGAAACTGCCAGTGTGGCGGCCATGCCGACCGCCCCTGCTGCCCGGCCGCCTTCCTCTCGTGCCACCCGCATCGCCCAGGAGGCGCGCCAGAACAAGGTGAGTGTGGGCCTGATAGCGGTGATGGTGCTGCTCGTCTTGGGAGCGGCGGCCTACGGGGTCTACGCGTTGCTGCATCGTTCCATTCGCGCCCCTTTTCAGAGCATGAATATCAGCAAGATCACGGGCAGCGGCAAAGCCTTCATGGCGGCGATTTCGCCGGACGGCAAATACGTAGTGCATGTGGCGCAGGAACTGGGGCAGCAGAGTCTGTGGATCCGCCACATTGCCACCGGCAGCAACACCCAGATTGTGCCGCCGACGGAGTCCAACTACGTCGGCGTCACTTTCGCTCCCGACGGGAACTACGTGTATTTCGACCGCATTGAGAAGGAGCGTCCCAACGTCGGGTTGCTCTATCAGGTTCCGGTTCTTGGAGGCACGCCGAAACTGATCTCGGGCGACGTGGACTCGCATATCAGCTTCGCTCCCGATGGCCGGCGTTTTGTATTCCTGCGCAACGATTCGGCTCACGGCCTGACGTCGCTGATCATCGCCAATGCGGACGGCAGCGACGAACACAAGCTGGTTTCCGAAACTGGCCCCGGCGCTTTTCAAGGGGCTCCGTCCTGGTCGCCCGATGGCAAAGTGATCGCGATCATGCGGGTGCTGGGGAAAGGCGGCCTCGGTTCCTTTGTCGCGGTGGATGCAGGTAATGGAAGCTCCAGGGAGATTGCCCCCGCCTCCGAGGTCGGCATAGTGAGTGACTCCTCCTGGTTGCCCGACAGTTCCGGATTGCTCATCTCCTATGCCAACCAGAGCACACGCTGGGACCGGCAGATCGGGTATCTCACCTATCCTGCCGGACAACTGCGGCGCGTCACCAACGACCTGAACCACTACGCGGATTCGTTCAGCGCGACCCGGGATGGGAGTTCGTTGGTCACGGTGGCCGCCGAGACCGATAACAACATCTGGGTCATGCCGGCCAAGGGAAAAGCCAGCGAGGCGGTACAGATCACCTCGGGAGAGGCGGAGGCGTTCGAGCTGGACTGGACGCCGGACGGCAAGATCGTGAGCGAACCGCACAGCAATGGATTCGAACTCGACCGGTACAACGCCGACGGAAGTGAAAAGATGAGCCTGTTCGAGGACCAATGGCCCGGCAGCAGTCCGTCGGTGTGTGGGGATGGTCGGCAGGTGGTTTTCGTGTCACTGCACGCGGGCACGTCGGCGAACGTATGGCGCATCGACAGCAACGGCGGCGGTCTCACACAGCTTACCCGCGGAACGCTCGACGGCGCGCCCACCTGCTCTCCTGACGGCAGATGGGTCGTGTATGTCTCTGGGGATGCGGGGAAGGTGACGACTTGGCGCGTCCCGAGCGAAGGCGGCTCCCCCCAGCAGTTGAGCGACCTGAACAGCTATTCCCCCACGATCTCTCCCGATGGCAAATGGGTGTCCTTCTTTTACGGCGAAGGCGCGGGCGTCGCCTACCGCACGAAACTGGGCGTCATCGCAGCTACCGGCGGCGCTTTGGTCCACAGCCTGGATGTGCTGCCCCAGGGTTCGGGTAAGGTGCGCTTTACTCCGGACGGCCAGGCGCTGGCGTATCCCGTCATAGACGATCGGGGCGTTGGGAACCTGTGGGCGCAGCCGATCGCCGGAGGGCCTCCCAGCCAACTCACCGACTTCAAGGATGACCGGATCTTCGACTACGCATGGTCGCGCGACGGCAAGCAACTGGCGGTCTCCCGCGGCCAGATCACGCGCGACGTTGTCCTGCTCACCGACACCTCGCACTGATCATAAGGTTTGACACAATTCCGTAGAGACGCAGCTTGCTGCGTCTGCCCCGAGCACGCGCCGACCCCGAACCACCACTGAGCCCACTACCGCAGGCCATGGAGGCACCTTCGTAACTGGAGCATCGTACGGCGCCGGCGTGACAATGAAACGTCCCATGGATTCTCAGTCCCACGTTGATCTCCGCACCCCAGCGCGGGCCGTGTGGCAGAAAGCGCGCGTTTGGGCTACGGGAGTACCGGCGAAGGCCTGGGTTGTGCTCGGGTTTTTTCTGGGAGCTGCCCTGCTGATGGCCGTGCACACCGCGGTCACCGCCAAGGATGCCAACCTACGCTTGAAAGTCCAGCATAGCTTCCGCAGCGCGGACCTCTCGGTCTGGGTCGATGGAGACTTGGAGTATTCGGGAAAACTTAATGGCTACAGTCGGAGACACTCCGGCCGGATTCCTGACTCACCACAGGGAAGCCTGTCAGAGACTTTGCCAGTTTCCTCGGGCACACACCAGGTGAGGGTGCGCGTGGCGTCCGATGACGGCTCGGTGCAGGAAGACACGATCAGCGCGGGTTTCTCCCGCAATAGTCAGCGGACTCTGGCGGTGAATGCCCGGCACAGCGATTTGGAACTGAGCTGGCAGGGAGAGTCGAGCGCGGTGGCCGAAGCTTCCTCGGAATCGGGTTGGATGGGCCGTTACGCCGGCACCCTGCTGCTGACCATCGCCGGCTCGATCATCTCCGCACTGACCGGCTATGCCATCAAAGAACTCCCAGCCCACATCCGCGCGCGTCAGAATGCCGCTCCGAAGGTCTAGCAAGTTTTGCAGGGCTGCGACGGTCACTTTTTGCCAACGGCAGGAGTCCTCGCCCTGCCCGGAGTTTCCCGGACATTGTCGATGAATTGTACGTTCGCGGCAGACAGGGTAGCGGCCCCCGTGAGTCGCGGGATGCGCCTTAGATTCTTCGTCAAAGATTGCGCTAGGGCCCGATTCACCTCAGTTGGCGGTGTGAATCGCGCGGCCCCTCCTCGAAACAATTTGGAGAGCTGCGCATTGACGGCAAATTCGATCAAAGTGGAATGCCCTATAACACCTTGCGCGGCCTCTGCGAGCAAGCCTTGAACTCCAGCGGCGGCGACCGCCTCCAGACGGACGGTTTGCAGGGCATCCTGCTTGGCAGCCGGGACCGGGGCACCGGGTGCCCTGTTCCTTCGCTCGATGCGAGCAACTGCCCGGTCCACTACGCGGGCGAACTCGGCGCCTTCCTCAGAACTGCGCCCCTCCCCCAGGCGCCGCTTCGCCTTCCCCGCCGAGAACCAGGTGCGATTGCGCTTGGACTCCTGTGGCGGGCCGAGCCGCAAGACCTGACAAAGATGAGCGCTGATGGCAAGCTCGCGCCGACGGTAGCTGGCGAACGATAGGTGCTCCATCCGGCCATGGACTCCCGCCTCTTCGAAAGCCTCGAGGGCCGCAGATTGGGCGTGCGTCAAACCCGGTTCAACGCTGCCTTTGGGGAAAGTCCAACGTCCGCCACGGGTCTGAACCAGCAGGAACTCGATACTGGCGCCTCGGACCCGGTAGCAGACCGCAGCCACCTGTTCGCATTCCCGCAATTGGCGCAGTTGCCGGGTTCGAAAAGGCCTGGTGGGTGGTCGCGCCGGCCTCGCCCGGGCAATCGTCAACCGCGATTCTGCTCTTTCCATTTCCGCATTGCTCCTCGCACTAGAGTGCGGGATGCGGGCTGCTCCTGGCTAGAGCACAGCTTGGTTCAGGGGATCTCCGTGAGGATCGGACAGTCGCCGCCGGAATCTCTCTACGCACTTGTGCCCTCCCCATGCCGGAGACACTATTTGTTCTTGGCCATGTGACTGGCCACCAGGAAGGGACCCTTGGAAAACCTGTACTGTCTTCGCTGTAATCGGGAGCTTGAGGCAGGACACAAATCGGTCGCGATATACATGTTTGCCCAGACTGTGGGGGTACGACCGCGGCAGAAATCGGCGTCGCGGCGAATCTGCTTCTGCCCGCAGTGCTCGGTCTCGCTGGCCATGGGGCCTCCGCCGGAAGGCGCCCTCAACATTGCTGCCTGGCAGATGATCCGTGACCTTGTAGGCGCTGATCCAGCCCTGACTGAGGCAGCCTGGGAAAACTTACGAGGAGTTGTCGGCTTGCTGCCGGGGAGCGACATCGATAGCGTTCGTCATGCGACCGGCACGGGTGGATACTTAGAGTTCTGAGGGAGAGTCGCAAATCAAGTAAAATGCCGGGCAGCGCTTCCACTACTCTCCTTCCCAGGAGGTCGCCGTGTTGAAGCTTTTGGTGATCCTTTCGGCGTTGCTGCTCCTAGATTTCCCAGCCGCGGCGCAGGGGGGCCAAACGCCCGCCCAGCCGGAGCCATCCGCCCAGTACACCATCCCGGTCGAGGCCGCGCACAAGGCCAATCCGGTTAAGCCCACCGCGGAGTCAATCGCCCGGGGCAAGAAGTTGTATGGCTATGATTGCGCTATGTGCCATGGCAAAGACGGTAATGGCAAGGGTGACGTAGCCGATGATATGAAGCTGAAGATAAGCGATTTCAGCGATCCGGCGGCTCTGAAAGACAGGACAGACGGCGAGCTCTTCTACATCATCAAGAATGGCAAAGGTCAGATGCCGCCGGAAGGGGATCGCGTAAAGCCGGAGGCGCTCTGGGACTTGGTCAACTACGTGCGCGCGTTTGCGGGCAAGAAAGCCGCGCCCCAGGAGAAAGACGAGGCTCCGAAGAAATCCGATTAGAAGAGAAGGGTGGGCTGGCGTACCTCCGCGTGCTGGCGGCTCGCCTCCAACCGGGTTGTGCAGACCTATCCCCGAGCCGCAGCCCTCACGCTCAGAGCTACGGTCTCCAGGATAAGAACACCGGTCGCGACTACCGCTCGGATGGTGTTCACCCGGTCCCACGGTGCCCACAACGCCCTGAGATTGTCGGGCGGGGCGGCGACATCCCAGGTCATGAGCGCGTTGTTGAGGGGGACGTTCACCGCACGAGTCAATACCGCAACGGCTGTATTTCCCAAGGCAGATGCTGCAATCAGCCAGAACTCCAGCGATGCCCACTGAGACCTGATGATCACCAGCCAGGCCAGCACTGTCAGCAGCGCGGCCAAGACCAGCGGCGGCATGAATCGAACATAGCGGGCGTGCACTACTTGCTGAAACTGCACGAAGCTTGACGGGCTGAGCTTCTGCAATGCGTAGTAGGGGCCGGTACGATGCGCCAAATAGATGCCGGCAAGCAGTCCGGCACAGACGACTGCGCCGATCTGCACAATGTTCAGAGCCTCCATGTTTCCTCCTTGCGAGGACGGACGGGCACGGCACAG
The DNA here is from genome assembly GCA_035542575.1 of Terriglobales bacterium. Taxonomy (GTDB): domain Bacteria; phylum Acidobacteriota; class Terriglobia; order Terriglobales; family Acidobacteriaceae; genus JAIQET01. The sequence goes on along the minus strand of DATKLE010000148.1, from coordinate 15,139 downwards.
GGCTTGCGTGGGAGTGCTGACCTCTAACCGACCTCGGCATGCTGGCGCGCGGAACGCACCACCGCCAGAGCCTGATCTAGATCAGCGATCAAGTCGTCCGCGTTCTCAATTCCCACCGAGATCCGGACGAGTTGCTCGGTGATGCCCATCTTCTGCCGCTGCTCGGCGGAGATCATGGCGTGCGAGGTCAGCACCGGAATACACACCAGGGAGTCGACGCCACCCAGACTGGGCGCCAGCGTGAACAGGCGCAGTGCCTCGGACATTTTGCGGGTATCGTCTCCGCTGCCGTTCACTTCGAAGCTCAGCACGCCGCCTCCGCCCTGCATCTGCTCCAGGGCCAGGGCATGCTGCGGGTGACCTTCGAGGAAAGGATAGTGCACACTCTTGACCTTGGGATGACGAGCCAGGAATTGAGCAATGCGCAAGGCATTCAGGTTCTGGCGCTGCACCCGGACGGCAAGCGTCTTGATGCCGCGCAGCAGGAGCCAGGCGGCGTGCGGATCCATGACCCCGCCCAGCGTGGTGCGCGTGGAGTGAATCTCGCGGATGAGGTCGGCGCGGCCGGCCACCACGCCACAGATCAGGTCTGAGTGTCCGCCGAAATACTTGGTTCCGGAGTGCATGATCAGGTCAATGCCAAATTCTGCCGGGCGAGAGTTGATGGGTGTCGCAAACGTACTGTCGATCAGCGTAATGAGGTTGTGCTGTCTGGCCAACGCTACGACTTTGCGCAGGTCCACCACCCGCAGGGTAGGATTGGTCGGGGATTCCAGGTAGAGCAGCTTGGTATTGGGACGGATGGCGCGGGCGTGCTGGTCGTATTCGACGGTATCCACCAGGGTGGTCTCGATGCCCAGCTTGGGCAGCCACTGCGTCAGAAACTTGGTGGCACCGCCGTAGATGTCGCGTTGCGCGACAATGTGGTCTCCACTCTTGAGCAGGGCGAGCACCGAGGTCGTGATCGCTGTCATCCCGGATGCGAAGAGCAGCGCCGCGTCCACGCCTTCCAGTTCGGCAATCGCTTTTTCAGCAACCGTGTTGGTGGGGTTGCCGTAGCGGGTATAGAACATGTCAGTAGGGGTGGCGCGCAACTGCTCTTCGTTGTCCGTGACCTCGAAGGTGGAGGTCTGATAGATCGGCGTGGAGAGCGGGCCGTGCTTCTTATTGCGGTCGGTGCCTCCCCGCACGGCTTCAGTTTCCTGGCGGTGCTGATGCGGTTTCATCGCGGCTCCTCGGGCAACTCTGGCTCAAGAGTATCGTTCGGATGGTTGCCGAGCAAGAGGCATAAGGCCCCGATGGCCATTTATAATCGCGGTCTCCATGGACTTGGGTCTCAAGCACCGAGTTGCAATCGTGGCTGCGTCCAGCCAGGGCATCGGCCGTGCAACGGCGGAAGCCTTTGCCGCCGAGGGCTGCCGGGTCGCCATGTGCGCCCGCAACGCGCAATCCCTGCAATCGGCGGCAGAAAAAATTCGCGAGCAGTACCGTGTTGAGGTATTGGCCCGGCCCGTGGACGTGACGGATGCCGATGCCGTGCATGAGTTCGTGGATGCTGTGGTCGCAAACTTCGGCAGCGCCGACATCTGTGTGACCAATGCGGGCGGGCCTCCGGCCAAAGGTTTTCTGGCGGCAACCATCGAGGAGTGGCGGAAGGCGGTGGAGGCGAACTTTCTTAGCGCGGTGTACTTTGTCCGCGAGGTGATCCCGCACATGCAGCGCAAGCGGTGGGGAAGGATCATTACCATCACCTCGATAACCACCAAGCAGCCGGTAGCGGACCTGGTGTTGTCCAACGCGGTGCGGGCAGCTGTGGTCGGGTTGGTGCGGAGCCTGGCGAACGAGTTTGGCAAGGATGGCATCCTGGTCAACAACGTGGGACCCGGCTATACGGCGACGGACCGGTTGAGAGACCTGGCCAGGAAGCGTTCGGCAGCGCAGGGCAAGAACGAAAAGGAGATCATTGATGCCTGGGCTGCGGAAGTCCCAGTCAAGCGCCTGGGGGAACCGCGCGAGGTCGCTGATACCATTGTGTGGCTGGCCTCGGAACGGGCGTCGTACGTGACCGGGCAGACTGTGCTGGTGGATGGCGGGATCTATAAGGGGCTGTGAGCCGGCGGGACGCCGGCGCTACGGAGAAAGCGGATGCGAACCAGGAAACGTGCTGTGCGGCCGCGTCGAGCGAAGAGAACCCCTGCCAAGAAGGGGGAACTGAAATACGTGCCGTGGAGCTCGGTTGAGCTGGAAGATCTGAATCCGCTGCTGCAACGCCAGTTCGTGGTGGGGCAGGACGTAATGCTGGCGCGGGTGCTGCTGAAGAAGGGCTGCGTGGTGCCCGAGCACAGCCATCACAACGAGCAGATCACCTACATCCTGGAGGGGGCGCTGAAGTTCTGGATAGACGGCAAGGAGATCGTGGTGAACGCCGGAGAAGTGCTGGCCATCCCCCCGCATATGCCGCACAAGGCGGAAGCGCTGGAAGATACGGTGGATCTGGACGTGTTCTCTCCGCCGCGCGCGGATTGGATCAAGAAGACGGACGCGTACCTGCGCGGCGGGATAAACCAGCGATCCTGATACCTGCATGACCAATCAGACCGCCTCCGAGTCCAAGCTCGAGCAAACCGCAGCGCGGCTGCGTTGCATCGAATGCGGCGCGTTGTGCGAGAGCGCTGCGCCGAACTTTCGCTGCCCTGGCTGCGGCGATCTGCTGGAAATCTTCTATCCCGGATGGGGAAGCACAGGCCTGAGTGCAGCTGGGCTCAAGGCCTTGTGGCGGCAGCGGAGAACCTCGCGGCTGGCAGTGGATGAGAGTGGCGTGTGGCGCTTCCGGGAAGTGCTGCCCAGCCTGCGCGACTGGCACCATGCCATAACTCTGCGTGAGGGCAACACGCCGGTGTACGAGCTGCCCTCATGCGCCCGGATTGCCGGCGTCGAGCGGCTGCAAGCCAAACATCAGGGCATGAATCCCACCGGATCGTTCAAGGACACGGGCATGACCGTGGCGGCGTCTGTCGCACGTGAGGAGGGGTTCCGCTGGGTGGGGTGTGCCTCGACGGGGAACACTTCCGCGTCAATGGCCGCGTATGCGGCGCGCGGCGGCATGCGCAGCCTGGTGCTGATTCCCGAGGGCAAGATTTCCTGGGGCAAGCTCTCGCAGGCGCTCGACTATGGTGCGGTCACCTGCCAACTGAAAACCGATTTTGACGGCTGCCTGCGCGTCCTCAACCAGGCGGTGCAGCGTGCGCCGGTCTATCTGCTGAATTCGGTCAATCCTTATCGCCTGGAGGGTCAAAAGACCGCCGCCATCGAGTTGTTGGAGCAGCTCGACTGGCAGGTGCCGGACCATGTGATCGTGCCGGGCGGCAACCTGGGAAATTCGTCCGCGCTGGGTAAAGCTTTTCTGGAAATGAAAGAGCTGGGCCTTGTTTCCAGATTGCCGAAAATTTCCATCATCCAGGCGGAAGGCGCGAATCCATTGGTGCAATGCATACGCGAGCATGGTGGCAAGAAACTTGTCCCAGTGCGGGCCGAAACCATGGCAACGGCCATTCGCATCGGAAACCCGGCTTCCTGGAAGAAGGCAGTTCGCGTGCTGCAGACGACGGGTGGGACGGTGGAGGAAGTGAGCGAAGTTGAGATTGCGCTGGCCAAGGCGGAAATCGGTGCGGATGGTCTGGGTTGCGAGCCGGCTTCTGCGGTAACGTTGGCCGGGCTGAAGAGGTTGGTGAAACAGGGATTCGTCAAGCCGGCGGAAAGCATTGTGCTAATCCTGACCGGACACCTGCTCAAAGATCCCGAGTTCACGCTGAAGTTTCATCGCGGAGACCTGTTTGCTCAAACCGGAGACGAGAAGGAAGTCACCACCGCAGCGCCGCAGCAGCGCCCGCCCATCGCGTTGGAGGCCAGTGTAGACGCCGTCCTGGCGACGCTGGAGAAGGCCGAGAAAGCCGGGTGGAACACTTAGGATGGGAGCGAGCAAGAAGCCGGGGCCACGCCCTCGTTCGCAGTTGCAGCTCTTGTTGCCCGCCACCTCGGCGAACCTGGGACCAGCCTTCGACGCGGCCGCGTTGGCGCTGGACCTTTTTCTGAAGGTCCGCGCCCGGCCCGCCACGGAATTTTCCGTGGCGGCGCGGGGACGCGATGCCGACCTCTGCGGGCGCCTGGAAGACCATCTCATCCTGACCACGTATCGGGAGGTACTTCAAACCGAAGGGAAGCCGGTGCTGCCGCTGGCGCTCCATATTGACAACCAGATTCCCATAGGCAAGGGGTGTGGCTCGTCGGCAGCGGCGCGGTTGGCGGGAATCGCGCTGGCCGACCACTTCGGCCGTCTGAATTGGACCGACAGCCGCATCATCGGGGAAGCCGCGCGCCGCGAACATCATCCGGACAATGCAGCCGCTTGCTGGATGGGTGGCCTGGCGGTCGCGCGCCTGTTGAGCGGCGGCGAGGTGCAAGTCGCGCCCATCAAGCCGAACGGGAAGTGGCCGTTGCTGCTGGCGGTTCCGCCGCAGAGCCTGTCCACGGAGGAGGCACGCCGCATACTGCCCAAGCAGTACTCCCGGGCTGACGCCGTCGCCAACATTCAGAATTCCCTGCTGCTATTGGCGGCGTTTACTCAGGGTCGGCATGATTGGCTGGCAGCCGCACTCGAGGACCGCATCCACCAGCCGTATCGCGCCTCCCTGTGCCCGCTGCTGCCTGCCTTGCAGGAAGTGGCAGAAACGCCGGGTATTCTGGGTGTAGTGTTGAGCGGGGCAGGGCCTTCCGTGCTGGTCTTTCTGGCTAGTAAGGCGGACTCGGCTCGAGTCCAGGCGCGCGTGCGATCTCACCTGCGCGCTCACGGGCAGGCTGCGGACCTGATTCCAACCGCAATTACCGGGCGCGGAGCACGCCGGGAGAAGGGCTGAAAGGTCGGCCAACCGGGCGAGAACGCTTAGTCCGCGTTGGCTTGGCGGCGGGCCTCGTGGTTTGCAGGCTTCGTCGCTGCCAGGCTGAAGAGGTGCTGTTCAAAACTGAGGCAGGGATTGCGGGCAAAGCGATCCGGGTAAGAGCTGAGCGCAGTTAAAAAGGTCTCGATTTCCTGTTGAACTTCGCGGTCGCTGCTGCAAATGCGCATGGTGATCGGCCGATGTTTCCTGGTTGACATTTCCTCACCCCACATGCCAGACGGCTGGTTCTGCAACTGGAATCCTGTGGAAGGAACCAATACGTGTCAGGCCGGCTTCTCGCAGAATTTTCGGGGAGCCACACCTTACGTTCGGAGTGTTGCGCGTGTAAATGGCACTTTGGTGCCATATGCAGCTCTGGCCCAGGAAATCCTCGCGCCGGAAGCGGCGGGAACGCACGGAAATACGGGCGGAGTTGCCTCTCCGCCCGTGGAACCCGGTCTAGCGGCGGCTGGCAGGCGGGATAATGCCATTCATCCGCAGATACTCCACCATTTGGCCGTAGTGGTCGAAGCAATGCCCCACCGTCAGCGTTGCCAGACCGAGGCGAGTGGTCATGCCTTCGCCGAAGGGGCTCTTAATGGGAACGCCGGCGTTCTTCTCATCAATGCTGGCAGCGGCTTTGCGGACATAGGCAAAGGATTCCTTGAGGAACTTCATGATCTCAGCCTTGGTCTTGAGGGAGTCCGGACCGTTCTCGCCGCCTAGCTCTACGGGCGGCTTCTCTCCCAGGATGGCGCCGCCAAGGATGTAGTTGACGGCAGCCACATGTTTCACCTGCTGTGCGAAGGTGCGGACACCCTTGAATTCGCCGCTGCTGGGCGCGAACGAGTACTTGTCTTCACCCATGGCGTCGGCGGCAGGAACGAACTCGCCTTCCACACCGCCGATAGCACCGTCCAGCACCTGGCCGATGCCGCGGTTCTCGGTGGAAGCGGGAGCTTGCGCAGAAGCGATGGCGCCGTATGCCAGCACGACCAGGAACGCGAACAGCCACTTCGTCTTCTTCATCGGGGTTCTCCTGGAGGATCGTAGTTGCGAGTGCCAATTGTAGGACAGGGGTCAATCCCGTACAACGGAAGGAGCGAGTTCGAGTTCCTGGGCGGTGAGGCGATAGTGCCGAACTGCGAAGAGGCCGGCCACGAGAGCGAGGGCAGAGCAGAGAAGCGTGGTGGGAATGCCGAAGCGTGTGGCCAGCGCGCCCCATGCCGCGCTCCCGATGGCCATGCCTCCCTGCAGCACCAGCAGGTACATGGACAAGGCGCGGGCCCGTAGGTGGTGAGGTGACATGGTCTGGGCGGCGACGTTCAGGCAGGCCAGGATGCCGATCCACGCCGTCCCCGCGGAGAACAAGACCAAGCCGAGCCACCCGAAGCTCTGTACCCGCCCGGCGGCCGCGGTGCCGGCGGCGAAGACCAGAATGGCAAACATCACCAGACCATCCACCGACAGGCGGCTGCGCAATCGCGGGAGCACCGCCGCCCCGGCGAGGGCTCCCAGGCCGAACGATCCCAGCAGCACACCGTAACCGGTGGCGCCGTGGGGGCGGGCGAGGATCGGCAACAACGCAAGCAGGGAGCTGGCCGCCAGACTGAACGCTGCGGTGCGGACCAGGACGGAACGCACCAGAGGCGCGCTACGCACATAGCGGAGGCCGGCCAGAAGGGCGTCGGTGACGCGGCCGGTCTCCACGTGCTCGAAATGCGGGCGCTTCCAGCGATAGAGAAAGAAGATCACCCCGAAAAACGACGCGGCGTTGAGCAGAAAGGCCACGCCCGAGCCTGCGGCCGCGATCACCATGCCGCCCAGCGCCGGGCCCACCGCGCGGGCCACATTGAAGCCGACAGAGTTGAGCGCGACCGCCGGAGCATGCTGTTGCGGAGAAACAATCTCGGGGGTGATGGCTTGCCAGGCAGGATCATTCATCACCGCACCCAGCCCCAGAAGGAAAGTAAACCCAAGCAGCATCCAGGGCGTTACCATGTGCCGCAGCGTGAGGACGCCCAGGGTGCCGGAAGCCAGAACCATCCAACCTTGGGTGATCAGCAGGAAGCGCCGCCGATCCACCAGGTCGGCCAACGCGCCCGCGGGCAGGATTACAAGGAAGACAGGAAGCGTCATGGCCGCCTGCACCAGACCCACCATGAGCGGCGACATCGTGAGCTGGGTCATGAGCCAGCCGGCACCCACGTTCTGCATCCAGGTGCCGGTGTAGGAGATCACGGCCGCGACCCAGAGGGAGCGAAACAATGGCTCTCCCAGCGGCGCCCAGGCAGCCCGGACGTCGTGCCTTGGCACTCTCTGCGGCATCGAGGTTTTGACCGCTTCCGCCATGATCAGTTGCTCGAGATCTCCTCCACAGTTCTGGGCACACCCGCGCCGAACGGCCACTCCTGATGGCGCCAGGCGCGAATCATGTAGATCGCCATCCCACTAACCAAGAGTACAACCGCGTAGCGCACTTGCTTCAAGGAGTTAGTACGAGAGAACAGAATAAACCCGAAGCCGACGGCGGCGATCAAAGCAGGTACAGGATACAGCCACATACGGAAGGGCCGGGGCAGATCGGGACGGCGGACGCGCAGCACGATCAACCCCACCGTCTGCACCAGAAACTGCAGCAGAATGCGGATTACTACCAGAGCCGAGATCACATCCGCCAGGGAGAAGAAACAAAACAGCACGGCCACGCCGGCTAACGCCAGCAGCGAGACATGCGGGAAGCGATACTGCGGATGCACGCGGGCAAAGGCCCGAAAATAGTTGCCGTCGAGCGCGGCTGCGTATGGCACCCGCGAGTAACCCAGCGTGAGGGAAAACACCGAGGCGAAAGCGGTCCACATCACCATGATGGTCGCGAGATTCGCGGCCCAGGGCCCGTAGACCTTGCGCATGAAGATCGAAACTACGTACAAACCGCTGTTGGATTGGCCCGAGGCGGTGATTTCCTGCCAGGGCACGACGCCCAAAATGCTGACGTTCATCAGCAGATATAGACAGGCCACCAGAAAAATGGATAGCAGCAGCGCGCGCGGGATGTTCCGGCCGGGATCTTTCACTTCGTCGCCGAGAAAGCAAACGTTGTAGTAGCCCCAGTAGGTGTATGTCGCCATGAGCATGGCTGGACCGAGTCTCAGGAAAAAACCGGGCGACAAGTGGAACGCGCCCTGGGGAAAACTGAAGGCCTGGGAAGGGTTGAAGTGGGTCAAGCCGGCAAAAATGATCCACACGATAGTTCCCACCGAGCCGACCCAAAGAAACTTGGAGAGCCATCCGATGCTGGTAATCTTGCGATAGAGGAGCACCGCCACCAGCGCCACCATGCCGATGGCCACGAAGGTCGCTCCGGAAACCAGCCCTCCCAGTTGCAGAGGTCCCAGCCCCGGCACCTGCAGGCTCCAATTGCGCGCCAGGTATTGGTGCTCCAGGCCCGGCCAGAAGTAGGAGGCGTAGCCCGCCAGTCCGAGCGAGCCGGTGGCAATGGACATGGGCGCGCTGAAGGAGAGCTGCCAGATGAACAAAAAAGAAATCAGCCGTCCGAACCGATTAGCGCCGTAAATCTCGCGGAGGTAGCGGTACGATCCGCCGGAGCCCGGCAGGGCCGCTCCCAGTTCGGCCCACACCAGGCCGTCGCACATTGCGAGGGCTGCGCCCAGGACCCAGCCCAACATGGCTTGCGGGCCGCCCATCATGCTCACGATCAAAGGCATGGTAATGAACGGTCCCACCCCGATCATGTCAATCATGTTGAGGGCGGTGGCGCTGCCCAGGCCCACGCCGCGGATCAGGTGGGGAGACGTGTTGGCGTGTTGAGTTGCGTCGGTGTGCATGGGAGGTGTTATGTCTTGGCTGAGAACCGGGAACTGGATTCTTCTAAGAAACAGCCGCCACGAGCTAATTACAAGTGTCCCTTGCTTGAAACCTTGCGCTTATTCCTCCTGCAAAGCTTTCTGCATAAGAGTCGGTTCTCAGTTCTTAGTTCCCGGTTCCCAGATGAAGACCGACCGCTTGCTTACCACCTGCTGCTCGCTACTGCCTTCTCGTGCCCCGCACTCAGCAGGTTCACGTAAAGACGGATCGCTCCTGGCACTCCTGCCGGCAACTGGCGGAAGAAGGCATAGCCGGTGTAGATGTAGGTGCCTTTGCCGTACTGGGCGCGCAGCAATCCTCCCTTGAGCAGAGGCTCGCCCGGATCGTGCGATGCCAACAGCGGTTTGAAGTTACCGTCCCATTGGTCCATAAAGTAAAGGCCACGCTCCTGCACCCAGCCGTCAAAATCGCGCTGGGTGATCTGGTTGGGATAACGGAGCACGCTGTCATCGGAGTCGAGGATCTCGACCGGAGCTTCCTCAACCGATACCCGGCGGTGGCTGAGCTCGGCCGGATAGGGGGTGAGGTGGCTGCCGTTGAAATCAGAGATAGCCGTGTCGTATTGCACCACCAGCGTGCCCCCGGCGGATACGTAACCAAGCAGCCTCTTGTTGTTGGCGACGACGTCTTTCTGGGTGCCGTAGGCGCGGATGCCCAACACGATGGTGTCGTACATGCTCAAATCGGTGGTGGCGAGGGTCTCCGGCGGAATCAAGGTGACGTTCATTCCGATCTGCTTCAACACCGTGGGAATGTCATCCCCTGCGCCCATGATGTAGCCGACCTTGAGATCACGAGGGATCGTCACGTCCACGATGCTGACCCGCTGCACCGCGGGCTGGTAGTAGTAGAAGGTGGCGAGGTCTTCGCGGGTGACGACGGTGTAACCAAGATCGTAGGGCTTGCTCTGATAATCGAGAACGGCCCTGATCTGAGAGTGCCCTTCACGCAGGCTCGATGGGCGAACCTGAAAAGTGAAATCCTTCGATTCCCCAGGTTTGTCAAAACTCACCGGCTGCGAATCTGGCTGCGCACGCCAGCCCGGTGGCAACTCCAAACGCAGGCGGGCTGGCGCTGCAGTGGCGACGTTGCTTCGGATCCCGACTCTGATCTCAGTAGTGCCCTCGTGGGCCGTGGGAATCACATCGGTCGTAGGTTCCAGCGCGATGGAAAACGGAGGAGCGATCGCCAGCGCGCGTTTGGACTCGGTTCCGTCCGCGTTCCTGTACTTGACCACGCAGGGCGCGGAAATGCTCCCGGCATCTCCCATGAACGCCAATGCTTTTACAGGAGGCGGGGGGAAAGGCAGGTTGAGGTCTTGCGGATCGTCAATGATATTGATGCTGTCGGTTTCGGGGTTGTCCCGATGCCAATAGGGCCGCGTGTATTGCGCGTCGGCTGGAACCGATACCCGGAATCGGGTGATCTCTTCACTTCCATGGTGTTCGCTGGACAGTACCTTCTGGTCCCACCCGCGGGGCAGGTCAAGAGTCAGGGCTCCTGATCTGACCGAGGGGTCCGCCGCCGAGAAGGTAGCCGTCACCTCGAAAGTTTGGCCTGGTACTGCCATGAAAGCATCATCCGGGCTGGATCCCACCGGCACGTCTGCCACGGCAGTGAGCTTCGCCCCCGCAGCCAGAGCAATTGCCTTCACAAATTCCCGGGCCTTGGTCTGCAAGGAAGGGAGAATCTGGTTCTTGGCTTCCGGGGACAGCGAAGAATTCTTGATCTTTAGGATCAGATCGGCAACGCTCCGGTCGCCCTCCGCAAGAGGAGCCACGGCGGAAATCGGGTCTCGGTCTGCGGCGGCGGTTGCCTCCGAAACACGGGCTGCAATTTGGGTCAACGCCGGATTCAAGAACGGAACTTTTGCTTGCTCGCCCCCCAGCCGCGACGCCAGTCCCACCAGCGTCGTATCAATGCCATCGAACAAGTCCTGCTCGTGGCCATCTTTGTCCTTGTTCGAGGTGACCACCGAGTCCACCAGCTTGTAGAAGGCGTAGTGCGGACCGGAGTCAACTTCCCAGCCTCCGGCCCCTTGGGACAATTGGTGGCGCAGGCCTTTGTTCACCGAGAACTGGATGTAGGTCATCCCTAGTGCCGGGCTGAATTCCCCGGTGTTCAGTTTGACGGTGTAGTTCTCCGCGGGGCAGGTCGTGGCGCCGAAGCCGCAGACGTTGCCGATATAGAGCTTCTTCGCCTGCCAGGGGAGCAGGCCTTCTTTGATTTGATCGGGAAAACGATTCGGATCGGCAGCCGCGTGAAAGGCCTCTTGCGTGAGAATGCTCGACGCCTGGTGATGGCCATGTCCGTCGCGCTCGGTGCCGCTGAATCTGGCCACCAGGATATCCGGACGGAAGGTGCGGATCACGCGCACCATGTCGCCCAGCGCAATGTCGTGACCTTGCCACTTCTGGAACGTCTCGTCGGCGTTCTTTGAATAACCGAAATCGGCAACCCGCGTGAAACGCTGTTCCACCCCGTAATAGCGGTCGGCGGCCGTCAGTTCCAGGGTACGCAGCACCCCCAGGACGTCGAAGAGATTGCTGCCCAGCTTGTTTTGTCCGCCTTCGCCGCGATTCAGCGTCAGCAGCAGCGTGGTCACGCCGCGCCCGCGAGATTCCAGCGTCAGCATGCCGCCGTCTTCGTCATCCGGATGCGCCACCGTCTGCATGAGGCGGCCTGTGGTGTGTAGCCGCACCAGCATCTGTTTCAGGCCGGCCACGCCGCTATCCTGGGGTAGGGGATCAACAGGATCGTCCTTCGAGACTTGGACCTGCGCCGGCAGCGTCCCACAAAGCAGCACACCGAGCACAAAGGTGCAAGCCAAGTGACGGGTATTCCGCCGCCAGCGCCGAATTTGACGGCACAGTTTTCGCATAGCTATGGGATGGTTGTTCTCGGGGATATGCGGCAAGATTTTTCCTGGTCCGAACTCATGTTTGGACGGTTCGGGAAGCCACAAGGATAGCTGAATTCATGGGCTGGGTACACCGCGGCCCGGCGGACCCCCTCGACTATGCAGGGCAGGCCCGGGCGCTACTGCCCTCCTGAGACTGCCTGTTGGCACTGGTGGGCGGCGGTCAAGACGGTATTGAATTGCGGCTCGGCGCGCAGCTTGGCCAGCAGGGGGTCCGACAAGAGGTTGGAGTAGGCGCAATAGTTCTGCTCCACGGCCAGCTTCAGCATGTGCAGCGCGGCTTCCTTCTTGCCGCAGTATCCGAGAATCGCTCCCTGGTAGTACCAGATCTCCGGATCAGGCTCGGCGGGTTGGCTGGTCAAGTCCTGCTGCGCGATTCGGTCCAACTCCGATTGCGGCGTCAGCCCCACGCAAGCTTCCAGGAGGTCCCGGTGATAGCGCGCAGTGTTGGGCATTCTCTTGACTGCCTCGCGGGCCTGGTCCAGCTTCCCCTCCCGCAGCAGAATCGAGGGAGTGGCATAGGCTGCCCACTCCGAGCCCTGGTCCAGGCGGACGTAGTCCATCGCCCGCTGGGTCTTGCCCAACTCCGCGAACGCCCAAGCGCAGGAACGGAACTGGTAGTTGCCGGGATCCAGGGCGAGCGCGGTGTCGCACTCCTGGGCCGATTGCTCCAGCATGCCGGCGTAACGCAGCACATACGACAACGCAAAGTGGGCCTGGGCGCTCTCCGGGCGACGCTTGACCAAATCCAGCGCGAGTTCGTGGGCCCTGCCCAGTTCGCCTCGTTCCACGTGATTGACGATCATCTGGCTGGCCGCGGGGATGCGATTAGGATCGAGGGCCAGCGCGTGCTCATAGGCCTTGTTGGAGCGCTGGAACATCTCCTCGCCGCCGTCGGAATAGTCGGCATCGTAGTAGCAGCGCAACCCCAGCTCCTCCCACCCCGGCGCATAGGTGGGATCCATGGCCACCACGTGCTCCAGCACAGCGATGGCGTCCTTGTTGGGCCCGGCATCGTGGGAGAGGGCGAGGCTGTGCAGGTAGAGATCGTAGGCCTCTTGGTTTTTGGGGCGGGTGCCGGTATCGAGAAAGCCGCCGGCCGCACCCAGCACCGGCAGCAAGCCTTGGCGAATCTGGGTGGCCATCTCGTTCTGCAGGGCGATCAGGTCCTGGGCGCCGGCGGTCAAGTTGGTTTGCCAGAGCAGGCGGTCGCTGTTTACCTGGATGGCCTCCAGCGTAATGAGGAGGCTGTCGCCTTGGCGCAGGAAGTGCCCGGTCAAGACGTTGGCGACTTTCAGTTCCCGGCCCGCCTTCTGCGGATCCAGGTCAGCGGCCACATACTTGCGCGTGACCGACGAGGGCCGAACGTCCAGAGTGCGAGTGTAGGTGAGCGTGTTGGCGATCTCATCGGCCAGCGCGAAGCGCAGGTATTCCACGCTGAAGTCGCCGTTGATGTTCTGCAAGGGAAGCACGGCAATGGTGTTACTGGCGGCGCCGTCGCCTCCTCCACGATGTTTCAAGAACCATGCGCCCAACGGAACCAGCAGCGTGACGAGCAGTGCAATCACGCCCAGCAGAGCATAGTGCGAGCGCTTGCTGGGGTCCTCGAAGGTGCCGGTCACGATGCGGTAGGGCAGCACCGGACGCTTGGTCTTGGTCAGCCCGGATTCGGTCTCCTTCTTCAGCGCCTGCAGATCGGTCTTGATGGCCACCGCGTTCTGGTAGCGGTTGCCGCGGTCCTTCTCCATCGCCCGGCCGATGATGCCTTCCAGTTCCGGCGGGAGGTTGGGATTGAGCTTGAGCGGGGAGGCCGGCTTCTGATGCAGGACTGCTTCCAAGGTAGTGACCACGTTGCTGCCGACGAAGGGCTTCTTGCCGGTCGCCATCTCGTAGAGCACCACGCCGAAGGAGAACAGGTCGCTGCGGGGATCGAGTTCGTCGCTGCGGGCCTGCTCCGGCGACATGTAGACCGCGGTGCCGGGGATGACCCCGACCGCGGTCAGCGAATCTTCGACTGGAGTCTCTTCGCTGGTGGCCAGCTGCTGATCGCGCAGCAGTTTGGCCAGTCCAAAATCCAGCACCTTGGTCTGCCCGCTGGTGGTGATAAAGATGTTGGCAGGCTTGATGTCGCGGTGAATGATGCCTTTGGCGTGGGAAGCCACCAACGCATCCGCCACCTGCACCGCGATCTCCAGCAGTTCGTCAATCTGCATGGGGGCGCCCCGGATGCGCGACTTCAGGCTGTCCCCCTCCAGCTTCTCCATGACGATGAAGGGATGGCCGTCATGGTCTTCGATTTCGTGGATGGTGCAGATGTTGGGATGGTTCAGCTGGGAGGCGGCACGGGCTTCGCGCTCGAAGCGCTCCAGGGCTTTGGGGTCGCCGAGCAGATTGTCGGGAATGAACTTGAGGGCGACGTGACGCCCCAGCCGGATGTCCTCGGCCTCATAAACGACCCCCATACCCCCGCCGCCGAGCTTGCTCAGGATGCGATAGTGGGAGATCGTCTGGCCGATCATTGCAGAGGGCCCGTCCCTTACGGCGGTAATGTTAGGCCGCAGTGGAAGGCCGGGTCAACTGGACAGGGGGGATAGCGTTTAGCAGGGGAAAACTGCTACACCCCCACCCCCTGGGGCCAGGCCCCCCGCTCGCTAGCAGGGCAGGGCTGGGGCGGGGGCGTGAGTGGGGGCACGCTTAGCGGGCGAGCGGGGCGCTGGGCGCGAGTGCGCAGGGCGTCACCCGGGTGTGGTTTTGCTCAAGGCTATCTGCACCAAAACGATAAGACGTTTTATGACCTCGTCGGCTGCAGTGCCGGGCGGAAAGGACTCGATTTTCTCCACATCATCCTCCCAACCCCTTGGCTTAGCCTTGCGCCCCGGCTTAATTTGATACACTCCGTCCTTCTCAAGTATCGTCCAATAGCAAGCATTTTTCTCAAACGCGGACCAGGACTTCACTCCTGCGTACTTTAGGACTGGGTGGGGCGTAGCCCTAGGCGGGGTCGGGACTCTGGGGTTGCCACTGTCTATAGCCTTGTGAATTGCGTGCTGCAAATCTCCCGTGTTGGCTGCTGGGACCACGTAAATAGGCTCAATGTAAGTAGAGTAGCCCGCTTGCGTCCGCGCCATCGTGGGCACGTATGCGATACCGTCTCGCAGATAGAGACCCCACAACATTTCATGACCTACAACGACACTCTACACCCGTGAGCAACAAGCTTACGGTCAAGGCAACTGTGCTGCCGAGGGGCATACCGCTAGTGTAGTGCGTCATGCAGATTGACGTTTATTGAGGGTGCGCCGAGCGCGTTTCACTTTTTCCAGGATGTCGGCGGCCCGCGCGGTCCAGATGAACGGTTTCGGACTTTCGTTGTGACGGTCGATATAAGTGCCGATGG
>DATKLE010000147.1:0-4144 GCA_035542575.1 Terriglobales bacterium | reverse complement strand
GCCGAGAATCGCGAACTGAAACTCGAAATCGAGCGCATGCGGATCGAGCAGGTCCGCATGAGCCAGGACGCCGATCAGGCGCGCCGCCTCCAGGCCCTGCTCGCCTTCAAGGAACAATTCATTTCCCAGACTATGGCCGCTCAAGTCATCGGGTCGAGCGGCAGCGAGCAGTCACGCTCCGTCTACATCGATAAGGGTGAAAAGCAGGGAATCAAGCCCGATATGGCGGTGATCACGGCCGATGGAGTGGTCGGTAAAGTTCTGCGCGTTTACCGCTCCACCTCGCAAGTTCTCTTGATCGACGATCAATCGAGCGGCGTCGGCGCGATCCTCGAGAAGTCCCGTCTTCAGGGGATTCTACGCGGTACCCCGGCCGGTGAAGTCGTACTCGAAAAAGTCATGAGCGACGAGGCCGTTCCCGCCGGCGAGCGCGTGCTGACCAGCGGCGGCGATCGAATCTTTCCCAAGGGCCTTCCGATCGGCACGGTCACCCGCGTTTCCCCCGGCAGCGAACTCTTTCTCAACATCCGGGTGAAGCCGACCGCGAATTTGGGCAAGCTGGAAGAAGTCCTGGTTGTAACCAAGATCGACGAGCGCCAAGCCACTCCGGACCAGGTTGGCCCGGTGCGCGCCTCCGACATTCTCGCGGAACGCCTGCCGAGTGTGCCTCCGAAGCCGCCTGAGAAAACCGCCGCTGGTGGAGCGGCTGCAGGTTCGGCGCCTCCGAAGAGTCCGAATGGAATCGCGTCCGCGCCGGGCGCCGCTCTGCAAACCAAACCGGCCGTCACTTCTCCAGCAAAACCCGGCGCAACGAATACTGCGACCACTCGTGCGAGTGAGATTCCGCCTGCTCCGAACGGTGCCAGCGCAGCTCCGGATAGCAGGCCAGCTGCCGCCAGTTCAGGAACCGTGCCCAAAACTGGCGACGTGAAATCTGCGGCTCAGGCCGCTCCCGGAACCGCGGTGAAGATTTCCGAGAAGACCCCGAAGCCCGCTGTTCAACCCAAACCTCAGCCGCCCGCCCAGGACAGCCCGCAATAACGTGGCCATCACTTACACCTCCGGAGAACAGGTCGAGGTCTACCGCTTCAGTATTCCGACCACGATCCTCGTGCCGCTAGCGGCGGTCTTTCTACAGGCCTGGGTGCCGACCCGCCTGCATTTCTTCGCCATCTTCGACCTACCATTGCTGGTCACGATCTTCTTCGCGATTTCGCGGCGCAACCAGGTTGCCGGACTGCTCACCGGCGCCGCCATCGGCTTACTCCAGGATGCCCTCACCTCTCAACCCATCGGTTTGTACGGGATCTCAAAAACAGTGGTGGGATATGGTGCGTCTTCGCTGGGCATCAAGCTGGATGTCGACAACGTCGTGGCGCGCTTCCTGTTGACGCTGTTCTTCTACATCATCCACTTGATCGTGTACGTGGGCGTGGCTCGTTATCTCGTCACCCTCAACATGGCCTGGAGTTGGCAGCGCGAACTCGCCTCAGGATTGGCGAATGCGCTTCTGGGAGTCGTGATTTACGCCCTGCTGGACCGCCTCAAGCTGCGAGCATAGAAGAGCAACAACTGGCCATTGGCGTTCAGCCCTTGCCTTTAAGTCCAAGTCATCCCGACGGAGCCGGAGTGCACGCGCCGGCGAGTCGAGGGTGACCCCTACTCCTCTCCCTGCACAAACGTCGACTCTTATGAGCTGCTCAAAACCCACGCCATCCCCGCCGCCAATGCCGTCGCCCAGAAATTCACCGCCTCATTGCTCATCCATCCGCGCTTCTGCACAGAAGCTCCCAGCAAACTATCGAACAGCATTCCGATCAGGCCCGCCACCAACGGAATCCAAGTCTCGCCGGCAGCAAGCAATCCCGCCGCTGCCGCTACCATCACAACCAGTGCTCCCCCGGCCGCCCCAGCCAGTGTTCCAGAAGCAGTGATTCCTCCATCTGTTCCGGCCGGAACTGCCTTCCAACTCGTGATCATGATTGCAGTGCGGTTTCGGGACTGTCCGATCTCGCTTGCGACGGTATCCGTCGCCGCCTCGGCGAGCGCCGCGATCACGGCTACGATCCACGCCCGCTTTCCGCCTGCCCCGAACAGCACCGTACAAGCCACCGCGATTCCCAGGTTTGCGGACACCTGCCAGCCGTTGCGTCCCTCACGCCGCTCCGCCACTCCCAACTCCTGCTTTCGCGCACGTCCCGCCCGGGTTGATCCCCACGTGACCAGGAATAGCACTGCAAGGACCGCAAACGCTCCCGGTCCCGCTCCTGCAAACAGGGCAAAACATGCGATCCCGCCGGCCGCCATCCCCGACCGATTCACGCCGCGCAGCAGTCGCGCCAGCAGAGCGAAGGCCAGCGTCACGGCAAGCGCGATCAACATACGCTCTCCGCTCGAAGCCCAAGCATGCGCAAACGCGAGTTCCAGTGGTGCTCCCATCGAGGTTGTCCAACCTCACCACTACTACTATATTTCGTACCCCGGTCAACCCCACCCCGTTCTGTAGTGCTTTACGTCTAGATTCGTCCTGCAAACTGGTGTCTAGGCTTTTGCGTGTTTAGGCTACACTCTTGTACGCTTGGCAGAACCTTGTTCTGAACCAGAGACGCAGCTGGCTGCGTCTCCCGTGGGCCTGGGGCGGCAAGCCCCGTCGTCGCAAAAACGCATCTGAGTCCCTGGGGTGAATGCACAATGGCAGCCTCCGTCTGGTCTGGCTATCTGACGTTCGGACTTATTTCGATCCCGGTGCGCCTCTTCTCAGGCGCGCGCAGTAGCGGCATCTCGTTCAACCAGCTTCACCGCACCGACCACCATCGGGTCAAGCAACAGCTTATCTGCCCACTCGACAATCTGGTGCTCGACCGCAGCGACATCGTTAAGGGCTACGAATATCGTAAAGATGAGTACGTCATCGTCGAGCCAGACGAGATTAAGAAGATTGAGCCCAAGACCGCCAAGACGATGGAGATCCTCGAATTCGTGCGGGCGGAAGAGGTCGATCCCGTCTACTTCGAGTCGTCCTACTACATGATGCCCGAGGAAGCCGGCCGCCGCCCCTACGCCCTGCTCACCAAAGCGCTCGAAGAAAGCGAGTACGTCGGCATCGCCAAGCTCACCATGCACAACCGCGAGTACACGGTTTTCCTGCGGCCCAAAGAAGGCGGCCTGATGCTGCACACGATGTACTACTCCGACGAGGTGCGCGAGCTGGAAGGCTTCGGCCGTCCTGATGTTGAACTCAAAGAACCCGAGGTCAAAGTTGCCCACCAGCTGATCGAAGCTCTCGCCGGGCCATTCGATCCCGATAAATATCATGACGAGTTCCAGGAAAATTTGAAGAAGCTTATTGAAGCCAAGCTCGAAGGCCAGGAAGTCAAGCCGGTAGAAAAGCCAAAGAAGCTGGCGCCGGTTGTGGACCTGATGGCCGCTCTGAAACAGAGCCTTGCCGAAATGGAAGGGAAGAAGAAGCCGGCTGCCAGTGCAGGCGGTGCGGCCGAAGCCGCTCCCGCGCGCAAATCCTCACGGCGTAAGCAGGCGTGAGAAGAAGCAATTAGCACTTAGCATTTAGCACCTGAGGTTTGTCGGCTCATTGGCGGTTTGTGTCCGCTTACGCACCACAATTTTTCATGTGCCGCATAGCCTGGACATCCCTCACAACCATCACCAACTCCGCCCGCATCACAACAACAAAGCTAAATGCTAAGTGCTAGTTGCTAAAGGCTGGTTTGCTGCATTCTGCCATTCACGTTTAGAATGGAAAATTCTTCTCAATGCACTGTGGACTCAAGGACTCGTCCGGATCGCGGATGAATTGGCCTGCCTTAGCGGGCGCGGCTTTCTTGTTAATCGCTCTGGGTGTTTGGAGCGGCTGCGGCGATGTATTCCGCCCGGTTGCCAACCCGATTCCCGGCGTCACCACCGATCCCCGCAATTATCACATTGCGGTGGTGGTCAGTCAGAACGCTGCGGGCAATCCTGGCTCAGGCATGCAAATCGATGTTTCCGGTGACAGCAACGTGGGGGTCGTCAGGGCCGGCCAACAGCCTCTCTACGCCGCACTGCAACCCAACAGCAGCCGCGTTTTCGTCTCCAACAGCGATGGGTCGATTACCTCATTCACGCCCGCCAGCATTCTGAGTTCGAT
>DATKLE010000146.1:0-33100 GCA_035542575.1 Terriglobales bacterium | reverse complement strand
TACTACCTGCGCGAGCAGATGAAGGCCATCCAGAAGGAACTGGGTGAGCAGGACGAAGGCCAGCGTGACACCGAAGAGCTGCGGCAGAAGATCGAAGCCGCAGGCATGCCCGACGAGGTGAAGAAGGAAGCCCTGAAGGAGCTGGGACGGCTCTCACGCATGTCGCCGATGGCTGCGGACTACTCCGTGACCCGCAATTACATCGAGTGGCTGGCGGTGCTGCCCTGGGCGAAGACTTCGGGCGTTGACGTGGACATTGTCAAAGCCAAGGAAGTGCTGGACACGGATCACTACGATCTGAAGAAAGTCAAAGACCGCATCCTGGACTACCTTTCGGTCCGCCGGCTCAGGCCGACGATGAAGGGCCCTATCCTGTGCTTTGTGGGACCCCCGGGAGTGGGCAAGACTTCGTTGGGTAAGTCGATCGCGCGGGCGTTGGGGCGCAAGTTCGTGCGCATCTCCCTGGGGGGCGTACACGACGAGGCGGAGATTCGCGGTCACCGGCGCACGTATATTGGGGCATTGCCCGGACAAATCATTCAAGGCATTCGCCGCGCTGAGACCAAGGACCCGGTGTTCATGCTGGATGAAATCGACAAGGTGGGGCGCGATTTCCGCGGTGATCCGGGTTCGGCGTTGCTGGAAGCCCTCGATCCTGAGCAGAACTTCAGCTTCCGCGATAACTATCTGGACGTGCCGTTCGATCTTTCGAAGGTGCTGTTCATTACGACAGCCAACATTCTGGATACCATCTCCGAGCCCTTGCGCGACCGTATGGAGATCATTGAGCTCCAGGGTTACACCGAGGAGGAGAAGATCCATATCGCGTTCCAGTATCTAATTCCGCGGCAGATCGAAGAGAACGGGATCACTGCAGAACAGATCGAGTTTCCGCAAGAGTCGATCAGCAACATCATCCGGCACTACACGCGGGAAGCGGGCGTGCGCAATTTGGAGCGCAATATCGGCACCATCTGCCGCAAACAGGCGCGCCGGCTGGCGGAGGGAAAAACCGAGAAGCTGGTGGTGACCCAGGAGGTGATTCAGGAATTTCTGGGCGGCATCAAGATCCGCAGCGAAGGCGAAATTGCCGAGCGCACTAAGCGCCCTGGGGTGGTGGTTGGCCTCGCCTGGACGCCGTCTGGCGGCGACATTCTTTTTGTTGAAGCCAACACCATGAAGGGCAAGGGCGGCTTCACCATGACCGGACAGATCGGGCAGGTGATGCAGGAGTCTATGCAGGCGGCCCTGACCTGGGTGCGGTCGAACGCCACGCAATTGGGCATCGCGGAGAATTTCTTCGCTGAGCACGACATTCACATCCACGTGCCGGCGGGCGCCATTCCCAAAGACGGCCCCTCAGCCGGGGTGACCATGGCGACGGCGCTGGTGTCGCTGCTCACTAACCGTACGGTGCGTCCGCTGACCGCCATGACGGGCGAGATCACGCTGAGCGGCAACGTGCTGCCCATAGGCGGGGTAAAGGAGAAGGTGCTGGCTGCCAAACGTGCGGGCGTGCACGACGTTCTTCTTCCAGCCGAGAACAAGACCAACGTGGAGGAAGACCTGACCCCAGAGCAACTGGCGAACCTCAACATCCACTACGTCAAGACCATCGCGGAGGTCCTGGAACTGGCCCTGCCCTCGTCTCCGGGCGAGGAAAAGCAATATGCGGAAGAACGTGAGAAATTCCTGACCGAGCAGCCGGTGTCGTAAAGAAGGGATCAGTTCCCGGTTTCCAGTCGCCAGTTCTCGAACGAGGGCTGGCGATTTTCTTGGACAAGCCTGGAAGTGAACAACGGAAGACACCGGGCCGGTGCGTGGATCAGCTAGGCTTGGCCGGCGCTGGTGAAGGCTTCCAGGGCATCGCCGAGGGTGGGGAAGATGAGGAACAGAGGTTCGACCTTGGTGATCTCGAAGACCTTGAGGACGCGCCGGTTGACGCCGGCGAGGGCCACCCGGTGTCCGGTTTTCTGGCGGGAGATGTAGGCGCTGACCAGCGAGCCTAGTCCAGCGGAATCGATGTAGGGGACCTGGGTCAAATCCAGGATCACGGTCGGGGAATTCTCTACCCGGATGGCGCTGTCAAACAGCGGCAGGTTCTCCATAGTCAGGGGGCCTTTCAAAAGAAGCACACCCTGTCCCTCGGCTGCGCCGGTGTAGCGTTCGATGACGAGTGGGTCGGAAGCGAGCATCGGCAGATTGTAGCAAAGCCGGTGGCTGGGGGCTGGCAGCTGGGGCCGGGAGCAGCAACAGAAGAATGGGTGACACGATACACTAGCGTAACAGTTCATTGCTGGCGGCGCTGGGCCAAGAGCCAGCTACCAGCTAACAATCACATGCGGGTACAAGTTCTATTTTTTGGCATGCTGAAGGAACTGGCAGGGCGCGGAAGCGATTCGCTCACGCTGCCGGAGACCGCCACGCTGGGAGACGTGATCAGCCACTATCAAGAGCGTGTCCCGCGGCTGAAGGAGATGGTGGGGTCGATCGCCATGTCGGTGAACCGGGAATATGCCGGGCCGGAGCACAAGCTGAAGGCGGGAGACGAGATTGGGCTGCTGCCTCCGGTAAGCGGCGGAGCTCTGCACGCCGCCATCGTGCGGTCCCCAATCGATACCGAGGCGGTGTTGCAGGGGATCAAGCAGCCATCCGATGGCGCGGCCGTGGTGTTCGAGGGGGTAGCCCGGGACAATACCCTCGGGCGGCGCACGCTGTACCTCGACTATGAGGCCTACGAAGAGATGGCGCTGAAGCAGATGGAGGCGCTGGCAGGGCAGGCGCTGGCGCAATTCCAGGTACGGGACGTGGCCCTGGTGCACCGGCTGGGACGGCTGGAGATCGGCGAAACCAGCGTGCTGATTGTGGTGGCATCGGCGCACCGGGCGGCGGCGTTCGAGGCCTGCCGCTGGCTGATTGATACCCTCAAGCGCACCGTGCCCATCTGGAAGAAGGAATACTTTGAGGATGGCGCCGTGTGGGCCGACGGCGAGGCTTTTCCGGCGGAGATCCGGCGCGGCGAGGGCAGCCCGGCAGGAGGGCGCGCATCTAATTAAGCAGCCTTCCAATGAGACGTTTCCTCTTGTTTCTGGCACTTTCGGCTGCTTGCACCCAGGCGCAGTCCTCCGCGCCTCAGCCGGAAACAACCATCACCGTGGACGTCAAGCTGGTGAACGTGTTTGTGACCGTCACCGATGCCCACGGCATGCCGGTCGCCAACCTTAAGAAAGAGAATTTCCAACTGCAAGAGGACGGCAGGGAGCAGAGGATCGCGGTGTTCGACCGGGAGTCCGCCCTGCCGCTATCGATCGTGTTGGCGATTGATACCAGCTTGAGCACGCGCAAGGACTTGCCGCTGGAGCTGGTTTCGGCACGGCGTTTCGCGCATGCCATCCTGCGGCCGGTGGACGCCTTGTCGCTGTATCAGTTCAGCGAGATCGTGGACGAGGTGACACCGTTTACCTCCGATTTGAAGGCGATTGACCGCGCCATCGACCGTCTCAAGGTGGGTTCCGCGACCGCCTTGTATGACGCGCTTTTCCTGGGGGCGCAGGCGCTGGAGCCGCGGCAGGGACGGCGGGTGATGGTAGTCATCACCGATGGCGGCGACACGATGAGCAAGGTGGACTACAAGGAAGCGGTGCGGGAGGCGCAGCAAGCCGAAGCTATTGTGTACAGCATCATTGTGGTGCCGATTGAGGCCAGCGCCGGGCGCGATACCGGCGGGGAGCACGCTCTGATTCAGCTCTCCGAGGACACCGGAGGCAAGTACTTTTACGCCACCTCGGTGCCCCAGCTGGACGACGCGTTCAGGCAGATCAGCGACGAGCTGCGCACCCAATACCTGCTGGCTTACTATCCCTCGCAGAGGTTGTCCGATTCCGACTTCCGGCGCATTCGGGTCTCGGTGAGTGGGCTGCCAGCCGATTCCGAATTCGAAGCACGCTATCGCACCGGGTATTACACGTCCAAGTCCCACTGAGACTCTCCGCGGAATACCGCTGGCGGATCAACGGCCGGTCTTCTTCAACGCGTCAGTTCGCGGCGCAGCTGCTTGGAGAGCCTCTCGATGCGCTTGAGCTTGTCGAGCGTGTCCTTGGGGAAGAGCCCCCGTGTGACATGCCCGATATCGGGCTGCAGCGACTGGGAGAGTTCCAGCAGTTCTCTCGCGTCCCGCTGCAATTGCAGGGTGTCGAGTTTCGGCTTAGGCGGCTCCGGCATTAGAACGGGGAAATGCTGGGTGTCGAAGGCGGATTCCGCAGGTCGCGGGGGCTGCGAATAGGAGGGTTGCTTTTGTTGCGCGTTGGCCGGTAAGAAGACAATCAATGACAACAGGAGGAGACACAGTAGAGTGGGCCTCACGGCAGACCTCCAGAGGTATTGTGTTGCGATTGTAGCGCTGTTCTGTTGAGGTCGAGCGAGGAATTTCTTGTTCAGCGTCTTCGCGCGAGCTGTGAAAGACGGCTCGGCAAGCGGCGTGTAAAATGCAGTCATGCCTTTTCACGGTCAGGGAATGCCCGGTTCACAGCACAAGAAAAGGCCAATTCCTCCGGAGGAGACCTCAGAGGAAGCGGCTTACTTGAAGGCCCTGGGGGAGAAGCAAAGGCCCGTAAGTATCAAGCTCGCCCACGGGGAAGTGGTGCGGGGCTGGATCGAGTATTACGACAAGAATATGCTACGGCTGACCCGCGAGGGCCTGCCGAACCTGTTCATCTACAAGCACGAGATCATGTACATCGCCGAGGACAAGAAGTAGCTGGTAGATGGAGGCTGGTGGCTTGGTCCCAGCTACCAGCTACCAGCTGCCGGCTGCCAGCTACCCGCTACTATGCCCGATCACACCACCGACTTCCTGCCCGGTATGACCGAGATTGCGCGAGAAGCGGGCGCGCTGGTGATGGAGCATTTTCACCATCGGGTGAGGGTGGAGTACAAGGGCGAGGTTGACCTGGTCACGGTGGCAGACCGGGAGTCGGAGGCGCTGATCCTGGAGCGGATCCGCGGGCGCTGGCCGTCACATGACATTCTCGGTGAAGAGGGCGGGCTGCACGACCAGGGCAGCGACTATCGCTGGTACGTAGATCCGCTGGATGGGACGACCAACTTCGCGCACGGCTTTCCGGTGTTCTGTGTTTCTCTGGCCCTGGAGTACAAGGGGCGGCGGGTGGCGGGCGTGATTTACGATCCCACGCGGGACGAGCTATTTGCCGCCGAGCAGGGAAGCGGGGCTTACCTGAATCAGCAACGCATTCAGGTCTCGAAGACGGCGCGCCTGGCGGAGTGCCTGGTGGCAACCGGCTTTCCAAGTCACAAGCGGCACAAGAATCCCAACATCTTTTTTTATCACCAGATCACGCTGCGGACGCATGGCGTGCGGCGAGCGGGTTCGGCGGCCCTGGACCTGTGCTGTGTGGCCTGCGGAAGGTTCGACGCCTTCTGGGAGTTCAATCTGAACCCGTGGGATACGGCGGCCGGCGTCCTGATGGTGGAAGAGGCCGGGGGACAGGTAAGCGACTTCCGTGGCGGGCCGTTCAAGATCGCCAGCCGGGAGACGCTGGCCTCTAACGGTCTGGTGCACCAGGCCATGCAGCAGGAGTTTGACGCCATCTTCAGCGGGCGCGGGTTGGAGGAGTTGCCCGATCCGCGGGCGTACCAGCGGTAGGCCTTAGGCTCTGGGTCTTAGGCTCTGCGGTCCCATCCCGCAACGCCGGTTTACGCTAAGCCAAACCGTTCCCTGTTCCTGATTCCCGGTTCTCAGTACAATTACGAAGTGGGGAATTCACCAGTGGGGCGCAAGATCGAAAAGCGTGCGGACCGGGTGCGGCTGCGGGGCCGGATTCTGTTTCTGACCGAGGATCCGGAGCTGATCCGGCGGCAATTGGCGGGCACGGACCTCCCCTGGGACACGCGGCATCCCGAGAAGAATCCCAAACTGCGGGACGACATCTCGACCGACGAGATCACTCCGGCCCACCTTTGCTTTTATTTTGATCAGACTCTGGGCGAGATTCCCTACGCTGGGCTGCGCTGCGGCAACGAAACTCCGATCAAACGCGGCGATGTGAAGCGCGGCGGGTTCGTGGCGGCGGTGAGCGGAAAGCGGCGGGGCAAAGGCTCGAGCCGCGAGCAGTCGCCGTACGCAGAGATGTGCGCGGGAATCAAGGTCGTAATCGCCGAGAACATCGAGCGCATCTACAAGCAGAATTGCCAGAACCTGGGGGTGCTGACCTCTAGCGACTTCTCTTTGATTGATCGCATCCGCGCCGGCGAGGAAATTCCTCTCTCGGCGTTCACTGAGGGCGAGGATGAGATTACACGGCAGGTGATCGAGTACGGCGGGCTGTTCCCCTTCAACGTGGCGCGCATGCAGGGAAAAGTGTTTCTTCCTCCCATCGAAACCAGGAAGCGTCCGATGACGCTGGCGGAGAAAATCTTTGCCCGCCACATGGTGACCGGAGACGGCAATGCGGGGGTGGCGGCGGTGAAGCCGGGAGACACCGGGTTTACCCGCGTGGACCTGCGCTTCAGCCACGAGTATGTCACGCCGATGGCCGCCATTTTCTATGAGCACAACGTGGGCAAAGATGTGCCGGTGAATGACGCTTCCAGCATCCGCTTCTTCCGTGATCACCTGACGTTTCTTGATGACGTGATTTCCGAAGAGAAAAAGAAGATGGGGCTGCTCGACCTGGCCACTCAGCTCAAGATCAAGCAGGAGGACTTCGCTCGCGCACAAGGTATCAAACTGCACGGAGAATTGCAGGACCGCAAAGGATCGGAGGGTATCTGCCACTCGGTGATGCTGGAGTCGTACGCGCTGCCAGGCCAGGTGAATGTGGGCTCGGACTCGCATACGCCACACGTGGGCGCGATAGGGTGTGTGGCCTTCGGGATCGGCACGACGGATGTGTTCAATTCCTGGATCACGAAAGACGTGCGGGTGAAGATACCAGAATCGGTGCGAATTGTGGTGCGAGGCAAGAAGCGTGCCAACGTCACCGCGAAGGACTTCATCCTGAAGATTCTGAGTCTCGATTATGTTCGCAGCGGCAAGGCCCTGGCTAAGGTAATGGAGTATGCCGGAGAGGCGATCGAGGAATTGAGCGTGGACGAGCGCGCCACCATGACCAACATGGCGGCAGAGATCGGCGGTTTTACCGGAATCGTTGCGCCGGATCAGAAGGCGGTGGAGTTCCTCATGGAGCGGCGTGGCATGGACCGCAAGCAGGTGGAAGCAATGATGGAGGGGCTCTACAGCGATCCCGATGCGCAGTACGCGCATGTGATCGAGCTGGACGCGGCCGAAATCACGCCGATGGTGGCCACGCCGGGCGATCCGGGAAACGGCAAATTCATTCGTGACTTGCATACGCCGGTGCCGGTAGAACTGGCCTACGGCGGCACTTGCACCGCGGGTAAGAACGAAGACATGGATATGTACGCCCGGGTGCTGGCGGATGCCCTGAAGCGGGGCAAGCGGGTGGCGGACTCGGTAAAGTTCTACATTCAGTTCGGTTCGCAAGAGACGCGCGAGTACTGCGTGCGCAGGGGGTATCTGGAGATTTATCAGAAGGCCGGGGCACAGGTGATTGAACCCAGTTGTGGAGCCTGCATCAATGCCGGGCCGGGTGTGTCCACGCGACCAGACCAGATTGTGATCAGCGCGCAGAACCGGAATTTTCCCGGCCGAAGCGGACCGGGGCAGATGTACTTGGCTTCGCCGCTGACCGTGGCGGCGAGCGCGGTGGCGGGGTACATTGTCGAGTACCAGCCGAGTGAGGAGCGGGAGTTGGTTTCAGCGTAGCTTCGGCACGCTCTGCCCGATGACCGGGGTGGCTTTCCGCGAGTCAATCGGACCGATTGGCTGCTCTGCCCTGTACCGCTCCCGGCATTCTTGCTAGAATGTGCGGTTCTCAAGAGTTCCGCTTAATTTCAGGAGACAGACAACTTTATGGCATACGTGATTGCAGAACCGTGCATCGGCACCAAGGACACGGCCTGTGTGGACGCCTGCCCGGTGGATTGCATTCATCCCAAGAAGGATGAGCCGGCGCACGCGGAAGAGGAAATGCTGTACATTGACCCGGTCGAGTGTATTGACTGCGGCGCTTGCGTGCCGGTGTGTCCGGTTTCGGCGATTTTCGCGCTCGATGATTTGCCGGAGAAGTGGAAGCACTTTACCGAGCGCAATGCGAAGTATTACGGGCGGTAGCAGCGGTCAAGTTCAGCGAAAAGGCGCACCCTCGTCGGCGAGTGTGCGCTTTTTCTTTCGCTACTTCGCTTCTCGGGATTGGCGGCTGGGCCGATGGCAAGCCCGCTACGGGCTTTATTCCATATCCGGCGGGATCATTTCGGCGCAATAGGCACACAGGTTCCGCTTTGCATAGATCTCCCGCTCCTCGAAACGGATGAACTGGCCGCAAGCCGGGCATCTGCGGTTCTCCGCGCGCACCTGCCGGTTCCACTCCCGCTCTTGTTCCGGGACAGTCTGCATGGCCCGGTATTTTACCTCAGGACCCAACCGGCCACTGCCCCGTGTTAAGGCTGCTTTCCATCTCCCCACCCCTCCGTTACAATCGAGAATTACCCTGCTGGATTTCCATGGCGCTGAAGGAGGCGGAAGCGATTGTCCTGCGCACCTATCCCTTGCGGGAAGCCGACCTGCTGGTCACGTTGTTTACCCGGCTGGAAGGCAAGGTGCGCGGGGTGGCGCGCTCGGCGAAGAAATCCAAGCGGCGGTTCGGCGGGGCGCTGGAGCCGCTGACCTACGTTCGCGCCTACTACGAAGACCGGGAGCGGCAGGAACTGGCGCGGCTGGATTCCTGCGAGGTGCTGGAGTCGCCGCTGGCCACTGAAGTCAGTTATCCGCGAGCGGTCGCGCTGGGGCACCTGGCTGAGTTGCTGGACGAGTTGTTGCCCGACCGCGAAGCCAACGACGCCGTGTTTCGGCTGGCGCTTTCGGTGCTGGCCGGGCTGCGGGGACCAGACGTGTGGATGCCCGTCACCTACTTCGAGCTGTGGATGACACGGCTGATGGGGTATCTGCCGGAGCTCTCTGAGTGCATGGTCTGTGGGCGGACGCTCAACGGAAGCCGAGCCTATTTCCATGCGCTGGCGGATGGGCTGATGTGCGCGGAGGATAAGCGCCTGGCGTCGTCGGAGATTTCAGCGGAATCGCGCGTGCTGGCAGCGCAGATGTTCCGGGCGCCGGTGGAGAGCTTCTCAGGCACGCCGTGGCCGAAGCGGCAGGGCGCGGACCTGCGCAAGTTCCTGATTCAGACTTTGCAGCGGCACATTGAGAAGAAGCTGGTGACGGCAGGAATGCTGGAGAAGATCAGCAGTTAGCACTTGGCCATCTCAAGTCTTTCACTAGTTTCCGTGAAGGTGCATGAAGATGAGCGGCTAAATGCTAAGTGCCAAGTGCTCTGACGCTCGTGAATTCAAACAAGGACAATCCGCTGACCTTCCAGGACCTGATCCTGCGCCTGCAGACTTTCTGGGCCGAGCGCGGATGTGTGTTGCAGCAACCCTATGACGTCGAGGTGGGCGCCGGCACCATGGCGCCGGAGACGTTTCTGCGCGTGCTTGGGCCGCAGCCTTATAAAGTCGCGTACGTGCAGCCTTCGCGCCGCCCTGCGGACGGGCGTTATGGCGAGAATCCCAACCGGCTGTACAAGCACATGCAGTTGCAGGTGATCCTGAAGCCTCCGCCGGAGAATGTGCAGGAACTGTATCTGGAATCTCTGGGCGCAATGGGGATTGATCTGCGCCAGCACGACATCAAGTTCGAAGAAGACAACTGGGAATCGCCGACGCTGGGGGCATGGGGCATCGGCTGGCAGGTAATGCTCGACGGGCTGGAGATCACACAGTTCACCTACTTCCAGCAGTGCGGCGGTGTGGACCTTGATCCGATCTCGGCGGAGCTGACCTACGGGCTGGAGCGGATTGCGGCATTTCTACAGGATGTGGACTCGGTTTACGACATCGTGTGGGCGCGCGACCCGGAAACTGGCCGGGTAACCACCTACGGCGATGTGCGGCTGGCGGATGAGGTGCAGTTTTCGGTGTACAACTTCGAGGTTGCGGACATTCAAAAGACCTGGAAGCATTTCGAGTTGTGCGAGGCGGAGTGCAAGACGTTGTTGGAGAAGTATGCGCCGCTCGCGAAGGATCAAAAGCCCCGGCTTGTTTCTGCAGAAGACGCGGGGACGGACCGCTCGGATAAGAAGAGGTTTCCGCTGCTGGCGGCCTACGATTTGTGCCTGAAGTGCTCCCATCTTTTTAATATTCTGGACGCACGCGGGGCGATCTCGGTAACCGAGCGCGTGGGGGTGATTGCGCGGGTACGGGCCTTAGCGGTGGGGATCGCGAAGGCATATGTAGATCAGCAGAAAGCTGAACTCCCCGCGCCAGAAGAAGAGGAGCCCGCCGGCAAGAAGGTCCGGCGGAAGGAAGCGGCTCCGGTTTAGTTCAGTACAGCGTTTGTTCTGTGTCCTTTGTGGTTTATCGAAGCCGAAATAAACCACGGAGGACCCAGAGCGATGCACATGATGTGACGGCGCTCACATTCCAGGGGTAGGCATTTCTGGGAACATAAGGTTTTGACCACATGCCTGATTTTTTGCTGGAAATCGGCTGCGAAGAGATCCCGGCGCGCATGATTGACGACGCCATGCAGCAACTGGGGGCGCGAGTCGGCGAACTTCTGGCGCGCGAAGGGCTGGGTTTGCCCGCGGCGCTGCGGACCTTCTCCACGCCTCGTCGCTTGAGCCTGATGGCTTCAATTGCTGCCGGGCAATCCGATGTCGAAGAGCAGGTTCTGGGGCCGTCCGTCAAAGTGGCTTATAAGGATGGTCAGCCCGCGCCCCCCGCGCAGGCTTTTGCCAAGAAGGTCGGTTTGAGCCTGGACCAGATCAAGCGAGTTGACACTCCCAAGGGGGAATATCTTTCCGCCACGGTCATTAAGAAGGGCCGCTTTGCCCGCGAAATCCTGGCTGACTCCCTAGCAAAAGAAATCGACGACATCTCCTGGCCCAAGAACATGTACTGGCGCAAGCCGGCGGAGCGTTTTGTGCGGCCGGTGCGCTGGCTGGTGGCGATGCTCGACGGCGAAGTTGTGCCGGTAGAGTTTGACGGGATCCTGGCAGGGAAAATCTCGCGGGGACACCGAATCATTGGACAGGAGCGGGTCGAGATTCCTCATGCCACTGCCTACGGCGAAGTCTTGCGGAGCGCCAAAGTTTTAGATGCTCCGGAACGGCTGGCCGAGATCCGCAAAGCGCTCGATGCGGCGACGCGCACCATCCCCGGAGCGCGCTGGCGCGAGGATAAGTCTTTGCTCGATACGGTGGTGAATCTGACCGAATATCCGTCGGTGATTTTGGGCAAGTTCGACCGTGAATTTCTCGAACTCCCGGACGAAGTGCTGGTCACGGTGATGCGCGACCATCAGAAGTACTTCGCCGTCGAGGATGCCGGCGGCAAGTTGCTGCCGCATTTCCTGGCCGTGCTGAACACCGACGGCGATCCGCGGGGAATCATTCAGCACGGACACGAGCGGGTGTTGCGGGCGCGCTTCAACGATGCCCGCTTCTTCTGGCAGACCGATCAGAAGCATCCGCTACGCGAGCGCGGCGAGTGGCTGAAGCACGTGACCTTTCAGAAAGACTTGGGCAGCTACTACGAGAAAACACTGCGGGTGCAGCGGCTGTGCAGTTGGCTTTCCGAGGGCTTGCGGCAGAGCGGGATGGCGATTCGCCCCGGCGTCATTCACAAGGCAGCGTACCTGGCCAAGACGGACCTGACCACTGAGTTGGTGAAGGAGTTTACCGAGCTGCAGGGAATCGTCGGCGGGCTGTACGCGCGGATTCAGCAACTCGATGACGAATTGCCGCAAGGCACGCGCCTCGCCATCGCCGATGCGATCTACGACCAGTACAAACCCGAATCGATGGAGGACTCGGTGCCGCGCACAGTCGAAGGAGCCATGCTATCCATCGGCGACAAGGCAGACAGCATTGCGGGAATGTTTGCTTTGGGCATGATTCCCAGCGGGTCGAAGGACCCGTTCGCACTGCGGCGGCAGGCGAATGGGATCGTGAAGACGATCGCGGAACACCGGTTGCCGTTGCAGCTCACGCAGGTGCTCTCTGCTGCGCGCGAGGCCTATCGCGGCTGGGAAGCGGAGAAGAAGTTTTCGGACAAAATTGATTTCGGCGCGGCGGTGCGAGATTTCTTCCGGGAGCGGCTTGAGTTTTATCTGCGCGATGTGCTGGGTTTCAAGTATGACGTGGTGAACGCGGTGTTGGCGGCGGGAAGCGACGACGTCGTGGATACGGTGGCCCGCACCCAGGCACTAACGAGGGTGCGTCCCTCCGCCGACTTCGAATCCATCTCGGTGGCGTTCAAGCGAATCAAGAACATCCTGCGCCAGGCGAGTGAGACAGGGAAGAAAGTGGGACTGGGTATCGATGCCGATGTGTTGCGCGAAGCCCCGGAAAAAGATCTTGCCGGGCTGATTCCGCGGACGGCCAAGGCAGTCGAGGAACTGCGCCAGAAGCACGCCTATGAGCCGGCGCTGATCGAGATTTCCAAGTTGCGTCCGGCGGTAGATACATTTTTCGACAAAGTCATGGTGATGGTCGAGGACGAACATGTGCGGGCGAACCGGCTGGCGCTGCTGCAGACGCTGTTGAAGGAGTTCTCGACGATTGCGGATTTTTCCGAGATCGTGACCGAAGGGAAGTGAACGGGGCGATGAGAAGTAAATGCGGGGCGATGGGAAAGCAACCGCGAAGTGATGTGAGACAGTCGCGAAGCGGTGGGAAGCAGCCGCAAAGCGGCGCAAGAATAAAGCCCACGGCGTAAGCCGTGGGAGCGGGGGGCTCGTGAACAGAGCTCCGGAGGGGCGGCGGAAACGCAAGGTCCATCCACTCGCTCTCGCCGCGCTGGCGCGCGGCTCGAGCTTCGGTCGGGATGACAAGGAATTGGTTAGGATTGGCCGGCGGGACGCTGGCGGTAGGAAAATCTCAATAAAGGACTCATACATATGGCAACTACAACGATGCCCGAAACGGAAGTTGGCACCATGGAAAAGAAGCCCGCTACGAAATACGTCTATTTCTTTGGCAATGGCAAAGCCGATGGCAATGGCAAGATGAAAGATGAGCTGGGCGGCAAGGGCGCTGGCCTGGCGGAGATGACCAATGCGGGGCTACCCGTCCCTCCGGGCTTTACCATCCAAACCGAAGCTTGCCGCGAATACATGCGGCAGAACGGCGTCTCCAAAGAAGTGGACCGGCAGATGGAAGAGGCGCTGGCCCGGCTGGAGCAACTCCAGGGACAGAAGCTGGGTGTAGGCGAGAACCCTTTGCTGGTGAGCGTGCGCTCGGGCGCCAAGTTCTCCATGCCCGGAATGATGGATACGATTCTCAACCTCGGATTAAACGACCAGAGCGTCGAGGCGCTGGCCAAGCGCAGCAACAACCCCCGTTTCGCGGCCGATTCTTACAGGCGCCTAATCCAGATGTTCGGCAACGTGGTGCTGGACATCGAGAAGTCCGCGTTCGATGAGGTATTCGACCACAAGAAGAAGCAGAGGAAGGCGAAGCTGGACACCGACCTGGACGCCAAGGCCCTGAAGGAAGTCATCGAGGAGTACAAGAAGGTCATCAGGAAGCACGCCAAGCGCGAATTCCCGCAGGATCCGCACGAGCAGTTGGTCATGGCGCGCGACGCCGTCTTCCGCTCATGGAACAACGACCGCGCCAAGCACTATCGCCGCATCAACAACATCTCGGACGATCTGGGCACCGCCGTCAATGTGCAGGCCATGGTGTTCGGCAACCTGGGCGACAGCAGCGGCACGGGCGTGGGCTTCACGCGCAATCCCGCGACCGGGGCAAAAGAGTTTTACGGCGAGTTCCTGTTGAATGCGCAGGGCGAGGACGTGGTCTCGGGCGTGCGCACGCCGGTGCACATCCTCGAACTCGAGAAGATCATGCCGCAGGTCTACAACCAGTTGCGGGAGATCACCACCCGCCTGGAGAAACACTATCGCGACATGCAGGACTTCGAGTTCACCATCCAGGACGGCAAGCTGTACATGCTGCAGACGCGCAACGGCAAGCGCACCGGCCTGGCCGCGGTGCGGATTGCGATCCAGATGGTGGATGAGGGCCTGATCACGAAAGAAGAGGCCATTTTCCGCGTAGAGCCGAACCAGTTGTATGACTTCCTGGTGCCACGGCTGGACGAAAAGGGCAAGGTCGAGGTCTTGGCCACGGGCTTGCCAGCGTCGCCAGGCGCGGCAGTCGGGCAAGTGGTGTTCACTGCCGATGACGCCGTGGCAGCCGTGCACAAAGACAAGAAAGCGAAGGTCATCCTCGTCCGCGGGGAAACCACTCCCGAAGACATTCACGGGATGGAAGTGGCCAAAGGCATCCTGACCTCGCGTGGCGGTATGACCAGCCATGCCGCCGTGGTCACGCGCGGCATGGGCAAGTGCTGCGTGGCCGGCGCAGGCGACATTGAGGTCAATGAAAAAGCCCGCGAGATGCGGGTGAACGGCCAGGTCTTCAAGGAAGGTGACTGGATTTCGCTCGATGGCACGACCGGCCGGGTCATCAAGGGCAAGCTGAATACGCTCGATGCCAAGCCCGACGATCCCGAACTGGTAAAGTTCATGGCATGGGCGGAGCCGTTCCGCAAGCTGGGCGTGCGCGCCAATGCCGATATTCCGCGCGATGCCATTCAGGCGCGGGCTTTCGGTGCGGAGGGCATCGGCCTGTGCCGCACGGAGCACATGTTCTTTGGAGAAAAGAAAATTCCGCACATGCGGGCAATGATTCTGGCGGACAACGAGAAAGACCGCCGTGCAGCTTTGAAGAAACTGCTGCCCATGCAGCGCGAGGACTTCATCGGCGTGTTCCGTGCGATGGACGGCTTCCCGGTCACCATCCGCACGCTTGATCCGCCGTTGCACGAGTTCCTGCCGCGTCGGGAAGAGCTCATGGTGGACATCGCCATGCTGCCGCACATGAACGCCAAGCAGAAGAAGTCGCTGGTGGCAAACTATCGTGACTACGGTGTTAGGGCTGCCGGTGACCTTAAGAAGGTTCTGCCCGCGCTGCTAAGCCGGGTCGAGCAGCTGCACGAATTCAATCCCATGCTCGGTCATCGCGGCTGCCGTTTGGGCATTACTTATCCTGAAATCACCGAGATGCAGGCGCGCGCCATCTTCGAGGCAGCGGTTGAAGTTGCCAAACAGGGCATTAAAGTGCATCCCGAGGTGATGATCCCGCTGACGGCGTCGCTGAAGGAGATGGCGAACCAGGGAGAAATCGTCCGCCGTGTCGCCGGCGAGGTCTTCAAAGAGAAGGGGATGACGGTGCCCTATATGGTCGGCACCATGATCGAATTACCCAGGGCCGCGCTGGTGGCGGATGAGATCGCTAAGGAGGCCGAGTTTTTCTCGTTCGGGACCAATGACCTCACCCAGACCACGTTCGGCTTCTCCCGCGACGACGTGAACAAGGTCCTGCCGACCTACATCAGCGAAGGGATTCTGAAACAGGATCCGTTTGCCGTGCTCGACCGCGAGGGTGTGGGACAGCTGGTCCGCATGGCCACCGAGCGCGGGCGCAAGACGCGTTCCAACCTGAAGGTGGGCATTTGTGGCGAGCACGGCGGGGAGCCTGCGTCGGTGGAGTTCTGCCACCAGGTGGGACTGAACTACGTTTCCTGCTCGCCCTTCCGTGTGCTGACGGCCCGGCTGGCAGCGGCACAGGCGGCGGCCAGCGAAAAGCTGAAAGTCGAAGCTGGGCGTACGAAGTAGCTCAACGCAGAGGGCGCTGAGGAATGGAAATCAATCAAGTGAGCGGGAAGAAATTTGGCCTGTTGATCAATTTTAACGGCGAGCACTTGAAGGATGGCATCAAGCCGGTAATCAATTCACGCCCGAAGTTCTCTGCGCCCTCAGCGTCCTCTGCGTTGTGAGTCACTGCAGCTTCTGCAGCCGCGCGATCAGCTTCTGCGCCAGGTTTTCCTCGCCTTCCGACCAGAGCAAGCGGGCGCGGGCACCGGAATGTTTCTCCACTTTCGTGGTGAACTCGACCAGCTTCTGCACATTGGCGCGGACTTTGGCCTCAGCAGCGCTGGTGAGTTGCCCTTCTTCGTGCAGAAACGGAGCGTCAAGCCCCAGGTCCACCTGGATGTGGCCATCCGGTTCAAAAGCGCCGTCATCGAACTCCACACCGCGCACAATGAATCGCACCAAAGACGGCTGCAAGAGCCACTCCCTGGCCTCTTCGGGTAGAGTCCAAAGGTCCCAGAAGGCCTCAAAGACGTAGGCGTGGTCCTCGTGCAGCAGGCTGGAAGCAATCTGCACGGCCTCCTCGGGCGTGACCCCGGGCCGGAAACGCTGCTCGAGAACCGTGGGCTCGTTCCAGGAGACGGGATGGAGGGCGAGATAAGTGATTCCGGGCTGCAGCGCAGAAAACGGGAACTGCCGCATGACCGCGAGGGCGTGGGGCAGCATTTCGTCGTCGGCGAAGCTGGGGAACCAGAGGTTCAAGTAAAGAGGATCGGCCATGGCGCGTTCTCACGATGCGTCCCGATCAAGCAGCACCCACTTCATTGTAAATGGTGCAGCGGGCGGCGCCGGCCGGCGAAGGCGGACCATTGTGGAGGCCGGGCTGCGGCTTTGACACTGTAGAAGCCCGCTGCTAGTATCAATTGCCTAGCCACCGGCTCCCGCCTTATCGTCCCCGTCGTCTAGCCCGGCCTAGGACATCGCCCTTTCACGGCGGTAACACGGGTTCAAATCCCGTCGGGGACGCCAACAAAGTCTCCAGTATTTATGCGGTGTCTAAGCGATTCTTGACTTCCCACGCAGGGGTCCGTTGGGGTGCTTACTCCAGTTTTCGCTCCAGCTGTGCCTGACCAGCTCAGATCTCGCGAGCCGTCATCTGCTGGCTGATGTACTCGGCTTGCCGCAACGCCAGGGCCACGATGGTCAAGGTGGGATTCGCCGCGCCCGGCGTGCTCAAGGCGCTGCCGTCGGAGATGAACAAATTCTTGATGTCGTGGGCCTGGCCCCATGCGTTGGTTACACCGTCGCGGGGATTGGCGCTCATGCGCGCGGTGCACAGGTTGTGCGTGGCCGGAGGTGTGGGCCCGAGAATGACACGTTTTGCGCCAATGGCTTCGTACATTCGCGACATCTGTTGCTGGGCATGTCTCCGCAGGGCCTGATCGTTGGCATGCTCGTCCACGTGGATGTTCGCTACCGGCAGATTGAAGGCGTCCTTGACTTCGGTGTTCAGCGTGATGCGATTGTCAGACCGCGGCATATCTTCCCCATTGATGAACAGGCCGGCCAGGTTGCGGTAGTTTTCCAGGATGGAGGCGAACTCCCGGCCCCAGCCATAGGGCAAGCCCACCAGGGCCAGCGTCGGCAAGTCGAGCGCAAGCAGCTCCATTCGATAGCCGCCCACAAAGCCCCGGTGCGGGTCGTTGATCACCTCATCTTCAACCACGCCTGCCAGTGTGGCTCCGCGCCAGGAATAGACCGGCTTGTCGAAGATTCCCCACACCGAGCCGGTGATGTGATGACAGTAGTTGCGCCCCACCTGGCCGGAGGAATTGGCCAATCCCTGCGGGAATTTGGACGATTCCGAGAGCAGCAGCAAGCGGGCCGTTTCAATGGCGTTCCCGGCTACGCAGATCAGCCTGGCCTTCTGCCTTTGCTCCTTTCCTTCGTGATCGCGGTAGATCACCGCGTTGACGTGCCCGTCAGCTGCGTGCTCGATTCGCGTGGCGGTGCACTCCACCCGGAGATCGAGGTTGCCGGTCTCCTCGGCGCGCGGAATGTCGGTGTACAGGGTGCTCCACTTCGCGCCGGTTTTGCATCCCTGCACGCAGAAGCCTTGCTGGATGCAGGACTCCCGCCCATCGTTGGGCCGGGGATTGATTGCCATGTGGCCTGTGTGCACTTGCTTGTAGCCCAGCTTCTTCGCGCCGGCATACATGACTTTGAAATTATTGGAAGCCGGCAGCCCGGGAATTCCATTGCGGCGGGTCACCCCCAGCCTGAGCTCGGCCAGTTGGTAGAACTTTTCCAACTCCTCATAGGGAATTGGCCAGTCGATCAGCGACGTGCCCGCAAGCTCGCCATAGGTGGTTCTTGCGCGCAGTTCCCAGGGCCGCAGCCGCGGCGTCGACGCCGTCCAGTGCACCGTGGTCCCTCCCACAGTCTTGCAATGCCAGACCGGCAGGGTCGGAAAGTCTCGAGCGACGCCCCAATTGCCGCTCTGGGTGCGGGGATCGAGCCAGGTCAGTTGAGTGAAGGCGTCTCCGGGCACCTGGGAGAATGTTCTCTTCGACTGGCGCTTTCCCGCCTCGAGCAGTACGACTTTGATGCCGCGCCGGGTCAGTTCGTGCGCCAGCGTGCCGCCTCCGGCCCCGGAGCCGATGACCACCACCGCACTGTCGTCACTGAATTCGATTCTGGCCATCTTGTATTTACTCGTCAGCCGGCACCGGGCCGCTGTCCTCCAACGGGACCTCCGGCAGCCAGCGCAGGTTGTTGAATCCGCGAAACAGATATCCCCCCTTCGAATACGCTTCGCCTTCGTAGCCAAAGCAGGCATAGGCCATAGGGGTGGCGTAGAGCACCTGTACCGTTCTCTGGCGCATGGTGCGAAAGAACTCTGATGATTCGATTTTCTTCAGCGCCGCAACCCGGTCACTCTCTGCGCTTTTCGCGAAGCCTGCTCCCAGGCCCTTGATGCCGGTCTGAATCATTCTGCGAACGTTCTTGTCTTTGCTGGCATCGCTATCGATCGCCTGCACGACCAGCGCGTACGCCGCATCCTCCAGTCTGTCGTGAGGCATGAGCGTCCGCGTCACCGCCATGAGGGTTGCCGCCTCCGAACTGGTGAGGGCCGTCAGGTCCACGGCCCAGGCGCGTCCCGGCGCAAGCAGGGCCAGCGGACTTCCCGCCACCACCAAACCCGTCAACACACCAGTAGTCGTCTTGAGGAACTCCCGGCGATGCAAGGGATTCGGCTTTTCCATCGCGAGCGACCTTTCCGAATGGACGAACGACTCATCGAAGATCAGGCGGATTGACGGACTAATCCATACCCATGCCCGTTGATCGGGACCTTGAAGATGCGGCGCACCGAATCGAGGAAGGTGAGCACGGCCGGAGCCTCTTCGCCCTTGCGCCACGCCGCGTACACCTCAATCTTGGCTTCGGGTTCATCGAGACGCACCCAGGCGAGGTCCAAACCTGCCACC
This sequence comes from Terriglobales bacterium, assembly GCA_035542575.1. Lineage (GTDB taxonomy): Bacteria > Acidobacteriota > Terriglobia > Terriglobales > Acidobacteriaceae > JAIQET01. The sequence goes on along the minus strand of DATKLE010000146.1, from coordinate 13,795 downwards.
GAACGGTTCACAATCGCACCCGCGCCCAGGAAAATGGCTTTGCCGGAAGCGACCATGATCGCTCCTGATTCCTCGTGGGCTTCGGCATGAGTCACGGTCAGGTGCGGTGTCAAACCTTGCCGGCTGTACAGCGCCAGAATCTTGTCGTACAGTCCGCTGGAAAAGCTCCGGTCGAAGATGATCAGGGGTTCGTTGGCGACATCCTTGAGTCGCAAAGACCGGCGCTTGGCCAGGCGGTGGGCCTTGGGCAAAACCACGACGAATTGCTCCTCGAAGAGCAGTTCGCAATTGAGCTCCGCCTGATCGACGGGTGGGCGCAGAAAGCCGACGTCAATCTCACTGCGGCGCAGGGCCGAATTCTGCAAGTTTGAGAAAATGTCCCGGCACTCGATCTGAAACGCAGGGGACCGTCGGCAATAATCGAACACAACCCTGCTGACTACTCCGCCCAGCCCCGAAGCGATGCCGATCTTGACAATCCCCGATTCGCCCTTCTTGGCGTAACGAGCAGCCTGGGTGGCATGACTTGCCTGCACGACCAATTTTCTGGCTTCCTCGAGAAACGCGCGTCCGGCCTTGGTTAATTCCACGCGCCGCTTGGTGCGCTCGAACAGCGCCACCCCCAGATCGTCCTCCAATTGGCGGATCTGGCGACTCAGCGGCGGCTGGGCAATGTGCAGTTGCTCCGCTGCCCTTCTGAAGTTCAGGTGTTCCGCGACCGCGATGAAGTAGCGAACGTGACGGAGTTCCACGGGCCCGCATTCTATCCTATTGAGCATCCCGGCGAGAGCATCTTTCGCCGTGCGGGATGCGCCAACCGGGTCTTCGGGCGGTCCCTCGCGGTGTTCCGGATTACCCCGATGACGAGGGTTCGTGCTCTTGCCGCGCCTGCCGTTCGCGCAGCTTGAAACGCTGTAGCTTCCCGGTGGCGGTCTTGGGAAGTTCGGGCAGAAACTCCACCCAGCGTGGTCGCTTATAACCGCCGATCTTTTGCCCGACCCAGTCCTGAAGTTCGCGCCGTACCTCGTCGGTCGGCGCGACGTTGGGGTTCACAACGACGTAGGCTGCCGGCTTGGTCAGCCCGCTCTCGTCTTCGCGCGCGACCACTGCAGCCTCGCGAACTGCCGGATGCGCAATCAGCGCGCTCTCCACCTCGGTCGGGCTCAGCCAGCGTCCGTTGACCTTGAAGAGATCGTCGGACCGCCCGGCGTACCAGAAGTATCCGTCCTCATCCTGATAGTACTTGTCACCGGTGCGGAACCAGTAGCCTTCAAAGGCCTCCTTGCTCCGCTCATGCTGGTTCCAATAGCCGATGCAGGTGGAGTCGCCCTTGATGAGCAGGCTGCCGATTTCTCCGACTGGTACCGGGTTTCCGCGGTCATCGACAATCCGGGCCTCATAGCCGGGGATGACTTTGCCGCTGGAGCCGGGCCGCACCTCCCCGGGGCGGTTGGAGATCACCATCTGCAGGGTCTCGGTGGAACCCAAGGCGTCCAGGATTTCGATTCCGAAGCGCTGTTTAAAGCGCTCCAGCAGCGGCGCCGGCAGGGCTTCGCCGGCCGAGATGGCGTGCCGCACGCTGGAGAGATCAAACTCGCCCCCGTCCTCCCGCCGGTGCGCCAGCAGGGCCGCGTAGTTGGTGGGAACGGAAAAAAACAAAGTTGGCCGGTAGCGTTCGATGTCGGCGTAGATACCCGCCGGCGTGGGACGGTCAGGAGAAAGAATGGTCGTGGCGCCGCAGTGCAATGGGAAGTAGCCGGCATTGCCCAAGCCGTAAGCGAAGAACAAGCGGGCAACACTGTAGCAGCGGTCGCTCTCATTCATGCCCAGGATGCCCTTGGCGTACAACTCCGAAGACACCACCATATCGTGATGAAGGTGGATGCAGCCCTTGGAGGCCCCGGTGCTTCCCGAGGAGTACAGCCAGAAGGCAGCGTCGTCCTTGCGGGTGGGTTCCGGTTCCAATTCGGGCGATACCGCATCCATCAACTGGGGTAACGATAAATGATGGGTCTTACCGCTTTCCACAACCACAAGTTCCCGCAGGTATGGCAGACGTTCCCGTGGTATCAGTTCCAACTGCGGCAGCAGAGTTTCGCTCACGATTACTGCGCGGGCGCGGCTGTCGTTGAGCAGATATTCGTATTCGTGCGGCTTCAGAAACGTGTTGGCGGGCACGGCCACAGCCCCGATCTTAATTGTGCCCAGAAACGCATACAGAAATTCCGGCGCGTCCAACAACACCAGAAGCACGCGCTCTTCCTGCCGTATCCCAAGCTGGCGAAGCGCATTGCCGGTACGATTTGTCCGCTCCAGCAGTTGCCGGTAACTCACCCGCTCGCCCTTGCACTCAATCGCGATGTTCTCGCCTCTCCCTTCGCGGACATTCCGGTCCACCAGATGGGCGGCGACATTGAAAGTTTGCGGCAGGACGATCACTGACAATCTTCTCCGGCGCGGACTGGCGATCGGCAACCGTCTAAAAAGAAGTTGCGGAGTATAGCACGGGAAAAATTGCCTCTGCCTGTTCGCAAGGCCGCATTGGAGCCTGATGGCTACTTGCGTTTCGCAACGGCCAGGGGCAGGTTCGCGGTTCGGCCCGCCTGGAGGCAGGGCGTTAGCGCCGACAAATTGTTGTCTGGTCTTTCGGTTGCGGCCTGCCACCCGATCAAAACCCGTCGTGCGTCAGCGGTCTGGCTATCACACGGCACTGATACCTGAAACGTATCACTTTTAGACCAAACATGTATTGGACAGTTTTCCGGTTTCAAACGATGCTCTGGCGCAAATTGTAGAGCTGCTATCTTTGCTCGAGCTGGGGTTGTTACCCCGGAGCGAGGAGTGGTGCTTCGCAAGCGTAGTTAAACAGCAACACGTGGGGAATTCAGACAGCGAGTTGTCTTTATCCGCAGTTCTTGTGCAGATCAGTGCGGCCTTTATCATCGGATGCACGGCTCAGGTTGCCGAGAGCAGTAAGAGTTTCGAGCATGCTTTGAACAGAGGTTCCGGCAGAGGGAGATTGCCATGAAACTGCGTTCCACCTTGGGCGTTTGGATCGTCGTGGCGCTGGTTGTGTGTTTGGTTCCATGTGCCTTCGGACAAGCTACCGTCAGCTTTGCCCAGCTTAACGGCACCATCCTGGACAGCAGCGGGCGCGCGGTCGTGGGCGCATCGGTCACGCTGCGCGACATCAGTACAAATCAGACCTACAGTGCCTCGTCCAACGCGTCCGGTTACTATGTGGTGCCGAACCTTCCACCCGGGAAATATGAGCTGACGGTGCAGAATGCCGGCTTTGCCAAGTTCGTGCAGACCGGGATCGCACTGAGCGTGGGCCAGACCGCCACCATTGATGTCCCACTGAAAGTGGCCGCGGCCAGCGAGGTGGTCAACGTTACGACCGAGGCCCCTCCTGTCGAACCGACCCGCTCGGAAACCAGCCAGGTAATTGACACCGTCCAGATCCAGGGGTTGCCCACCAACGGGCGGTTGTTCGTGGACTTCGCCCTGCTGACTCCGGGCGTGGCCACCGGTCGAACCAGCCTGCAATCCACCTTCACCGAGACGGAAGTCACCCGCATTTCCTTTGGAGGCATGCGCGATCTGAGCAATGCCGTCACCGTGGACGGCGCCGATTACATCAATGAGGCCACCGGTTCCCAGCGCGCCACTCCCTCTCAGGAGGCGGTGAGCGAATTCCGCGTGGTCAACAACAGTTACGGCGCTGAATATGGGCGGGCCCTGGGCGGAATCGTCAACGTGGTGACCAAATCCGGAACGAACGACATGCACGGGTCCCTCTACGGATATATCAGTAACAACGATTGGAACTCCCGGTCGCTCCTGCAACTGCCGCAATTTGACGCATATCGCCGGGGCCAGTTCGGCGGGACGCTGGGCGGGCCGATCCAGAAAGACAAAACGTTCTTCTTCATGAATTATGAGGGCCAACGGTTGGGAGAATCGCCCACCTACCCGCTGACGCTCATCAACAATTTGACCACCATCGACTTGGTCAAGGTGGCGCTTGGACTCTCACCGGAGGACTTGAGCACGCTTAAGACCATCGACCACGACAATGGGTTTGTCAGAGTGGACCATCAGATGACCGCCAACAACCGGGTCAGCGTCCACTACAACATTTTCGACGGGCGCGACCTGAATACGCTGGTGGGCGACACCCTTGACGGGGGCGGCATCGGAGCTCCCAGCAGCGGGCACAATACTTTCCTGCGCGATCAATCCCTGGTAGGCACAGTGAATTCCCTGCTCAAGCCCAATCTGGTAAACACGGCTCTGGTGCAGTATGCGCGGCGCCACTATGCCTTCCCCGGCGTCACCGGCGAGCCCAATCTGGACATTCCCAATACCCTCTTGTTTGGGCACAATTTCGGGACCTTTGATGCCATCAACGAAAGCCGCGTACAGGCGTCGGATAGCGTCGCCTGGATCAAAGGCAACCACTATTGGCGTTTTGGCGGAGACTTCAATCACGTCTGGAATTTTGTGATCTGGCCCGGCTTCACGCCCATGCGCATTGTTATGCCGGGCTTCAATTGCCTGGTGGATTTCGCCCGCTACGTAAACCAAACCGCGATCATTCCCGAGAACCCGGCCAACGGGCCGTGTCCAACCTCCATGTTTCCTTTCTTTTCGGGGAGCGATGTCGGTCCGAATCCCAACGATCCTCTCAACGGTGTACCCATCGTCTTCTGGGGCGCCCCAGTTGGACCGGGTCCCATCATTCCGGGCAGCCTCCCACCTCCCATCCCAACCACCTGGCAGAACGCCTACGTGAATCCGCAGGATTACTTCGTTCACCTCGACCACAGCTACTACGGGCTGTTCATCCAGGACCAGTGGCGACTCACCCCCAAACTGACTCTCAACTATGGTCTGCGCTGGGATTTTGAGGCGGGGTTGTGGAGACAGATCAATCACGACTACCGCGGCTTCCAGCCCAGGGTTGGCCTGGCCTGGTCGCCCAGCAAGCGCACGGTGGTCCGCGCAGGCTTCGGAATCTTCGATGACCATTACAACATGACGTTTCTGTTCGTGACTTATCCACAACGCGAGGCGTTCATCCCCAACCTGGCCGTGCAGCCAGGCGTACGCATCGGCAACGAGACAGCTCCCTGGGCGCTGAATCTGCTGCCGTTCCAGCCCATCGTCTTCTTAGGACTCAAGTATCCCGACGGGTCGAACCCGCCATTGCCGGCGGACGCCGCCAAGACGCTGGTCCTCACCGGACAAAATCCGCCCAACTTCAATACCGGCCCCGCCGGCACACTGGTCACCAATAGCGCCGGCGGTGTTGATCCCAACAGCCGCATCCCCTATTCCGAGCAGGCGAGCCTGGGCGTTGACCAGGAGCTGGGCAAGGGGCTAGTGCTCAGCGTCGGTTATCTCTTCGTAGCTGCGCACAAGCAGGTCCGGCCGGTGAACCTGAACGTCTGTCCGCCCGCCGGACTCACGAACGCGGCCACCAGTTGCCCTCCGGCTTCGCTGGTAGGCTTTCCCAACAACAAGCTTCCCGATGGCAGAGATGCATTCAGTGGACCGCTCTACACTAACGCCGGCCTGATGTATTTCGTGGATAACACCGGCGTCTCTGTGTATCACGGTGGCACTGTCGGCGTCACCGACCGGGTTGGCAAATATCTCCGCTTCAACGCGAACTACACCCTCTCCCACACCATTGACGATGGGACTTTCACAACCTTTGTCAGCACCCCCCAGGACCTGTACCGGCGGGACCTGGAGCGCGCCAATTCGGTCCAGGACGTACGCCATCGCTTTGTGGCGAACTTTGTCGCGCAGGGGCCGACCAACACATTTCTGCGAAACTTCGAGTTCAGCGACATCCTCAATTTGCAATCGGGACGCCCCTTCACCATCTTCGTAGGCAACGATATCAACAACGACACCAACCCCGTGACCGACCGCGTCGGTCTATCGCCGCGAAATTCCTATCGCGGGGACCATTTGTATGCCAACGATGTGCGCCTTGCCTACAAGTTCAACTTTCTGGAGCGTAAGCAACTGGAGCTGGCCGTGGACGCGTTCAATATCTTCAACCGGCAGAACGTGGACGAAGTGACCTCGGTCTATGGCGGGGGAACCATCGACTTCTGCGGAGCAACTCCAACCCATTTCCAAGACGCAGCTTCGCTCGCCATTCAACAGGGCGCGGTCACCTGTCCGCCCAATAACGGCGGGGCCCCAACGCCGAATCCGCTCTTCGGCACGCCCAGAACGATGTTCAACCCGCGGCAGCTGCAGTTCTCGGCGAAGTTTACGTTCTAGGGATGAAGTTTCACGCTGCGCTTCCAGAGCCAGCGAGTTGTGGGCGCAATTTGCAGTGATGGGAGGAGGCTATGGACATCATGCACAAACTCTGCTGTGCGGCGATCCTTGCAGCAGCGGTGGTGGTTTCTGTGGCGCAGGACCAGAAGGCGGGAGTCAAACACGTCCCTGCGCCCGCAACTTCGCCTGCGTCCGGTCGTGAGATGTTCATGAGCTACTGTGCCTCCTGTCATGGCAAGGATGCCAAAGGAGATGGGCCGGCGGCGTCCGCGCTCAGTGCGGCTCCGGCGGACTTGACCACTCTGGCCAAGAAGAATGGCGGGAAATACCCCGACATGAGGGTCACCAGCATCCTGCGAGGCCAGGCCAGCGTGGTTGCCCATGGCAGTCAGGAAATGCCGGTATGGGGTCCGCTGTTCTGGCATATGAGCCAGGGGCACCCGGTGGAAGTCCAACAACGCATAGCGAACCTCAACAGCTATATCAAGTCGCTGCAGGAAAAGTAGGGCGCGGGGGAATCAGTCCGCTAGAAGGATGGGCGCAGCCGGTGGCGGGGCCGCAACCAAGGTCCGCAAGAAGGTGTCGGTGTTTTGCCACCAGCCGTGGAAGATTGCCCCGCTGGTGTGACGAACATTCAGCGGACACCAAATGTTGCGTTGGTGCGCGCTACCGGCGGAGAGAATTGGATGGTCCGCATGGCCCTGTCGGTCGTTGGCGGGCCTCTTCTCGACGGGGCACACAACCACACAACGGGTATCGGCTCGAAGCCCTGCGCGCAGCGCTTTGAGTGCGCTTTCTTTTCCGCTCCAAAGCAGAGCCAAGAGCCGGGGCCGGTCGTCCGCTGCCGCTTGCGCAACCAATGCCTGTTCTTCTGCCGTAAAATAATCTGCAAGGAAAGCGTTGCTGCGCGGCTCGATTACCTCCAGATCACAACCCAGCGCCACGCCCGGCGGCGCCACCGCGCAGATTGCAACCCCGGCGCGGTGGCTGAGCGAAATCGTGATGGCCGCTGGTTGGTTCGCGAGAAAGACCTCCGGCGCGCCGGATGGCTCCGCGCGAACTTCAATGTCCGCGAGGGCCGGGGGATGACCTGACAACTTCGGGTAAGTCGCCAGGGCCCGCTTCGCGGTCCAGCGCCCCAAGCGCCAGTCGGCCCGCCGCTTGGCGATGTGCATGTCGTTCAGCCGGGCGGCTTCGCTCAGGCTTAGCCAATCGTTCTCTGCCGGTACGTCCGCTTCGGTTTGTTCCAGCCAATAGACGCACGTCATACCATGATCCATGCCAGAAGGCCGGTGCCGGGAGCCCCCAAGCCCGGCCGGCTATGCAGCGCTCTCCATGGCTCCAACTTCTCTGGCTTCGGGCTTCTGCGATCGTGATTCCTGCTCTTTTCCCATCGCGCATTCGACCGCATGGATGAGATAGGGACGGAGGGTAGCGGGCGGAATGATTCGATGCAGCGCGCCCACTTTGAGGGCCCGCTGCACGCTGTGCACGCGGTCAAACTCGTCGGCCACCTCACCCAATTTCTCGGAATGTACCACTTTGAAGAGTTCGTCCCACTGGGCGCGCAAGCGGCCTTTCTCCGCGCCGTCAGCCTGGGCGATCGCCTGGGTCAGGGCTTGCAGGCGTGGATCTTTGCGGGCCCTGGCGGCAACTTCGCTTGCGAACACGACGGCAGCCGCGGGCGCGCCCCCAATCACGGAGGCGTAGGCCCCCTCCAGGGCCACCACCTCGAGCTGTTCGTTCAGCGTCCGCGAGAACACCACGTATGCTCCCCCGTGATAGCGGGAGATCACACAAAAGATCATGGGGCCCTTGAAATTGACGACGGCTCGTCCGATTTCGGCGCCGTACTCGAGTTGCAGCTTGCGCATGGACTCCGGAGAACCGTCGAAGCCCGAGAGATTCGCCAGGATCACCACGGGCCGATTGTTGCTGGCCGCGTTGATGGCGCGCGCCACTTTTTTTGAGGAGAGCGGAAACAGTGTTCCCGCGCACCATTGGTCGGGGCCGTCTGCGGGGACGAACCCGATCCGGGGCACCGGCCGGGATTCGATGCCGATGAGGCACACAGGATTCCCGCCGAGATGGGCGTCCCAGACCACCGCGATCTCGGCTGCCCGCATGCCTGGCCAGCGTTCCAGGGGAGCATGGTCCTGGTCGACGACTGCCATCATCACTCGGCGAATGTCGAAGGATTTTTTCCGTCCAGGATTCGTCTCATCGGAAAAGATGTCGCCCGCCCGGGTGAAGCCCTGCTCGCCACCACTGCCGTGAGGGTAGGCCCGCACGTCGCGGTCAATGGGATCGGCGGTGACGGCCTGCCGTGGGAATCGCTCGCCCGGCGCCACGTAGGTGTGCTCGTAATGCCGGAAGAGGATGTGACAGGCCTCGTCAATGTCGCGGGCCCAGTACTGCGCCTGGCCATTCAGGCCCATGATGCGGTCGTACCCGCCGATGCCCTGATTGTCTTCCGCCGAGATGCCGCCTGAGTAGTCGAGGGCACGTTTCCCGGTGAGCACCATCGCGGCTTTGGGGGTCATGACCAAAATGCCCCGGGTGTGCATGAGCATAGTGGCCTCGGCATTCCAGTAGGGTTGCGCCCCCACGTTGATCCCGTCAATCAGCAAATTCACTTCGCCGCCGCCTTGCGTGAACCCTACCAGGCGGCGCAGGACGCGCGCGATCCAATCCATGTTTTCCACGCCGCTGTCCATGGAAATTTTTGCGCCAGCGGAGATGGGGAACCATTCCAGCGGCACTCCCATTTTTTCAGCCAGGTCCAAAGCGGCGATGATGCGCCTGCACTCCGCTTCGGCGAGTGCACCCAGGTCCTTGCCCGGATCTCCCAGCAGCAGGACCCGGGTCATGCCCTCGGGATACCGGGTGGTGAAGTTGCGGATGATTCCCACGATGATGTTGGCCTTGTTCTGACCGTAGGGGCGATCGACGGGAACGAGGCGGCCCTCGGAGTCGAGATCGTGTTCCACGAAATCTCCAGGAGGAAATTCGGCCCGCGTGTCATCCGGAGCCGGGGTAAGCATCTTGATGATTTCGTAAGGGTAGATGAAACCGCGCTGGCGCATACGGACGACTTTCTGGTCGTACTCGGTCAGCGGTTTGATCGGCTGCAGTTTGGTGGCAGGACGGAAGGTAATGAGCAAGCCCCTGCCGCCCGGACTGGAGATGCGCACGATCATGTCGCGCAACTCGCCAGTTTCGGGATTAGGAATGTGGGCCCGCACCACCACCTGTTCCAGGCCCAAGCCTTCGGTCGCCGGGATCAGTTTGTGCACGATGTCATTGAGTTCATCGGGCTTGAGATTGAGCGGGGGCCACACGTAAAGCAGGATACGGTTCCAACAGAGGCGCTCTTGCGGTTTTCGCCGCGATTGATACAGCCGGATAGCGGCCAGCGCCTCCGCGAACATGCGCTCCAGGTGCGGCAATTGCACAATGCGCCCGGTTTCATCGCGCACTGGAGTGAGATCACGCACCTCCGCACACGCGAACAGCCGTTCGTCTTTCGGGTTATCGCGCGCGACTGCGCGGAGGAAGTAGACATCCTCGACAGAGGGCAGGCGCTCAATGTTGAAATTGTTGAGCCGCCACAGATGTAGCCGCTTGCCCATCATGGGGTGGAGTCCGCGATAGAACTTCTCCTCTTCATAGGCGTTGTTGCCGTTTGGACGGTAGGTAAAATGCTGCATGCCACCCATGTCCTGGCCGCGACTTGGGCCGCCAATGGCCACCACGATGCGTCGCATCGGACGAGTGAACCCCACCTGGTTGAGCATGGAGCGAACTTCCTGCTGGGTAGCGTCCGGATCGCCCAGCCAGCCGGCATGCCAGACGTAGAAATCGAGCACAACATCGTGATCAGCGGGGACTTCTTCGATCAGGGGAAACAGAGCTCGTGCCACCTCCGTCAGCCGTGGGTATTCGGCGTGGGTGGTAAAGACATGGATATGCTTGCCCTCGTGATCGTAGTCGGCTGATGCATAGGAATGCCCGTCCACCGTCTGGGAACGAAACTGCGTGAGCATGCGGATGCGGTAGTATCGCCAGGTCAGCACTTCCAGCATCAGTTGGCGCAAGGGAGGAGCCGCGGCCACTAAACGGCGGGCGAACAGGCTTACCATGGGCTGGGGACACTCCACCAGCGCGCGCACTCTCTCGTGCCGGTCCGCGGCCTCCGGATTGGCGGCGAGATAGGTGAGATGGTCTTCCACCTCCTCGTAGATCTGTTTCCGCGCCCGCTCAAACAGGGGCTGATCAAAGTAGCGATAGCGCACCTCTCGAGCCAGGTCGCTGACTGCGGGGAAGAGCCCGCCGATGATGGAGATCATCCGGTCGAGCAGGGTGCGAAATGATTCGTCAGCGTGCGGCCGCAAAGCTTCGACGCGGCGCAGGCGCCGTTCCAGCACCGCCAGGATCGGCGCAATCTGCTCTTCCACTCGTTGATGCGACTTGTAGATCCAGAGCAGACTCTCTTCCAATTCGGGCGAACGTTCCAGTGTCGTCACGCCGTAATGCGCCAGGGCGCGCCGGAGCGCCTCGACAAAGGCCGATGGGAGTTCCTCCCCGCGAGTCTCAATCATGCGGAGGTAGGAAAAAAGATAAGCCTCGGCGCTCGGGGCTTCCCCGCCAACCGAATCGTCCACCTCCGGCTGACGCTGGAACAGCGAGCAGATGTCCACGAAGATGTTGAGGATCTCATCCTCGCCTTGCCTGATTTCTTCGCTGTCCACGGGGCAAGTCCGGCTCCATTCCGCAAGCAGGCGCGCGGTGTGTGCCGGATCCACATCAAAGCCCAGCAGGAGCTGGCGAACTTCTTTGAGGTTCTGGCGGCAGCGGGAAAGAACGGCTTCCCCGTTTCCACCAGGAACACGTGATGCGCCAAGAAGCACCCGTTCCCCGGCCGCCACGGTTTGGCCATCGGTCGCGGGATCGATTTGCAGGAGCGGGGCTCCGGTGTCGACCTGCACATTGGGAATAATCATCACGCACCGGACTTTTCCCGAAAACGGCGCGACCACCTGCATTTCCATTTTCATGGCTTCCAACACAGCCAGGCGGTCCCCGGCCGAAACCGTGTCACCCGGCCTCACCGCAATGGAAACCACCACCGCCGGCGCCGGGGCGTGCACCAAACCGCCGTCATCGCGGTCAATGCGATGCGATACTCCGTCGACCTCGATCTCATAACTCGATCCTTGAACCACCGAGACGACGTGGAAGCGCTTCCCGAAGCCAGTGAGCCAGTATTCAAATTGGCCCAGGCGATCGATGCGGACATCGACGTATGACCCATCCATGTCCACGCGGTACTGGCGGGGGCCAAGGCGAAAGATTCTGGGCGCGTAGCAATGCCCACGATAGCGCAGCGCCACACTCCGGCCGAGTCCATTGCGGGCCTGCGGCCGCCCGCGCACGGCCGAGGCATAGAACTGCGTCTGCTCAACGGCCAATTCGGCATCGTAGGCTTCGACGGCCGCAGCCACCAGAGCCACGTCGGCGTAACGCCGGGAGACGTGCTCCCCACTGGCTGACAGGCGGTCCAGCCATCCAATATCCACGGTGCTTTGCTGCACGTCTGCGCGGTTGAGCAATTCCAGGAGAAACGCTTTGTTGCTGGTGCCGCCCTTAATGACCACGACGCTCTCTCGCAGCGCCCGCTGCAGCCGGGAAAGCGCCTCTTTCCGGTTGTGACCGTAGGCGATGATCTTGGCAATCATGGAGTCGAATTCCGCCGGAACCGAGTCCCCTTCGACCACGCCGGTGTCAATCCGCACCCCCGGTCCCGTCAAAATCCTGAAACGTTCAATGGCGCCCGGAGCGGGAGCGAAACCGTTTTCCGGATTTTCGGCATTCAGACGGACCTCGATGGCATGGCCAGTGGCGCGTGGTGCTGCGCCTTCCAGGCGCCCGCCTCGTGCGACGTGAATCTGCAGCTTCACGAGATCGAGCCCGGTGGTGCATTCCGTCACCGGGTGCTCGACCTGCAAACGGGTATTCATCTCCATGAATGAGAAACGTTGGGTTTCCGGTTGATACAAGAATTCCACAGTGCCGGCGTTGTGATAGCCGGCGGCCTGGCTCAGCCGCACTGCAGCCTCGCGCAGGCTTTCATCCTGCTCGGGAGAGAGCGCCGGTGAGGGCGCTTCCTCCAGGATCTTCTGGTGACGGCGCTGGATGGTGCAGTCACGCACCCCGGCAGCCCAGGTCGTGCCGTAGTGGTCGGCGATGATCTGGACCTCGACGTGGCGCGCGTCCTGCAGCAACTGCTCCATGAACACCGTGGGGTTTCCGAAGGCCTTGAACGCCTCGTTGCGTGCGCTTTCAAAGGCCGCCGCAAGCTGGTCCGGGGAATGCACCCGGCGAATGCCATGGCCGCCGCCTCCTGCTGTGGCCTTGATCAGCAGCGGATAGCCCAAGCGGTCGGCATGGTGCTGGGCATCGGCCAGCGTCTCCACCGGCCCACCGCTCCAAGGCGCGACCGGAATCCGCGCCTGCTCGGCCAGAAGTTTGGAGGCGATCTTGTCGCCGAGCCGCCGCATCACATCGCCGTCGGGGCCGATGAACACGACCCCGATCTCGCGGCAAAGGTCGGCGAATTCCGCGTGCTCGGCAACGAAACCCCAGCCGACCCAGACAGCCTCCGCGCGCGCCTCCGCCAACGCCCGCTCCAGCCGGCCGTAGTCAACGTAACTGCTTTTGGAATGCCCGGTACTTGCGTCGATCAGATGAGCGGGGCCCAAAGAGACTGCCTCATCGGCCTCCCGCACGAACATGGCGTGGCGGTCAGGGTCGGTGAACAGCGCGATCGTACGCAGCGACATGCCATTTTCATGGTTGAACTCACGGGCGGCGTGAATAAAACGCATGGCGGCTTCGCCGCGATTGACGATGGCCACGCGTTGAAATTCCTGCTGCATAAGCCCTCCGATCGGGGGACCGGCATGACGATCAAGCTGGATTCGTCATGCCGCGACGGCTTGCAGTGGCATGTTGGCTTGCAACGTTTTCAGCGATTCGGCGTTTACGCCGCCGGGAAGCGCTACGGTTTTGTAAGCAGACAGTTGCAGGTAGCGGTTTCCCTTTGAGTCCACCACTTCCGCATCAAAACTGCCTCGATCCGGATGGGGAACCACGACGGCGTACAAGGGCCCCTCGGCCAGCTCTGGCTTGCGCAGCAACGCGACTCGATCAATGTGCTGAGGCAGGCCCATACGGCCCTGCACACCCATCTCCCAGAGCCCAGCGGTTTGGAAACAAAGCTCGATCAGGCGCGGCGCCATGAGCGTCGGCTGCTCGGGTGGACGATGATTGACAGGCAGCTGGTGGTGGAACAACCCGACAATGCGTTTTCCGTCCCACCATGCTTTTTCGACTACCTGGTAAGCGGGCCCGTGGAAATAGAGGCGATAAATGTCGGCAGCCTCGACGACGGCCCCGTCAGGTCTGACGAACGAGATGCTGGCCGCAG
>DATKLE010000145.1:0-5068 GCA_035542575.1 Terriglobales bacterium | reverse complement strand
ATCATCGGCATCAAGGATTCATCCGGCGACGTGGCGTTCATGATGCGTATGATATCCACCGTCCAGCCGGGCCGGCCGGATTTTGCCTTCATGACCGGTTGGGAAGCCGTGCTGGTGCCCATGCTCATGGTGGGCTGTACGGGGGGCACAAACGCCACCAGCGGCGTGGTTCCAGAATTGACTCGCCAGGTGTATGAATTGACCCGCGCGGGCCAGTTGGACCAGGCCATGAAGCTTCAGTATCGCTTGCTGGAGCTGTTTGACGCCATGCTCTACTCGGCCGAATTCCCGGATGGCTTTCGGGCCGCCTTGGAGCTCCGTGGCTTCAAGCTCGGCCGGGGCCGGCAGCCGCTCAGCGACGTTCAGCGCCTCGATCGGGCGGCACTGCAACACGTTTTGCACTGCATCCTGGCGGATTTCGGCATCGTGGAACCGCCGCCCGGGGGATGTGCGCCCCGCTCCGGGAATATGTCGCAAGATAAGATTGCCCAGATTGCGCAGGAAGTGGTGGAGAAACTGCGCGAGCGAGGGGCCATTTGAGAGAAGCTTTGGGGCTGGTGGAAGTGCAAGGCTGGTCTCCCGCCATGGCCATCCTCGATGCCATGGAAAAGGCCGCGTCGATCCGCCTGCTCCAGGCAGAATTGAACGACCTCTACGGTGTTTGCCTGAGGATCACCGGCGCCCTGGCGGATGTGGGCGCAGCGTTGGACTCGGCGGCAGCACTGGCGCAGGTGCTCAAGGCGAAATGTGTCACCGATCTGATTTCTGCCGCTGCGCTCGAGGCCCGAGCAGCGTACGAGGCCCATCCCGAATTCAATCCCTTGATCGAACAGAACGTCGTTTACATCCCACCCGCGGCCGGAACGGAAAAGGAGAAACACGTGAGCCCACAGAGCGATTTTGCCATCGGTTTCATTGAGACGCAGGGATTCACCGCGGTGATTGAAGCCATTGACACCGCTTGCAAGGCGGCAAGCGTGGAAGTTCTGGGCCGGGAGAAACTGGGGGGCGGCTATATTACCGTCGTGATCAAGGGCGATGTGGCGGCGGTCAATGCCGCCATCGAAGCGGGCAAGGCCAAGGTGGACGGCCTGGGCAAGCTCATCGCCGCGCACGTCATTCCGCGGCCCAGCCGTCACGTGCTCGCGCTCTTGCCGACGCCGTCGGCTTAACGTCGTGCCGCTGGCGGTCTCCTTCCAACGCTGACTACTGAATTGTGATCTGGTTGAAGCCCAGACCGTGAAGCAAACTCGTAACGGTCGTGCGGGCGTTCTTGTCGGCGGCGTTCAGAATACCGTCCTGCAATGCTGCCTGCTCAATCTGGCGCTCGCCTGCCCGCCGCACTTCCGTTTCCAGATTGGGATCGGCGGAGGAGAATAGGCCGGTATCGCGCGAGTAGACGCGCGTTCGGGCGTTATCAAGGCGCGTGGTGAAGACTTCCGCCGGCGGTAAGTGAACCGAGATTTGACGCCCGCTCACGGTGATGTCGCCGGGCTGGATTCTCGCCAGATCGACGCCCGCAATCACTTCGCCGTGCACCAGCAGCAACAGACGATCGCCCACCAGGAACTTCGGCAAGTAAGCACTTTCCTTGCTGCCGCCGATGATCTTGTCCATCGTGTACTTGACGGTCTCGAGCCGCTGCAACTGTTGGATCTGGCGGACCACGGTGGGCTGGTCCACGTTGATCTCCGTGCGCCCGGCGCGAAGCCCCGAGAGGAGTTGCCCGAGGGCCATGCCCGTCGCGTGCCGAACGAACATGCCCGTGAGCAGGTAGGTTAGCGCAGCGCCGGCGAGTATCCCCACAAGTAAGATGAGAAGTGAAGTAATTCGCCGCATGGAAGTGTGTTCCCTTGGCATGTCCGTCCTCGCGTTGGCAGAAGTCCGAATCCCGCTCGGCCGCGAAGGAAGATGCCGTATCCCTGTTATTGTCCCGAAGAGCAACTCCTAAGATTGCGCTGCTCGCAAGGCCTCCACGCGCGCCCGCGCCAACGTCTTCACTACGTCGCCGGTGGGGCGGAATTCCATGGCCACATAGTTCTGATAGTTCAGTTCGGCGAGTTTCTTGTAAATGTTAGTGTGATTGATCTCGCCGGTGCCGGGTTCATGGCGGCCGGGAACGTCGGCAATGTGAATCAAGCCGACCTTGTCGTGATGCCTCGTGAAGTTGGCGATCAGGTTGCCGCCGGAAATCTGCGCGTGGTAGAAGTCGTACAGAAACTTCACCCGGGGATGGTTCACTTCTTCGACGATCTTGAAGGCTTCGGGCACTGACCACATGTAGTAATGGGGATTCTCCTCGAGGTCGATATTCTCCAGCAGCAGCGTGACGCCCTTCCCTTCCACCAATTCCGCGGCGCGCTTCAAGCCTTCCACGCAACTGTCGTGCTGAACTTGCGGCGCGAGCCCCGGCACCACGTTGCCCGACATGACGATCAACGCTGGGCATTCGATCTTCTTCATGATCTCCAGTTGCTCCCGGATGCTGGCAAGGAAGTCCTCGCGCTTGCTCGGGTCGCCCGCGCCGTGGCGGACGCCGGCGGTGCAATCGAACGTGATGCCCAGTTCGCGGCGCTTCTGGTTGTAGCGGCGAAAGTCGTCCTCCGTCCATTTGGAGTATTCACCCACGAGTTCCACGGCGCGGTAGCCGGCCTCGGCGACTTTCTCCAGCCGCTCCTCGAACGGCAGTTCGTGCAGCACCGTCCAGAGCATGATGGATATCTTGAAGGGCTTTTCTTCCAGATTCTGCCCCGCGCCAGGTTGGGCGCCTCGCGCCATCGGTGCGAGATTCAATGCTGCCGTGCCAAGTGTGCCCCCCGCAATGGTCCTGGCAAAATTGCGTCGATTCATAGATCCCCCAGTGAATTCCCTTTCTACACAGGCAGCGAAAGCTTACGCAAGTGTCAGACTCCTGACAACTGATTTCTTCTGCAGGTTCCGCCGCGGAGCTTGCCCTCCCCCAGTTTTTGAAGCTCAAGGCGAGAAGGCGGGGAGCAGCGCGACTCCACGACCCTGCGCTAGCCGCGAGAGGATGGCGCTCAAGCGTTTTCGCATCCGTGCTCCCCAGTGCGGATGCGCGAGCAGATACAAGGCGATCGACAAGACGCTGAGGACCTTGTTCGTGCCATGGCGGGGATGGCGGCGCGGGTGTTCGAAAAGCGGGCGGAGGCGTTGCGCGAGCGGGTCCTGTCCCAACAGTAAGACCATCAAATAGGCGAGGGTGAATCCCATCAGGAGGCGCAGCAAGCGTTCCGACTTGCGCACCTGGAGGTGCAAGCCGCGCAAGCCCAGATGACTTTTCCAGTCCCGGAAGCAGTGCTCGATTTGCATGCGTTGACGATAGAGCCGCACGACCTCGGCGGTGGGCAGCCAAGCCTCGGAGTCGGGCGGCACCAGCAGGAACCAGGGTTGTTGGAAGCCTTGTTCCCGATAGACGATGACATCCACGGGTTCAGCCTTTTGGCTCTGGTAAAGGACGTGGCGATAGCGGGTGGCTCGACCACTGCGGTGGGGCAGACGCCCCAAGCTCAGGCGCCGCCGCCGACCCCGGACTTCCGCCTCGACGATCACCTTGCTGCGCGCCCGGATGAGAAAGGGCTGGGGGCCGCGGTTGAGGTCCTGGATCAACCCGACGCGCGCATAGCCACGGTCGAAGACCAGGATCAGACGCACGCGGGGCGGAGCGGCTAGTCCCAACCAGGTGAGCAGATAACGCTCGACGGTATTCTGCGAAGGTGGAGTCAGGGTTTTCCAGGGATATTCAAAATCCACCCAGGCTACCGGCACCGCCCGCCCCTGGAAGGGGATGGCGGCATTGACCACCTGCACGCCATCGATGGTGGTCTGATCGACCAACACGATCACCCAGGGGGGAGGCGTCTCCCCCAGCATCAGGGCCAGCATGCACTCGGCCAAGCTGGAGGGATCGAAGTACTTGCACTGCAAGAAGCGCCCCAGCCATTTATAGCTGCGCTTAAACTTCTTACCCTCCGGCAAGACGCGCGCCACGGAAGTGAGATGCAGTCCCCCGTAGCCAAAGCGCACGCTGAGGGCCAGCCGCAGGAAGGCCGAGGTCAGGCGCGTGAGGTTCTTACGGACCGTGCGACGCAGGCCGGCGAAATAAGCCGCGATCAACTCCGCCACGGCCGGGAGGATGTCCATCTCCTGATTCATTCTTATAAATGAAACATCATAGAGTCAAAAAAATGACCTACTCGCCAGGCCGCAGCAACTGGTGGTTAAGCTCGCAAATCGCTTCCAGTTGCTTTTTCAAACGCTGATAGTTTCGCACCCACTGTTGAACCTGTGCCCGCTGCTGGGGACGCAGGCTGAACTGGCGAGTCTTGCCCCCGGGGTAGGTCACCGTGAGCACCCAGACGGGATGTCCTCCTCCCGCCGCGCACTTCGGGCACCCCTGTCGGTGGCGAATGGTCCGCTTGAGCAAGCTCCCGCGCACGATTTGGGCAGGACTCGGAAGTTGCCGGGCAAGCCGGTCGCGAGCTTCGAGAATCTCCTCGTGTTTCATTCAACTAAATGAAATACCATTACTTGTCTCACGTCAAGGAAACTTTACGGGAGGGACCGCCTGAAACTGGGGGAGGGCAAGAGATGGCATGTCGGGAGATGGCATGTCGGTTTGCGGAGGCAGTTGATTTGCTAGCGCTGGCAGGTTGCGGCGGTTCAGTATCCGCCCATCGTGGTGACATGGTCAGCGGCAACGCCCTTACGACAAGTGCTCCAGCCATTCTCACCGCGAAGCTCGCGGCCGGCATGGCCGCGCCAAGCGGCGAGCGCTCGCCACTTGCGTGCTTCCAATCGGTTCGTGGGGAAGAAACTTCTTGACAGTGCCGATGCAGTTGGAATAAGAGTGGGGGCCTCAAAGACATCGGATGTCGTACAGGCTGGACGCCCTTTTGAGGACTCGCGAGAATCGACCATCCTCCCACCAAAGATGCGGGGACGCGAGGCTGGGGGCATCTCCCGAGAAGCCCTGCGGGGGCACGCACGCCAGGCGCCGGAAGTTCTGTGGTCAGCATCTCGATCGCTGGTAGAATCAGAGAGGTCTGAA
>DATKLE010000144.1:0-2680 GCA_035542575.1 Terriglobales bacterium | reverse complement strand
AAGAGCGCCCCGAGGCCAGGGTGAGCGAGGCGACGGTGCGCCGTTACGTGCGGCAACGCAAGCAGGAGTTGGGGCAGGGGCGGTGGGAGACTTTCATTGTCATCGTCAACTGAAAATTCCCCAGATTTTGCCGGTTTAAATTTCCCCAGGTGTTAGGCGGTTGATGGTTGGACCCGGCGGGGAGTGTGCGGCGGAGGGCGAAGCCCGGAGCCGCATACTCCCGAGGCCGATTCAGGATGGCTCAGACTCCTTCCTTGTTGGCGGTTTTGGTGATGACACCGGCCTTCTTCTTGTCCTTAAGCCGGTAGCTCTCGCCCTTGATGTTGATCGTCGTCGAGTGATGCAGCAGCCGATCCAGGATGGCGGAGGCGATCACGTTGTCGGCGAAGATCGTGCCCCAGTCGCCGTAGCTCTTGTTGGAGGTGAGGATGATCGAGCCCTTCTCGTAGCGCTCGCTGACCAGCTGGAACAGGCAGGTGGCGGCGAACGGATCCAGCGACAGGTAGCCCATTTCATCCAGGATCAGCAGTTTGGGCTTGACCAACAGGGTCATGCGTTCTTTGAGCTTGTTCTCGTCGCGGGCCCGCTGGAACTGTGCCACCAGATCCTGCACGGTAACGAAGTAGACGGTGTAGCCGGCCACAATCGCCTCGGTGCCGAGCGCGATGGCCAGGTGCGTCTTGCCCACGCCGGGCGGACCCAACAGGAGCACGTTCTCCTTGCGTTCCAGAAAGGCCAGGCCGGCCAGTTCGCGCAGCTTGCGTTCATCGACCGAAGGCTGGAAGTCGAAGTCGAACTGATCCAGGCCCTTGTTGTAAGGAAAGTGGGCCCACTGCGTCTTCAGCCGAACGTTGCGCGAGTGCTTGGCCTGACTCTCGGCTTCCAGTGTCTGTTCGAGGAAGTCAAGATAGGGAAGGTCTTTGGCGGAAGCTTCTTCCGCGATGGCTTCATAACAGTTAGGCAGATGCGAGAGGCGCAGCCGCTGCATGTGGTTGAGCAGGCGTTCAGACTGCAGCGACATGGGCCACCTCCTCGTAGATCGTCAGCGAACGGGACTCGACCTGCGGCACGACATGATGCAGGCCGACTCCGGGTCCGGGGATTAGCTCCACCACCGCCGGCGTTACTACGGCCACGGTGGTGCGCGGCCGGCGCGGCAAGCTGCCGTAGTGGGACGCCTCCATCACCAGCTCGCCTTTGCCTCGTGCCAGGCGGTGTTCGGCGATCGGGTCCTGCTGGTGAAAGATACGGATCATCCCCGTATCCAGACCTTCGCGGACCATGACGGTCTTGCCCACGTAGGCATGCGGCACCGAGTAGCGGTTGCCGTGATAACTGAACAGGCAGTCTTTGCTGACCTGACGATAGCTGCGATAACTGGGGTCATAGTCAGGCCGACCCGCAATCGACAACAGGTGTTCTTGCGGCCAGCGTTCCCGCGGCACCACACGCGTGGTCGCATGCACCCGGCGGTTGGCGTCCTCGCACCACTCCCACGCTTGCCGGTTCAGATCCGCCAACGAGGCGAAGCGTATCCCCGGCCAGAAGCTGGTCCGCAGATAACGAATCGTCGCTTCGATCTTGCCCTTGGTTTCCGGCCGGTAGGGATGACAGACGCGGGGCAGGAAACCGTAGTAGGAGGCGAAGTCCAGAAAGCGCGGGTTCCACTGCGGCTGTCCCGCCACCCGCTCGACTACCACCGTCTTCATGTTGTCGGTTAACAGCGTGGCGGTGACCCCGCCGAAGTAGTGGAAGGCATGCACCAGGCAGTTCAGCAGGGTCTCCGCATCCTGACGCTGCGTGAACTCGATATAACGCATGCGGGAGTAACACAGCGTCAGAGCAAAGGCGTAGAGTCGGGCTCCGCCCCAGTTGCCGAAGTGCCCCCAGTCCATCTGGCTCTGCTGCCCCGGCTCGGTCTCGAAGCGGACAAAGGCACGCTCCCGGGCTTCCTCGCGCCACTGCTGTACCACCTGGCCCACTTGGGTCCTCCCGCCAGCATAGCCACGCTTCTGCAACTCGCGGAACAGCCGGCTGGCGTTGTGTACCCCTTGTTCCCAACGTTCCCGCAAATACCCGCGAAAGCTATCGACCTTCTGCGGCCGTCGCGGCCGCCCATAGGGACGCGGCGCCTGCCGCAGATACTTCCGCACCGTCTTGCGGTCGACACCTTCTTGCCGAGCAATCTCGCTCACGCTCATTCCTTGCTGATACAACCCTTGGATCTCCATGAAATCCTCCAGTCGTAGCACCGGCTCCTCCCGGAGCCGATGCTAAGGGCTTGGCCCTCCAACCTGGGGAATTTTCATCCGGCAATTTTGGGGATTTTTAAACTAACACTGACACGAAGAGTCGTGGGGTCAAACTAGGACGTCCGCGCACTGTGGTAGACGCCGCGCAAGTGGTGCGCCTCCGCGCCGCAGGGGCTTCGTGGCGCGAGGTCTCGGAGCGGCTGGGGATCGGCGTCGGCACCGCCTGCCGGGCGCTCCAGCAGCCTTCCAAAATCCCTCCCAAATCGGTCGCCGTAAGTGCTTGATCCGGCAGGACGGAATCCGGCTGTTTTTGCGTAAGTAGATACTTCTCTATTTGGAAGGTTCGTCACGATCCAATGTGCGCCGCACGCCCGGTAGATTTCGAGGAGGGTGAGTGACTGACGACGAATTGGTCTCGTCAATGTTCG
>DATKLE010000143.1:0-2808 GCA_035542575.1 Terriglobales bacterium | reverse complement strand
AAAGGGGGGAACAGTGCCCGCGGACCGATCAAGAATGAGTGATAGTGATCGCGTCAGGGAGCGATACTTGACGAAAGTGCGACGACGGCGATGTGCGGTGGACCCAAGGGCTGAGACAACCAGTTAACCCACTGTTCGCCGTCCGCTGAGAATCCATTGTACGGCGGGCTCCTTCGATTCCAAAATTGGGTCCATGTTCGACCTCGGACTCAATCTCACTTTGCAGGCCATACGCCGCCAACTTGCGGCCATGCCCTACGACCTCTATCTCGTCCGTCTCATTCACTCCCTCTCCAGAAGAGCTTTCCCCGGAGAGCGGCTGTGGACCGCTGCCCAACTGACCCATCCAGCTACCGTCCGCTTCCTGCGTGTGCGCAACCGCGAGGGCTGCGACGTGTTCCTCCATCCCTACGCCGAACGTCGTAATTCCGGCTACATCCTCGTCGATCTGGATCACACCGACCCCGCCATCGTCGAAACCATGCGGGCTGCCGGTCACCAACCTTGTGTCGTGCTCCAGACCAGTCCCGGCCATCTCCAGGCTTGGGTGCACGTCAGTGCTACCCCCATCGAACCCGCTATTGCCAGCCGGATCGGCCAACAGTTGGCGCACCTCTACGGCGGCGACCGGGCCTCTACCGATTGGCGTCATCTGGGCCGCTTGGCCGGCTTCACCAATCAGAAACCGCAGCGTCGCAACCGCCGCGGGGACTCGCCTTGGGTGAAACTCCTGCACGCCCACCCCGGCCTGGCTTCGCAAGGTGCCGCCCTGCGGGAAGCAGCCGCGCACCGTGTGGGCAGTCACTCCAGCCAGGCGCTGGCACCACACGTTTCTCCGGCGGCCTCCGCGCACCCCGATGCCGCTGGTGCGCCGAATCTCTACGCCAGTTGCCTGCACCGCTTGCGGATTCTCGAACGCTTCCCTCAACCCGACTGGAGCATCGCCGATAAATGGATCGCCAAGGAATTGCTCCAGCGTGGCACGCCCGCTCCCCAAGTCGTCACCATCCTGCGACGCGGCAGTCCCGGGTTTCCGCGACGCCACGCCCAGCCCGACGATTACCTCCGCCGCACCCTCGCCTGTGCCGCGCGGGAACTCGCCGCTGGTTCTTTTCCTGGGCGCGATCTTCTCCTGCACCGCGATGGTCACACCCGTACTCCTGGCTTGTGATCGCGCCCCACGCGCCCCCCTGTGTGGAATGTTCATGCCGAAATCCTCGCGGCCTCCGGTTCCGTGCGCGTCACCAGCGTGCGCTCAAATTGCACCGGCGAACGATAGTCCAGCGCCGAGTGCAGACGCTTTTCGTTGTAGACCTTCTCCAGGAATTCGCCGATCCCGGCACGAGCGTGAAGCAGATTCCGATATTCAGTTCGGTATACCTCTTCCTGCTTGAGGGTCTTCATGAACGACTCGCATCCGGCATTGTCCCAAGGGTTCGCCTTGCGACTCATGCTGATGTCGATGCCGCTGTCCTTCAGTAAGTCCGTGTAATCCCCGCTGGCGTACTGCCCCCCGCGGTCGGAATGGTGCACCAATCCCGGCCGCACGGTTCTCTCCTGCAATGCCATGCGCAGCGCCGTCAGCGTTAAGGAATCGTCCAACCCATCATCCAGGTGCCATCCGATCACGCGCTTGGAATACGCATCCAGGATCACCGCCAGGAACACGAACTCCTCCTCCAGCCGGATATAGGTGATGTCCGCCACCCAGAGTTGGTCTACACCGGTGAGTACCATCGACGACGCCAGATTGGGATAGACTTTCCGCCCGTGCGTCGAGTCCGTGGTCACCACGAACTTCCGCTTCACCGCGCACAACAGGTTGTCTTCCCGCATCAGCCGCTGCACTCGTTTGCGATTGACCTCCCAGCCGCGAGCTTTCAGTTCCCGCTTGATCCGCCGGCTTCCATAGCTGGGCCACTCCAGCGCGATCTTCTGCATCTCGTCACGCAGGTCCATGTCCGCCGCCGCGGGCCTCTCCGGGTCCAGAAAACGGTAGTAGCCCGCGCGGCTGAATCCCGCCACCTCGCACATGCGAACTACGCTCAATCGAGTTTCGGTCTTCACTTCTTTCTCGACCTGCTGGTAGAAGGCGCGCCGTTGTTCAGTGCCCGCAGCAGGCGCTGCTCCTCGACATGCTGCAAGGCTCGCTTTAAAAAATCGATCTCCATGGTCTGCTGGCCGACCTTTCGTTCCAGCTCGGCCACGCGGCTCTCTTCGGCGCGCTTCTTGCCCACGCCGCTGAAGGCGCGCTCCCCATGCTCCTGCAACTCCCGCCGCCAGCGGTGCAACTCACTGGGATGCACCTCCAAGGCGCGGGCCACCTCGGCTGTGCTCTGTCCACCGTTGAGGCGGCTCACCGCCTCCTGCTTGAACTCTTTGCTGAATTTCCTTCGAGACTTCATGTTCCAGTTTTCCCCTTTCAATGATTTTCAGGGGTTAACTGGTTGTCTCAAAAATGGGGTCCACTCCAGGATTGACCGAAACGACTTTTGATGGAGGTCGTGTACTTGGATGGTAGTTCGGCGGGCTTGACGGATGAAGACCTCGTTCATTTCCTCGGGAACTTCCCAATTGAGGCAGCGAGGCCGGGTTTGTACGGGAGGCTGGAGAACGCACCATGAAGACGGCTGTCAGAAGGCTGCGCAGGCTTGAGATTCGATTTGGCGTGACGACCGAAGCAATGCGGAAGGCTGCCATCCCTTCGGTGGCTGAGATGATCGTGGAAAGGCTCGCCGCTGGCGAGTGGCAATGCGTGCTGAAGCTGCTGGAGCTGCAAGAGCAGGACGTATGGCAGGAGTGGCAGTC
>DATKLE010000142.1:0-15553 GCA_035542575.1 Terriglobales bacterium | reverse complement strand
CCAACTCGCTCACATCGCCGAGCAAATCCCGCTTTCCTGGTAACCCAACTTGGACAGCAAAATGGCAACCTCAACCTGGGAGCGACCGTCGAGAAGCAGGAAATGCTCCAATTCCCCTTACTCCCGCTCCTCAATCCCGGCGAATTTGGACAGCAGTGAATCATTTCATTACCGGCGGGGAACGCTTCGATCTCACCACGGAGGCACGGAGACACGGAGGAAAACCTGCTTATGAGTTTTTCCGTGCCTCCGTGTTCTCCGTGGTAATCCGCATCACAAGCGCGCTTGAATACGGCTTGCGAGGGTGCGGAAATCGGTTACGCCCTGCATTTCGTAATCAGGCAGCTCGACGTGGAAATGATTCTCCAGCTTGGTGAGCAGATCGAGGGCTTGCAGGCTATCAATCTTCAGGATCTTGAAGAAGTCGTCGTCGGGGGTGAGCTTCTCGCGCGGAACTTTGAAGTGGGACGCGGCGAGGGCGAGAATCTGGTCGAGGGTCTGGTCGGTCGTGGGCATGGAGTGATTGTAAAACGAACCGAGGCTTTAACCGCAGCACTTAGCCAGCGAGCAGGAAATGGCTTGGATTCAAAATGTTGGGCCGATCCTGCACGATCGTAATGTGGACGGTGAAGATTGACACCAATACTATGAAGACAGGTGTCTAACAAGAAGTAGCTACACCTTAACATGACGAAGTGGAGCCATTGCGCAGTATTGTTTCTCATTGGTTCCCTGCTGAGTCCTCAGCTGTACTCCCAGACCCCGAAGTTGGATGAGAGATTCTCGGAAGCCTCGGTTGCCGCCTCAGAGAAACAAACCAAGAAAATTCGCCAAGAACTCCGGGATCTAAAAGACCACGACTGGGCCGGCGAGTACTACTTTGGAGACGGACTAGGCGTTAACGTCAGTCTCGCCTTGGCTCCCAAGGGCGGCTTCACGTTCAGCTGGCATGGTTGTCTTGGTTTGTACGACCTTAACTATGGCGGTGTTGCGTTCACGAACGGCACCGTGAAGCTGCTGTTCAAGTACCCAAACAAACAAGAAGGATTCCAAGGACTGGCGCCTGAACTGCTGCCGGTCCGTTGGGGAGAGCGCCACTACCTAATCGCGGCGGATCACATTGTCGATTTCGCAAACGCGATCAATGCGGGATCTGAACCGAGTTCCCTCTTTGGGGGACGGTCTGCAAGCTTTCTGTTGAGACGCGGAGACGAAAAGAAGCCGGTAAGCGGTCAGCCGAATCTTCCGAGTGAGTTCTTAACCTACATTCTGGCAGAACCAATTAAGGCGAAGATCTCTTTCGTCGAGCAGACGCGTCTTGAGCATGCCCGCCGAATTACAAATGTCAGACTAGACGTGGGCAGCATTGACGGCCTGAAGGCGGGCATGGAACTCTACGTTCACAGCCCATCTCGGATATTTGAAACCGCAGTTGTGACCGACGTCAGCGAACATTCTGCGAAGGCCGTGATCGAGCAGATGGAAACCACCGATCCGGCTCCCTCAACGGATTGGGAGCTTTCGACGAAGCTGTAGGCATCGGTCACTTCCGCTCACGGCAGATACGGCTGCGCGTCCGTGCTCTCCACAAACTTCCGCAACCCGGCTTCGACCGCCGGCTGGGTAAACAGCTCGCAAAAGATATCTATCTCCCGGCGCAACTCTTCGTACGGGATCGGCTTGATGAACTGCTTGGCGGCGATGGCGGTGCGGCGGTCGAACTTGCCCAGTTGCGCAGCCGTGGCACGGGCGACCCGCAGGGCCTCGCCTTCGCCGACGACTTGACTGACCAGCCCGACCTGCTGGGCTTTGGTGGCGTTGAAGCTGCGTCCGGTGAGGAGCAAATCGCGGACGACGGCGTTGCCCAGATCGCGCTTCAGGCGGGGAATTCCGCCGAAGCCGGGGATCAGGCCCAGACGCAGCTCGGGAAAGGCGAAGCGGGCCATCTTGTCGGCGATGATGAGGTCGCAGACCAGGGCCAGCTCCAAGCCTCCGCCGAAGGTCACGCCGTGCACGGCAGCGATCGTTGTCAGCGGCGAGGCGTCCAGCGTGTTCATCACATGGTGAATGCGTTCGAGGTAAGTGCGGACGCCTTTGACCGCGTCGCCGCGATCCATCTGCTGCGAGCGGGTGTAAAGCTCGCGCAGGTCGGCTCCGGCGCAAAAGCCGGAAGCCTGGGTGCTGTACAGGATCAGGGCGTGGGATTGTTCTTCCAGGGCAGGCAGTGCGGCGGTAAGTTTCTCCAGCTCTTCTAATGTCAGCGAGCCGATCTCGTTGCAGGGAGCGCGGTGGAGGGCGACCTCGACGACGCCGTCTTTCAGCTCCCACGACAGCGATTGGCCTTGAAATTGGCTCATCTGCTTTTCTTGATGCCCCAGTTCGTAGTGGCCGGCGAGACGCCGGCGCTACGGCTGGACCGCTTGTTTCACCTGGTACATCTCTTCTATCTGTGACTTCATGCGCGCCGCGATGGCGTCGCGCTTTAACTTGCCATTGGCCGTCAGCAGGCCATTCTCGATGGAGAATGGCTCTTTCACAACCTGAAATGCCCGGACCTGCTTGTAATGCGGCAGGCCTGAATTCACCTCGTCGAGCGCCGGCTGCACCTTTTCGGACGCAACCTCGCCGGTGATGATGGCCGATAGATAGCTGCGGCCGTTGCCTACCAGCACCACCTGCTGGGCGCCGGGCAGGCGCTGCAGGATCTCATCTTCGATCGGCTCGGGGGCGACGTTGTGTCCCGAGCCGAGGATGATCAGGTTCTTGATCCGCCCGATGATACGCCAGTTCCCTGCCCCGTTGACTTCGCCCTGGTCTCCGGTATGGAACCAGCCATCGCGCAGCGTCTTCGCAGTCTCCTGGGGCCGGTTCCAGTATCCGGGGAAAATGTTGGGACCGCGGACGATGAGTTCGTCATTTTCGCCCAGCTTCATCTCGACGCTGCTGATGGCCGGGCCGACGCGGCCGGGTTCGACGTGGCGCGGGTCGTCCATGGTGCAGATGGCAGTGGTCTCGGTGAGGCCGTAAACCTGAAGCACGGGAATGCCGAGCATCATGAAAAAGAGTTGCGTATCGAGATTGAGGGGAGCGGAGCCGCAGATGAGGGCTTTCAGGTTTGACCCGATCATCTTTTCGCGGATGGTTGGAAAGACCAGCGAGTTGGCCAAGCCGAGCCAGAGCGAGTCCGACAACTTCGCCTGTTTTTCCTGCTTGCGCACCCAAGACCCTTTGGCGCGGCGGTACAGGGCCTGCACGATGCCGCCAGTCTTCCACAGTTGTTCGTCTACCGCTTTGCGCATGCGTTCGAGCAGTTGCGGAACGTTGAGAAAGTAGTCGGGGGCGGCGGCGCGCATCTCACCCGACAACTTGGTCAGGTCGGAGTTCAGGGTCAGCCGGCTGCCGCGCAACAGGCAGGTCAGCAGCATGATCCAGGAGCCTGCAAAGCAGAATGGGAGGTAATGGAAGACACGGTCCTGGCCGGGGCGGTTGTTCATTAGAACGTCGAGCCGGCCGGAGGTGCACTCCAGCATGTGGCTGATGTTGGCGGCGGTGAGGATCACGCCTTTGGCTTCACCGGAAGTGCCGGAGGTGTAGATGATGGTGACGGGATCGGAATCGGCGAGAAGTGGCTTTTCGTCAGCGCTCACCGCAGGCCCGGAGAAAACCTCGTCGAACAGAATCTGGGGCGGCGCGTCTGGCCAGCTCTGAACGATTCCGTCGCGCAATGTGGAGTCTCCGCAGCAAATCAGAGCGGGAGAGCAATCCTTCATCATGGCGACCAGTTCAGCGGGGGCTTGCCGGGCGTAGAGCGGAACGACGATCAAGCCCTCAGCCATGATGGCTAGGTCCATGGCGACCCATTCAATGCTGTTGTGGGCGAGCAGGGCGCAGCGGTCGCCCTTATTCAGGCCTTTTCCGCGCAGGAAAGTGCGAGCCTGCCCCACTTGTCGCAATAAGCCGCCTCCTCCCACTCCCCAACTCGCATCGTCACCAGGCTCCCACAGGACCGTGGCCCTCCCTGCGGCCTCAAGCTGCGCAAAGATGTCGTCGAGAAAACCCATGAATTTGTTTTCTCCGTGCCTCCGTGTCTCTGTGGTGAGTGTTTCTCTAGCCGTAGGCCTCGACCAAGCTGTGCAGGCCGGGACTCATCGACGGCAAGTAGTCTTCCCAACTCCACTCGCCTTTGCGGGCGGGGAAATCAGGATAGCGGCGCTGCACTTCTTCTTCGAAGTACACACCCATGCGGGCCATTACCTTCAGGTTGCGCACCACGGTGCGGGCGATGCCGTCGGCGATCGCCTCGCGCTCTTTGCACAGCTTGTCCATGGCGGCCAGCAGGCGCGGCTCGAGGTCGGGATCATCCACGTTCATCAGCAGGTCTTGGTGTCCGCGTTCGCGCATCAGGTTGCGGATGCGCTCGTCCATGGTGATGCCAGCGGAAGCCACCAGCCCGGGCATGGAAGTGACGATGCCGTGATAGCGCGACGAAACCATCATGTGGCAGGCGCGCAGAATGCTGACCATTTCGTACATGTTGTACTCGTCGGAGGTGAACACGGGCACGCCACCGAGCTTCTTGGCGATGCGCTGGGCGGGGCGGCCGTCGAGGCGCTCGGTGCCCACCAGGATGACGAAGACGTTGCGCTGCTTGCGGAAGGCGTCCACGGCGTTGGCGATGGCGATGAGATAGTGGTCGAGAGCGCGATCGGCCTGCGGCCCGGAGTTGTGGAAGTACACCGAGCGGTAGTGACTATCCTTGTAGGCGCCGGTCAGGCCGTGCAGCGCGAACTTGGCGACGGAGGCCTTCACCGGCCACTCAAAGGGATTGATGGGACACACCGCGAGCACGGGAGCGCGGCCATCCCACCCGGCTTCACGCAGCGTCTTTTGGCCGTATTCGGCGGGATGCGGCTCAAACGTCCATCCGGTGTCGGTGCCCAACTCGGTGGGCACGCCCAGCTCGCGCAGCAAGGTGCGAGACTCCTCGTTGCGGGTGATCACCAGGGAATTGCGGCAGTAGCGGGCGCACATTTTGGCGATGAGCGGGTCCATGTATCCGGCTTCGGCGCCGTAGCCGACCGAGAGCTTGTTCTGGGCGGCGGCGATGCCCAGCGAACCGATCATCATGGTAGCCAGGGCATTGGCGAACTTGCTCTTAAACATCGAGCCCTCGCAGGCGACCACGCCGTGGTGCTTGGGAACTTCGTCGTAGAGGAACGGCGGGAAAATGTCGGGAAGATGTACCTGAGCCGTATCTTCGAAATATCCCTCTGAAAGCTTGGGGACATGGGTCATCACGGTAAAGGCGACGCGCTCGGGGCCGAGGATGCGGCGAATCTGGCGCAGCATCTCCTCCACGCGCACATCCGAGCCCATGTTGCGGTTGCCGTTGTAGCCGGCGAACAGGATCTTCAGCTTCTCTCCCGGCTGCCAGCCCTGGTGCTTGCCCAGCATCCATCCCATTTTGGAGCGTTCGATTAAACCGCTGACCCAGGTTTCAAGAATGAAGTCCATCATGCGGCAGAACCTCCCGCCGTGGCCGGCCAATCCTGATACTTGTAAGCGAAATTGGCCTCACGGCTGAACTTCAGCAGCGGGTAACTATACTGCGAGAACGGCACCGGCTTGCGGCCGAGCTCGGTGGTGACGCGGGTGTTGTCGAAGACCGTGTTCCACACCAGGTACGGCATGAAAACCTTCATCAGCGAAGCGCCGTAGCCGAGGGAACCCCTGCGGCTGGCCAGGACATTCACCGTGCCGTCAAACGGTCGTTCCAGCAGCGGCATGAACACCGGACGGCGCTTCTGCCGGGCGACGGCCAGAGCGCCGGTCAGTTGACGAAAAGTCTGTGATCCAATCCCGGACGAAAGATTGTAGGTGTCGTATTGCGGATTCTCTTTCTGATGCAGGGTGGTAATGGCGTCTGCCACAAAATCCACATTGACGATGTCAATCTTGTCCGTGGGCCGAAAAGGCAGCACCGGCAAGCCGGCGAGAAAGACGAACGCCTTCACCATGTCGAACTGCGTGGTCTCGGGATAACGGCTGTCCCCCAGAACGATGCTGGGTCGGAAGATGGTCTTCGGGACCTCGGGCAGGAGCTGGCGGATCATGTGCTCGCAAAATTTCTTGGTGCGGGCGTAGGGATCGTAGTCGGACCGCTCCCAATCGATGGAGCGATCTTCCGTCACCACCTCGTTTTTGCGCTTGCCGGCGACGGCCACGGTGCTGACGTGGCTGAAGCGGCGCAGGCCGTGATAATAGTTCGACTTCATCGCCAGCTGTACCACTTCGAGCGTGCCCCGCAGGTTAACGTTCAGGCAGCTCTTCTCCGACTTGCGGTTGAGCGAGGCGGCGCAGTGGACAACCGAATCGGTGGTGTGGATCAGCCGGTCGTACTCATCGTCGGACAGTCCGAAGTGCGGAGCCGTCAGGTCGCCTCGAAAAATCCTGATGCGGGTCTGCAGGAATTCGTAGAAGCGTGGAAAACCAAAGTGCAGCTGCAGAGCGTGCCACAGCCGCACTTCCGCTTCATGCGGGTCGCGGGCGCGCACCAGCACGTTGAGCGCGGCGCCGTGCTGCTCCAGAAGATTGGCGGCGACATGAGCGCCGATGTATCCGGTCGATCCGGTCAGGAATATCGCCACGATGCTCCGTTGGTTCCGGTGCGGATGCCGGCGCCGTTCTCTTGCGCCGCAAACTGGAAGTTGCGCGAGGGGC
Source organism: Terriglobales bacterium (assembly GCA_035542575.1). Classification (GTDB taxonomy): domain Bacteria; phylum Acidobacteriota; class Terriglobia; order Terriglobales; family Acidobacteriaceae; genus JAIQET01. The sequence continues at coordinate 8,833 of DATKLE010000142.1, read as the reverse complement.
GGGCCTCCAGCGGACGCCCTTCGATCAGGGGATAGGTCCAGCGGCGCAGCGCTGGAATGTGAACATTGATCCAGTAGTCCCACCAGTCGATGGAATGCGTGTCATAGCCGAAAACCGCTCTCTCTTCCGTCACCAGTGCTTGCGAAAGCTTCTCCACGTTATCGGCGACAAAGTCGTGCTCGTTGTGGAGGATGAAGGGCTCGAACAGCTCAATCAGCTTCTCGACCCGCTCCAGGCTGCGCTCGGCGCGGGCCAGCGGCGGCTTCTTCAGGGGCAGGGGCGACATGATGCGCTGAATGGACTTCACGATCGCCTTCTGCGCCGGCGCCGACATGCGGTTGTAGCGTTCCTTGGAAACGGGGATGGCATCGAAGCGCAGGCGCAACCAGTATTCCAGCCCTTCCTGGGCGCGGTAGTGCTTGCGGTGGGCCAGCGAGGTCAACTCGATGGACCGCCCCATATCACACGGGTTGGTCACCGAAGTCGCGAGCTGGTACAGACGCTCATTGCGGCGCGCAATGACGGCAGCGGCCACCAGGGTCATGCCGCGGCACACCAAATCCACTGGAATGATATCCAGGCGCTTGCGCTCGTTGGAGGGGAGCTGGCGAAAATATGTGCCTAGCAGATAAGACAAGGAAGCCGAGGTGTTGATGCCCTCGTTCCACCCCAGAAACGGCTGCCGGAGTGAGGTTTCGACGATCGCCGGGCGCACCACGGCGATGGGCAGGCCGGCGCCATACTTGTAGATCAACGATTCGGCCAGGCTCTTGGTGAGGGTGTAGGTATTAGGCCATCCCAGCTCGTTCGCGCGCTTCGTCCCTGCCTCGGTCAGGTAGTTGCGCAGCCAGCGAATGCGGTTCTTGCGGATCTGGTTCTCCAGCGCCGATCCGTGCAGGTCTTTGGCAGCGTGTTCTTTGCCAAGCGCCTGCTGCCGGAGCTCCTCGGTGACTTCCGGGCTCTCGGCTTTCTGTACTGCGTGCTTTATAAACTCGTGCAGCGCACGCCACTCGCGCTCGGCATCGAAGTCCGCCGGACCAGCCGGCGAGTAGTTGGGGCGCAGGATTTCGCTGACCCGCCCATCGCTGCTCCCGGCCACGTAGCAGGTGGAGAGATGCAGCAGGCCGGCATGATCGGACTTGCGCACGAAATCCACGACATGGACGGCGGCATCCACGTTGGTGGCCAGCGCATCGCGCAAGTCAGGGTTGAAGTCGGTAAGACCGGAGCTGTTGATGACCAAATCCAGCTGGTTGCGCAGCCGCTCATGATCCTGGGGAGCGAGACCGAGTCCAGGCTGCGTAACGTCACCCTCGACCACCTCCACGCGATGGCTGAGAAACTGCGCCAATCCATCGCCGTACTTCTCGAACAACGGATCGAACACCGGCGATTCTTCCACCAGCTTTTCGAAACGTTGCAGCGCCGAGCTGGCTTTCTGGCGACGAATGAGCAAGTAGATGCGGCCGACTTCCGGCAAATCCATCAGCGTGTTAACCAGCCACACTTTGCCGATGAAGCCGGTCACACCTACCAGCAGGACCTGTCTGCCGGCGAGGGCGGAACGGACGGAGAACGGGCCAGCCTGGCGGCGGGTTTCATAATGGACGATGGGCCGTTCGAGCGGCGGGAGTTGGCGCTCTGTCGGCACGACCGCCGATTGGAGGACCTCTGCGCTGCGCAGATCCAATTCCCGAGCCAGCTGTTCCGGAGCCCGGCTTCCATCCGGGCCGGCCCCAACTATGCGGGCAAACAGTCCGCGGGGGCGGATGACCGGCTCCAGCAACCTGCCAGTAGCGACGCGGTCGCGGAACTCCAGGCGGTTGGCGATCAGCCATCGCACGCCCAGATGCTGTGCCAGAGGGCGCATCACGTGATCCAGGCTCTGGCTCACCAGGACAACCTCGGCGCCGGAGTCAACCAACGCTCTCAGCTGCTGCACTCCGTCGGGCTTGAGGTGCGGCTTCAACTTATACTTGAAGTATTCCTCGCCCAACAGATCCAGCCGGTCGCGGCTCACCCCCCGCAAGACCGCATGCACCACGCGTGTAGCGAACACCCGGTTGGTGGCATAGAGGAAGGGACGCAGCACCGCCATCATGAAGACCAGCCCGCGTCGCACCCATCGGGCCAGGAAGGTCTGCGAGTTCCAGGTGAAAAAGGCTACCGGCCGAACCGTAGTGAGATCGAGCAGACTGCCCTCCACCCGCCAGTACACAGGCGTGGACGGGCCACGGTGGCCGGGTTGGGGGCTGGGCTGTTCCAAGTCGTTTTCCGTCCCAAGACGCAGGGCCCGGTAGCTCTCCAGAACCATGGGGAGCAGTGCTATTCGAAGCTATCTATTGTAAACAATGGAGGCAAATCGGCGAAAGGATATGGTCGAGCCGGGTGCCTCTACCTCCGGGGAGGCCGGAAAAGTGTGCGGCTGATTGGGCTTGCGCTACCCATCCCTAGGCATAGTCGAACAATGCCATGAGCCCGTAGTCCATGTGCAGTTGCTGATGGCAGTGAAAGAGGGTAAGCCCTGGGTTGTAGGCAACGAAGTCCACCTCGGCCTCCTGATAGCCACCCACCATTACTACGTCTTTCAGGATTCCGGCGGTGGGTTTCCCAGCCAGCGAGGTCAGCTCAAAGCTGTGGCGGTGAAGGTGGATAGGGTGGATGTCATCCGTAGCGTTGCGCATGCGAACGCGATAGCGCTTGCCTTCTTTGAGGTGAAATGCCGGAGGCGCAATCTCGCCGGTCATGGGATAAGCCACCCCGTTGATGGTCCATCGGTTGAAACCATTCTGCGCGGCATTGTCCTTGGCAAACGTCATCTCGAACGTCTCATCCGGCGCGGGGGGAACAGCGTCCGGCTTGGCAAAGGCCGCGTAGTTCCAGCGGGCGGGCGGCGGCGCGATCCACTGCGCTTTGCCGGTGCGGCCTGCGTACTCGATCACGATGCCCATGCCATGGCGGCGGTCGTCGTCAGAGAGGTCCCCCATAATCCACACGCCGGGATGGTTCATTTCGACGATTGCGGAGATGCGCTCCGCGGTGCCCAGCCAGAGCACCGGTACTCGCACTGGATGAGGCACGGGATTTCCGTCCAAGGCCACCACCAGGAACGAATGCCCTGGCAGTGCCAGGCTGCGAATTTCGGTGGCGCTTCCATTCAAAACATGAAACAGGACCCGCTCCCCCTGCCTTACCCGGACCGGTTCTCCGTGGCCCAGCATGCGTCCGTTGATCGTGAACGACCTATACCCGACTTCGTACCCATGCGGCATGCCTTTGGCGAGGGAGGCCCGCATTGCCATTTCGCCCTCGGTTTCCAGCGTCTTCACACGCGTGGCTGGGAACAGGAAGTCCATCGCCATGTCGCCGCCGCGGCTGAAGCTTGGCTCGAATTCCTTGAGCACGAGAAACACCTCGCGGTCGTAACGTCCCGGTTCATGCTTGGGCTCGATGTACACGGGGCCGACTTGTCCGCTGTACTGTCCTGCGGATAGATTGGCCCCCGCCCGAACGTGGGTGTGATAGAAGCGGAACCCTGCCAGCCGGGGAGTGAATACGATCCGCCGCCGGCCGTGGGCAGGAATGAACGGGGTACCTTCCTCCGACGCCCCGTCCACCTCGTCTGGAACCGCCTGACCATGCCAGTGCAGTTGCTCCGGCGTGTCGGTGTCGTTGTAGACATCCACTGTGACCTGCTCTCCCTCGTTGAAGCGAAGCAGTGGTCCGGGAAACTGGCCGTTGTAAGTCGTCACTGAGATGATCCGATTGGGGGCGATTTCAACCGGCGAGGTTGCGATGCGAAGGGTGTAGTCCGCCGTAGCAGACACGGCTGTCACAGCGGATTCAGCGGGTGTCGGCGCCATGCTGGTTTGCCCCAGGCCGCGCCGGCCCGAGAGCAGGAAGGCTCCGGCCGCGACGCCCGCTTGCTTTAGAAACTGACGCCTTGATGCCACACGCTCCGTCATACACTCCCCCCTAACGGCGCCCTTCAAACAGCTCTCCAAACAACTCCTGGACCTTCTCTTTGGCGGCAACCAGGGCCTTCCTGCCAGAATGGGTCGCTCGATAGACGCGCCGGATGCGGCCGTTCTTCAGTTCCCGGTCGGACCGCAGCCAGTTTCGCTCCTCCATCGCATGAAGGATGGGATACAGCGTCCCGGGGCCGATGCGGTAGCCGTGGCGCGACAACTCTTGAATCATTTCCAGCCCGTAGATGGACCCCACGCAGGCGTGGTACAGGACATGAAGGCGAATGAGTCCGGAGTAGAGCTCTTGCTGGTCTCTGACGGGATCGTTACGCTGCGACATGCCCGTGCCTCCGCTCTTTATCCAAGACCGCTCTTCATGATGCCGATCAGTCCGCCAGCAACAATGAGCCAGGCCGAATTGGCCCTTCGAAAACCGAACAATACGACCGCACTGCCTGTCGCGAGCACGAGACTCAACCAGTCGGTGATGGCGGAGCGCCCTAGCTGCCAGGTAACCACTGCCATCAGTGCCAGGGATGCGACATTGACTCCGTCCAGCATATGCCCTGCTATGACCGAGGAACGGAGTCTGGACAGCAGAGGAGCGCTCGCTGCAACAAAGAAGAATGCCGGTAGAAATATGCCGAGCGTCGCAACCAGGGCGCCGGTGGGGCCATGCAGCACATAACCGATGAACGTCGCGGTTGTGAACAGGGGCCCTGGCGTGACCTGGCCGACAGCGACCGCGTCGAGGAGCTGTTGTTGGGTAAGCCAGTGATGCCGTTCCACCAGGTCAGCGCGCAGAAACGCCAACAAAACGTAGCCACTGCCGAACAGAACAGAGCCGATTTTGGCGAAGATCAGAAACACCGGCCACAGGCCGGCGGACACACCAGCGGTGGCAGCCGTCACGGCCGGAAAAGCGGTGAGCGTAGGCGTCAGGCACGCCCTCCACGGTCTCGCGTCCTTGAGACTGCCCTTGTTCGACGGCAAGGCCAACAGTCCACCAATGACAAGAACCAGCAGTTCGTTCACGCCTGCGGCGCAAAGAATAATGGTGACGATCGCCAGGATGGCAAGCCACATGGACTTGATCGCTGAGCGCCCCAGCTTCCACAGGGCCTGGGCCACCACCGCAATGACGACGGGCTTAACGCCATACAATAAGCCCGCGGCTTGGGGCAACTTCCCGAAGCGCACGTATGCCCAACCGATGATTCCGACGAGGATGGCTGCGGGCAGAATGAAGCAGGTCCCCGCCACGACCAGCCCCCGCCATCCGGCTCGCCGACGACCGATGTGGATGGCCATCTCAGTTGAGTTAGGGCCGGGAATGAAGTTAGTGGCGCTCATGTAGTCGAGGAACTCCTGCTGCGTGAGCCAGCCGCGCTTGCGGACCACTTCCTCGTCCATCATGGCGATGTGGGCCGCCGGACCGCCAAAGGCGATGGTGCCGAGCTTGAGAAACACTACCGCCAGGTCCTGCAGAGAAGTTGGCTGTTTCGCGGATGTGCTAACCATTCCGAATCGCCATCATTCCGTCCTGGACACCCGCCAGGTCGGAGATCGTTATCGAATTTCGATAGCGGCTGTTAATGTAGCACGCCGGCCCCAGGAAAGCCGACAGAAAGCTTGCCCTTCGGCTGCGTACGACACATTCAGTTTTGCGGCCGCCGATTATACTGACCAGCAAGAACGATGCGCGCCGTTTCCGATATCAAACGGAAAGGTTTCAAGCTGGTCTCGGCCATCCTGCTGGTGCTGGCCTTTGTGCCGGTTCTCTTTGCCGCCCCGCCGACCATTCAGATCCCGCGCATGGACACTCCACCGACACTCTCTGACTTTGAGACTATGCAGCCCAGCGCTCGGGTTGCCGGCCACATGTTGAAGGTCACAGGCTTCATCGCGCGCGAACCGGCCGACGGGGCCCAGCCAACGCAGAATACCGACGTCTACCTGGCCTACGACCAGCACAACCTCTACGCAGTTTTCGTCTGCTGGGACACGGAGCCGGAGAAGATCCGGGCGCGCATGACGCGCCGCGAAGACATCTTCTCCGACGACTCCGCCGAGATCATGATTGACACCTTCCACGACGCGCGCCGCGGCTACACCTTCACCGCCACCCCCCTCGGCATCCAGTGGGACGCGCTGTGGACGGAAGGTTCGATCGGCACCGGCCTACCCGGCGACTACAGCGGATTCGATCCTTCCTTCGACACGGTATGGCGCTCCGAGGGTCGTCTGACCGGCCGCGGCTACCTGGTGCTGATGGCGATTCCGTTCAAGAGCCTGCGCTTCCCCAGCACCAGCCAGCAGGAGTGGGGCATCATCCTGAACCGCACTATCCCGCGCACCAACGAGAACCTGTTCTGGCCACGCGTCTCGAACCGCATTCAGGGACGTTTCAACCAGGCTGCAACCGCGACTCTGGAGCGCATCTCGCCCTCCCGCAACATGCAGTTCATTCCCTACGGACTGGTCCGCAGTTTCCGCGATATTGACCAGCGTGACCCCAGTCACCCGTTCTTCGAGGGCCGTTCGCTCAAGCCCGACGTGGGTCTCGACTCCAAGTTCATCCTGAAGGACAGCTTTGTGCTGGACGCGACGATCAATCCCGACTTCAGCCAAGTTGAGTCCGACCAGCCGCAGATCACCGTTAATCAGCGCTTCGAACTCTTTTTCCCCGAGAAGCGGCCGTTCTTTCTGGAGAACAGCAACTACTTTACGACGCCGATCAACCTGGTTTTCACCCGCCGCATCGGCCATCCCGAGTTTGGACTGCGACTGACCGGCAAATCGGGGCCATGGTCGGTGGGCGTTCTGGCCAGCGACGATCGCGCTCCAGGCGAGGCGCTGCCGCCGGGCGACCCGCATAGCGGCGACCGCGCCACCTTTACTATTGCGCGGGTCAGCCACGACATTCTCGAGCAGTCGACCATCGGGGCGATCTTCACCGATCGTGAGTTTGGCGGCGGGTACAACCGCGTCGGCGGCGTGGACGCCAACATCAAGATCAACCAGAACTGGCGGGTACAGGGAGCGGCCGTGACCAGTTCTACCCTCAACCCCGACGGCTCCTACTCGGCCGGACCCGGCTACAAGGTGGACGCGGAGCGCTCCGGCCGCAACTTCAACCTGCAAGCTCTTTATCTCGACTACAGCCCGGGGTTCGTCACCGAAACCGGCTTCGTCAACCGGGTGGACATCCGCCAGCAGAATATCAATGCCAGCTATTACATCCGGCCCGAAGGAAAGTTCCTGATCTCCTGGGGACCGACGCTGCAGCAGTTCAGCATCTGGGACCACCGCGGCACGGCACTTGACTACTACGTTTTCCCCGGCTTCCGGGTGGACATGACCCGCAACACGTACATCAACTTCCATCCCTATGCATATGACGACGTTTACCTGCGCCCGCAGGACTACAGCCGCCTGACCAGAGTGACCGAGTATTCGCAACCGTTCTGGGGAATCGAGGGTGGGACCAGTTGGTTCAAGCAGTTCGACTTCAGCTGGTTTTTCGTCTCCGGGGATGGCGTGAACTATAACCCGACAGCGGGCCGCAACCCCTCGCAGGGCCGGGCTCCCGCCATCGGTCACGAGGACGTACTGAACGCGACTTTGACCTTCCACGTTTCCGGGCCATTACGCATTGACAACAACTATCTGCTGGAGCACGTTCGCGAGCGCGAGACACACCTCACCGCCGTGACCAACCACATCATTCGCAGCAAGTGGAACTATCAGTTCACGCGGGCGCTGTCGGCAAGGGTCATCCTGCAGTACAACGCGGTGCTCTCCAACCCGTTTCTTAGTTCGCTGTCGCCAACCAAGAACTTCAACGCGGACTTTCTGATCACTTACCTCGTGCACCCTGGCACGGCGATCTACGTCGGCTATAACAGCAACCTGCAAAACCTCGACCGGCGGCTGATGCCCACCCCAACCGGGCTGCTCACCACCCCGGACACTTTCATCAACGATGGCCGCCAGTTCTTTATCAAAGCGTCTTACCTGTTTCGCTTTTGACCGCAGAAAAACCATGATCAAGCTTGTTTACTGCATCACCAAGAAGCCGGGCCTTACGGATGAAGAGTTCTTTGCCTATTGGCGGAATATCCACGGCCCACTGGGCGCGCGCATTCCGGGCCTCCGCCGATTGGTGCAGAGCTACCGCGTGACCGTTCCCGCCGACAGGCACCGGCCGGCCTACGACGGAATGGCCGAACTCTGGTTTGACAGCATCGAAGATCTGCTGGCGGCCCGGCAGTCGCCGGAATGGCAAGCATCCACCGCGGATGAGGCCAATTTCATCGATCCCGAGAAGGTGGCTTACTTTGTCTCAGAGGAGCGCGTCATCTGCGACCGATGCCAAGCGCAGCAGTAGATGGCCGGCGTGCGCTATAGAGGACTTCCGCTCGCTTTGCGGGCCACTCTTGTTGGTTACGTTGACAGCCGCAGAGCGCCCAGAAAATTTGGGGCACCTCTAGGTCGCACGCCAGCAGGTGTCAAGGTGCAGAACTTTGCACGCCCCGCGTGCCATGGCTACAGACTTAGGGACCAGAGATGAAGGGTACGAATTAATCTCTGAGCAGATTCTGGCTCTTGTACACACTGGTCGTTTGGAGGCGAAGGGAACCACGAAACAACTGGCGTTTCAGCGAGGTCAGGCGATTAGACTCAAGAATGCCCCGCTGTGGGGTCAATGAGTGACATAAGGAGTGGGTGTTGAAAAAGTCACGTCGATTAGCAGGATGAGATTCAACAGAAGCATGTTAGAAGGAAGCATTCGCCCATGCTCTGTTTGATTCTGATCGTTGGAGGGCTGCTGATCATGATGGGGCAACACGACCGCTCTGAAG
>DATKLE010000141.1:0-58509 GCA_035542575.1 Terriglobales bacterium | reverse complement strand
CGGCCACCGGCTCGACGTCATCAATGCGCCGGCGCGGCGTCGCCGGTTCGACGGCGGCACGCCGCCTCGCACCACGGGGGCCGGCGATCCTCGCGAGGTGACCCACGCGTTCCACGCTCCGACCGGGACGGCGTTCAAGCTCGGCTTCGGTTTCGCGGCCGGCGTCGCCGCGTTCCGCGCGATCGTGCTGGCGATCGTCGGCCTGGCGGTGCTCGTGGCGAGCGTCCAGATCGTCCATCGCCTGTTCGGCTGACCAATACCATCGTGCAATCGACTCGGCGGCGGCTGTGACCGACCTTCAAGGCGCACACCCGCAGGAGCGCGCCATGGACGGCACCCAGGTTCACAGCGACGCCGACACCGCGACGCGGTCCGTCGACCTGAAGCTCGAGATCGTCGTGATCCCGGTTGCGGACGTCGACCGGGCCAAGGCGTTCTACACCGGTCTCGGTTGGCGCCTCGATGCCGACTTCGCGGCCGACGACGGCTGGCGCGTCGTCCAGGTCACGCCGCCGGGCTCCGGCGCCTCGGTGATCTTCGGCACCAACGTCACCGCGGCGGCGCCCGGCTCGGCCCAGGGCCTGTACCTGATCGTCTCCGACATCGAGGCCGCCCGCACAGAGCTGCTCGGGCGCGGCATCGAGGTCAGCGAAGTGTTCCATGGCGCTAGCGGCGTGTACGCCGGCACGGACGAGCCTTACCTGTTTGGGCGCAAGCGGGTCAGCGGTCCGGATCCCGGGCATGGCAGCTACCGCTCGTTCGCCTCGTTCCGTGACCCGGATGGCAACGGCTGGCTGTTCCAGGAGTTGACCGCGCGGCTGCCCGGCCGCGTCGACTCTGCGACGACGAACTTCGCGTCGGTGAACGATCTGGCGAGCGCGCTTCGGCGCGCGGAGGCCGCCCACGGCGAGCACGAGAAGCGCACCGGGCAGCGCGACGCGAACTGGCCCGACTGGTACGCCGCCTACATGGTGGCGGAGCAGTCCGGCACAGAGCTGCCGCAGTGAACGACTAGACCTTGGGAATCAGTGCGGAGAGCTGGTTCCATGATTGGTGTGCTTTCGGCAGGCGTACCCTCACCGAAAGCACACTAACATCCGGACGGCACGGCCAGACACTTAGCAGATCATGCCTCAGGAATCTGGCTCCCATGCTGGAAGTGGTACTGCAGGATCTTCGCAGCCAGCGCCGGGTGCATGGTGGGAGTCTCGGGTTTCAAGGCACGCACCACCTCGCCGCGGCACACCACTTCGGCGGCTGACAATCCCGCAATCTCTGCCGGCAGCACCAGGTTGATCTCGAGCTGTGCTTGCGGGGGAATGATCTCTTCTGCCCGGAACAGCATGCCCGAGCGGCTGATGTTTTCCGTCGTTCCATTGCGCCAGTCGTTTTCTCCGAGCAGGCGGTATTTGAGCGGCAGGTGAAGGTTGAAGCGTTGCGCACGGAAGGGGGATAGCTTCTCCCGCCTCCGCATGGCAGCTTGTGCAGCTAAACGAGCAGACATCGGAACCTCCTGGGGAAGGGCTGTGTCCAGCACCTCCCGCACCTTGGCTTTCAAGGCGGGGAGGGTAAAGGGCTTCTGGAGCAGGGTGATGCCCTCGTCCAGCGTGCCGTTGTGACCGATGGCATTCTCGGTGTAGCCCGACATGTAGAGCACTCTGGTTTCAGACCGCTCCGAGGTGATGCGTTGGGCCAGTTCGCGCCCGTTCATTCCCGGCATGATGACGTCGGTCAACAGCAGATGAATGGGGCCTGGGTAAGTGTTGGCCACCTGGATGGCAGAAGCGCCTTCGGAGGCCTCCAGCACGGTGTATCCCTGCCTCCGCAGATACTGCAGGGTGAGTCCGCGCAGATTGGCTTCGTCTTCCACCAGCAGGATGGTCTCTCCGCCGTGGGCGGGGTGAGCGTTTTCTACTGGAACCTCCACCCGCGCCGCCTCTCCGGTTGCGCTGACACGCGGCAGGTAGATCTTGAAACTCGTGCCCTTGCCCGGCTCGCTATAGACCCAGACGTAGCCTCCGCTCTGCTTGATGATGCCGTACACCGTGGAAAGGCCGAGGCCAGTGCCCTTGGTTCCTTTGGTGGTGAAGAAGGGCTCGAAGATGTGGCTTTGGGTATCAGTATCCATGCCGATGCCGGTGTCGCTGATGGCGAGCATGACGTATTCGCCGGGCTCCACCGGAGCGTGGAAGCGGGCGTAGTTGTCGTCGAGGGTAACGTTGGCGGTCTCGATGGTGAGTTTGCCGCCGTGCGGCATGGCGTCGCGGGCGTTGACCGCCAGGTTCATGATGACCTGCTCGACCTGGCCGGGATCGGCTTTGACGGCGCCAATGTCCGCAGCCGGCACCATGACCAGATCGATGTCCTCGCCGATGAGGCGGGTGAGCATCTTCAGGTTTTCGGTGACCACGGCGTTCAGGTCCACCACCCGGGGCGCCAGCATCTGCTTGCGGCTGAAAGCCAACAGTTGGCGGGTCAGCGAGGTGGCACGCTCGGCGGCGCTGGCGATCTCCTGGGCGGGCGTGCGCAGTTCCTGATTGGAGCCGCCGATGCGGTCGAGCAGGAACTCGGCGTAGCCGGAGATGACCATCAGAAGGTTGTTGAAGTCATGCGCGATGCCGCCGGCCAGCCGGCCAATGGCCTCCATCTTCTGGGACTGCCGGAGCTGTTGTTCCAGGGCGCGGCGCTCGGTGACGTCTTCGCTGAACAACTCGAAGAAGATGGCGTCCCTTTCCCCGCGGATGGCGCGTCCGGAAAGGCGTACCACGGTGGAGCTACCGTCCTTGCGTACCCATTCCGCAACCAGTCCATGAAACTTTTCCAGCGAGCGGAAGTAGTCCGCCAGCAGAAACCACTGCTGCGAATCGGCGTAGAGGTTGGGGAGGCTTTGGCCCACCAGTTCCGAGGCTGCGCCGTATCCCAGCATGCTGACAAAGGCGGGGTTGACGCCGAGAAGGGTGCCCGTGGAATCGCAGCGGCAGATGCCATAGGGAGCGTTGGTCACCAGGGAACGGAAGTTGAGTTCGGAGCGGCGCAGGCCTTCCTGGGCGGAACGCAGAGCGGCATTGAACCAGCAAATCAGCAGGGCAACCACGACAAACAATGCCAGATGTATGATGGCGTTGCGATACTGGCTGGGGGACTGCTGGCCGGCCAGTGAAAAATAGGCGCTGACGGTAAGCGCGAAGGACGTAGCCACCAGGCCGGGCTTCCAGCCGCCATACCAGGCGCTGACCATGATGGCGACAGCAAAGACCACCAGGCGGCTTTCCACCACGTCGGAGAGCATGAGCGCCGGGATCAGAGCCAGGGTGATGCTGAGGACGGCCACGCCGTAACGCAGGACCGGGGCCCGACTTGCGGGGACGTAGCGGAGAAGGGGGAGCTTCACTCGCATACAGCCAAATCGTAGTTCCAGAATGGGATAGGCGCGAGTTACGGGAGTGCACTTGCTGGCTGCCCAAAGGGCGTTGGCCCAGAGTCGAGGGCGTGCAAGCAACCGTGCATGCAGCCCTGCACACCCGGGTGTGGCGCATGTGAATGTCTTCCGCCCACCGTCGCAGCAGGCAGCGGGCGAAAACCGGCATAGCCGGGCTGAAAACCTGAGACTCGGGGTGATCTCGCGAGTAGGTGCTCGTAGCGCGTCAACCATCTGACATCGCTCGGGGCGGTTGTGCGGCATCTTGCCCCCGGTTGGGGCTGGGCAGGAAAAGCATGAACATCGGACTCTTCGGCGGGACGTTCGATCCCATCCATCACGGGCACATGGCGCTCGCGCGGGCGGCGCAAGAGCGCTTTGCGCTGGGCCGTGTGTACTTTGTTCCCGCCAACATTCCACCGCACAAACAGCAGCAGCCGATGGCATCCTATTTCGATCGTTACGCGATGGTCGTACTGGCAACCATGGGGCAGAAAGCGTTCGTGCCCTCTTTGCTGGAAGCGCCGGGCCAGACCATGCCTCCGGCCCGGGGAAAAAGGCTGCAGCATGCCCAGCCAGGAGCGAATTACAGCATCGACACGGTGCGGCAGCTTAGGGAGACTATGAAGGCCAGCGACCGATTGTTCTTCCTGATCGGGATCGATGCCTTCCGGGACATCGCTAAATGGCACCAGGCCGAGGCCTTGCTCCGGGAATGTGAGTTCATCGTGGCCAGCCGTCCGGGATATTCGCTGGCGGACGTGGCCAATGCGCTGCCGGAGCGTCTGCGTCCGGCGCCGGCCGTAACCCAACCCTTCGCCAAGCAGCCCGCCAAGGGGGACCTCGTGCTGCGCGGCGCCACCATTCACCTGCTGGAGAATGTGCATCAGCCGGTGTCCGCTACGGCCATCCGGCAGGCGGTCGCAGCCAAGAAAGGGTTAGGGAGATTTGTGGATGCGGCGGTGGCGGAGTACATCAAGAAGATGGGGCTGTATGCGGGTCGTTAGTCGTTGGTCCCTGGTCGTTGGCCAACATGATGGCGCTGGATTCGCGGCGAGTCACGTCAGTTAGAATGGATCTGTCATCGACCAACGACGAACGCCCCACGACGGAATGAAGAAGAACGATCTGAAGCGACAGGTAGCCGAAGCCATCAACGCCTGCCAGGAGAAGAAGGCAGAAGCAATCACCATATTGGAACTGGAGAAGGGATCGGGAGCGTTTACTGATTACTTCGTGGTGTGCAGCGGCACCAATCCGCGGCAGATTCAGGCCATCTCAGACGAAGTGGAGGGGCGCCTGGAGAAAGCCGGGCTGCGTCCCACCCACGTCGAAGGCTACAAGCAGGCCGAATGGGTACTGCTCGATTACGTGGACTTCGTAGTGCACGTCTTCTCTGACAGGGCGCGCAAGTATTACGACCTGGAACGGCTGTGGAAGTCGGCGAAGAGGCTGGAGCCAGCGGAGCTGTCGGCTACCCCAAGAAAGCGGGTGGTGAAGGCGAACCGGAAGAGAGCGTAGCGCGGCCGCCTGGCGCCTCCTTTGGAAACATCTCACTACCGAAGCACGGAAATTCGAAAACCGCGCCTCTGTGTCTCTGTGGTGAATTACGGCCAATGAGTGCTGAACCATCCAGTCCGCAATGGGGGCTTCGTACCGATTGGTAGCGGCGGAGAAGTGGAAGGCAAAATCCGCCGCCATGGGTCGCGCGGTCACCGATGCCCTAGTGGCATACGCGAGGCCCCAGCCGGGAATGAGGGTGCTCGACTTGGCCAGCGGCACGGGTGAACCGGCGATCAGTCTGGCTTCAAGAGTCGGGCCGCAGGGTCACGTCACCGCGCTGGACCTGAGCGCAGATCTCTTGAGGATTGCCGAAGCGCGCGCCCGCCAGCGCGGTTTGACCAACGTTTTCACCAGCCACGGGGATGCCCATGCCCTCCCGTTTGACGATGCCGGCTTTGATCTGGTTACTTGCCGCTTTGGCGTGATGTTCTTTAGCGATGCCGATCTGGCGCTGCGCGAGACCTATCGGGTGCTGAAACCCGGTGGGCGAGCGTGTTTCCTGGCGTGGGGTCCGTTCGAACAGCCCTACTGGGCGAGCACTATGGGCGTGGTGCACAAGCACGTGGGTGGTCCCATCATGGCGCCGGGCGGTCCGAACATGTTCCGCTTTGCCGAACCGGGGAGCCTGTCGGCGGCGCTGCAGCGGGCCGGCTTCCACGACGTGGCAGAGGAAACCAGGACGCTGCCCTGGACCTGGCCGGGAAGCGTGGAAGAAGTTTGGGAGTACGCCCAGGCAGTCTCGACGCCTTTTCGGCCCATGCTGGAGCGGGTCCCCGCGCAGCAATGGGTGCAGGTGAACGCTGAGGTCCGTGCGACTATTGGCCAATACGAGGATGGCGACAGCGTGAAGTTTGGGGCCGTGGTGGTGCTGGCGGCGGGAACACGTTAACCCGAGTAGCGAGTAGCGAGTAGCGAGAAAGACTAGAGCCCACCTTCGCAGGGTTCAAGTCCCCGACAATTGTCTTCCATCTGCATAGAGCAATGGCCACCATGCAGTGGCGTCGCAGCGCCTTCGCTCGGTACTCACAACTCGGTACTGAAATTGTGGTTAAATCCGGGTGTGAAGTTCACGGTTGCATGGATCGGGAAAACCAAAGAGCCCGCCATCCAGTCATTGACGGACGAATACCTGAAGCGGTTGGCCCGCTACGCGGACGTCGAAGGAGTTGCCGTAAAGGATGAAACGGCGCTGCTGAAATTGCAGCGCGGAACGAGATCCACCCTGGTGTTGCTTGACGGACAAGGCAAGCAGTTTTCTTCGGAAGATCTGGCAAAGTTTCTGGGAGATTATCAAGCCCGCAACCCCTTGCCGCTTTTGTTCGCGATCGGTGCGGCAGATGGGTTCCACGATGAAACACGGCGCGCCGCGACTACGCTGCTGTCACTGGGCAGAATGACGCTGGCACACGAGTTGGCGCGTGTAGTCCTGCTGGAGCAGATCTACCGCGCATTTACCATTCTGAAGGGACATCCCTATCACCTCGGGCACTGAGGAAAGCAGGCGTGTACCTTAGTGATCTGACGCAGCCGCTGGCTCCTCTTTAGAGTCGAAGGCATGCCCGGCCAGGCGTTGCTGGTCAGGAAGGACTCATGTCATGAAAAATCCCATGGAAGTGCTACGGACAAAAGAACAGGAATTGGCCAGAGTCAAAAAAGAGGTTGACGCCCTGCGCGTTACCCTGCGCCTGCTGGGCGAAGAAAGCTCAAGCCGTGACGAACAAAAGGGGGAGATGAGCGTCGTCGAGATGCCCTAGCTTATCGAGTCACCGTGGCTTGATAGCTGACGGTCCGCCAACGGCCATTGCGCTTCACCCAGACGCGGGTAAAGCGATACGGGCCACTGAAGTCTTCTCCCAGATCAGTTCCCTTCACCTCCGCGCGCGCCGTCACCACCGCGGTGTTGCCGTAAACCCGCACGACCATTTCCGAAATATCAATGGAATCGTATTGCAACTGGGCAGCTTTTCGCGCGGCGACAGTGTCGGCTTTCGTGATCACTGCTCCCAGGGGGCTGATGCCGACATAGTCGTCCGCCAGTACCCGCTCGACAAACGACACGTCTCGCCGAATCGCCGCCTCCTTTGATTGCCGTTCCAGATCCACAACCTCGCGAATGGCTGCCTGATCGTGGGGGGCCGAGGAGTTCTGCGGATGAGCAGAACGGGCCGCCGGCAGATAGAGCAACAAAGCCAAGAGCAGGGCGGGACGAGTCATGCTGAACCTCCAGTACAGCGGTGTGGACAGGGGCCGACTTGGAGAAGTGTACGCAAGGTATGACAGCGGAGTTCCCTGGAAAACTACTCCGCGGATGGCCGGCAGGAGCCGACGCTACGGCTTACGGGGTACAATCTAGACTTCCGCCCCTATGGAAGACATCCGTCGTGGTCTGATCATCGTGAACACCGGACCGGGCAAAGGCAAGACCACGGCCGCCATGGGTACGGCTTTGCGCGCAGTGGGCCAAGGCATGCGCGTGCTCATGCTGCAATTTCTGAAAGGCTCCTGGCATTACGGAGAACTGGACGCGGTCAAGGCCTTCGGCGACAAGTTCGTCATGAAGCAGATGGGGCGGGGATTCGTTAAAGTCGGCAGCGAGAAGCCCGATCCCGAAGACGTGCGCATGGTCGAGGAAGCGTGGGCCGAGGCTGAGAAAGCCATCAAGTCCGGGGAGTGGGACTTGGTGGTCTTGGACGAGATCAATTACGCCATCAGCTATGGCATGCTCGACCCTGCGAAGGTAGCCGAAAGCCTGAAAAAAAGGCCCGAGATGGTGCACGTTATCTTGACGGGACGCAACGCCCATCCGACAATTGTCGAACTCGCCGACACCGTAACCGAAATGCGCCAGGTAAAGCACGCCTACGAGAAGGGCGTGATGGCGCAGAGGGGAATAGAGTATTGAGTACTGAGTACCGAGTACCGAGGGAAAGCAGTTCCGAGTTGCGAGTTGCTGGTTGCGAGCAAACCAGCACAAGACAGTTGCGCGGGGTGCGTAAACGTTTCTCTCGCCCCCCTTTTTCCCGTACTCAGTACGGTGCTGAGTCACCACTTGGAACTCGCAACTCACCACGCACAACGGCTCTCCCTCGGTACTCGGTACTCGGTACTGGCAACTGATTTATGGCCTGGTTCAAGCGTCAATCCGGCGAACTGGACACCTCGGGGGAGAAGAAGGTCCGCACCGAGGGGCTGTGGGTGAAGTGTGACGACTGCCGCCAGATCATCTGGAAGAAGGACCTGGAAGAGAATCTGAACGTCTGCCCCAAGTGCGACAAGCACTTCCGCATTGACGCGCGCGCCCGGCTGGCGCAACTGCTCGACGACAACCTCTACGAGGTCTTCGATGCGAACCTGGTTTCGACCGATCCGCTGAAGTTTGTGGATCTGAAGGCGTACTCGTCGCGGCTGCGACAGGCGCAGGCTGATACCGGGCTGAAGGACGCGGTTATCAATGCCCGGGGCAAGCTCAACGGACGCCCGGTGATCGTCAGCGCCATGGAGTACGCCTTCATCGGTGGCAGCATGGGAGCGGTGGTGGGGGAGGCAATCACGCGGGCGATCGAGCAGGCGATCGCCGCGAAGGCGCCGATCATCATTGTTTCGGCTTCCGGCGGGGCGCGCATGATGGAAGGCGTCATCAGCCTGATGCAGTTGGCCAAGATTTCCGCGGCACTAGCTCGCCTCGACGAAGCCAGAGTCCCGTACATTTCGGTGCTCACTGATCCCACCACAGGGGGCGTAACCGCATCCTTCGCCATGCTGGGGGACCTGAACATCGCCGAGCCCGGAGCATTGATCGGCTTTGCCGGTCCGCGGGTGATCGAACAGACCATCCGCCAGAAGCTGCCGCAAGGCTTCCAGCGCAGCGAGTTTCTGCTGGAACACGGCATGCTGGATGCCGTCGTCCCCCGCAAGCAGCTCAAGCCGTATATCGCGCGGGCGCTGGATTTCATGGCGGCGTAGCCGCTATCGCCGTCAGCTCTCAGCCAACCTGAATCCCCGTTCGAACCCTTTCCTGGCACGTTGGCTGCCGTGTTCTCGAAACCCGTGAGTCGGAACTGATAACCTGATGGCTGACGGCTGACAGCCAATGTCGTACGCTACCGCCATTTCGCGGATGTACGCGCTGGGCCACGAGCTGGCCCAGGTGCCGTCGCACAAGTTCGACCTGGCATACGTGCGGGTACTGCTCGGGGCCTTGGGCCACCCGGAGCAGCGCTTTCCCGGCGTGCTGATTGCGGGAACCAACGGCAAGGGCTCCACCGCGGCGACGCTGGCCTCGATCCTGCAGGCTTCCGGCCTGCGCACCGGACTGTACACCTCTCCCCATTTGGTGCGAATCAACGAGCGCATCCGAATCAACGGCGAGGAGATCAGCGACGACGACTTCGCGCTGATCCACGATGTGGTGGACCGCACTGCCGAGCGGCTGGTGGGAGAGGGCGAGTTGCCCTGGCATCCCAGCTTTTTTGAGATGCTGACCGCGATCGCCTTCGAGTACTTTGCCCGGCGGAAGATCGAGATAGCGGTGCTCGAAGTCGGCATGGGCGGCCGGCTGGATGCCACCAACGTGATCGAGCCGCGGGTGAGCGTCATCGCCGACATCGCCCTCGACCACCAGAAATTCCTAGGCAACACCGTGGCGGAAATCGCCCGCGAGAAGGCCGGGATCATACGCCCGGGCGGTGTGGTAGTGACCCTGCCGCAACAGCCCCAGGCCAACGACGTGATCGGGAATACCATTCTCGAACTCGGAGCGCGTGGGGTGAGTGCCGTGGTGTACGTGCCTCCGGTGTCCCCAGGAAGTACCGAGTACTTAGTACCGAGTACCGAGGGAGTTGCGAGCACCGAGTTGCGAGTTGCGGGTTGCGAGCAAACAGTACCGACGACCGAGTACAGAGTTGCAGGCGGTGAGCAGACAGGCGGCGAGTACTTGGCTTCAACCTCCGGACAGATTGCTGCGAGCGCCACCGGCCCAGCCGCGGAGCGGCGAGAGAATAAAGCCCACGGCGTAAGCCGTGGGTCAAGCGCAACACCCTACCAAGCCCCGCAGGGGCGACAGAAGCCGGCTCGGCGGGCATACATCTCCCGCTATCCGATCCAGGTGATGGGCAAGGAAATCCTGGTCGAAACTCCGCTGGTCGGCCGACATCAATTGCGAAATGTGGCCCTGGCCATCGCCGCGGCCGAAGAACTGAGCCAGCAGGGATTCGCGATCACTGCAGAATCCATCGAGCGTGGCATCGGCCAGACGCGCTGGCCGGGACGCTTCCAGGTGATTCCCGCAACCGCCGGCTCTCCGGAACTCGTGCTGGATGTTGCCCACAATCCCGCGGGCGCCTGGGCGCTGCGCTCGACGCTTTCCGCCTGCTACAACGAACGACCGCTGATCTTCGTCTTCGGAGCTATGCGCGACAAGGCCATCGGCGAGATTGCCGAGATACTTTTCCCCCTGGCCGAACACGTGGTTGCGACACGTGCGGACAACCCGCGATCGGCCACGCCCGACGAGATTGGCCAGGCAGCGGCCCGCACTTCAACCCACATCGAAGAAGCGCCAGACGTGGCTTCGGCCCTGGGGCGGGCGTTTTTCCTCGCTGGGGCCGGGGGTGTCGCAGTGATTACCGGATCAATTTACCTTGTAGGAGAGGCGATGCACCGGTTGGGCATTCGCATCTAAAATAAGCAATGCAGGACTTGAAGGCCCCGGCCAACAACCAGGTCAATCCGGCGATCGTCGAGCTGCGCTCGACTCGCGCGCCTTCGCTTGGCTCCGCGAAGGCCCAGCCTGCATCTGCTCACTACGGTTGGCTCAGCCGGCTGCGCTCCTACTTCATCTTCGACCCGCTCATCTGGCTTTATACCGTGGTGCTGGGGCCGCTAGCCGTGCCGGTATCGTTGTTCGGCGAGAAAGAGCGCATCCTGCACGATTTCGCCCGCGCATGGTCCTGGATGATCATGAAGACGATCCTTTCCCCGGTGAAGGTGACCGGGCTAGATAAGATCGACACCTCCCGGCCGCATGTCTATGCGGTCAATCACGCCTCGGCGCTGGACATCCCAATGCTGTATGTACACCTGCCGTTCCAGTTCCGCATCCTGTTCAAGAAGGAGTTGCTCTCCTACCCGGTGATCGGCTGGCACCTGAAGCGCTCCGGGCAGGTTTGCGTGGACCAGCAAAATCCTTCAAAGTCGGTGGCGCAGATTCGCTCGGCCGTGAAGAGCCTGCAAGGCGGTATGCCGCTCGTGATCTTCCCCGAAGGCGGCCGCACTCCCGACGGCGAAATCAAACCCTTCCTGCCGGGAGCGTTTTTTCTGGCCATCAAGGCGCAGGTGGACATTGTGCCGGTCGCGCTTGTGGGCACGTATGACTTGCTGCCCATGAACACTTACCACATCAAGTGCCGCCCGCTGGAGATGCGGGTGGGAGAACCGATTTCAACCGTGGGGATGAAAGGGCACGATATCGAGAAGCTGTCGGTGAAGGTACAGCGGGCGGTAGAGGAGCTTTACCACTCGAACCCGTCCAAGGAATCCGATTGGACCAAGCCCGGCGCTACGAAAGCTCACTAGTCATCATCCTGTTCTTCACCTGGGGCACGGTCTTTCTGGACCGCATGTCCCAACTGTACCTCGCGCCCTATTTCGCGCCAGAATTCCATCTCACCAACGAGCAGATTGGGCTGCTGGCTTCGGTCCTGGCGATCTGCTGGGCCGGCTCCACTTTCCTGTTTGGTGCCCTGTCGGACCGCTTCGGGCGGCGGCGCATCCTGATCCCGGCGGTGCTCCTCTTCTCCGCCCTTTCCTGGCTGACCGGCATGGCCCACAGCTTCGAACAGCTTCTTCTGATCCGCGCCCTGATGGGCATTGCCGAAGGCCCATGCTGGTCGGTGATCACGGCGCTGATTGAGGAATCGTCCCCGCCGGAGCGCCGCGGGCGCAACGTCGGCGGCGTGGTCAGCGCCGCGGCGTTGGTCGGCCTGGCGGTGGCGCCGGTCCTGACCACGCAGGTGGCGGCCCGAGTGGGCTGGCGCTGGGCATTCTTCGTGGCCGGCGTGCCAGGAATAGTGCTTGGCCTGCTGCTCTGGAAGTTCGTCAAAGAACCACAACGCGCGGCCGCGACCGGCGGGCATGGTGGCGCAAGTGTGCGCGATTATCTCTCCATTATCCGCTTCCGCAATGTCTGGCTGGCCTGCCTGGGCTCGGCGGGATTCATGACCTGGCTGTTTCTGCTGAACGTATTTGCACCGCTCTACATCACTGAGGTTGCCCGCCAGCCGGGGACGATCGCCGGGTTTCTGCTGGGAGCGACCGGGCTGGGAAGCTTCCTCCTGGGCTTCTTCCTTCCATCGCTCTCCGACCGCGTCGGGCGCAAGAAGATGCTGTACTCTCTGGCCGCGCTTTCGTCGGTGGTTCCGCTGGCGCTGCTGGTGCCCGCGCTCTACGGCCACCTGTGGTTGCTGGCCGCGATTCTGCTGGTGGCCAACGGCGGACAAGCAATTGCCTCGCTGATCATCGTGCTGGTGCCGGCAGAGAGCGCGCCCGCGGGATTTGCTGGCACCGCCATCGGACTGGTGACGCTGGTGGGCGAGATTATGGGTGCAACCGCGGCGCCAGCGCTGGGCGGGGCCCTGGCCGAGCGGTTTGGGCTGGGGACGGCGCTGTGGCTGTCGGCGGGTGGGATGGGGTTTCTATTTCTGGTGACGCTGCTGCTGCGAGAGACCAGCCCGTTCGCGCGGCGAACCGCGTAGGGAGCAGCGAACTCAGTCGTCCCCGTTTGTTAGCACCGGACCACCCTGTTTGATGGCGATCCTTGGATTTTGGTAAACGATGGAATTCTTGAAACGCTTTGCCGGGTTCTTAACACCGAAAGTGTGAGTGCGGCCACCGCGGCCCTCGGCAGCCTTGCTTCCCTCGTACTTCCAGTCTCCCTCTCGAAGAAAAGGAACATCCCCTCGCCAGATGACGACAACTTTACCCGCCTTCAACCGCCTAGTCTGGTCGATTGCATAACGCCATACGATATACCACCCTGCGTGATTGTAGTGGGACTGCAATGCCCAAGGGCGAGTTGTCCCCTTGGATTCCAGCGCCTGCTCCGGAGGTGGATTCAGCCTGCCCCGCAGCGAGAGATCTGGAAAGCGTTGCTGAGCAATATCCGGGTGTTTGTGCTTCTTGTAGGGACTGAGGGCCTGAAGGGCCTGGATACCAATGATGCCGACGATCCCGCTGAAGACGTTGGCCTGCTCGAAATAGATGTCAATGAGTTCCGCGGCCCTGTTCTCGACGTGCTCGATGGCCTCGCGAATGTGCGCAATCTTGAGTTCAGGAGGCAGCGGGACTGAGCGGTCAAAGCCGTCTTTGTCCACAGACATCGCGATGGCAACTTCTCATGATTCGTTGAAGAGAGCAAGCTTGTGCTGCCTTAGGTCGCGTTCGACAGTACCCCGTTTGTTATTGGCTTTGCCGTTTCCATTCAGCTCAGCCAACTTTGGGATGGCATCTACAGCGATCTGAAAAAACGCGGGGTCGGACTCAACGCCAATACTTTCGTACTGAAGGGAGATAGCCGCTGCGATGGTCGAGCCGGCACCCATGAAGGGGTCCAAGATGACGCCAGTGCCTAACGGGAGAGACGCGCGCACGATCTGACGCATGTACGACTGTGGTTTCAGGGAGGGGTGGGGAGCAATTTGGCGCTCCTCGGGCCGAGTGGGTGCAGAAAGGATCACATCGCCAAAGGGAGTGTTAGGGGAAATGCGCCGAAGGCCCCCAGTCTTCCACCTGCGCAGATTGTCCTGCACTCTCCCCTGGCACGGCTTCCGGAACAGACCCCAAGGTTCCCAGGCTGAGCGCGGCATGACGGTGACCTCTGGGAACTCCGCATGTGCATTCTTTGGCCGGTCTCCTCCCCTGAGGGTTTGCACCAGGCGGATAATTTCCCCCCGCTTTTCAAAACCCGCCTGCATCAGCGGCAGGTACACGAGGTGGGACAGAAGCGGGTTAGTAGCAATGAAAATATGTCCCCCCGGTACCAATAGGCGGAAGGCTCGTCGTGCAAAGTCGGAGAAGAAATGTTTCAGGTGAACGCGTTCCTCGTCGGTGAGCACCGTGAAGCGCGGCAGTGGACTCCGCATGCAGCCATCGAATGACGGAGGAATACGCCAGACCCCGCCTCGGCCACGGCGAAGCTTCTCCTTCTCTCTGGGTAGGTACTCCTTCAGGCCATAAGGCGGATCGGTCACTATTGCGTGAATGGAGTTCTCGGCCCGAGCGTCCATCCACTCGAGGCAGTTTACGAGATACAGGCTGTAGCGCGTTCCCTTTATCCGAGACTCTATCCGTCTTTGCTGAACCGCAACGGTAGCACTCATCAGTGCATAAGTACCATGACTGAGGGGCGTGTGGGTACTGCTGTATGGTGCAAATCTCTCGCGGCGACCCCATCGTTGGGGGTTGCCCCAAAGGGTGGGTAGGGAGAGCGGACCCGTTTGACCCTCTTCTCTCCCTCCAATAAACTGAAAAGATTCAGCAGAGTACAGGTTTCTATCCATGTCCGACAGCATTCATATTCACCTTCCCGACGGCAGCATCAAAGACGTCCCCAAGGGTACGACCGCGCTCCAGATTGCCAAATCCATCAGCCCGCGGCTGGCCGACGCGGCGCTGGTGGCCAAGACCAATGGCGATCTAATTGATCTCACCCGCCCGCTGGAAAGAGATACTCCGCTGCGCATTCTGACCGAGAAGGATCCCGAGGCGCTGGAAGTATTCCACCATTCGTCGGCGCATCTGCTGGCTGCGGCGGTGCTTGAACTGTTCCCCGAGACCAAACTTGGTCACGGCCCGGCCACCGAGAATGGCTTCTTTTACGACTTCTATCGCCCGACTCCCTTCACCCAGGAAGACCTGGAGAAGATCGAGAAGAAGATGCAGGAACTGGTGCAGCAGAACATCCCCTATGCGCGCGAGTTTCTGCCTCGCCAGGAGGGCCTGGAGGAGTTCAAAAAAGAAGGCGATTTCATGAAGTGCCATTTCATCGAGCAGTTCACCCGGCCCGATGAAACGATCTCGATCTACCGCACCGGCAAGTTCACTGACTTCTGCCGCGGCCCGCATATTCCCTCGACCGGCAGGATCAAGGCCTTCAAACTGCTCAACATCGCCGGTGCCTACTGGCTGGGAGACGAGAAGAATCCCCAGCTGCAGCGCATTTACGGGATCTCGTTCTACTCGAAGAAAGAGCTCGACGAGTACCTGCACAAGCAGGAAGAGGCCAAGAAGCGCGATCACCGCGTGCTGGGCCAGCAGCTTGACCTGTTCTCCATTCAGGAGCTGGCCGGGCCGGGGCTGATCTTCTGGCATCCCAAGGGCGGCATCATTCGCAAGGAAATGGAAGACTGGATGCGCAACCAGTACATCAAGCGCGGCTACTCGCTGGTGTACACCCCGCACGTCATGCGCAAGCAGCTGTGGCAGACCTCGGGCCACGAGGGCTATTACGTCCAGAACATGTTCGATGTGATGGAACTCGACGACGCCGAATACCGCCTGAAGCCCATGAACTGCCCGGGACACATCCTGATCTACAAAGATTCGCTGAAATCGTACCGCGACCTGCCCGTGCGGCTGGGCGAATTGGGCACGGTCTATCGCTATGAGCGCTCGGGCGTGATGCACGGACTGATGCGCGTGCGCGGTTTTACCCAGGACGACGCCCACATTTTCTGCACTCCGGAGCAGATCGAAGACGAAATCACCAGCTGTCTCGATTTTGCCCTCGACGTGCTGAAGGACTTCGGATTCGATCAATTCCAGACAGAGCTTTCGACTTGGAGCCCGACGGACAAACAAAACTTCGTAGGCAGCGAGGACCAGTGGAACCTGGCCACGCGATCGCTGGAGAACGTGCTGCAGCGCCGCAAGATCGAGTACAAGACCATGCCCGGCGAGGCGGCATTCTACGGGCCCAAGATTGACGTCAAGCTGGTGGACGCCATCGGTCGCCTGTGGCAGCTTTCCACTGTGCAGTTCGACTTCAACTTGCCGCAGCGCTTTGGCCTGGAGTACGTCGCCGAAGACGGCTCCCGCAAGCAGCCGTTGATGGTTCACCGCGCACTGTACGGGTCGGTGGAGCGCTTCTTCGGCACGCTGATCGAGCACTACGCCGGGGCCTTCCCGGTATGGCTGTCTCCGGTGCAGGCGGTGATGATCCCCATCAGCGAGCGCCACGCCGGCTACGCCAACAAAGTTGCCGATCAGCTCAAGGCCATCGGCGTGCGAGTGCAGGTGGACGCTCGTAACGAAAAGATGAATGCCAAGATCCGCGAGCACGCGCTGCAGAAGGTGCCGTTCCTGCTGGTGGTCGGCGACAAAGAAGCAGAAGCCGGCAGAGTCAACGTCCGCACGCGCGGGAAAGAGAAGACTGAAGACATGCTGGCGGGGGAGTTCGTGGAGAAGATTGGGAAGCTGATCGCCGACAAGAGTCCGACACTTTGATTGCGGCAACAACCACGTAGGGACAGCCGCCTCGGCTGTCCCCGCTTCTCCCAACTTAGGAAATCACCGGCACTTCTGAGACTTTCAGCCTGGCGGTGAAGGAATACAATCAAGTTTTTCGGACAGCTTTGGATATGCCGAAAGTGTTTTATCGGCGCAGGCTTCCTCACCTGCAACGTGATGGCAAGCCTCACTTTCTTACCTTTTGCACCTTCCAGCGCTGGATTCTTCCGGAAAGCGCGCGAACCATTGTGCTTAGCTCTTGTTTGCATGACAACGCGGTCAAAGCTGACGTGCACGCGGCAGTCGTCATGCCCGATCATGTGCACATGATTTTCACTCCTCGCATCAATCAGCGAGCACAGGAGGCATTCTCATTGGCCGAGATCACTGACGCCATCAAGGGATCGTCGGCGCACAAGATCAATCACGAACTCGGCCGCACAGGAAAGGTCTGGCAGACCGAATCCTTTGATCGGGTGTTACGTTCGTCCGAGAAGCTGGACGAGAAGATCGCCTATATCCTGGACAATCCGATCCGAAAAGGATTGGCGCGCGGCCGAAGGGACTATCCGTGGGTGTGGGTGGCTGACCCTGAAATCTTGACGCAAGTGCCCTTGCGGATGGCGGCGTCGGGTATGTAACCTCGCTTCGCTCGGTGGACAGCCGAGGCGGCTGTCCCTACGGGATTGATGATCATCGGCGTCATCTCTGACACCCACGGCCTGCTCCGCCCCGAGGCACTTGCGGCCCTACGCGGCTCCGACCACATCATCCACGCCGGGGACATCGGTGATCCTGCGATCCTCGACAAACTGGCCGAGATCGCGCCTGTGACCGCGGTCCGCGGGAATGTGGACCGGGGCGCGTGGGCCAGGAAGCTCCCGGCAACCGATGTGCTGGAGGCCGGCGGGGTGTCCATCTACGTGCTGCACGTTCTGCAGCATCTGGACTTGAAGCCCGAAGCAGCGGGGTTTGCGGTCGTCGTCTCCGGCCACAGCCATGTTCCCAAACAGGAGACGAAGGACGGCGTGCTCTATTTCAATCCGGGGAGCGCCGGGCCCCGGCGATTTCGCTTGCCCCTGAGTGTAGGAAAGTTGATCGTCAAGAACGGGAAGGTTTCAAGCAAGATCGTTGATTTGGGGACCTAACACGGAGTACACGGGGGACACGGAGATTTGCACCCCCTGGGTGAGAGCTGAAAGGCGAATCCTGCCCATCGTGGAACCGCTTGTTGGTTGAATGCTGAGTGCCGAATGCTGAGTGCTTTAGAATCCCAAACGATGTTCCAGATTGAGCGCACCTCCGGCTCCGCCCGCGCAGGGCGTCTGTACACGCCGCACGGCGTTGTCGAAACTCCTGTCTTCATGCCGGTGGGAACGCTGGCTTCGGTCAAAGGCGTTTCCCAGGACATTCTTGAAGAACTGGGCGTACAGATCCTTCTTGGCAATACCTACCATCTCTACCTTCGGCCCGGGCTCGAACAAGTCAGGCAACTGGGCGGCCTGCATCGCTTCATGGCCTGGCCTCGCGCCATTCTCACCGATTCCGGCGGCTTCCAGGTCTTTAGCCTGAACGATCTCCGTAAAGTCACCGAAGATGGTGTCGCCTTTCGCTCACATCTCGATGGCTCCTCGCACTTCTTCAGCCCGGAGAGCGCCACGGCCGCCCAGATCAGCCTGGGGGCGGACATCATCATGGCGTTTGACGAATGCACCGAGTATCCGGCGGAGGCCCCCCGCGTCCGTGATTCGATGGAGTTGACCCTGCGCTGGGCGGAGCGCAGCAAGAAATATTTCGAGGAACATAAGCAGGAAGTTCCGTGGGAAACCCGTGTAGGGACAGCCGCCTCGGCTGTCCTGAAGGGGAAAGAGTTCTGCGGTCCCGGGCAGAACACAAGGTCCCTCGACTCGCCCTCACCGCGCTCGCGCGGCTCGGACTTCGCTCGGGATGACAAGATTTGGCTAATACCGGAAGGGGCTACTCAGGCCCTCTTCGGTATCGTGCAAGGGGGAATGGATCATGAGATGAGAAGAGAGTCCGCAGAGCGAACTCTTGAAATTGGCTTTCCCGGCTATGCCATCGGTGGGCTGAGCGTCGGCGAGCCTCGGGCCCTTACTCGCGAAATCGTCGAGTCCACGCTGGAGCACCTGCCCAAAGATCAGCCGCGGTATCTGATGGGGGTTGGAACGCCGGAAGAGATTGTCGAGTACGCCAAGCTGGGGGTGGACATGATGGACTGCGTGTTGCCCACCCGGGCGGCGCGGCACGGGTTGCTGTTCACTTCCGAGGGCAAGATCTCCATCAAGCAGGCCAGCTACGCCTCGGATTCCGGCCCGCTCGACCCCAACTGTACATGCCGGGTTTGTCAGCGGTATTCGCGGGCCTATCTGCGGCACCTGTACGCTTCCGGCGAGGTACTGGCGCAGGTCTTAAATACCGTCCATAACCTGAGCTTCTACCTTGACACCATGCGCTTGGTGCGTCATTCTATTGAACTTGGGACACAGGTTCGTTTTCTTTCTGAGGTGTGGTCTCGACCGAAACCCTAGCTCGGCATCCCCGGTTCATGCCTGGAGCTAAAGGATATCCGGCCTGAATACACGAGAACTCCCGCGGTAAATGCACAGGGCCAGAACGCGGAAGGCGCGGCCCGGTTTGAGCCGTAGACGGGTCTGCAGGTCTTCATGAGCGCACACTACTTGTTGGCAGCACAAAGCAGTGGCTCGATGGGATGGCTGGGGTTTGCCCCGCTCATCCTTATTTTCGCCATTTTTTATTTCCTGCTGATCATGCCGCAACAGCGGCGGCAGAAGAAGTGGCAGGCCATGCTCTCGGCGCTCAAGACCGGCGACAAGGTGGTCACCAGCGGCGGGCTGCGGGGCACCATCGTGGCCCTGAAGGACGACTACCTCCACTTGCGGGTCCCGCCGGACAATTTGAGGGTCGAGGTCAGCCGCGCTTCGGTGGTATCGGTGGGTTCGGGCGAAGAAAAAGAAACGAAATAAGCGGTGCAGTAACGGATCAGTTCATGAACAAGAATCTCGGCTGGAAACTGGTACTCATCATCGGCACCCTGCTCTTTTTTCTTTTCGGCATCTTCGGCATTCCCAGCAACTGGTCTGGACGAGGGCTGCTGACGGCGATGACCGACCGCATCCACCTGGGGCTGGACCTCAAGGGTGGAACCCACCTGATCCTGCAAGTGCAGGTGAATGACGCGGTCCGGGTGGACTCCGACAATGCCGTGGAGCGGCTGAAAGAAGACCTGCGCACCCGCAAGATTAATTACACCGAAATCACCAAGCCCGACCCAGTCAACAGTCCCGACAAGATCCTCATCAAGGGTGTCCCCCCGGAGTCAACTTCCGACCTGCGGTCTATCGTGAGTGACCGTCTGCCCGAGTACGATGCAACCTCCGGCGCGGAGAATTCCTGGGTCATCGCCATGAAGCCGCAGGCGATGGCGGAGCTGAAGAATCGCGCAGTGCAGCAGGCCATCGAGACCATCCGCAATCGCATCGACCAGTTGGGCGTGACCGAGCCGGTGATCCAGGAGCACGGCCTGGGTCAGTACCAGATTCTGGTGCAGCTGCCGGGGGTGGATGATCCGGCGCGGGTGAAGGACGTGATGCAGTCCACGGCCATGCTGGAGATCCGGCAGGCGCTGGGCGGGCCATACTCCAGTGAACAGGATGCGTTGCAACAGCACGGCGGCGTTTTGCCCCCTGACAGCGTGCTGATGCGCGGCAAGAACATCGGCACGCAAGCCAGCGATACAGGCGAGCAGTGGTACCTGGTGTCGCGCGCCTCGGCCGTGACCGGGCGCGACCTGCGCACGGCAGAGCCCGGCCGGGACGAGAATGGAGTGCCGGACGTGCGCTTCACCCTGACCGGAGAGGGCGGACGCCGCTTCTTCACCTTCACCTCCGCGCACGTCGGCGAAGATCTGGCCGTGGTGCTCGACAACAAAGTCCAGGAGAAGGCCGTCATCAAGGAGCCGATCCACGATACCGGCGTGATCAATGGCCGCTTTACCGAGCAGGAGGCCAAGGATCTGTCCATGATTCTGCGCTCGGGGGCGCTGCCCGCCGGCATCAAGTATTTGGAAGAGCGCACCGTGGGGCCGTCCCTGGGCACCGATTCCATTCGCGCCGGGGTGACCGCAGCTGTGATTGGCATGCTGGCGGTCCTGATCTTCATGCTGGTGTACTATCACGGGGCAGGCATCAACGCCGATCTGGCCCTGATCCTGAACCTGGTGATCCTGTTGGGCTTTCTGGGCTATAGCCAGGCAACGCTCACGCTGCCGGGGATCGCCGGGGTCATCTTGACCGTCGGTATGGGTGTGGACTCGAATGTGCTGATCTTCGAGCGAATACGCGAGGAGTTGCGCAATGGCAAGACGCCACCCTCGGCAGTGGAGCAGGGGTTCAGCCATGCCTGGATCACCATCGTTGACACCCACGTCACCACCATTGTGACGGCGGCCATCCTGTTCATCTTCGGCACCGGACCCGTGAAGGGATTCGCGGTCACGCTGACTTTCGGCTTGTTGGCGAACCTGTTTACCGCAGTCTTTGTGTCGCGCGTGATCTTTGACTGGCTGTTGTCCCGGAAGCAGCGGGGCGAAGCATTGAGCATTGGGTAGTACCGAGTACCGAGTGAGGCATTAGAGTTTAAGACCTGGTTTTTGAGGGGTTCGAGAGCGTGGAATTCTTCCGCAATCCAAGCATAGATTTTCTGGGGAAAAAGTGGTATTTTCTCGCTTTTTCCCTGGTCTTTAGCGTGGCGGGGATATTCTCCATGCTGTTTTGGCATGGGATCCCGTTGGGCATTGACTTTCGCGGTGGCACCCTGGTCGAAGTTAAGTTCACGCACACGCCGGATAACGGTGCGATTCGCGCTGCCATGGACCGCGCCGGCCTGCAGCATGCCAGGATTCAGAGTTTCGGCGCCGCCGCCAATAATGAAGTGCTGATTGATCTCTCGATTCAGGAGACCAGCGAGCAGGCCCTGGACCGGGGCAAGACCCAGATCATCAACGCACTGGAGAGAAATGCCCCGGCGGGCAAACTGGATCTGAACAACACCAGTTCTTTGACATTGGCAAATTATCTGCTCGACAAGGACCCACTGCATGCCGGCACCGACGCCAACCAGCGCTACACCGCCCAGGCCCAGGCCATCGTCAATGAGCGCGACAAGGTCAAGGGGGGCGTGCTGAGTTCGTTTGACGAGCTCAAAGGCGTAGCGGACCCGGCGGTGGTGGCAGCTTTGCCCGACGGCTTTTTTCTCTCCGATTTCGGGGTGCGCAATGTCAGCATCGTGGGCCCCCAGGTCGGGCAGCAGCTCCAGACCCAGGCCAAGCTGGCGGTGCTGTACTCGCTGGCCGGGATGCTGGTCTATCTGGGGTTCCGCTTTGAGTGGATTTACGGGGTCGCCGCCGTGGTCACGGTCTTTCACGACACCTTGATCACGGTGGGCGCGTTTTCTCTGATGAACAAGGAAATTTCGCTGACCGTCATTGCAGCGATCTTGACCCTGATCGGATACTCGAACAACGACACCATTGTGGTCTTTGATCGTATCCGCGAGAACTTGAAGCTGATGCGGCGGGAGAGGTTGGCGGACATCGTTAACCGCAGCATCAACCAGACCCTAAGCCGGACCATCTTGACGGCGGGTTTAACATTCCTGACGGTACTGGCTTTGTTTCTTTTCGGCGGGGAGGTGCTACACGGGTTCTCCTTTGCCCTGGTAATCGGCATTCTGATCGGGACGTACTCCTCGATTGCGATTGCAGCCCCTATTCTGGTGGCGTACCAGGATTGGCGGGTTAACCGGAGCGCGCGGCCGATGGCAGGTCCAGGGGGATCGGGGAAGCAGGCGGCCGGGGGGCCCAAGCCTGGTACGGGGCGAGGCGAGAACAGGGTCTCGAAAGCTGGTGTAACGCGTTGATTATAAGAGTTTAAATCGGCTCCGCGTGGAGCGGCCGGCCCGGGTCGGAAGATTCTTGATCCTGGGAGCAAACGGGAAGCAGGCGGTGTCTAAAAGTATGTAGGGTCTGTGTCGGGGAGAAACCTTATGTTTGAAGACAGCCTAATCGAGTCCGGTGGCAGGCTTAGGACGAAGCGCGGCGCAACCACGCTGCTGTCCTTTGCGTTGCAGGTATTCCTGATCGGGATTCTGATCCTGATCCCGCTGCTGTATACCGAAGCCTTGCCCAAGCAGCAGTTGATGACCTTCCTGGTGGCGCCGCCACCTCCGCCGCCACCTCCGCCGCCCGCGGCGGCCCCCATCAAGGTGGTCAAGCAGATTCAGAGCGATATCGTGAACGGGCAATTGCGGACCCCCACCAAGATTCCTGAGAAAGTACAGATGATCAAGGAAGAGGAGGCGCCCCCGCCGGTGATGGCTTCGGGAGGCGTGGTGGGCGGAGTGCCCGGTGGGGTACCGGGCGGACAGATGGGTGGTGTCATCGGCGGTATCATCAGCTCCACGCCAGTGGCCGTCCCCAGAGTGGCGACCCCGCAGCGCGTGCGCGTGTCTCAGGGTGTGTCGCAAGGCTTGCTGATTCGTAAGGTGCAACCGGTATATCCGCCTCTGGCGCGGCAGGCCCGCATCCAAGGGAACGTGGTGTTGCAGGCCGAGATCAGCAAGGAGGGGACGATCGAGAACCTGCGCCTGATCAGTGGGCATCCCATGCTGGCGCCCTCCGCGATCGATGCGGTGAAGCAGTGGC
Organism: Terriglobales bacterium; assembly: GCA_035542575.1. Lineage (GTDB taxonomy): Bacteria > Acidobacteriota > Terriglobia > Terriglobales > Acidobacteriaceae > JAIQET01. The sequence goes on along the minus strand of DATKLE010000141.1, from coordinate 35,284 downwards.
GGTACAAGCCCTACTTCCTGAACGGCGAACCGGTGGAAGTAGAAACCCAGATAACGGTCATTTTCTCCCTGTCCGGGGGCTAAATCCGCGGACGGGTGATGTTGTAGGTTTGTAAAAGGAGTTTGTGGCGGTGCCTTCCCCCATCCTACCTCTTGTTCTTCCCGGGAGTGGGGCGCCTGCAATGCAGTGAAGGCCCCCACCAATTCGGCGTGGAGGCGCGGTTGGCCGCGCCTTGCTTCGGCGCCAGACACCGGGCCGGATTTCCGGTGTCTAACTTTATGAGAGATCGTGTGAACAGGTATTTCGACGAGTTCCGAGGAGGGAAAAGCAACTCATGTTTGTAGCCAACTTAGCAGCACTCACCCTTAGTCACGTGTCCGCAGCCGCCGTGGTCTTCCAGGAGCCTGTGGGCTGGGACCCGATTTCGCTATGGCACCAGATGGGAATTCTAGCGAAAGCCGTGGTCATTATCCTCTTCGTCATGTCGGGTTGGTCGATCGGCGTGATGATTGACCGCTGGATGGCCTTCAGCGCGGCACGCAAGCAGTCGCGGGCGTTCGCTCCCGCGGTCGCCGGCGCCCTGCGGGATGGCAAGATTGACGAGGCCATCAAGGTTGCCGAGCGCAACAAGAAGAGCCACCTGGCGAAGGTGGTTACGGCCGGCTTGATGGAGTTCCGCGCCCACCAGGACAGCGCCGATATCCCGGGCGAGACCATCGAAGCATCCAAGCGCGCCCTGGAGCGCACGGAAGCCATCGTCCACGCTGAACTGAAGCGCGGCTTGGGCGGCTTGGCCACCATCGGATCGACGGCTCCGTTCGTCGGACTGTTCGGCACTGTGGTCGGCATTCTCAACGCCTTCAAGGGCATTTCGCAGGAAAAGGCCACCGGTCTGGCAGCGGTCGCCGGCGGCATTGCGGAAGCTCTGGTCACCACGGCCGTGGGCTTGTTCGTCGCCATTCCCGCCGTGATGATGTTCAACTATCTGACCGGCCGCGTGGAAGCCTTCGACGTGGAGATGGATAACTCCTCCAGCGAATTGATCGACTACTTCCTAAAGCGGCGGAACGTGGGAGTGCGCCGGTCCTAGTTGGGCGGACCAGGCTGGCAAGCTTGAGTTGCTGGTCCGGCGCCGGGGCAAACCCGGCGCCGGACACGAGAGCCCAGGCAGCGAGCAGGCCGCAACGGCGCAGCCCAGCGCGCAGGAGATGAAAACTGTATGGCATTAGCAAAGCGAGACGAAGGCTCCAAGGTCAATTCCGATATCAACGTCACTCCCATGGTGGACGTGATGCTGGTACTGCTGATCATCTTCATGGTGGTCACGCCCATGTTGCAGAAGGGCGTCAGCGTGGACTTGGCCAAGGTAAACAGCCCGGAGGCCATGCCCGACGCCGACAAAGAAGATGCGCTGGTGGTGGCGGTCATGCGCGACGGCAAAGTCTATTTCGGCAATGACCAGATCGCGCCCGATCAGTTGACCAACAAGATCAAGGACCGGCTGGCCAACAAGGTGGACAAGCGCGTCTACATTCGGGCCGATGCGCGCGCCAAGTTCGGCTCGGTGGTCGAGGTGGTGGACAATGTGCGGGCCGCCGGGGTAGATGATCTGGGCTTGCTCACCGATCAGCGCAGGACGACGCCCGCGCCCTCAGCGACCAAGGGCGGGCAATAGGAGATTGATATGGGAATGGCAGTCGGCCCGAGCGGGGGCCAAAACGCAAACATTAACGTGACGCCGCTCATTGACGTGCTGCTGGTGCTGCTGATCATCTTCATGGTGATCACGCCGCTGACGCCCAAGGGACTGGACGCGCTGGTACCCCAGCCGCCGCCACCCAACGCCCCCAAGACCACCACGCCCGACCGGACGATCATCGTGCAGCTGATCGACCGCGGCCCCGGCCAGAGCCCGGCCCTCAAGATCAACCAGGATGACGTGACCTGGGAGACCCTGGAGGGACGCCTGGCCGATATTTACAAGACGCGTGCCGAGAAGGTGATGTTCGTGAAAGGCGATAACAACGTTCCGTTCGCTGACGTCGCCGATGTGATTGACATCGCCCATGCCGCGGGTGTGGACAAGGTCGGGTTGATCACCGCGAAGATCGAGGCGGGCGGCTAAACTGTCGCCAGGCGTTACCATAGTCGTCGGCAGCTACCGGTTGCGTCGGGCCCAAGGGATTCTTTCGCAAGGGAGCTCATAATCTCATGACAAAAAGCGTGCGAGTGCTGGCACTGATCGCCGTGGGCCTGGCGTTGTTTTCCGCCGCCGGCTGCAACAAGCTGAAGGCGCGCGATCAACTCAACAAGGGCGTGCAGGCCTATAAAAACGCCAGGTACGAGGAGGCCATCGGTCACTTTCAGCAGGCCGTATCTTTTGATCCCACGCTTATTAACGCGCGCCTCTATCTGGCCACCGCCTACGCCCAGCAATACATTCCCGGCGCCGACACCGAGGATAACAACCGCCTGGGACAACAGGCCATTGACGAATACAAGTCCGTCCTGGAGCGGGACCCCAAGAACATCAACAGCATCAAGGGAATCGCCTACCTCTATCTGCAGATGAAGAAATTCGAGGACTCCAAGACCTACTACCGCAAGGCCATCACCGCTGATCCCAACGATCCCGAACCCTACTACTCGGTGGCCGTGATTGACTGGACGCAGACCTACCAGCCGCGCATGGAAGAACGCGCCAAGCTGGGCCTGAAACCGGATGAGCCCTTGAATCCCAAGGACAAGAACCAGAAGAAGGTCTGTGAGGATCTGAAAGAGAAGAACTCGCCCATCATCCAGGATGGCATTGACAACCTGAATAAGGCCCTGCAGCTGCGTCCGGACTACGACGACGCCATGGCCTACATGAACCTCATGTACCGCGAGCGTGCTGACGTGGAGTGCGACGATCTCGCCGCCCGCGCTGCCGATTTCAAGACCGCCGACGACTGGGTGGACAAGACCATGGCCACCAAGAAAGCCAAAGCTGAGAAACAACCCGGCGCCCAGGGCATCACTATGGACCAAGGCAAGTAGCTTTATCCCTCCTCAGACCCGGCCCCTTCCGCAAGGAAGGGGCTTTTTACTGACAGTCAGACCTCGGACGTCAGACCCTGGCCTTTCATCTCGCGCGAAGTCCGAGCCGCGCTGGCGCGGTGAGGCCCAGTCGGGAACCCTGTGTTGTGCCCCGCGGCAGCCGGCGGCCCGCTACCTGGTATAGAGGATCACATCGGGATGCCGGAACTTCTGCTCCGAAACCGGATGCGAGCGCCCAGTCAGGTTCTCAATCGTCTGCGTGGTGGGGTCAAGTCCGGTTGGGGTTTCTGCATAGCTCAGAACCAGCCACACCCGCGGATACTGGAGCAAGGACCGCTCCAGTTGCGCCAGGTCGGGCTTTTCCACGAAATCAAGAAAGGTGATCCGGTCTCCGTGGTGCGGATATAGAACGACCGGGCCCAGGGCCGCATCCTGGAGGGAACGGTAGTAGGCATAGGGCATGCGTCCCATGGCGACCTGAAAGACGATGGCATCGCCGGGACGTGCCTGGCTGAGCACCAGGCGGGTGGCGCCGCGCCAGTCGTCTCGTCCCAGGTCGAAGTCCTGCCGATAGTAAGACATCGTGCCACGCACTGACAGGGCAACGAATACCAGCAGCGCAAGAGCCAGCAGCCACCTCGAACCCAACCGGGCGAGACCAGCGGCGGCCAGCAGGAGCAGTGCGGGCAGGCAGAAGAAAAAGTAGCGGGGCAAGAACAGCGGGCGGGCAAACGATACGGCCAGCGTCAGCAGCACCGGGAAAAACAACCACAGCAGCAGAAAGCGATAGCGCCAGCCCTCCCAGGGGACACGCAGCCGCCCCGGAACACGCAGGGGCCACATGGCTCCGGCACAAGCTGCGACATAGGCCACCAGCAGCAGCGGCCCGGCGTTGCCCGTCAGACGGAGGGCGAAGTCATACAACTCTCTGATCCCGGGCCGCTGAATCCAACGCAGCGGTCCCGCTCCGGTGGCCGCCACAAAGACCGCGATCGGTGAAACCGCCAGCGCGATCCAGCGCCAATCGTTCGGCCGTTCTCCGACCGATTCGCGCTCGAGAAAATGGCGCGACAGCCATTGCGCCAGCAGCAACACCCCGGAAAAGAAATGCGCGTAGACCGCCAGGGCGCTGATCAGAACGTAGGCCGCTCGGTTCCGCCGCGAAGGATTTTCCAGCACCTTCAGGAAGTACAGGCTGGAAAGCACGCAGAGTAGCAGCATCAGGGAATAAGCGCGCGCCTCCTGGGAATAGCGGACAGCGTAAGCATTGACCGCCAGCAGGGTCGCGGCGATCAGCCCCACCTGCGGGTTAAACAGCCGTCGCCCCAGCCAGTAAAGCGCTGGAAAGGCTGCCAGGGCAATCACCACCGAAAGGCCGCGAATGAACGCCTCGCTATGGCCGGCGTGCAGCCAGGCGCGAAGCGCCAGGTAATACAGCGCCATGTTGGCTTCGCGGCGCCACAGAATGCGCGCGAAGTTCTCCCAGTCGAGCCGCGCAATGGCGACACTCACGCCCTCGTCGAACCAGAGGCTCTTGGCGGCCAGGGCATGGAAACGGAAGAAGGCAGCCGCCGTGGTAATCAGCACCAGGACATCCAGGTCCAGAGGTGACGGGGCCTGGCCACGGGAACCGGGGCGGGATGCCCCCGCTACAGCCGGTGGGACGGCGGCGCTACGGGAGGAAGCGGTCGTTTTCACGATGGACTGCTATAGTACCGCGAGCGCGCAATCGCTCTTGACAATTGAACACCGTTCAGTATACTGAACAACGTTCATTATGACTGCAATTGCGCGCCGGCAACAGTACAAGGCGGAACTCAAGACGCAGATTCTCGCGGCCGCCCGCGAGATCTTTGTCCGCGACGGCTATGAAAGCTTCTCCATGCGCAAGCTGGCGCAGCGCATCGGATATTCGCCCGGCAGTATTTATCTCCACTTCAAGAACAAGGAACAGCTGTTCGAGTCGCTGGTGGACGAGAGTTTTGCCCGGCTGCTGAAAGTGCTGAGGAAGCTCCAGAACGGCCACGCTCAGGAAGATCCGGTCGCGGCCCTGAAGAAGGGTCTGCGGGCTTACATCGAGTTCGGCTTGCGCAACCCCAACGACTATCGCTTTGCCTTCCTGCTCCGCCGCCCGCTGGTGCGCCGTCCGTACAAAGTGCATCCGGCGTTCGATGTGATGCGGTACATGGTGCGGCGTTGCATCGAGGAGAAACGCTTTCGCCCCGTGGACGTTGAAACCACCAGTCAGGTGTTGTGGGCGGCGAGCCACGGGATCACCTCACTGCTGATCCAAAGGCCCACCTTCCCCTGGGTGGCAAAGAGAGAGCTGATTCGGCAAGCCATCAACAATGCGGTTGACGGCCTGATGGCACGGCCAGACGAGGAAGAAGCAGCAACTTTAGGAGTGCGTCATGTCCAGCCCAGTCACGTCTAAGCAACCACAACTGCAAGAAGTCGAGCGCCGGATGGTTCGGCCGCGGCCGGATGGGCGTTCCTGGCTATGGCTGGTCATCGCGGCAGGATTGCTGCTGTTCGCCAACGGGGCGAACAACATCTGGCTGGCGGCCTGGCTGGCGCCGCTGTTTTTGCTCCGCTTTGTGCGCCGGCAACGTATCTGGGTGGGCGTGCCGGTGGCCTACCTGCTGCTGATGGCCACCTTCATGTTCCAGTTCCGCGGCATGGTGCCGATTCCGGGCTTGGGCTATTACATCTTCCTGGTGACTTACGGAATTCCCATGGTGCTCCCCTACCTGGTGGACCGGGTCTTGTCGCCACGACTCCGAGGGCTGCCCGCAACCCTGGTTTTTCCCACCGCTTTTGTCATCACCGAGTACCTTGTGAACCTGGGCCCGTACGGTAGCTGGTGCTCAGTGGCCTACACCCAGTTCGGCAACCTGGCGCTGCTGCAACTGCTGTCGGTAACCGGACTGTGGGGCGTCACTTTTCTCGTGACCTGGTTCGCCTCGGTGGGGAACTGGATTTGGGAGGAAGGCCTGGACTCCAGGCAGGCGCGAACCGGCGCTGTGATCTATGGCGCAATCCTGCTGGCAGTGGTGCTGCTGGGCGGCGTGCGGCTGGCCGTCTTCCCGCCCTCGGCCCAGACTGTGCGGATCGCGTCCATCTCCCGCAGAGAAGTCCAGCCCGGGGTGCGCGACACCACGTGGCGGCGCCTGTTCACCGACCAGGCGACTCCTGCGGACATGGAAGAAGTCCGGGCCGGAGCCGACGCGGTGGGCAACGATCTACTGGCACGGGCGCAGCGCGAGGCCCAGGCGGGCGCGAAGATCGTGTTCTGGGGTGAGGCCAATGCTCCGGTGCTGAAGCAAGACGAAGCCGCCCTGATCGGTCGCGGCCGCGAACTTGCGGCGAGGTATCAGATTTATCTCGGCATGGCGCTGGCCACATGGAACATCGGCCAGCATCCTCCGCTGGAGAACAAGCTGGTGCTGATCAAGCCGGACGGCCAGGTGGCCTGGGAATATTTCAAGGCCCGGCCGGTGCCCGGGGGCGAGGCCGCCATGTCCATCACCAGAGACGGCAAGCTGCTCAGCCTGGACACGCCCTACGGGCGGCTCAGCGCGGTGATCTGTTTCGATGCCGATTTCCCCCAACTGCTGGCGCAAGCGGGCGCGCTGGGCGCGGACGTGGTTCTGGATCCCTCCAATGATTGGCGGGCCATCGATCCCTGGCACACGCAGATGGCGAGCTTCCGGGCGATCGAGCAGGGATTCAACCTGGTCCGGCACACCAGCCAAGGGCTGGCCGCCGCCTACGACTACCAGGGCCACCGGCTGGCAGCCATGGACCACTACAAGGCCGCCGACCAGACGCTGGTCTCGCAAGTGCCCACCAAAGGCGCGCGGACAATCTATTCGCGGCTGGGAGACTGGTTTGCCTGGTTGTGCATGGTGGGGTTGGTGGGGTTGGTGATTGCCGGCTGGCGAAGGCCTTTTGGAGATTAAAAGCTGTTCCCAGTTGCCAGTTCCCGGTTCTCAGTCGAATATCCCCGAAGTCCAGTAAAATTGATAGGTTCGGCTCGAGTCCCGAACCATGTTCAAGAAGATCCTGATTGCCAACCGGGGAGAGATCGCGGTGCGCATCATGCGCGCCTGCCGCGAGATGGGGATCCCCTCTGTGGCTGTCTTCTCAGACGTCGATCGCGCCTCGCTGCACGTGCGCAAGGCGGATGAGGCTTACCACATCGGACCTGCGGCAGCCGCTGAATCCTACCTCAACATCAGCAAAATTCTGAGCGTGGCCAAGCTGAGCGGCGCGGACGCCATTCATCCCGGCTACGGTTTCCTCGCCGAGAATGCCAAGTTTGCCCAGGCCTGCGCCGAGGCTGGCGTGAAGTTCATCGGGCCCACGGCGGCTTCGATGGAGATGATGGGCTCGAAGACCCGGGCGCGGCAGGAGATGGAGAAGGCAGGCGTGCCACTGGTGCCGGGGACGGCCCGTGCCCTGGAATCTCTGCAGCAAGCCGAAGAGACCGCAGCGCGGATCGGGTATCCGCTGATGCTCAAGGCCGCGGCCGGCGGCGGGGGCAAGGGCATGCGCCTGGTGCATTCCCGCGAAGACTTAAAGTCCGCGCTGGAGAGTGCCCAGAGCGAGGCCCTGCGGTCGTTTGGCGACGGCGAGATCTATATCGAGAAGGCCATCGTCAATCCGCGCCACATTGAAATGCAGGTGCTGGCCGATGAGCACGGCAACACGGTGTATCTAGGTGAGCGCGAGTGCTCCATTCAGCGGCGGCACCAGAAGGTGCTGGAGGAGTCGCCCTCTCCGATCGTGCATCCGAACATGCGGCGGCGTATGGGCGAGATCGCGGTGCGCGTGGCCCAGGCGGCGAAGTACACCAATGCCGGCACGGTCGAGTTCCTGGTGGACCAGAACAAGAACTTCTATTTCCTGGAGATGAACACGCGCCTGCAGGTCGAGCATCCGGTGACGGAGTTGATCACGGGGCTCGACCTGGTGCATCTGCAGATTCGCATCGCCTCAGGCGAAAAGCTGCCGTTTACGCAGGACGATGTGCGCATCCGCGGACATGCGATCGAGTGCCGCATCTATGCCGAGGATCCCGACAACAACTACTTTCCGAGTCCGGGGACGATCACCCTGCTGCTGGCGCCCGCAGGCCCGGGCATCCGGCGGGACAGCGGGATGTACGAGGGTTGGACGGTTCCCATTGATTACGATCCCCTGCTGGCCAAGCTGATCGGCTACGGCACCGACCGGCCCCAAGCAATCTCACGGCTGGTGCGCGCCCTGAACGAGTACTTCGTGGGCGGGATCAAGACCAACATCTCGCTGTTCCGGCGGATTCTGGATGACGCAGATTTTCAGGCCGGCAAGTTCGACACCGGCTATCTCGACCGCCTGCTCACGACCGAACTTCCCCAGGCCAAGGGCGAGGATGCGGAGGTGGCGGCGATCGCAGCAGGGCTGTTCGCCATGCTGGAAGCAGCGCCGGCGGCGACCGGCAGCGGAGCAAATTCCTCGAACGGAGCGCGTCCGGCGGCCAGCGGTTCAGTTCCGTCCGGCTGGAGGAAAGCTGCGAGGGCCGAGGCCCTGCGATGACCTACGAGGTCCTCATCGACGGCAAGAGCTACCGGCTGCAGCTGGACCGGCCCGATGGCCGCTGGCAATGCCGGCTGGACGGCCGTGAAGTGCAGTTGGACGCGGTGCTCACCCGGCCGGATGTGCTTTCTGTCCTGATCGGAGGCAAAGCTTACGAAATCAAGCGTGAGCGGGCGGCCACCGACCTGCACCTGTGGGTAGGCAGCGCGCGTTATGCCGCTGAATTGCGCGACCCACGCTCTCTGCGGAACCGCAAGGGTGGCGCGGGCGGCGAGAAGGGCCCGAGAAAGCTGGTGGCCCCGATGCCCGGCAAGGTGGTGCGGTTGCTGGTCGCCGAGAACGCTCCGGTAGAGGCTGGCCAGGGCGTCTTAGTGGTGGAAGCCATGAAGATGCAGAACGAGATCAAGTCGCCCAAGAAAGGCACGGTACAAAAGCTGGCCACCGCTGAAGGCGCGAATGTGAATGCCGGGGACGTGCTGGCAATTGTGGAGTAGCTCGCGCAGTCCCTCTGCCCCGAAGGTCGTTTGGCAGGCTTGAGCCGAAGAGTCTATGGGGACAGCCCTCACTTCGGGATCCCGTTAGTCTCCAGAACTTTCTCCGCCAGATAGTTCTCCACTTTGGCTTGATCCCGCAGTACCTCATAGTAGGCGGCCTTCAGGAGCTGCTCCCTGCGGTCGCGGAGCTGGCTGCGAATCGCCTGCTGCACGCGGGGGTCGGCCAATTCCCGCTGGCCCGCGGGTTCCTTGGCGATCAGCTTCACTACACGGAAGCCGATCAGCTGCTTGGTTATCGGGTTGACTATGGTGATGATCGCGCTGTACTGGCCGGGCTTTAGCTTGCTCACCGCATCCCGGGTGGCAGGATCAGTGTTTTTCAGAGCGGACTCGGGGGTGAAGCCCAGGTCGCCGCCACTGCCGGAAGTCTCCGTGTCCTCGGAAAAATTCATGGCCAGGGTGCCAAAGTCATCGCCGCTGTCCAGGCGATTCACGATCATCTGGATCTTCTTGCGCGCGTCGGCTTCGTTCTGGGCTTTGTCCTGGGTATGCACCTGAGGATTGGGCGTGGGGGTCACGAAGATCTGCGCCAGATGGTACTGGGGCTCGATGAGATTGAACTCCGATTTGTGCTGATTGTAGTAGTCGGAGATGTCCTTGTCGGAGATGTTGATCTTGGAAGTGACTTCCTTGTTGAGGACTTTATCCACCGTGAGGGAGCGCCGGATATCGCGCTTAAAATCGTCGGCGGTAATCTTCTTTTCTTTGAGCCGGGCCTCGAACTGTTCTGTGGTGTAGGGCGACTTGATTTCGTTGAGCTTGCGCTCGACTTCCTCATCGGTGGCCAGCAAGCCGAGTTTGGCGGCGCGCCGCATGAGGATCTCGTTGTCAATCAGCTCGCGCAGGATGCTGAGGCGAAGGCTGGTGGCCTGCTCGCCCACGGGCTGCTGGTCGGAGCCTGCGGTCTGGTTCTGATAGTACTTCTCCACATCGGCGCGATAGATCTTCTGACCGTCAACGGTGGCGGCGACGTCGTCACCGGGTCTGGTGGAGCTGCAACCGACCAGGCTGGCTAGAACAAGAAGGGCAAAGAGCCCCACGGCAAGTTGACGTACTGGCAGATGCATTTTCAATCCATCCTCCCCCCGAAAACGACCGACGGGATGTTTGGCAGCCTGGAATCCTGGTGCGGTGGCAATCATTTGCTCGGCTGTGGCTGGGACTCTGCGGGCGCGGCTGCCGGCACAGGGTGGGCTGGGACCGGCACCCCCGCCTGCTCCAGAGCGCGATCGAAGACGGTGCGGAGTTCGTTGATCGGAAGCGCTCCATCCACCTGCTGCCCGTTGACGAACAGGGTGGGGGTGGCCTCCACCCCGAGGGCCTTGCCTTCCTTGACGGAGGCTTTGACCACATCGTCATTCTGCGCCTTGATGCAGGCCTGCAGATTGGTCATGTCCAGGTTGTGCTTCGCGGCGTGCAGGGTGGCCAGCTTATCGAGGGCAGCGAACTGGTCGGCCCGGTTCTTCTCCGTGTTGATTTCCTTCTGGTTGCTGTGAATATAGTCGGCAAACTCCCAATAGGCATCATTGTTCTGCGTGCCCAGGCAGTTGGCGTCCACCGCCGCATGTGTCGCCCAGGGATGGATTTCGGAAAGCGGAAAATCCTTGTAGATGAAGTTCACGCGGTCGCCGTACTCCTTCAACAGTTCCGGAAACAGGGTCTGATGCATGCGGGAGCAGAATGGGCATTCGAAGTCGTCGTAATTCACGGCCACGACCTTGGCATCCTTGTTGCCGCGGGTCGGACGCCCGGTAGTGTCAATTTTTTTCATCACCTCGACATACGGATCCGTGCTGAGGTCGAGCTTGGTCATGCGAATCAGCGTCTTGCCATCCCTGGAAAGCAGGAAGTCGTAGGTGTGCTTCTTGTCGCCATTGTCCAGGGTGATGGTGAGGGTATCGTAATTGGGGAATTCACTGGCTTTGAGCGGGCTGAGAAGGATTTTTACATCCGCCGGAATCTTGTACGACACGCGCACCTGGTTCTCGACCCGGCGCGCCACGTCGGGCGGCGCCGATTGCGCCGAACACCCCAGACAGATCAGCACAAGCACAAAGATGGAACGTCGGAAAAGCGTCACTAGAAACCGCCTGTACATTGAGGGTAAACAGGAATTATCTCACAAGGAGCGCGGAACATGGGGAGAGTGGCGCTTCCCGAACGCCCTGCTCAGCCCGATCTTTCCTGGCTTTCCGTAGACTTCACGTCTCCGATGCCAAGGCCATTCAGGTCGCCTCCATACCGGCTTCTAGCGTCCTTTCGCCAGTTTCTCGGCCGGCAGCAGTGAGTTCATGGAACCCGAGCGGAAGCCCTCCAGATCGAGGGTCACGAACTTGAAGCCCAGGGCCTTGAAGATACGGGTGAACTCCGCGGCCATGCCGGGGTCCAGCGCGCGAGGCAGTTCGTCGCGGGCGATTTCGATCCGGACAATCTCGCCGTGATGGCGAACGCGGAATTGCCGGAAGCCGAGCGCGCGCAGAGCATCTTCGCCCTGCTCGACCACGCTGAGGGCCTCGCGGGTGACCCGGCGTCCGTATTCGATGCGCGACGAGAGGCACGCGGAGGCAGGCTTGTCCCAGATGCGCAGACCCGCCATGCGCGCCAGATCTCGAATCTCCTGCTTGGTCAGGCCCGCCTCGAGCAACGGGGCCGCAACACGGTGCTGGTGCGCCGCACTTTGACCGGGACGGAAGTCGCCCTGGTCGTCCACGTTGACGCCATAGGCAATGGAGTCGAAGCAGCGTGTGCGGCGGAACTCCTCCATCACCGTGAACAACTCGTCCTTGCAGTGGAAGCAGCGGCTGGCGTCGTTGCGGGCATATTCAGGACGGTCGAGCTCGCTGGTGGAGATGACCTCCAAAGGAATGCTCGTCTCCCGGGCGAAGGCCATGGCATCCGCCAGGTGGGCCCGGGCCAGGCTGGGCGAGTCGGCGATGACCGCCAGCATGTCGGCTCCCAAAACCTGGTGCGCGGCCCAGGCCAGGAAGGCGGAGTCCACTCCGCCGGAGTAGGCAATGAGGGTTCGTCTCAGGGCGCGGAGGCGGGCCTCGAGGGTGGCGCGCTTGGCGTCGAGAGTGGTGGCAGCCGGCACGGCAGTATCTTAATACGTGCGGGCGAAGAACATGCAGCCTAGAACAGCTTCTGCTCCCGCTTGAGGTTGCCGAAGGCGCCGATATTGGACAGGGCGAAGGTGAAACGGAACTGGTTCTCGTTGCGCACCGAGCCCAGCGCGAATCGGCGATACTCCAGACTCACGCCGCAGCAGTCCCAGTTGTAAGCCGTCTGCACCGCGGCGTACTGCAGGAATCCGCGATTGGCGTCGAAACCGATATTGGCCGCTCCGCTGAACCCCCGCTTGTTGGGGTGGCCGTATCCCAGCAGCAGGCGGAACTGGTTGAAGCGCGGCGTGACGAACGGCGTAGCCGGCGTGACGTTGGAAGGAAGTTCACCCTGGGTGCGCAGGTACGCATCCCCCGCGCCAAACGTGAACTGGCCGATGCGATAGTTCATCAGAACAGTGCTGGAGTTAATCAATCCCTGCCGAACGTCGCAGGTACCGCTGCCATTGACGTGACTGCAACCATTGAAGTCGTAATCGAGGTCCCATTCCGCATCGATGCGAGAGGTGGCCTGGATGCGGAGACGGGAGATCAGGGGAGAGAGATTGCGCGGCCCCGTCAGGAACGCGACCCCGCTAAGGTCGGCGGTGGTGGTGAACACGTTGCGCCGGTCGGGAACCAGCGCGCCCCCGAAATTGGGATCGAGAAAATATTTCTGCGCCAGTTCCCAGGTGACCACCTCGCGCACCTGCGGGCCGGTCTTGCACGGAGCTGCTTGCGGGGTGGTTTGCCGCTCCCAGGGGACAGGACTCTGTTGCACCGGCCTGCCAATGATCAGGGAAGGCATGCCCGCGGGGCCGCAATCCTCCGCCTGCTGCGAGGTACGCTTGGCATACAGGCGATTCACGAGCGCGTACTCCACTTCATTGGTATCGCTCAGAATGTCGCGCGCATCGAAGCGGAGAATGTGGGAAAAATTGTCCACGCCCGTCAGGTAGCGATACGTCACCCGGGGCTCAATTACGTGCTTCCACTTCCTTCCCAGGAATTCCCGATCGAAAACGCGGTCCAAAGCCGGGGGCCGAAGCTCCACCGACCCTTCCACCGACTTGCGATTCACCGGATCATTCACCGACACCCCCGTGCCGCTCGAGGGGAACAATTCCCGGGTGTAGTACGTGTCCCGCAGCGAGACTTCCGGACGCAGCGACCATCCGTGCAGCAACAGCGGCATAGACAGAGTCGGGTTGAAATCGAAGCGCCCCACCAGAGGAGTTGAGAACACCTGCTGGCAGCCGGTCGCGGTGTCGTTCAACTGCTCACAGTCTTTTCTCGACAGGCCTCCCACGGCGGCGTCATAGGACCAGTAGAAGGGGGAGTTTCCGATTTGGCGGTCCACGCTCGCCGACTCGAAGCTGGGCGCGTGCACGATGGTGATGACATCGCCCGGGGTGGTGCTCTCAAAGTCCTGATAGCGCTGCGCCGAGCCATTGAAAGAAAAGCCGCGGGTGGTGTTCGACAGAAAAACCTGCGACTGCACCTCGGAGTGGACGGCTTGACTGAAAATCTCGTTGAAAGCCAGTCGGAAGACGAAGGAGCTGAGGTAGTCGATATTGGCGACTCCGCGAAAGTGATGACCAAAGTCGCTTTGAGCATCCAGGCGGACATCCTCGCCGCCCTGATCCACGTGCACCGGAACCACCTTGCCAGTGGCGGGGTCTGTTTGAGATTGTTCAATGCCGCGGTCCAGCACGCCGAAGTAGTTGAGATCGACGAACGACTTCTCACTGGGCGCGGCGCGAAACTCTCCCTGCTGCGACCAGCCACGGCTGGAGAAATACTCCGCGCCTACCCGGGCATCCATGCTGGGATTGATGGCCCAGTACGCGGATTCGCCCACGATGGTGCCTTTGAGAGAGGACCGTCCGATGGTGGGGATCAGGAAGCCAGATTGCCGCAAGCGCTCCACCGGATGGGTGGCGAAGGGAAAATACACGATCGGGAGGCCCTTTAACCGGAAGGTGCTGCGGTAGATGGTAGCGTTGCCGCTGACATCCACGACCACTTTGTGCGCCTTGAACTCCCACTTGGGATGGGGAAGCTCGCAGCTGGTCACGGTGCCGTCGTAAACCACGTAATGGTCGGGGCCGGTCTTGACCACCTTCTTGCCGGTGAAGGCAAAGGGGTTCGAGGAGGTCAGAATGAGGCGCTTCCCACTCACTTTCATGCCGATGGTACCGACCACATGGTCGAAGGTTCCGGTCTCGGCGCGAACATTGTAGATGGCGTGGGTGGCCTCGATGTGCTCATCATTGGGGCCGCCGTCGAGGACCGCGTGGCCGTCGGCGGTCGCTTCGCCGGTCTGGGAGTCATAGGTAATTTCATCGGCATAAAGGATGTAGGTGCGGTAATGGACTTCGGCTTGGCCTCGCAGCTTGAACACCGACCCCGCTTTTTCCTGCTCCTGCGCCCGCATGGTGACCTCTTCGCCCTGGACTGCCGAGGGGGCGTTGGACGGCGACGAGGGCTGGTTGGAAGAAAGCAACTGGCTGGTAACTAATGGGGGCGCGAGTAGCAGATGACAAACGAACGCCGCCGTGATAAGGAATCGAGTGCGGGAATTCATCGGACGCGCGCGAACACCCCGGGTGGGAGTCCACGCTGGGGTACCGTGACGTTAGCACGACGCTGGCCTGAGAGGCAAAGTGTCGGGCCTTGCGATGCCCGCATTGTGTTTTCGCTCTGGCTTCCTTCTCGACAGATTCGCCCATGTCCTGTCCGCTCTGCGGCGAGCTGTGCCGCTGCGTCCCGGATCGTCCCCGAACTGGTTCAAACATGCGACCTAGATTTGAACCCGAGGCAGAGGCCGGCGCGCGTGCCCTCCCGGCGCAGGTCGCAACCGATTCTGATGGAAGCGAACCGCAATTTGCTGCCAACCTGGAGCCCAGGCCGGAGACCACGCTGCAGGTCCGGTTTGTGGTGGAACGAGAAGTTGAATCGAACAACAGCCCGGCTACGCCCGCCGAGCGAGACAACGCGACGGGAGACGAGCTTTACCGAAGCGTAGCTGCCCTTCCGCCACAAGACACGCTCGCACCCACCCCGGTACAGACCGATCTGATCGCGAACCCAAATGAGTGGAGGCAGGAGGTGGCCGCCCGAGTGGACCACTACCGGGCCCGCCGGCGTCCGCGGGGCCCGCGTTATCCCTCGTTGCAGCTGAAATTCGAGCCGACCGAGCCGGCGTGGACGAGCACACGCTCCGACCAACCCCTGCCGCCCACGCGCGCGACCCGGCAAGCCGTGGCGGTAGAAAGCGCGCCGGAACCCGCTCCCGCAGAGCTGCTGTCGGCAGAGCCCATATCGGACGTGGCGTCGGAGACGGCCAAGATCCTTGAGTTTCCGCGCTCGGCGATCGCCCCTCCCCGCCCCGTGGACGAGCTGGCCGAACCTGTACTCGACCGGCCTCGCATCCTGGAGGTTCCCGAGGTAGAACCGCCGCCACCGGCGCTTGGGGGCATTCTGATCGAGCCGGCGGAGCCCATCGCCCAGGAAAAACGGCCCGGCTTCGAGATCCCCCTGCAATCGGCCCCCATGTGGCGGCGTATGCTGGCGGGCGGAGTGGATAGCGTGCTGGTCCTGTCGGCATTCGCGGGCTTTGCCTACATCGTTCTCCGGCTCACTGCGGTGGTGCCGCCCCTGCGGCAAGCCGCAGGCGTGTCCGTCCTGCTAGCGGGATTGCTCTGGGCGGCCTACCAGTACCTGATGCTGGTGTATACCGGCACGACCCCTGGGTTGATGGCAGCCAGGCTCCGATTAAGCCGCTTTGACGGCAATCTCGCGGCTCGATCCCTGCGCCGCTGGCGGGTGCTGACCTCGGTGCTTTCGGGGGTGTCGCTCGGCCTGGGTTATGCCTGGTGCTTCCTGGACGAAGATGGCCTGTGTTGGCACGACCGGATTACCCGAACCTACATGGCGCCTCGAGCCAAGCAGTCCGGCAATGTGGGCTGACCGGGCGAAGACGTTTTCAACACCGGCGTCATCCTCAGCCCGATAGGGCGAAGGATCTTGCGTGGGGCGGCACAGCACTTGTCCCCCGTACACCGCCGCCTTCACATTGAATTGGCGCATTACACTCCTGTTAACATCATTGCGTGAGTGCTAATTCCTCTGTACGAGTGCGCTTCGCCCCTTCTCCGACCGGCCACCTGCACGTCGGCAACGCCCGTACTGCCCTGTTCAACTGGCTGTTTGCCCGGCAAGAGGGCGGCACCATGGTGCTGCGTATCGAAGACACCGACGTCGAGCGCAGCCAGGCCCGCTTTGAAGACCAACTCATCGCCGACCTGAAGTGGCTCGGACTGGATTGGGACGAAGGTCCTGACGTAGGGGGACCGCACGCGCCCTATCGCCAGTCCGACCGCCTGGAGATTTATCGTGCACATGCAGAACGCCTGCTGACCGAAGGCAATGCCTACCTGTGCTTCTGTACGGAAGACGAGCTGCAGAAAGAACGCGACCGCGCCCTGGCCGAGCATCGCCAGCCGCTTTACTCCGGCAAGTGCCGCGCGCTGGATCCGGCCGAAGGCAAGCGGCGAAGGGCTGCGGGCGAGGCTGCTGCCATTCGGCTGAAGATTCCCGAGCATCCCATCCGCTTCCACGACATCGTCCACGGGGACGTTGAATTCTCGAACGAAGTGGTCAGCGATCCCATTGTGCTGCGCTCCAGCGGCATGCCGGTTTACAACTATGTGGTGGTGATTGACGACGCGCTGATGAAGATCACGCACGTCATCCGCGGCGACGATCATCTTTCGAACACTCCCAAGCAGGTCGCCCTCTACGAAGCCCTGGGGTGGCCGGTCCCGGAGTTTGCCCACCTCTCCACTATTCTGGGTAGCGACCGGGAGAGGCTCTCCAAACGGCACGGGGCCACCTCGATCGCGAATTTTCGCGAGATGGGTGTGCTGCCTGAAGCGCTGGCAAACTATCTGGCGCTGCTGGGATGGGCTCCGAGCGGTGGCACGCGCGAGATCTTCACGCCGGCGGAGCTGATCAAAGAATTCTCCCTGGAGCGTGTGACCCCGTCGCCGGCCGTGTTCGACATGGAGAAGCTGTACTGGCTGAACCGGCACTACATTAAAGCGAGCGCGCCGGAGCGGGTCAACCGCCTGGCACAGGCTTACTATGCGCAGGCCATGGTGGCCGAAATTGCGAAGCACCACGGCATTGAATCGGTCCAAGTCCAGATCTGGCAGCCTCCGCAGCCGATCTCTGAATGGCTGGCAAAAGTCACACAGCTACTGGCGCCGTCGGTGGATCGCCTGGACCAGCTGCCGGGACGGGCTGCTTTGATCTTCCATTACGACGCCCAGGCGGCTCTAACCGCGCCCGAGAATGCGGAGGTCCTCGGCTGGCCCCATACCGACGCCGTTCTTGCCCGCTTCACCTCAAAGATTCTGGAAGACGAGCTTGCGCGCGAAGGCAAGCTGACCGCGGAGCGCTTCAAGCACATCGTGAATGAAGTGAAAGCCGAGACCGGCGCCAAGGGCAAAGAGCTGTTTCATCCCATCCGCATTGTCGTGACCGGCTCCCACTCCGGTCCCGAATTTGACAGACTCGTTCCCATCCTCGAGGAAGGCAGCCATCTAACCCTGCCGCAACACATTTTGAGCGTGCGGGAGAGGGTCGAGAGGTTCGCCGAGGCAAGGGTAGAACAGATGCGCACCGGTTAGGCTTCAGCCCGCCTACTCCCCCCGCTTCATGGCATCAATCAGCTGGAACAGCTGGCTGCGATCCACGACTTCCACGAAGGGTTTGCCCTGGGTCTTGTTGCTCACCACGTAAATGGTCGGAGTGTGCTCGATGCCGACCCGCTGGCCGAGGTTCCGGTCAGCATTGATATCGGCAGCCAGCTTGCCTTGCGGATCCACTACGAAGGGCAAATCCACCTTGTGCTCAGTGGCAAACTTTTCGGCGTAGCTGCGCAGATTTTCTGGCGTGACCTCGGGCTGGTTCTCGAAGATATAGTCGCGGAACTGGTTGCCCAGAGCCTTGGAGTGGCTGTCGAAATAACGCGCGATCACCGCCGCCTGGAACGACCAGGTGTGAAAGGGCAGAGGGAAGTCGTGGCGGATGACCGGAATCTTGTAGGTCTTGGCCGCCTGCTCCACCAGCGGAGCCGCCCGGCGGCAGTCGGGACACTGCAGGTCCTCGAACACCACAATGGCCACCTGCGCCCCCTTGGGAGGCTTAAGGGGAGAGGTGTCCTTCTGGGCGAAGGCCAAAGACGACAGGAGAATTGTGACGGCAATCAGGATACGGCTGTTCTTCATCATCATAGTTTGATGCTCGAATCGGGACACTTCAGGCCCCACAGCGTTGCTTCTATGGTAAATGAAGCGGGGGATGGGCGTCGCGGGTCAGTGGGATCCGTTCAGGGGTTCTGAGTGCGGAACGCCCTGATTTCAACAGCTGACATTAACTTCCTTTAGCCCGTATTCAGGGAGTTGCCTCCTCGACCACTTGGCACAACACTCCTCAATGGGAGGAAGGCGTGCGAATCGAACTGCGCCTCGGCAGCGCAGTAGCGCGTGCCGCACACCATGTAGACCACCTGGATCCAGCGTAATGCACACCCGTCACGAGGTCAAAGAGTGATCGCGATGATTACCCAGCCGGCGTCATCCTGAGCGCGGGAGCGCGAAGGATCTTGCGTGCAGCTGCACCGACTTGGGCAAAGGCATTGCCGCCCCGCGCCGGATCCCTCACCCGGCTGAACTGCGCCGGGTTCGGGATGACGCCATCAGAAGAGGCCGGCTTGGATTCGAACCATTGATTCCCGTTCTTAGAGCAGCCTCAGCTGACGCCGTTCCAGCGCCAGCAATTTTTCCTTGAGAGGCAGCCCGCCCCCATAGCCGGTCAGCTTGCCGTTGCTCCCGATCACGCGGTGGCACGGAATCACAATGGCGATCGGATTGGAGCCGTTCGCCAGGCCCACTGCTCTGGAGGCTTTCGGATTGCCCACGCGCCGCGCCAATTCCCCGTAGGAGATCGTCTCCCCGTAGGGAATCTCGCAGAGCCGCTTCCACACCTGAAGCTGAAATGGAGTCCCCTCGGGCGCCAGCGGGATATCGAACTTCTCCAGCTTGCCGGCGAAGTAGTCGCGGAGCTGGCGGATGGCGTCCTGCAACGGGGCCGCATCCTCGCGCCAGGCCGGTTCCACCCGCACTGGTGCTCTGCCTTTCACAAATTCCAGCCGCCGCAGGCCTTTATCGTCACCCACCAGCAGCAGCGGGCCTACGGGACTGTCCATCTGGGCGTAACAACAAGGGCGCGGCTTGATCGCAGCGTGCATGTTCTCACCACCAACAAAAGTCTTCCTCGCCCATATTACGCCGTAACACCGGCGTCTCGCCGGCAACGCAAGCCCTTAACCAGGCACAAAACTCCCTAGTTCAGCAAGCCCTTGACCTCGGCCAGCAGCGTCTCGATATCCTCCGCCGAGTTGTACAGATGGCACGAAACCCGCACCCCGCCAACCTTCGAGGTGTAGCGCACCGAAACCAGAATCTTCTTCTCCAGCAGCCGGTTCATCAGCCTGACATTATCCTCCGCCGACCCAACCGAAAACGTCACGATCCCGGAGCGGTTCTCGCGCGCCCGTGGCGTCACCACGGTGACCGGCAGCCGGTCGAGCCCGGCCATCAACTGGTCGGTAAGCGACACAACATGCTCAGCAATATCTTGCTGGCCGATGCTGTGAATAAGGTTCAACGATGCCGCCAAGCCAACAGCTCCGGGATAGTTTCCCGTTCCTCCATTTTCGAAGCGCCTCGCCGCCGCCACGAAGCGGTAGTCCTGCACGGGCGCGGTCGACGGCGTCTGAAAATAATTGCCCCACCCGCCCGGTGGATCCTGAACCGAGAGATAGCCGGCCAGAGGCGCCCGCAGCTGGGCCTGCACATCGCGACGCACGTACAGAAACCCGCAGCCGAACGGCGCATTCAGCCATTTGTGTCCGCCACAGGTGAGGATGTCGACGGGCGTCTGCTGCACATCGAGCGGAATGGCGCCGAGCTGCTGGATGGCATCCACCACCAGCCAAACCTTGCGCTCGCGGCACAGCCGGCTGAGCGCGCCCAGATCCAGACGGTAGTCATGGGTCCATTGCACCGAGCTGACCGCGACTACCCGTGTGCGTGGCGTCAAACGCGCAGCGATGTCTTCAACGTGGATCTCCCCGCCACGATTGGGGACAACGTCGATCTCGATTCCATCTTTTTTCTTCTGCACCCACGGAATGGCCACCTGCATGAACTCCAGATCACAGAGCAGCACGCGCTCGCCGGGCTCGACAGGAATCGCATCAGCAGCGAGTGACAGTCCGTGGCTGGTGCTTTCCACCAACGCGACCTCATCTTCGCGCGCGTTGATCAACCGGGCGGCCAAGGGGCGCGCCGCCGTCCGCATCTCGTCCATCGCGATGTGCTGCGCGGTGGCCGACTCGTGCGGACACAGCATCGCCAAGTCGAGAAACTTCTCGATCGCCTCCACCGCGGGCCGCGGAGCAAGTGAGATGCAGGCTGCGTCGAGGAAGACCTTTCCTAGAAGGCCGGGGAAGTGCTGGCGGGCGGAGAGCATGGACTTAAGTTTCTATCACAGAGTGCGGACCGCGTGTCAGGAGTCAGCGCCCGGCATGCAGCCAAACAAGGCGTCATCCTGAGGCCGGCGCAAGCCGGACGAAGGATCTTGCGGGTGGTGGCCCTGCTCTCTCGCTTGGTGAGGCCGCCTACAGCGCCGCCTGCTCGCGCCGCCGGGCCTGGATCTCGATATAGACATTCACCAGCGACACCGCCGCCGGAGTGACTCCAGGAATGCGGGAGGCGTGGCCCAATGTGCGCGGCCGGACCCTGACCAGCTTCTCCTGCATCTCGCGGGAGAGTCCGCTGACGTTGCGATAATCAAACCACTCGGGAATCGTGCGCTGCTCTGCCTTCTTCAGACGGTCAATCGCGCGCTGCTGCTGCTGCAGGTAGCCTTCGTACTTGATTTCGGTCTCGACCGACTTGAGCTCGTTGCGGATTTCACTGGAGATGAGCCCCGCGGAGGAAGCCGGAAAACCGTTTCGCTCAAAAAACCCCGGGGCCAGCTCCCGCAGCACCGGAACCAGGTGCTCGATCGTGCTCTCCGGACGCTTGAGCAACTGGGCGCAGGTCTGACCCAGGGCGAGACTCCAATCGGCAGGCGGAACACAAGGTCCTTCGACTTCGTTCGGCTGCGCCTCACTTCGCTCAGGATGACAAGCGTTGGAAAGATTAGCTCCCTCCAAAAGCCTCGCGATCATTTGCGACGTTAGCTTCGTCCTCTCCAGCAACTGCCTCACCCCTTCCAACCGCTCCTGCTTGGCCACATGATTCGCCCAAGCCTCATCGGAGATCAGTCCGACCCGGCGGCCGTGAGGCGTAAGCCGCCGGTCGGCATTGTCAATGCGCAGGTGCAGGCGGAACTCGGCGCGCGAGGTGAACATTCGGTACGGCTCGTTCGTGCCCTTGGAGATCAGGTCGTCAATCAGGATCGCGGTGTAGGCCTCAGTGCGGTCGAGAATCAGGGGCGGCTCGTTCTTCACCTTCAGCGCGGCATTGATTCCCGCCATGATCCCCTGGCAGGCCGCCTCTTCGTATCCGCTGGTGCCGTTGATCTGCCCGGCCAGGAAGAGGCCCGCGATCTTCTTGGTTTCGAGCGTGCGGTCGAGCTCCGTCGGATCGATGGAGTCGTACTCAATCGCGTAGCCGGGACGCATCATCTCGGCAGTGTCGAGCCCGGGGATGGACTTGAGCATGGCTAGTTGCACGTCAATCGGCAGCGACGTGCTCATCCCGTTGACATAGATCTCGTTGGTATTCAGGCCCTCGGGCTCGAGAAAAAGCTGGTGCGTGGTCTTGTCGGGAAACTTGACGATCTTGTCTTCAATCGAAGGACAGTAGCGCGGCCCAATGGATTGAATCTGCCCGCTGTACATGGGCGAGCGATGCACATTCTCGCGAATGATGCGGTGGGTCTCGGGCGTGGTCCAGGCAATGTAGCAGGGGACCTGCTTGTCGTGGTGGGCGACGCGGCGGGTGCGGAAGCTGAACGGCGTGGGGTCCGCATCGCCGGGCTGCACCGGAAAGCGCGACCAGTCAATGGTGCGTCCATCCAGACGCGGAGGCGTGCCCGTCTTCAGCCGGCAGCCGCGAAGCCCCAGCTTCTTCAGAGCCTCTCCGAGCAGAATTGCAGGAGGCTCGCCGCTGCGTCCTGCAGGATACTGCTGCTCCCCGCAGTGGATGAGCCCATTGAGAAACGTGCCGGTGGTGATAATGACGGCCGACGCGCCGACGGTGCGGCCGTCGCGAAGCTTGATGCCACGACAAGTCGGCTGGGCGCTGGTCGTTAGTCGTTGGTCGTTGGCAAGTGCGGTCGAGTCGTCGGTGTTGGCCAACGACGAGCGACCAACGACCAACGACTCTTCAACAATCAGCTCCGCCACCTCCGCCTGCTTGATCTTCAGGTTGGCCTGCGACTCCAGCGCCTCGCGCATCTTCAGCCGGTAAGCCTGCTTGTCGCACTGGGCACGGGGAGACCACACCGCCGGCCCGCGCGAAGTATTCAGCAGGCGAAACTGGATCCCGACCGCATCGGTGACTTCGCCCATGATGCCGCCGAGCGCGTCCACCTCGCGCACCAGGTGCCCCTTGGCGATGCCGCCGACCGCGGGATTGCAGGACATCTGCGCGATAAGGTCAACATTGAGCGTGTACAGCGCGGTGCGCAGGCCCATGCGGGCTGCGGCCATGGCGGCTTCACACCCCGCGTGTCCGGCGCCGACCACCACTACGTCGAATTGTTCATTGAACTGCTGCATTGAATCCGGAAACCCCACGCAACCGGAGGCAAAACTCGCGTACTGCGCAGTGCTCTATTTTAGCAATTTACGGAACAGCGCCGCTGCACTTATAGTAGTAGCTTCATTCCCTTCCTAAGGAGTTGGCATGACCACGAAAGAATTCTTCCAGCAATTGGATGCCCGCATCGCGAAATATGACTTGCTCTGTCATCCCTTCTACAAGGCCTGGGCGGCGGGCGAGTTGACGCGCGATGACCTGCGCGACTACGCCCGGGACTACTACCATCATGTAGAAGCCTTTCCCACCTACCTCGCCGAGTTGGGCATTCGCCTCGAGAACGGCGAATTGCGGCGAGCGGTGCTGGCCAACATGTGCGACGAAGAAGGAGCGGAGGACCTGTTTGGCGAGCCGGCGAAACCCCATTCGGAACTCTGGCTGGATTTTGCCGAGGGCATGGGAGCCGGCCGCGATCTGCACGGACATCAGCCACTGGCCGAGATCGCCGACCTGATGAAGTTCTTTCATGGCGTGGCTGGAAGCGGGACTCCGGAAGAAGCCCTGGCCGCCTTTTACGCGTATGAATCCCAAGTCCCGCGAGTGGCCCAGGAAAAAGCCCGGGGACTGCAGCAGTTGTATGGCGCCAATGAAAAAACCCGCGGATACTTCACCCTGCACAGCACGGCCGATGTGTATCACTCACAGGTGTGGCGCCAGCAACTGGCCAAACGCCTGGAAGCGAATCCGCAAGCCGCGGAACAGGCGCTGGCCGCCGGAGAAGCCGCGGCGAGGGCTCTGTGGCACGCGCTGGATGGGATCGAAGCACGAAGAAACGCGAAGGTGGCATAGCTAAGACTGTCCAGCGGACTGAAAACTCAAATTCAGTTTGCGATTTGATAAGGATGCGCCTTCTCGCGTAAGTAAGCCTGTTGATTGCTTCGTCATTTCTTCCAAGATCACTGGATTTCCCTCACCTCGGCGATATACTGACCCGGCTATGTTCTCTTTGCTGTTAGTAGGTCGGACCTTCGTATTAGTTATGGCCCAGTTATCGGCGACGCCTCAGTCGCAGCCTGCTGCTCCATCGCCCCAGCCCCCAGCGTCACCAAGCGTGTCGGACATTTCTCAACTCAAAACCAAGGCGGAGGCGGGCGATGCGCTGGCCCAACTGGCACTGGCCCGGGCCTACGCCGACGGCAACGGTGTCCGGCAGAACGACGATCTGGCAGCCGCCTGGTGCCGCAAAGCCGCTGACCAAGGCAACGCCGCCGCAGAAAACGAACTCGGCATCATGTACCGCGAGGGGCGAGGAGTCGAAAAAAGCAAAGAAGAAGCGGTGAAGTGGTACCGCAAGGCGGCGCGGCAAGGCAATGCTTCGGCGATGTTCAATCTGGGAACTGCTTACTATAACGGAGACGGGGTGGCGATCAACGACGCAGCTGCCTATGCCTGGTTCTTGCTGGCACGGGAAGCCGGCAGTAGGAACGCTGCTGAAGCGGTCAGCCGAGCGGAATCCGAGCTCAAGCCGTGGGTCATTAGCGAGGGCTTCAAAATCATCGCCACAATCTATTTCAAGGGCGAGGAACTGCCGCGGGATGTTGCCCAGTCCGCGCTTTGGATGCGCAAGGCCGCTGAAAAGGGCGACCACGAGGCACAGCTTGCCTTGGCCCACGGTGCTTCTGAACGGAATGGGCGTGCCTCAGAATTACGAGGAGGCGCGGCACTGGTGCGAGGAGGCCGCGAAACAGAGTGCCGGCGGCGGTGGCGGTCAATATTGCCTCGGCCAGATCTACGAGCGAGGACTGGGCGTCACGCCAGATCCGAAGGCAGCTATGAAGTGGTACGACCTGGCTATCCGTCTCGGCAATCGTGACGCAATTAGAGATCTGGCCCAAATGTATGCGACGGGCGAGGGCGGAAAGGTGGATCGCCAAAAGGCGTTCTTGTTGTATGTGGGGCCGATCATGAATGGGGACAGGCAGGCTCTAAAAGAGGCAGCCAGGCTTAGAAGTCAAATGAGCGAGACCGAGTGGGTGAAAGTCCAGAAAGGCCTGCGTCAACAGGTGTATGGGTGCAAGACCGGAGTCTGCCACCTCGACGTTAAGAAGCTTGAGGCGGCATTGCAGGAAGCAGCGAGTCAATAGTCCTGCGGAGGTCGTGATTGGGTAGAATCATGGGCTCCTTTTCTTTGTGGAGATGATTCCCGCCATGGCCAAACCCATCCCCCTCGGTGCTCACGCCACGATCGAGGAAACCGTCGAGTTCAAACACACCCTCACCTTTCACAACGCCGAACTGCCTCCGGTTTATTCCACGCCCGACATGATTCGCCTGATGGAGATCGCGGCGTTCCGCGCCCTGCAGCCCTTCTGCGAAGGCGACGAGATTACCGTCGGGACGGCTATCAACATTGAACATCGCGCGGCCAGCGGGATCGGAGCGCACATTTCGGCTGAGGCAGTGCTGGAGGCCTTCGACGGGCGGTTCTATACGCTACGGGTCACCGCCCGCGACGACACCCAGGAGATCGGGCGGGGTACGGTGAGCCGGGCGGTGGTGAGCCTGGGGAAATTCCCGGCGAAGATGCGGAAGAGCGAGGGGTAGGAACGAACACTCAGCATTCAGCCCGGCAGAGGTGCCAGGCTTGGGTGCTCATGGTGACTGGTCATGTCAGATATCGAAAAGCAGAAAGCCAAGGCCAACGCCTTCCGCGCCCTGCATCGCGGGCCCAAAGCCCTACTCCTGCCCAACGTGTGGGACGTGGCCAGCGCCCGTATCGTCGAAGAAGCCGGCTACAACGCCATCGCCACCACCAGCGCCGGAGTCGCCTTCTCGCTGGGCTATCCCGACGGCGAGAAAATCTCCCGCGAAGAAATGCTGGCCCGCGTGGCCCGCATCGCCAAAGCCGTCAAGGTCCCGGTGACCGCCGACGTCGAAGCCGGCTACGGACCCCGCCCCGAGGATGCCGCGCAAACCGCCCGCGGCGTGATCGAGGCCGGAGCCGTCGGCATGAACTTCGAGGACGGCACTGAGGACCCCGATCATCCGCTGGTGGACCTCGCGTTGCAGCTGGAGAAAATTCGTGCCATCCGCGAAGCCGCGCTCAAGACCGGCGTTCTGCTGGTCCTGAATGCGCGTACCGACGTATATCTCCTGCAGGTGGGCGATCCCGCCAAACGCTACGACGAAGCTGTGCGGCGCCTGGTGGCTTTCCGCGATGCGGGCGCGGAGTGTGTGTTCGTCCCAGGACTGCGCGATCCGGGGACGATTCGGCGGATCGTGCAGGACGTAAAGTGTCCGGTCAACATCCTGGCCGGGCCAGGCTCGCCCACAGTCCCGGAGCTTGAGAAGCTTGGTGTCGCACGGATCAGTCTGGGGTCGTCGCCGATGCGCGCCACGCTGGGGCTGGTTCGCCGCCTGGCGGAAGAACTGAAAACCTCCGGTACCTACACAGCCCTCGAAGGCGCGCCGGCGCACGCGGAAGTCAACAAAATGCTGAGTTAGCTTCGTTTGCTTCGCCGAGACGCCCCCTGTCATTCCGACCCTGAGCGAAGGCGAAGGCGGAGGAATCCCTACTCCCGGCAGTGCCTTGTGGGCAGGGATGCTTCGACTCCGCGGGGCCATTCGGCCCCGCTCCGCTCAGCATGACAACGCTGGCTGCTGTCCTGCCGCGCCGCGCGGGCATACCTGCACCGACACCCAAGACCCGGATGTACTATGGAGCCGTGCCTACCCTGGCCCAGCGCGTCCTCGATTACATCCGCAGGCACGAACTGCTGAAGCCCGGAGACCGCGTGGGGGTTGCGGTCTCAGGCGGTGCAGACTCAGTAGCCTTGCTGTGCCTGCTGCTCGAGTTGCGCAAGGAACTCGGGATCGTTGCCTGTGTAATTCACTTTAATCACAAACTACGAGGCGCCGACTCCGACGCAGACGAGCAATTCGTCTCCGAGCTCGCCCGCCGGCACAAGCTGCCTTTTCACCGCGAAAGCGGGGACGTCGCAAGCCACGCTGAACACAAACATCTCAGCCTCGAGGCCGCTTCCCGCGAACTGCGCTACGCCTACTTCCACCGGCTGCTGCGCGAGGGAGTAGTGAATCGAATTGCCACCGCCCACACCCTCGACGACCAGGCAGAGACGGTGCTCTTGCGGCTGGTGCGGGGCGCCGGGACACGCGGCTTGTCTGGGATTTATCCCCGGTTGTCAGTGGCCAGTTCTCGGTCCTCGGCTCCCCATCAGCCATCGGCCGTCAGCCATCAGGAAAAGTTCGCCATCATCCGCCCCCTGCTCGGGATTCGCCGCAAAGCCCTGGAAGCCTACCTCACGGCCCTGGGCCAGAGCTGGCGCGAGGACCGCAGCAACCGCGATCTCCGCCATGCGCGCAACCGGGTGCGGCATGGAATCTTGCCCCGCCTGGAGCGCAACCTGAATCCTTCGGTGCGCGAGGTCCTGGCCGAGACCGCAGAGATCGCTCGCCAGGAAGAGGACTATTGGCAGCAGGAAATCCAGCGCTGCTTGCCGCAGGTGTGGGCAACCGGCTCACCGCCAGCGCTGAGCACAACGGCGCTGGCCCGCCTGCCCCTGGCCCTCCAGCGCCGCGTCGTCCGCGCCGCCGCCGAGTCGCTCGGCCTGCGGCTGGAATTCCACCACGTCGAAGAGATCCTCGAAGTCGCCTCCGGAGCCGCAAAATCCGCCCTCTTGCCCCGCGGCTGGACCGCATCGCGACACAAGCAGGAAATGCGCTTCGAACCCGGCCCAGCCACTGCGGCCGGGAACCCCGATTACGAGTACCTCCTCCGCGTCCCCGGGCAGATCGAAATTCCCCAGGCCGCCTCCCGCCTAGAAGCCCTGCTGGTTCCTGCCGCCGCACAACGGGGGTATAATCCCGAGCATTTACTTGAACCCACACTGCTGGCCAAAGAGCTGCGCGTGCGCAACTGGCGCGCCGGCGATCGCTTCTGGCCCGCGCACACCAGGACTCCGAAAAAGATCAAGGAACTTCTGCAGCAGCGGCAGGTCACGGGCCCTGAGCGCAAGCTCTGGCCGGTGGTGGTCAGCGGATCGGAGATTGTCTGGGTCCGGGGCTTTGCGGTCCCGGCCAAGTTGCGTCCCCAGCCCGGAGCCGAACAGGCGGTGGTGATCCGCGAAGTTGCGCGGTAAGGAGGCGAACGCCACAACATGAACCAGGTCTCGAAGGACCAGCTTCGCGTCGTGATCTCCGCTGAGCAGATCCAGAAGCGTGTCCGCGAGATGGGCCGGCAAATCTCCGACGATTACCGCGGCCAGACCATCCACGCCCTCGCCCTGCTGGAGAACGGCTTCATCTTCATGGCCGACCTGGTCCGCGCTCTCGACGTTCCGGTCATCTGCCAGTTCATCAAGCCCCGCTACCGCCGCCAGCAGGCGGGCGGCAAGGCCGACTTCATGGAAATCTTCTTCAGCCACGAGCCCGATATCCGCGGGCAGCACGTGCTCCTGGTGGAGGGCCTGGTCCATTCCGGCGTCACCTGCGATTTCCTGATGTCCGACCTGCGCGCCCGGGGTGCCGCCTCCGTTAAGCTGGCCACCCTGCTCGACCGCCAATCCGCCCGCCGCGTCCAGCTCCAGCCCGACTACTTCGGCTTCCTGGTGGACGAAGGTTTTCTCTTCGGCTACGGCCTGGGTTCGCCTCAGCAAACCAACCGCAATCTGCCCTACGTGGCAGCCCCAAATCAAGCTGCGCCCATAACTTAAGTCACCCCAAGATCGGCCTACTTTTTTTTGGAAGAACGGTTAAAATGGCGTCTGGGATTTGTCTATCCAAACCCTTCCAAGGGCATCTAATGGGGTGGAGGCTTTTCCCCGTTCGGGTTTGGAGTAAGGTTCCACCTTCTCAGGAGTTTTGAGTGAATTCGACCGTCAAGACCGTGGTTTTCTGGCTGGTGATCGTGGTTTCCGCCTTCCTGCTCTGGCAGGTGGTGCAGCGCGGCAGCGCCTCGCAAAAGGAGAAGGACCTCAACTTCTCGCAATTCATGGCGGAGGTGGACCAAGGCAACGTCAAAGAGGTCACTATCTCCGGCATGGAGGTCCACGGCCAGTACCGCAATGATAATTCTGGTTTCCGTACTATCGTCCCGGCCAATTACCCGGACATGATCAAGACGCTGCGCGACAAGGGCGTCTCCATGTCCTTCCGCGATATGAACAGCGGCGGCTGGCCCACCTGGCTACTGAACCTCGCGCCCCTCATCCTGCTCGCCGCGCTGTGGTTCTTCATGATCCGCCAGATGCAAACCGGCGGCAACAAGGCGCTGTCGTTCGGCAAGAGCCGCGCCCGCCTGCTCTCCATGCAGCAGAAGAAAGTGACGTTCAAAGACGTTGCCGGCGTGGATGAGGCCAAGGAAGAACTCCGCGAGATCATCGAATTCCTGCGCGAAGCCCAGAAATTCCAGAAGCTGGGCGGACGCATCCCCAAGGGCGTGCTGTTGGTCGGGCCTCCTGGGACGGGCAAGACTCTGCTGGCCCGTGCTGTGGCCGGCGAAGCCAATGTGCCGTTCTTCTCCATCTCCGGGTCCGACTTCGTCGAGATGTTTGTCGGCGTGGGCGCCAGCCGCGTGCGCGACCTGTTCGAGCAGGGCAAGAAGAACGCTCCCTGCATCATCTTCATTGATGAAATTGACGCCGTCGGACGCCATCGCGGCGCTGGGCTGGGCGGCGGACACGACGAGCGCGAGCAGACCCTGAATCAACTTCTGGTCGAAATGGATGGCTTCGAGTCCAACGAAGGCGTCATCCTGATGGCGGCCACCAACCGTCCTGACGTGCTCGATCCGGCGCTGCTGCGCCCTGGACGCTTCGACCGCCGCGTGGTCGTCAGCCGCCCTGACGTGCGCGGACGCGAAGAAATTCTCCGCGTGCACACCCGCAAGATTCCTCTTGCCGAAGATGTCGAGCTTTCGGTGCTGGCCCGCGGCACCCCCGGATTTTCCGGCGCCGACCTGGCCAATATGGTCAACGAAGCTGCCCTGGCCGCAGCCCGCCAGAACCGCAAAGCCGTGCTCATGTACGACTTCGAACTGGCGAAAGACAAGGTCCTGATGGGCGTGGAGCGCAAGTCGCTCCTGCTCTCCGACGCGGAGAAGAAAGTCACCGCCTACCACGAGGCTGGACACGCGCTGGTCGCGGCCAAGCTGCCCAACTCCGACCCGCTGCACAAGGTCACGATCATCCCGCGGGGCATGGCGCTGGGCGTCACCATGCAGCTGCCCATTGATGACAAGCACAACTACACGAAAGAGTATCTGGAGACCGAAATCGCCATCATGATGGGCGGGCGCCTGGCGGAGGAGTTGTTCCTCAACCAGATGTCCACCGGCGCCGGCAACGACATCGAGCGCGCCACCGAAATGGCCCGCAAGATGGTCTGCGAGTTCGGCATGAGCGACTTGGGCCCGCTGACCTTCGGCAAGAAGGAAGAGCAGATCTTCTTGGGCCGCGAGATCGCGCAGCACCGCGATTACAGCGAAGCAACCGCCATCAAGATTGACGAAGAGGTGCGCCGCATCATCCAGCAGGGCTACGAGACCGCAAAGGGCATCCTCGGGAGCAATCACGACACGCTGGAGCGCATCGCCCAGACCCTGCTGGAGCGCGAAGTACTCGACGCCAACGAGATCAAAATGATCATCGAAGGCAAAGAACTGCCCAAGATGACTCCGCCCTCCAAGCCCGACGACGGAGGCGTGCAGCAGGTGCTGAAGCCCGAGCCCGGCCGCCCAGGAATCGCCAAGGGCGGGGAGAGCCCGGCGAGAGCGTAGCTCGTCGGCATTCAGCCATCAGGTCAAGGGCGCCCGCACGGGCGCCTTTGGTTTTGGGCAAGCAATTGCCCCTCCAAGTCTTTCAAGTGGACAAAGCACTGTCGTCCTGGTGCCCCAGATCCTTCGGCCTACCGGCCTCAGATGACGCCATTCCACCTGGACGCGAAGGTGTGACACGAAGTCCCTGCCGCATGGACTGCGCCGGGTTCGAAAGGGCGCCGGAACCGGGTAGATTGACACATAATCAATGCGCACATATACTGTGTATATGAATGTCACCCTCTCGGTGGACGAGCAACTGGTTGCCCGCGCCCGCAAGCGGGCGGAGGCGCTGGGCACCAGCCTCAACCAGCTCATCCGCGACTACCTGCAGAAGCTCGCGGGGGGCGACGATCCCGAGCGCAGCATCGAGGAATTCCGCCGCCTCTCCGGCAAGGGGCATTCCCGCGGCTGGCGCTTCAATCGCGACGAGATTCATGAGCGCTCGTAGCTTCTTCGACACCAACGTTCTCATTTATGCGGACGACAAGTCCGCCCCCGCCAAGCAGCGCCGCGCCCTCGACCTCGTGGCCGAGCACCGCCGCAGCGGAACGGGAGTGGTGTCGCTCCAGGTGTTGCAGGAGTATTTTGTCGCGGTCACCCGCAAGCTGCAGGTGGAGGCGCGCATCGCCCGCCGCAAGGTCGAACTGCTCGCCGAGTTCGACGTGGCCTCGCCCGACGTGGCGGACATTCTCGCCGCCATTGATCTTCACCGACTGCATGGCTTTTCCTTCTGGGACGCGCTGATCCTGCGGTCGGCCAAGCAGTCAGGCTGTAGCGTTCTCTTTACAGAGAACATGCAGCATCAGCGGGAAGTGGATGGGGTGCGGATCGTGAACCCCTTCGGGTAGGCGGGTTGTTACGAAACTCTGAAGCGGACTCGGCTGGTTCCACTAATGCCTTTCCCGGCGCTTACGCGCCGGGCTAATGTCTTGCGCCGCTGCGCGGCCTGGCGCGTAGTTGTACCACGCTTCGAGCATTAGAAGCGAGATTCGTCGCAGGATCGAAGCGGGACGTGCGGGGGCGGGTCGCCCGCGCTACGGCTAGTTATTCTCGTTCCCCGGCCCGCTTCCACGACATCAGCTCGCCGATGGTGGAGCCGCCGGTGCTGGAAACGGGGTGCTTATAGGACTCGACCTCGGCGCGGGAGGCTTCCTCGCCCACGGCCTTGATGCTGAGTCCCACTTTCTTCTCATCCGGATTCATCTTGATGATCTTGAAGTCGTGCTCCTGGCCGGGCTCGAGATGCAGGGGCTGGCCGTTGCCATCCACGGCCTCGGAGTTGTGGCACAGGCCCTCGATGCCCTCGGCGATCTCCACAAAGGCGCCGAAGCTGGCCACGCGCAGCACTTTGCCGTGAAGAACGTCGCCGATGTGACGCTCGTGGAAGAAGGTCTCCCAGACGTCGGGTTGGAGCTGCTTCACACCCAGCGACAGGCGGCGCTTGTCGGGCTCAATCGCCAGAATGACGGCCTTGACCCGGTCGCCCTTCTTCAGGACCTCTGACGGATGTTTCACGCGCTTGGTCCAGCTCAGGTTGCTGACGTGCACCAGGCCGTCAATGCCATCCTCGATCTCGATGAAGGCCCCGAAGTCGGTCAGGTTGCGTACCCGTCCCTCGACGGTGGCGCCCACGGGATACTTCTCATGCAGCGAGTCCCAGGGATTGGCCGCCAGTTGCCGCATGCCCAGTGAGATGCGGCGCTCCTGCGGATTCACGTTCAGCACCGCGCACTCCACGTGGTCGCCGACGTTGACCAGCTTCGAGGGATGCTTCATGCGCTTGGACCAGGTCATCTCGCTGACGTGCACCAGGCCTTCGATGCCCTGCTCCAGCTCGACGAACGCGCCGTAATCGGTCACGCTGATGACCCGCCCGCTGACATGTGCGCCTACGGGATAGCGCTGCGACGCATCCAGCCAGGGATCGGGGGTGAGCTGCTTGAAGCCCAGCGAAACCCGCTGCTTGTCTTTGTCGAACTTCAGGACTTTCACCTGGATCTGGTCTCCCACGTTGACCAGGTCGCGCGGATGGGTGAGCCGTCCCCAGGACATGTCGGTGATATGAAGTAAGCCGTCAATTCCACCCAGGTCCACAAACGCGCCGTACTCGGTCAGGTTCTTGACCACACCGGTCAGGGTCGCACCTTCTTCCAGGTGCTCCATGGTCTTGGAGCGCTTCGTGTTCTGCTCCTCTTCCAGCACCTGCTTGCGCGAGACCACGATGTTGCCACGCTTCTTGTTCAGTTTGATGACTGCAACTTCCAGCGGCTGGCCTTTGAGCGCGTCCAGGTTGCGCACCGGGCGCAGATCAGCCTGGGAGCCAGGCAGGAAGGCGCGGGCGCCATGGATGTCCACGGTCAAGCCACCCTTGATGCGATCAATCACCAGGGCGCGAATGGGCTTCTTCTCGTTGTAGGCCTTCTCAATCTCGTCCCAGGCGCGCAGCCGCTGGGCCTTCTGGTGAGAAAGGTTGATGTAGCCTTCCTCGGTCTCGCCCTTGTCGCGCATGACGTCGATTTCGTCGCCGGGCTGGAACCTGGGCTTGCCCTCATGGTCCAGCACTTCCGCCAGGGGCAGCATGCCCTCCGACTTAGCGCCGATATCAACCACCACGTGCGTGGGCGTAAGCTTCAGCACGGTGCCTTTGAGGACATGGTCGTCGCCGGCGGCTTCCTCGGTCTCGGTGGTGAAACTCTCCAGGGCGGAAGCGAAATCGTCGTTGCTGGTTGCGGGTTTTTCCTCCGGGCGCTGGACGGTGGCTTGCAGGTTGGCTTGGTCCGGGGTCGACTCCTCAGGAGTGCTAGTGGTGGGCTCAGCCAGGCTCGTGGAAGTCGCGGAATCCAGGTTGTGGGCGGTGTTGTCGTCGGACAAGGTCATGGCCTCTCTGGTGTACTCCTCGCACACTCCGGTGCGGGAGGGATGCGGGCTGTTTTCGTGCGGACTGCTGGCGTGCGTCTCCGGTTGTGTTGAGCCCGTCCTGGCGAACGGACTGTGACAATCCCAGCGGTCGGACGGTGTAAAAGCGAACCCGCGTCCAAAGGGAACCCTTCGACTATAGCAATCGCTCGCAAACAGTGTCAAACACCAAAGCGTGCAAATCCGCCTATCGCCGGAGGCCGCATCCCCAGCGGCCTTGCCGCCCCTGTGCAAACCGCCAGCCGGCCGGAGCCGATGGGTGGGGAGTTTCCGAAAACCCGCTCTCATCTGCTACCCTGCCCTGCCATGGACTACCTGTGGACCCCCTGGCGCTACGCCTACGTCACTACGGCCGAGAAAATCACCGGGTGCCTGTTCTGCGATCTGCTCAAGGCTGGCGATGACGAGAAAGCTCATATCGTCCACCGCGGCCGGCATTGTTTCATCATCTTGAATACCTTCCCCTACACCTCCGGACACGTGATGATCCTGCCGTATGCTCACTTGGACGAACTGCGGAAGCTCCCCCTCGAAGCAGCGCATGAGATGATCGAGCTGTCGCAAAGGATGGAAGCCGTGCTGCGCCAGCTCTACTCGCCGAACGGCATTAACCTAGGTATGAACATCGGCCAGGCCGCGGGAGCCGGTGTGGCCGGCCATATCCACATGCACGTCTTGCCCCGCTGGATAGCCGACTCGAACTTCATGACGGTCGTCGGGGAGACCCGTATCCTGCCCGAGAGCCTGGAGGTCACTTACCAGCGCATCCGGGCCGCGCTGGATTCGCGGAACTCATCCTGAGCGGGGCCTGGTGGGGGCCTCGCCCAGGATGAAGTCGCGTTCCCGGGGGAGAAACCGGGGAATTCATTGCGCCGTAATGCTGCCGAACCGCCCGTGCGCGTACGCCGAAGGCCCGGACGTGAAATAGAGCACGTTCTTCAGCCCGCCCATACCCCCATTGCCGAAGGTGATGCTCCACAGGCCGGGTAACCGCAGCGGCTGGTTTTGGGCATTGCTAAGCTGTCCCAGCGGCTGGCCGGTGGTGGGATCAAAAGCGGTAATGCGCCCGTCGCCCAGGTTGGCGATCAGAATGTCATTGCTGAATTTTCCGAAGTTTGCCGGCGCCAGGGCAATCCCCCACGGAGCATTCAGTCTTCCCTGGGTCGCGAAGCGCTTCACGAAGTTCCCGTTCAGGTCGAAGATGCTGACCAGCCCCAGATGTGCTCCCAGCACCGCATCGGTTTTGGTAGCGTTCTGCTTAGCATAAAGCACCCATAACTGGTTATTGATCTTGCGAATATTATGTGGAGCGAAGGTCGCGGGTACGCCGGGATCGGTGAACGAGCCGGCCAGGTTGACCAGGTTAAAGTTCTGGTCGTACACCTCAATCTTCCTTGAGAAGAAGTTAGCCACATA
>DATKLE010000140.1:0-14908 GCA_035542575.1 Terriglobales bacterium | reverse complement strand
GGTGCGGTTCCTCAGTTCGACGCCAGCCGAGGAGATTGCAACTGCATGAACCTGGCGTGAAGAAACCAACCAGCGAGTAACCAGACAGGCAGTAAAGAGAAAAGCGCACTGCACACCCGAGTTTTTCAACAGACACAGGCGTTTGCACAAGTTTGCGCTGTTCGTTCGCCGCGAAGTGGGTGAATGCGTGCGATCGCGATGTTCCAACAGTTGACTTCGGCGCTGTCGGGGACG
This sequence comes from Terriglobales bacterium, assembly GCA_035542575.1. Classification (GTDB taxonomy): domain Bacteria; phylum Acidobacteriota; class Terriglobia; order Terriglobales; family Acidobacteriaceae; genus JAIQET01. The sequence goes on along the minus strand of DATKLE010000140.1, from coordinate 14,674 downwards.
GCCACCCGCCACTAGAAAAAGCCGCTCTGACAAAGAGCGGCTCACATCACGGTTTGGCAGGATCTGAGGGCTACTTAGCTACCGAGTACGTACCCTCGCAATTCCAGGTCGAAGAACCGTCGGGATTGCCCTTGCCTTGGCAGCCACCTTCGCCCTTCACCGCCTTGAACTTGCCGGTGCCGCCCGCAAGAGTCCACTTGTTGTTGCCGCTCTCCATCTTGCCGTCCTTCCAGCTCTGCGTCCCGTGGTAGTGGTAGAAAATCTTGTCGCCGCTGGCAAGGGTATCTACGAATACGCCGTGGTTCTGGACACCGCTGCTGGTCATGTCGCCAAATTCCGTAAACGTGCCCTCTTGCTCCTTCGCGTCGCCCATGCTGCCTTTTTCGGCTATGCACTTGCCTTGAGCGATGCTATAGCTGTGGCCCTCGTGGTCTGGGACGGCGATGCTGTGCTGATCGGCAGGCTTCCCCTCGCATTTCCATTGCGATGAAATCTTTTCCTGGGCCGCCGAGAGGGTGATGCCCAGCACCAACAAGCAGACTACAATCACGCATTTGCGCATTGCCATATTCTCCTCTCAATCGCTTTGATATCGAACGGACCCGCCAGTCGGACACTTTAACGCGGATCTTGCCGAAAGGAATGTCCGGCTGGGACGGCTATCCTACGCTGCTGTGCATTTGACCGTCAAACGAAGGTGGCCGCTGAAAGCGGGCGAATTGGAGGGAAACAGAGTAGCGCATTGAATGGTCGGGACGGGCAGATTTGAACTGCCGACCCCTCGCACCCCAAGCGAGTGCTCTACCAGGCTGAGCCACGTCCCGACGGGAAGGCAAGTCGCATACTGCGACCCGGGGTTAACCTAGAAATTTTACACCAGGTGCAGGGGTTTCGTCCGGTCCTGGTTTATCGCCTGCCGGACCGTCTTCGCGTGCGTTGCTCTTCCAGTTCCAATACTGCGAACTGGATTTTCTTCTCCACAGGATCAATGCGGTCCACAATCACACGCACCCGCTGCCCCAGCCTGTAGATCTTGCGGCTGCGCTGCCCGATGATCTCGCGCGTGTTTTCGTGGTAGGTGTAGCGGTCGTCGGTGAGGGTGGCGAGCGGCACCAGGCCTTCGACGAATAGATCGGTTAACTCCACAAAGAAGCCAAACTTGGTCACGCTGATGATCAAGCCGTCGAAGTCCTCGCCCACGCGCTCCTGCATGAACTTCACTTTCTTCCATTCCATCAGTTCGCGCTCGGCATCGTCGGCGCGGCGTTCGGCCTGGCTGGATTCTTCGGCGATGTCGTGGAGTTCGTCGAGGGAGATCGGTCCGCCGATGGGCGTGATGGGTTCGTGCTCACGGCGTTTGGACCAGGGGGAGGGATGCCGTCCCTGCAGGGACTCGTCGGGTTGCGGCGTGGCTACCCCGGGCTTGCGCCCGGGGCTAATATCTGTCGCCGCTGTGCGGCTGGAGCTGGGGTGGCCTCCCGCGGCTCCAATCCGCACCTCGCCGTCGCGCTTCTCGGCCGAGTCGCGCAACACCTCTTTCAAAATCCGGTGCACGATCAGATCCGGATAGCGGCGGATCGGCGACGTGAAATGCGTGTACGTGGCCGCCGCCAAGGCGAAGTGTCCCAGGTTTTCTTCGGAGTAGCGTGCCTGTTTCAGCGAACGCAGCATCAGGTACGAAAGAATCCGCTCCTCCGGCTTGCCGGCGATCTTCTCCGTCAGTTTCTGATACATGCGTGGCGTGATGTGGACATCTTTCGGAATCTCGATTTCGCGCGCGTGGCGTCCCGAGCCGTAGCTGGCGCGGCGGTCCCCCTTGAGCTGCATGCGCTGGATGGGCAGTGCGCCCACACCCAGCGAGTAACCGAACGTGGCTGCGATGACTTCGAAGTCGTACACCCGTTTGGCATCGGGCTTCTCATGAATCCGGTAAAGCGATCCGACGCGCTTGTTTTCCAGGTACTCGGCCACGCACTCGTTGGCCGAGAGCATGAACTCCTCGATGATGCGGTTGGCGATGTTGCGCTCGGAGCGGGTGATGCTCTTCATGAGGCCATTTTCATCAAACTCAATCACTGGCTCGGGCAGGTCGAAATCGATGGAGCCGCGGCGTTCGCGCTTGCGATTCAGGATCATCGCCAACTCGCGCATGGTTTCGAACAGATCCACCAGCCGCCCATAGCGCTTGCGCGTGGCCGGATCACCTTCCAGCACGGCGTTCACATCGGTGTAAGTCATGCGCTCGGCGGAACGGATGATGCCATCGCACAACTCATATCCGACAATGTCTCCGTTGTGATCAATCTCCATCACGCATGACATCACCAGGCGATCCAGGTGCGGGCGCAGACTGCAAATGTCGGTCGAGAGCTCGAGCGGCAGCATGGGCACCGCGCGGTCTGGAAAGTAAACGCTAGTGCCGCGCAGGCGCCCTTCCTGATCCAAAGCTGAGCCTTCGGTGACGTAGTGAGCCACGTCCGCAATGTGCACCTGCAGCTCAAAATTGCCGTTCTCCAGTTTGCGGACGGTGACCGCGTCGTCGAAGTCGCGCGCGGTTTCGCCGTCAATGGTCACGATGGGCAGAGCGCGGAAATCACGCCGTTTGTGAACCGCGTGCGCGGGAATGACTGGCTCCACATCCTGCGCCTCATCGAGCACCTCGGCGGGAAAACGATGGGGCAGGTGAAACTTGCGGATCATGATCTCGACATCTACGCCGAAATCGTCGGCGTAGCCGAGAATTTCGACCACACGGCCGCGGGGATTCTGCGTGGCGGTTGGCCAGTCCGTGATCTCCACGTCGACGACTACGCCTTCGAGATCCGTCCACTCCCTGCGCGCGGCTTCCTCGCCGAGCGCGCGGTGCCGGGACGGTCGAGGCGCCTTGCGCGCGCCATCATGTTTGCCGGCCTGCGCCAGGTCCCTCCCCTTCGCTTCGCTCGGGCTCGGGATGACGTCTTCATTGGAGGCGTGCGCGGTTTTGACTTCTGGGAATTCCATCCCCGGCGGGATGATGATCTCCTGCGTGATCTTCTGATCGATGGGGGTGACATAGTTGCGTCGCGGGCCGCAGTGAAAAGTCCCCACAACCGTGGTATGGGCCCGGCCAACCGGCCGCACGATGCGCCCTTCGGCACGGCCGTCGGGGCGGATGGTGGCAATCTCCACCAGAACGCGATCGCCGTGCATGGCGGAGCCCACCGCCGGCGGCGGAATGAAAATGTCCCCGCTGAGTTGAGCTTTGAGCCGTTCGTCCAGCGAAGACGCATCGGGAATGACAAAGCCGAAGCCATCGCGGTGCATGCTCAACCGCCCCACGACCAGGTTCCGGCCGGCCGCCGCTTGGGGCAAAGCGAAGCGGTCCGAATCCACCTGCAGCAACTGCCCGCCGGCGACCAGGTGTTGCAGACGCTCCGCGAGCGTCCGGCGCGCGTCACCGTGCAGTCCCAATTCGCGCACCAACTGCTTGAATCCCGCGGTGTGCCTGGGCTGGCGCTCGATCTTCTTCAAGATGGCGGCGTCGGTCATCTTACTCAGCGCCATGTTTCACCAAGTGTCTCCCCCGCTCTGCGGCGGCCAGATGCCTAAAGCGCGGCGCAACAAAGCGACCTGTCCTACGTGATAGCTGTTGTGGACCACGGTCTGCCAGAGCACCGACAGCACACTCACGGGTTCGCGCGGGGACGACGGGTCAGCCACGTCAGCAGGAGGTTTGAGCTGGCGCTCCAGGGTGTCATCGTCGGACCCGGCAAGTCCGCACAGTTCGTCGAGCAGGGCGGCAAACCGCGCCACTTCCCGATTCCAATTTAGTTCGTTGGGAAGAGGGTCTGAAGGCCAACTCTCAGTGGCGTGCCCGGGGTAGTCTGGATTTTCGCCGCGGATTCTCCTGATCTCGTAGTCCATCCAGTAGTTCATGTGCCACACGATTTCCCAGATGGAATGCGGAAAACCTTCCGGGCGCCGGTCTGCCAAATCGGCGGTCACATCCTCCACGCAGGCAATGGGGTTGGCGTGTGCGTGCTTGCCATGAAACAGTTCTACCAGAGTATGCTGGGTCATTGCCGTTCCTGCTGCGAATCTGTGCCCGGTTGGAAGGCTTTGTCGCGACTCTCCAAGATCATCTCACCGGCGAGCGTCGGCGGGTATAAGAAGTGCGCCTCAGCGGGAAGAATTACATGGGAACGGCAGGAGCCGAGGCGAGCCTGGGCCTACCGGGCACGACCTTAAGTTCTGCAAATTCAAGGAATTTCCACAGCCCGAGGAGCCGTTTGCAGGGTAAAATGCCGATTGGTCACCGAAATGCGGCTGTGACCCCCTAATCCATTACCGAGGAAAGGAATTTTTGCCAAATGTGGAAGCCCACAAATCAGCCCACAACCCCAGGCCGGCCCGGTGAGCCAGAGCGCCCGGCCATGCCCACACCCAGCACGCCTACTATGAGCGAACCGGCGGCGGGACCGCGTCCCGTAACCACTACTACAGCGGACCAGGCGACCATCGGCAAATCCCTGGTGATCAAGGGCGAGGTGACTGGGTCGGAGTCGCTTTACATTGACGGCCGGGTGGAGGGTTCCATCAACCTTTCCGGCAATCGCGTCACCGTGGGCCGCAACGGGGTGGTCTCGGCCAACATCAATGCGCGCGAGATTGTTGTGCTCGGCAAAGTGCGCGGCAACCTCACTGCCAGCGACCGGGTGGATATCCGCAGCGACGGCTCGCTCACCGGCGATGTAGTGGCGGCCCGCATCTCGATTGAAGACGGCGCCTTCTTCAAGGGCGGCATTGATATTCGCAAAGCCGGCCAGAAGCCCAATGGGGAAGAGGCCAAGGCGACGACCGCGACGGCGGAGACGGCAACCGCGGCCCGAGCATAAGGCAAGCGTCGGACCTCAGAGCTCGGCAAGATCAACGGCGGACACCTCTGATCCCAGAAGGTGTCCGCCATTCTTTTTGGCTCGCGCGGGAGAGAGTCAGAAGGAGAGCACGAGTCGAGGCGCCGGGTTTCGGGACTCAGGCCTTAGGCCGCGCTTTGAAGTCTGATCTCCGGGGGTCAGGGTTCAATCCCGGCACTCAACTCTCCGCCGGCTTCCGCCACGCGCGGATACGGGGTCGCTTTGCGGCGCCGCAGGTCACGAAGCAACTGCGATCGGGTCATCCACAATCCCGCCGCCACCGCGGCCGCCCAGGTTAGCGTGACCAGCCCCAGCGACTCTACATCAGCCATACGGTTGCCGCTCACCATGATCGTCCGCGCTACCTCATGACTGAGGACGCCCGCCACCAGCGCAATCATGCCGGCCTTACCCAACTCTCCCCATTGCAGCTGTTCGGATGGCACCAGCTTGCGCCAGTGCAGCAGGATTGCTAAAGCCAGTGTGTTGGCAGCGATGCCCACGTCAGAAGCGATGGCCAGCCCCACAGTGGAGAGTGCGCGATACAGCGCGTAGTACATGGGGAGGGACGCCAGGGTGATCAGGCTGCTTGCGATCATGGGTGTCATGGTGTTTCCCGCCGCATAGAAAGCGCGCGAATAGAGGCCCTGAGCCGACCAGAACGCAAGCGAGAGCGAGAACCAGAAGAAGTAGATGGCCGTCTCCTGCGAATCAGTAAACAGAAAATGCCCGCGGCGGTACACCAGATCAATCATGGGCAATGATGCTGCCATCATGAAACTGGAGGCCAGCAGGGAAGCGGCCACAATGCGGTAAACCGACCCATTGACAGTCTCGGCGAACTCGTGACGCCGCTTTTCTCCCCACAAGCGCGCAAAAAAGGGCAGGGAAGCCTGGCTGGCTGCCTGTCCGAGGACTGCGATGGGAACGGCAAGAAGGCGCTTGGCGTAATTCAAGCGGGTGATGTCGCCGATATTGCCGGAGGCAAAGTGGCGGAGAATCCAATCATCAGCGCTCACCAGGGAAACACCCAGCATGAGCGGGATGGAAAGACGCACCCATTCGCGGAAGGCTGGATTTCGTATGTCAAAGCTAAGGCTGTAGCCGGTGTGCATACGGGCCGCACCGACCATGCTGATCAGGAACGGGCCGAGAAAGCTTCCCAGCAGGGCGCCCCATGCCAGCGAAGAAATCCCTAAATGGCGCGAAGCCACCACGCCTCCGACGATGATGCTGAGGTTGTATAACAGCGGCCCGAGCGCGGGCAGAAGAAAAAGGCGATGAGACAGCAGGACCGCAGCAAAGATACCGCCGACGTAGAAGAATACCTGGGCCGGCAGCAGAATGCGCGTTAAGTGCGTGCAGAGCGCCAGTTGGTCCGGGGTAAAGCCCTTCGCCCCCGCATGCGGGCCGAACCACCAGGCTACAATTTGCGGGGTGAAGATTTCGGTAAGAACAATGCCGATGCCCAATACTGCTGTCATGACGGTGATGATCACCGACATGGTCTCTCGCGCCTCGTCCTCCCGCTTTTCCGTGAGGAAGCGCGTATAGATGGAGACGAAGGTGATCGAAGCCGTCCCTCCGGCAACCAGGTAGTTGAGCCAGTCGGGGATGGTGAACCCGGCGACGTAAGCGTCGGTCGCCGGGCCGGCGCCAAAGGCCCACGCAATGTACGCCTCGCGGAGATAGCCGATTACCCGGGACAGCATCACCGCACTCATCAGCAGCAGGGTGGCTGAGAAAGCGGTATGCTGGTGCGACGGGCGGAAGAAACGCAGGAAGCGCGCCAAGCCGCGGCTTGCGCCCTCGGCAGACTCTCCTTGGCTACTCATGAATACCGCGATTCTACACGCAAGATCCGGCTTGCCGGCTCGCCCGGGACAACCCATCGCGCTTGAGAAGCCAGTTAGCTACTAGCGCGCCGGTTGCCCACTCGGCGGGCTTGGCTTCGCTCCGCAGCACAAGCCTTGTAAGATAGCTGGTACCGTTCCGTATGTAACCTGCCGGAGACTCGCTTGGCCACCGAGAGCCACGACACGATGCGCCGCAGTACTCGGCTCCCCTTGCAAGTTGGAGTGCTCATCACCACCCTGGACCTCCGCAACCAGATCTGTGAAGAGTGCCGAACGGTCGCCATCAATGCTCACGGCTGCGGCGTGATCATGCAGGAGCCGCTGAAGGTCGGAACTCCCTTGCTGATCGACCTGCTGGCCCAGGAGCGCAGCAAGAAGGCGCGGGTCGTGGTCTGCGTTGCGCTGGCCGAGACCGATCCTAAGACTTATCTGGTGGGACTGGAGTTTGAGACCCCGGAAAACTTCTGGGGCATCGAAAACCCGCCCGCGGACTGGGCGGTAGCCAGCAAGCGATAGATTCACGTTTTCACCGCAGGGGGCGCGGGCAGGGGCGTCCGCTCCGCAATTGCTCCGGTCTCTTTGACAGGCCGCCCGCCCCGCCGCATAATCCGAAACGTGGGTGATTCGACTACAGTCGAGGCTTCTCTTCGATCGGCGATCTTACGGCGATCCTATCGCAAGGCATGTCCCGCGGCAGTGCGTGGCGAGGGCGTGTATCTGTGGGACGCGGACGGCAAACGCTATCTGGATTTCTCCGGGTCGGCGGCGGTCAATTTCATTGGGCACGGCGTGGCGGAGATTCCGGCGGCGATGGTGGAACAGGCGCAGAAGCTGGAGTTCGTGCATAGCAGCCAGTTCACCACGCCGGTGGCGGAACAATATGCGCAAGAGTTGCTGGAGTTTGCCGGGGCGAGTTTTCGCGGCGGGGGCGTGTTCTTCACCTGCGGCGGATCAGAAGCGACGGAGACCGCGCTGAAGCTGGCGCGCCAGTACCAGGTGGAGATCGGCCAGGCCGGGCGCTACCAGGTGCTGAGCCGCATGCAGAGCTATCACGGGGCCACGCTGGGGGCACTGGCGGTTTCCGGAAACAGGCGGCGGCGCGAGATTTATCTGCCCATGGTGCGGGAGTTCGCGCACATCGGGTTGCCCTATTGCTATCGCTGCTCGTATGGCTGCAAGAACTGCGCAGAGCAGTATGCGGCTGAGCTGGAACGCGCAATTGAATCAGCGCGCGGCGAGGTGGCCGGGTTCATCCTCGAGCCGGTGAGTGGCGCGACGCTGGGTGCAGCGGTGCCTCCCCAGGGCTATCTCCAACAGGTGGCAGAGATCTGCCGCCGTCATGGCGTGCTGATGATCGCCGATGAAGTGATGACTGGGATGGGACGCACCGGCAGGAACTTTGCCGGCGAGCATTGGGGTGTGACACCCGACATCCTGGTCGCGGCCAAAGGTCTGGCGAGCGGCTACGCTCCGCTGGGGGCGGTGATCGCCACGAAGAAAGTAGTGGATGCGATCGCCTCCGGGTCAGGCGCGTTTTTGCACGGATTTACCTACAACGCGCATCCGATAGCCATGGCGGCGGGGCGCGCCGTGTTGGACCATGTAAAACGACGCAGGCTGGTGCAGGCCGCCGATTCGCATCGCGAGGGAACCACCGGGGCCAAGCTCGGACACGCGCTCGCGGGCTTGCGGGAGTTGAAGGCGGTAGGTGACGTGCGCGGCATCGGCATGCTGTGGGGTGTGGAGTTCGTCGCTGACAAGGCCAGCAAACGGGCATTTCCGGCAGAACTGAATGTTGCCGGACGTGTGGGCCAGGCGGGAGTGAAACGCGGGCTGATGCTCTACCCCATGCAGGGGTGCGTGGACGGGCTATCGGGCGACCATCTTTTGATTGCTCCCCCAGCGGTGATTAGCGAAGACCAGATTGCCTGGGCGGTGGAGCAGTTGGGAGCGGCGATCGAAGAGGCGACGCGCTAGGGTTTGTTGGCTTGCGTTTTGCTCTGCGCGGCTTCGATCAGGGGCCGCAGGGCTTGAACTGAGATGCCCAGGGTGCCGCCGGAAAAGCCGTCGATGTAGGCGGCGTTGATGCCGATGACTTGGCCGCGCGAGTTGAAGACCGGGCCGCCGCTGCCGCCATGTGCGGTGGGAGCGTCATAGATGAGCTTGTCGCCGACCACATCTCCCAGGTGTCCGCAGGTGGCGGAGGGCCGGATAAGCGAGAGCGCAGCCAGTTCGTTGGCGGCGCCGATATCGTCGTGGCGGAGAGCCAATCTCTCATAGACTGCCGGCGGCGACTTTGCCACCATCCCCAACACTCCCATAGGATAGCCAATCACCGCGACCAGTTCTCCGGGATTGGGCTTCTCTTTGGCCAGCGGCAAAGGACGAGGCTGAAGTCCGGAGTGAGAATTCTGGATGGTCAACACGGCCAGGTCGCCGTTCGCGGAGAGGGCGACTGGGGTGATGTTCACCGGGGTGGGAACTCCCGGGAAAAAGGCCACCAGCTTCTCCAGTTGCGGGCTGGCGCCCTTCTTGATGAGAACATCGGATTCTGGGTCTTCGTACCAGGGCTCGGCCACGTGACGGTTGGTGGCCAGCAACCCATCAGCCACTACAAAACCGGTGCCGGAAATGCGGGCGCGCAGGGCTGAGGGCTGGTTGGGGAAGCCCACGTGGTAAACGCCGAAGATGTAGCAGATCGAGTTACGGTAGCGGTTCAGGACCATGGCGGGCATGGCCTGCTCCTGCTTGAGCAGGTTGACCTGTTGGGTGAGCTCCTGCACCTGCTCGCGCATCATGGTGACCGACGGTGGGGCGTAATAGTCCACCAGAAAGCCCGCCCCGACGACCAGCATGATTCCCAGCACGGCCTGCACCGTGGCGGACCAGGCGGCACAAACGGGCTCTTCCTGCGGTTGTTGGTTATGCGCGGCCATGAGGACATGGGCGGCGAAGCCGGTGCGGGGGGAGAGACTTGCTGGGCCGGTTGCGCGCCCTGTGAGACTCATTGTGGCGCGGGAGCAAGCCCGTTACTACGGTACGGAGGACGATGTACAAACGGGCGCCCGGACACAGCGGTGGGCAAGTTTATGAAAGATAAGGAGAAGCGCTGCGTGGGCGTGATACCTACGCCCGCTCACGGCTCAACGATTCTCAAGCGCTGCGCCATCTCTTCGTACAGGAAGCCCTCGCCGGGGCGGTAGGGCTGCACCCACTCGCCGTCAATGACGAATTGCGGGATGGCGCGCTTGCCGGTGCGGGAAACGACTTCCTCGGCGGCGCCGGGGGTGCTATCGATGTCGATCTCCGTGTAAGGAATGCCGTGGCGCTGCAGGAAGCGCTTGGCTTCTCTGCAGTCGGGGCACCAGAAGGCAGTGTAGATGGTGAGCTGCACGGTACGGTTTCAGAGCCTCGAGGTCTCAAGGTTCAAAGTCAAACCCGGTCGAGCTCGTGCAGCGTCATTTCGTTCTCGACATTGCCGGTGTTCAGCGTGGAGGCGGGCTCGAAGAGCAAAAGCCAGCATTCCTCCTCGGCCACCGGCTTGTGCTCGACGCCGCGGGGCACCACGATGAATTCGCCTTCGTTGATCCATACATGCCGGTCACGAAACTCCATGCGGAAGCGGCCTTTGACCACCAGGAAGAGCTCGTCTTCGTTCTCGTGATGGTGGAAGACGAATTCGCCCTTGAGTTTGTCGAGCTTGACGTGCTGGCCGTTGAGTTCGGCGGCGATGTAGGGCTTCCAGTATTCGGAAATCTTGGAGAACTTTTCGGCGATGTTGACCTTGTCCATGCTGTGTCCTCGGGGGAAGAGATTCGCTGCTGGAGTATTAGCTAAGATGAGACGATGGCTGCCCCGGTCGCAAAAGAAACAGAAATAAGATCTGACGGCGTCATCCCGAGCGGAGCCGCTTTCCAGGCGGAGCGAGGGATCTGGCGCGCAGCGGCAGGGACGTCGGCACCGGCAGAGAAGCCTTGGGCGGCGGGAAGTTGACGCGACGTAGCAGATCGTGAAAGCGTGGGTCAGCACGCAGCGGATCCAGTTCCGGCTGCACCTGCAGAACTACGATGTTGTCTTCATGTGCTGCGTAGGCTTTCTCCAGCCAATAGAATGCGCGATCCGTGTCACCTAAGCCTATGTAAGCCCAGGTCAAGCCACTGGCGGGGACAAAGCGGTGCTTTGCTACTTCGTTCAACTGGTTCAATATCTCGATTGCTTCCTGCCGGTGACCCGCCATCGCATAAATGTAGGCCAGGGTCGCATTCCAAAAGGGCTCATCTCCCGCCAGTTCGATGGCCCGTTTAATCTCGGCGATGGCTTCCGGATATCTCTTTTCTTGGGCATAACAGCGTGCCAGCACGAAATGCGCGGCGGCGAAATTTGGATCCATGTCCAGAGTTTTTCTCAGTTGCGCGATCGCCTGATCACTTTGACGGGCATAGTGAAAGATCGTGCCCATGTCCGCGCTCAGGATAAGCGAGAGTGGATCGAGATGTTCCGCGGTCGTGATTTCGCGAATCGCATCCGCAAAGCGTCCCTGCGCGTTTAAAGTGAGTGCGTACCAATGGTGGGCTGTTGCGTAGTTCGGGTTCAGCTCGATGGCCTCCTGGAACTCCCGCTCTGCGCCCGGCGGATTCCAATCGAAATAGAACCTCACATAACCTAGCGTCGCGTGAGCTTCGGCAAGTGTACTGTCAAGCTGAAGGGCTTGCTTAGCCGCTGCCTCCGCTTTGGGCATGGCTTCCTTGGGAGACATCAGGCCATACTGACCCGACCCCGACACGATGTAGGCATCGGCGAGCCCGGCGTACGCCAAAGCGTTAGTTGGGTCCTTGCCCGCTGCCAACTGAAAGTACTCGAGACTTTTCATGATGCCGTCCGGGGTTCTCTTGTTCCAGTGATAACGTCCCTTCAGGTAGAGTTCATAGGACTGTGCATCTACCAGGTGGGCCTCGAACTCAACCAGTGGCGGGGCGGGCCGATCGCGGGCAAGGGGCGTCCTCCTTCCCGATGTCAGCAGTGTGCCTTGGATGTCTGAGACGATGGCGTGCGAGACTTCCCGTTGGAGCCGTATAACGTCGCGGAGGTTTCGTTCGTAGCTCTGCGCCCAGACATGTGCTTCGGGTTTTGCGCGGACGAGTTGCACGCTGATGCGTACCTTGTCCCCGTCGCAGAGGACGGCCCCTTCCACAAGCGCATCCACCTTCAGTTCTTCTGCAATCTGAGAAACAGTTTTGGTTGTTCCCTTGAAATGCATCGCTGATTGGCGGGAGATGACTCGCACGGAGCCGAGCCGGCCGAGTTCGGTGATCATTGCTTCCGTCATCCCGTCGGAAAAATATTCCTGGTTGGGATCGTTTGAGAGATTCACCAGGGGCAGCACGGCGATGGCACGGATGGGCCCCTCGGAGTCGTGCCACCGCCCCCAGGCCCACCGGCCGACGAGATACGATACGGCGCCGACGACCAGCAAGGCGATAACTGCAGCCCGTCGCCGCAGCTTTCGTTGTGCTCCCGATTCACTGAGGTTGGGGGCAGCTGGTTCGGCAACACGACGGTCGGCTGACCGGACCGGCGCAATAAAGCGGTAGCCGTGACGAGGCAACGTCTCGATGAATCTGGGATTCTCCGCCGAGTCGCCCAGCGCCTCACGCAGGCGTTTTACGGCGGCGTTCAGGCTGTGTTCGAACTCGACGAAGGTGTCGGAGGACCACAGCCTGCGTTGCAGTTCCTCCCTGGTCACAATCTCGCCGGGATGTTCCAGAAGGAGGGTGAGGACTTGCAGGGGCTGGTCGCCGAGGCGGACTCTGAGACCGTCTTTTCGCAGTTCTCCGCTGTGCAGATCCAGTTCGAAACTGCCGAAGCGCACCGGACTCGAGGCAGGGGTCATTCCGCCGGGCCTCCCGGGAGCCGGAAAGTCTATACGCCTTCTTGAATTCTACTGCCCCAATACCCGAGCAGAAGGAACTGGTGAAAGCAACGCCATCTTTTCATCCCGAATCGGAACTCCCGAAGCTTCTGAAGATTGCGTGGTGACCTGCGTTTATTCCCCTTTTCATCCACTTTGCATTGAGATAGCGGACGAAATCCACGATGGTGGGCGCGTGCACGACGTTTGGCTACAGTACCAAGGTTCGCAAAGGAGGTTGCCATGAAACCGAAAACTCTCATCACGCTGGCTGCTCTGCTGGTCATGCTTCCGTTGTTCTCAACTGCGCTGCAGGCGCAAGAACAAATGCTGTTCCGGGTGAACGTTCCCTTCAAGTTCATAGCCGGAGGAGTCCATATGTCACCCGGGGAATACCTTGCCTTCCACTCCACGCCAACGATCATCCGGCTGGTGCGGGAGGACGGACGCGCGACTGCCTGGATTCCGGTCAAGCCATCGCCGGTAGCGTCCGAGGGAATCACGAATCAGGTCGTGTTCAATAGATACGGAGAAACCTACTTTCTGGCCCAGGTGAAGACGGGAAATGACCGGCAGGTGCACGAATGCTTCAAGTGCCGCGGTGAGCAGACCCTGGCGGCGCAGTATCGGGCGTCGGAGGTGAAGACGGTGGCCCTGAATGCCGAGGCCAAGTGAAACCGGGGGAGCTGCCGTTGCTCCTCGCTTCCCATCGCATGGAATCCGGTCGAGTTTCGCTCGACCAGACAGATGAGGAGGCTGTCCAACGTATCCGTAGGCGCTCCCTTGGAGAATCAAGAGCCGCCAGCTCGTGCTGGCGGCCGAAGGTTGTTGAAGCTGCACGCGGGCGGACAAAAGTGTCCGCCCCACATTCTCAGTTCTCGTACAGCAATACCCCCGCCGTCTCCTGCGAGTCCACCGGACGGTAGTACAGCTTTTCGCCGTCGAGGAAGACCTCGATGAAGGCCGGGCGGGTCGTGATGGTGCCCTGGATCAGCGCCTCTGACAGCGGGTCCTCGATGTACTTCTGCAACGCCCTGCGCAGGGGACGGGCGCCGTAGCTGCGGTCCACCAGGGTCTGGTTGAGAATCCACTTCTTGGCTTCGTCGGTCACCGTGACCGTGATCGACTTCTGCGCCAGGTTGGTGTTCAGCTGGCTGACCATCAGTTCCAGAATCTGGATCAGGTCCTGCTCGTTCAGAGCGTTGAAAAGGATGACTTCGTCCAGACGGTTCAGGAACTCGGGGTTGAAGGTGCGCTTGACCTCGTTCTTGACCAGGTCTTCGACTTTCTCGGAGATCTTGCCTTCGTCGCTCGACTGGAAGCCCAGGCCTTCGCGCTTCTGCAGGTGCCGGGCGCCGATATTCGAGGTCATGATCAAGATGGTGTTCTTGAAGTCCACCGTGTTGCCCAGGCCGTCGGTGAGCTGGCCGTCTTCAAAGACCTGTAGCAGGATGTTGAAGACATCCGGGTGGGCCTTCTCGATCTCGTCCAGCAGGACGACGGAGTACGGTGCGCGCTTTACGCGCTCAGTCAACTGGCCGCCCTCTTCGTAGCCCACGTATCCCGGAGGCGAGCCGATCAGCTTCGAGACCGAGTGCTTCTCCATGAACTCGGACATATCGAAGCGGACCAGGGCCTTTTCGGTGCCGAACATGAACTGGGCCAGGGTGCGGGCGACTTCGGTCTTGCCGACGCCCGTGGGGCCCAGGAACAGGAACGAGCCGATGGGCCGGTTGGGGTTCTTGAGGCCGGCGCGGCTGCGGCGGATGGCGCGGGCCAGGGCGCTGATCGCCTTGTCCTGCGAGATCACCCGCTTGTGCAGCTCTTCTTCAATGCGCAGCAGCTTCTGGGTCTCTTCCTCTTTGATTGATGTGATCGGCACGCCGGTCCAGCGCGATACCACATCCTCGATGTCCTCCCGACCGACGACGCCGGTGGAGGATTCATCGAGGTGGTATTTTTCGCGAAGAGCGCGCAGGTTCTCGCGCTCCTTGCGTTCTTCGTCCGAGTAGAAGCGC
>DATKLE010000139.1:0-89903 GCA_035542575.1 Terriglobales bacterium | reverse complement strand
TAAAAACGTGCTTGCCAGATCTGCCGTGGGACGTGCTCAAACAGAGCCGCCTGGGACGGGTTCCGACGGCGGCGTTGCTCGGCCAAGACCCGCCGGGCAAAGCCCAGCTTGAGCGCCTGCATGACCCGCGAGGGAATATGTTCCTGAGGTTCGCTGACCAGCGGATGAAAGTGTTCGGGCATGACCACATAGCCGACCACCACAAACTGATAGCGCCGGCGGACCTGTTCCAGGACCCTTGAGAAAAAGATCGCGGCGTTTGGCAGTGCCCAGCAGGGGCTGGCGGCGATAACAACTACAGGTTATGAAATGCAGGTGTCCGGCGCCGTACGAGCGGTGAAGACCCCAAGGCATGGGACGAGGTTAGAACGGAATCGAAGCTCAGGCAGTGATGGACGGACACCACAGGAGTGATGGAAAGTTACATCATGCGGTCCGGAGCAAAAGCCCCAGGTCTCGAAAAGCGCGAGACCTGGGGCACCCTCGAAGCATGCGGCGGTATACTGACCCAGACCCGGGCCACCCGTCCAATGGAGGTTCCTAGGGGTAGACCAATGGGCCGATGTTCATCTTGCGGGGTTGACTTGCCGGGACATGAGGAGCTCTGCCAGAAGTGCGCCCGGTACGGGGTATTGGCCGCACCACAGGACAGCTTTCGCCATTGGACCACCTACATATATTTGCCGCTCTGGATACTTGTCTCTTATGTGTTTGTTACGTACGTGCCAGCTCCTACAACGGTAGGCGTGCTCCTCGTGGGCCTTGTGGTCATCTGGTATCTTTTTTTGGGGGCCTACTCGAAAAGACCAAGGAAGAGATATAGAACACCGCAGGAAACCTTTTGCCTCATCCTTGGCCTCTGCTGTGGCGTGGTTTGGAAGATAACTGGCGCGGTCGTCTGGGGAAGGCTCGCCATAGCATGCGTAATTGTGGCAGGCGGCTATCGGGCTGTCTACAGAGTCATCGATCGAATCAAGATGGCTGCGGGTGGCCCAGGCCCCGAAGAGAACTAAGATCGTTTGGGGTTCCGATTCCGCTGCTGGGCTGTGCTGAGATTCCTGTCCCCTCCGCCGTCCGATGCGCTGCCGATTCCACGCCGTAATCCCTGTCCGATTAGTCGCCCAATGCGGTGCTGATTCCGGGGTGGAATCCGGTCCCGATCGTGAGCTGCTGGCGTGGGTGATTCCGCCAGGGTGAGGGTGACCTGGAGGTGGTCCCGGAGCTGGGGTTCTGGAGTGTGCTGCCCTCCCGGAGAGTCGTTGTGCGGTAGGGGTGTTCAGCCGTGCTCGCCAAAAAGCGGCTCGCACGGGGTGTAAGTAGGGACACGTCACCCCGTTTCGGCTGCTGCACAGCAACCTGCGGTTGCTGTGCGTGAACCTGTTGAAAGCAGGGCAGCTAAAGAAAAATCCCGGCGCGCGGTTGCAGGAGAGTGCTCGCCAGGTTAACGAACGTGAACTTGTTGATTCCTTTGGTCCGATAGCTCAACATAGAGGGACTTGCTTCCAAAGCAGTGAGGTCGTTTCCGGTGGAGTTCCTCGCCCTCTCGTCGTTGTCGGTTGTTTCCTACCTTGGCGGTGTCCTGTGGTGAAGCCGCCGCTGGGCGGGTGGCCCGGATCTTCTTGAGCTGATCCGAAAAAGTCTCAAGCCGACCACTCTGAGGGTGCCCCAGGTCTCGCGCTTTTCGAGACCTGGGGTTTTTCCTCCTCCTGCGTGACCCAGCTTTCCATCACGCCTTCGTACCGCAACCCGGTGAAGCGGGGGCTGGCAGAGTCCCCCGAGGTGTGGCGCTGGAGCAGTTACCGCGCGTACGCGTTTTTGGAGCGCGGTTCGGTGCGGGTCAATGGGTGGGAGGTGCTGAAGATGAAGGTTCGTGCACCGGCGGCGTGAGTGCCGCCCGACAGGAAAAGCCCCAGGTCTCGAAAAGCGCGAGACCTGGGGCACCCTCGAAGCACGCGGCGGTATACTGACGCAGACCCGGGCCACCCGTCCAAAGGGACGGGTCTGTGATGGCGCACACACCCGCCCCTTGCAAAAAACGCAAGGAGCGAGGCACCCCCGAGTCTATTCATGGCTTAAAGTTGCGGTGACTAGGGGTGGGCCACCCGGCCGAGCCACCCGGCCTCTTCCGATCATTCCTTTGCCGCAATCCCCAGGGTCTTCATCTTGCGATAGAGATGGCTTCGTTCCAGGCCCAGCACTTCAGCCGTGCGGCTGACGTTGCCGTGGTGTTCGTCGAGCTTCTTAAGGATGTAGTCGCGCTCATAGGCGGCGCGGGCCTGGTGCAGGGTGGAGAAGTCGCCGGGGGCGCGGCGGCCGCCGTCGCGGTGCACCAGCGGCGGCAAGTGCTTGCGGTCGAAGCGGGTGGTGGTGGGATTCATGATCACGATGCGCTCGATGACGTTGCGCAGCTCGCGCACGTTGCCCGGCCAGGAATAGCGCATGAGGGTTTCAATGGCTTCATCGGTGATTTCCCGGGAGCGGCGGCCGTAGGCGGCGGAGAACTCCTTGAGAAAATAACTGGCCAGCTGGGGAATATCTTCCTTGCGCTCGCGCAGCGGGGGAACAGAGAAGGGAATCACGTTGAGGCGGTAGAACAAGTCTTCGCGAAAGTTTCCGCGCGAGATTTCCTCTTCCAGGTCTTTGTTCGTCGAGGCGATGAGGCGAGCGTCAACGGTGACCGCTTCCTCGCTGCCTACAGGGGTGAAACGCTGCTCGTCGAGGGTGCGCAGAACTTTGGCCTGGGTCTTGAGACTCATGTCGCCGACCTCGTCGAGGAAGAGCGTTCCGCCATGGGCTTTCTGGAACTTTCCTTCCTTGTCGGTCGTCGCGCCGGGGAAGGAGCCCTTGTGGTGGCCGAAGAGCTCGCTCTCGATCAGGTCTTCAGGGATGGCGGCGCAGTTCACTTCCACGAAGGTTTCGTCCTTGCGCAGGCTCTGGGCTTGGATGGCGCGGGCCACCAGTTCCTTGCCGGTGCCGGACTCACCGTAAATCAGCACGCGGCCATTGGTGGGCGCCATGAGCTGAATCTGCTGGCGCAGCGCCTTCATGGGGATGCTGTCCCCGACGATGACACTCTTGGGGGTGAGTTGCTTCTTGAGGTCGCGGTTCTCCTGGCGCAGGCTCCGGGCGGCGAGGGCGTTTTTGACCAGGATCAGGGTTTTGTCCAGCGACAGCGGTTTTTCCAGGAAGTCGTAAGCCCCCAGCTTGGTGGCGCGGACCGCGGTCTCGATGGTGCCGTGGCCGGAGATCATGATGACCTCCGGAGCGTTGTCGAAGTCACGGATTCGCTGCAAAGTTTCCAGGCCGTCAATGCCGGGGAGCCAGATGTCGAGCAGGACCACGTCGAAAACCCGTTTCTGAAATAATTCCAGGCAAGCTTCGCCGCTCTCCGCCGAGGCAGTCCGGTAGCCTTCGTCCTCCAGCACGCCCTTGAGCGACTGGCGAATGCCGGATTCGTCGTCGACGATGAGGATGGTGGGCATGTCAGCTGGCGGCGGGTGCGCTCAGGACCTCCGAGGCCACCGGCAACTCGACCACGAACTTGGCGCCTACGGGTTCGTTCTCCTCCACCCGGATGGAGCCGTGGTGATCTTCGACAATGCGGTTGACGATGGCCAGGCCCAGGCCGGTGCCGCGCCGCTTGGTCGAGAAGTAAGGCAGGAAGAGACGCTCCTTCAGTTCCTGGGTGACGCCGTGGCCGGTGTCGGCGACGGTGATCTCCACGGCATCGCGGCTGCCCACCAGCGCGGTGGAAATGTGAATCTCACGCACCAGCGAGTCCTGCATGGCCTCGGCGGCGTTGTCCACCAGGTTGGCCAGCACTCGCTTGATGGCTTCCGGATCGGCCATCACCTTGGGCAAGTCGGAGGCCAGGAAAGTACGCACTCGGATGCTGTCCAAGCGGCCATTGAACATGGCCAGAGCATTCTCCACGATGGAGTTGATGTCGGCGGGCTGGGGCTGAGCGGTGGGGAAGCGGGCCAGGGTGGAAAACTCATCCACCAGAGAGCGGACCGTTTCCACGGCTCCGGCGATGGTCTCTGCGCAGCCACGGATGATCTCCAAAGAAGCGGCGTCCGGTCTGGCGCCGCGCTCCAGGTGGCGGCGGATGCGCTCCGCGGAGAGGGCAATCGGCGTGAGCGGATTCTTGATCTCATGAGCCACGCGGCGGGCCACCTCCCGCCAGGCGGCCTGCTTCTGGGCCTTGAGCAGGTCCGAGAGGTCTTCGAAAACCAGGACATAGCCCCAACCGCGGCCCTCGTGTTCCAGCGAGGCGACGGTGACTGCGACATTGAGCTTGGCACGGGCCAGGATCATTTCCATCTGGGTGGTGGTCGTGCCCATGCGATCGGCGCGCCGCAGCAGGGGTTCGAGATCTTCCAGGACCTCGGCGGAAAAGACTTCGCCCAGAGTGGCGTTGATCAGCACCTTGGGGGTGCTGGAGTCTCCGCCGGCGGGATGAAGGAGGCGGAGCAGGGCGTGGTTGACGTGGGTGATGCGGCGGTCGGCATCGAGGGAGAGCACGCCGGTGGGGATGCTCTCCAGGATGGTCTCAATGTGGCGGCGGCGCTGCTCCAGAGCCACGTTGGCCGCGCTGAGGTCGCGACTGGAGGCCTCGATCTGGCGGCGGCTGCCTTCCAGTTCCTCGGCCATGCGGTTGAAGGAGCGCACCAGATCGCCGATTTCGTCGGCGGCGCGCACTTCGACGCGATAATCGAGCCGGCCGCGGGAGATCTCCTGGGTGGCCTCAGCGAGGGCCACGACGGGGCGGGTCACCAGCCGGGAGAGGAAGAGCGCCAGCCAGGTGGTGGCAAAAAGCACCAGGACGGTGAGCAACATGAGCAAGCCCATGTACGTGCCGCGGATCAGCCGGCGTTCGCGGGCGAGTTCAAAATAGCGCCGCTCGCTGGCCTTCACCTGCTGCACGGTCTCGGAGAACTTCCGAGGCAGGGGCATGGCCACCAGAATCAATCCGTGATTCCCCACCGCGGCACTGCCCAGGATGAACTCGGTCTGGTCCCAAACGAAACGGGTGGGGGTCTCGGGCAGTGGCAGCAAGGTCTGTGGCAATTTGGCCTTGAGCAGCGGCCAGGGAGCAGGGGCGCCGAAGCTGGCTTCGGCGTTGCCGTCCACGATCGCCAGGGCGAACCCGCCCTGCAGAGTGCGCGCGTGGCGACGGAACTCGGTCACCGCGGAGGCGAAGCTGTGGCCTTCAAAGGCGTGCTCGGTGTCGGGAGAAGCCGCAATCGATGCGGCTTCGGATGCGGCGTTCTGCGCCGCATAGTTGGAAAGCAGCGAGGCCATGGCCGCGGTGTCTTCGCGGACCTCTTCGATTGGGCGCGAGAACCATTTGTCAATGGAGCGGTTCATCAGGCCATAGGCGAACCAGAACATCACGATGGTCGGCAGAAACGAGAGCAGCAGTCCCGCCACCACCAGGCGGGTACGAAACTTCGAGCCCAGCACGCCCAGGCGCCGCTCCGCGAAGAGCTTCAGCAGATTGCGCGCCAGCACGAAGGTCAGGTACACGAACAGAACGAAGATCAGGGCGGACAACACCACGAACAAGGCAAGCTGCTGATTGGTGTCGGGCCGGATGAAAGGCAGGTCAAAGGAGGTTTGCGAGACGATGATGGCGAGCAGCAGGACCACGCTGACCACAAGAAAGATGGCTTGGTTGCGGCTGCGCGTTTCTTCCGGCGAACGAGTTGGTTTGGGAGAGGACACGTTGTTCCCAGCCTGAATCACGCCGACCACCGATCGGCAAACCGCAAGGCTGCGCGGCTTCATTATAAGCCGGAGTTATGAAAGAAGAGGGCGGGTTCACCCGGCAGCACCTGCGAAACCATCAAGGAAGATACTCCTGCAGGGGGCAATTTTCGCAATGGGGTCTGGATTTGAGGCAATAGTTTTTGCCGACCGCCACGAGCAGTCCGTGCGTATCGTTATAGACCTGGGCTAGAGGAGAGCGACGGGCTCGGCTCATAGGGGAAGGGACGTGAGCGTTCGGGTGAGAATCAGTTCCCAGTTCTCGGTTCCCGGTTCTCAGTTGGGCGAGCGAGCGTTCGCAAAATGTCCGGATTTCGTCGTACCTGGCGGTGGCGGGCAGGATGTGGTGGCGGTCGAGGATGCGGCGGGTGTAGGCGTCGACCACAAAGACGGGATGCTGGCCGGCGTAGAGCAGGATCGAGTCGGCGGTCTCCGGGCCCACGCCTTTGAGTGCGAGCAATTGGCGGCGCAAGGTTTCCGCGGGTTGGAGGAACATGCGATTCAGCGAACCGCCGTACTCCCGATCCAGAAATGCGACAAAGGTCTTCAGGCTGCGGGCTTTCTGCCGAAAGTACCCCGCGGGACGGAGGATGGCCTGCAGGTGC
Organism: Terriglobales bacterium; assembly: GCA_035542575.1. Classification (GTDB taxonomy): domain Bacteria; phylum Acidobacteriota; class Terriglobia; order Terriglobales; family Acidobacteriaceae; genus JAIQET01. The sequence continues at coordinate 83,529 of DATKLE010000139.1, read as the reverse complement.
GGCAGCGGAGTCTGGCGGATGCCTTTGGGATTCAGCAGACCGGACGCGCGCAGGCGGCGCAAGGCCCGTTCCACATTGCCCCAGGCAGTGTTCTGGACGAGGTAGGCGCCAACGATGACCTCGAAGCGGGTGCGTCCCGGCCACCAGTGCTGCGGCCCCCAGAGACGGATGAGGGTGCGGTAGTAGGCGCGGAATTGCTGCTGGGAGGAACTCGGCAAGGCTCCAGTTTAAGGCATCTTGGGAGAATCCAAATTCCGGGTCGGCCGGTGGAGTCTGCGCTGAGCGAAGTCGCGGGAGGCCGACGCTCCAGCTTGCGGTCTTACTTCGGGTCATGTCCCTTCGCGAACCCCGAAGTTGGAACTCACGAAAATGCGCATCTGACGCGCCTCGCAGAGCGGTAAAGGATTGGCCGGGTTTCCCTCGCGCAGTACAGGTACTTAAGTTACTGGTGCAGTAACCGAGATGCGTTGACAATTTGTGTCAACGCGATACGCTGCAATTTCTCCCCCCCAAGGCAGCGGGCTTCGCGCCGATAGCAGCAACTTTAACAGTATCTCTCTGCCGCGCAGATAGGAGATCGAGGTATGTCTCAACGGCTGGGCGATCTTCTCGTGAAAGAGAAGGTCATCACCCCAGAGCAGTTGGATCAGGCAATGAGGGTCCAGAAGGAGACCAACTGCCGCCTGGGCTCAGCGCTGGTCAAGCTGGGCTTTCTGACCGATGAAGACGTAACCAATTTCCTCTCCCGGCAGTATGGCGTCCCCGCTATCAATCTTTCGTATTTTGAAATTGATGCCTCGGTCGTAAAGCTGATTCCGTTTGAGACCGCGAAGCGCTACCAGATTCTGCCGCTGAGCCGGGTGGGCGCATCGCTGACCATCGCCATGGTGGACCCCACGAACGTGTTCGCCATGGACGATATCAAGTTCATGACCGGCTTCAACATCGAGCCGGTGGTGGCGTCGGAGAGCTCGATCATCGCGGGGATCGAGAAAGCCTACGGAACCAGCAACGAGGAAGACCTTGAGCAGGTGATGCAGTCGATGTCGGACCTGGGAGACGCCGACGTCGAATTGCAGTCCGAAGAAACCGAGATGGAGCTGGCCGACCTGGAGAAGGCGGCCGACGAAGCTCCCATCGTAAAGCTGGTGAACCTGGTGCTGACCGACGCCGTCAAACGCGGAGCGAGCGACATCCACATGGAACCCTACGAGAAAGAGTTCCGGGTGCGTTTCCGTATTGACGGTGTGCTGCAGTCCATCATGTCGCCGCCACTCAAGCTGAAAGATGCCATCACCTCGCGCGTGAAGATCATGGCGAAGCTGGACATCAGCGAGAAGCGGCTGCCGCAGGACGGCCGCATCATGCTGAAGATGAACATCGGCGGACGCAAGAAGCAGCTCGACTTCCGCGTCAGCACGCTGCCCACGCTGTGGGGCGAAAAGATCGTGCTCCGCCTGCTGGACAAGGAAAACCTGCGCCTGGACATGACCAAGCTGGGTTTCGAGCCGGAGTCGCTGGTCAAGTTCGAGAAAGCCATTCTGAAACCTTACGGCATGGTGCTGGTGACGGGGCCGACCGGATCGGGCAAGACCAACACGCTGTATTCGTCGATCTCGCGATTGAACACGCCGGACACCAACATCATGACCGCGGAAGATCCGGTCGAATTCCAATTGCAGGGCGTGAACCAGGTGCAGATGAAGGAGCAGATCGGGCTGAACTTCGCGGCCGCCCTGCGCGCCTTTCTGCGGCAGGACCCGAACATCATCCTGGTCGGCGAGATTCGAGACTTCGAAACCGCGGAAATTGCCATCAAGGCGGCCCTGACTGGACACCTGGTGCTTTCCACGCTGCACACCAATGGCGCGCCCGAAACCATCACCCGCCTGATGAACATGGGCATCGAGCCCTTCCTTGTGGCTACTTCGGTCCACCTCATCTGCGCGCAGCGCCTGGTACGGCGCATTTGCAAAGAGTGTACCGAGGTGGTGGACATGCCGGTGCAGGCGCTGATCGAAGAGGGCTACTCGCCGGAGGAAGCCAAGACCGTGAAGATCCAGAAAGGCAAGGGCTGCGGCACCTGCAACAACACGGGCTACAAGGGCCGCACCGGTCTGTACGAAGTCATGGAAGTGGACGATGAGATCAAGGAGTTGGTGCTGGTGGGCGCTTCGGCGGTGGAACTGAAGAAGAAGGCGATCGAGCGCGGCATGATTACGCTGCGACGCAGCGGGCTGATCAAGGTAGCTGCGGGCATGACCACGCTGGAAGAAGTGGCCCGCGAGACCATTCACTAGGTTTTAGGAAGAGGAAAGGGAACACAACACTATGGCGCTCTCGTTAAGCGATCTCTTGAAGCGAATGCTGGAGATGGGTGGCAGCGACCTCCACATCACCACCAACTCGCCGCCGCAGATCCGGGTGCACGGACACCTGGTGCCCCTGGACCTGCCGCAGCTGACGCCGGCCGAAACCAAGCAGCTGGCCTATAGCGTGATGACCGATTCGCAGAAGCACCGCTTCGAAGAAAACTTCGAGCTGGACTTCTCCTTCGGCTTGAAGGGGCTGGCCCGCTTCCGCGCCAATACCTTCAACCAGCGCGGCGCGACTGCGGCCGTCTTCCGCTTGATTCCTTTTGAAATCAAGTCCTTCAACCAGCTCGGACTGCCGCCGGTGGTGAGCAAGCTGTGCGACAAGCCACGCGGGCTGGTGCTGGTGACCGGCCCAACAGGCTCGGGAAAATCCACCACCCTGGCAGCCATGATCGACAAGATCAACAGCGAGCGCCACGATCACATCCTTACCATTGAGGACCCGATCGAATTCGTGCACATGAACAAGAACTGCGTGGTCAACCAGCGCGAATTGCACGCCGACACCAAGAGCTTCTCCGACGCGCTGCGGGCCGCGCTTCGCGAAGACCCGGACGTGGTGCTGATCGGCGAAATGCGCGACTTGGAGACCATCGAGTCGGCGCTGCGCATCGCCGAGACCGGACACTTGACCTTCGGGACGCTGCACACCAACAACGCATCTTCGACCATCAACCGAATCATTGACGTGTTCCCCGCCCACCAGCAGCCGCAGATTCGGGCGCAGCTGTCGCTGGTGCTGGAAGGCATCATGTGCCAAAGCCTTCTGCCCAAGGGGGACAACAAGGGGCGGGTGATGTGCATGGAGATCATGGTGCCCAACGCGGCCATTCGCAACCTGATCCGCGAAGACAAGATTCACCAGATCTACTCGGCCATGCAGTCGGGCCAGGAAAAGTTCGGGATGCAGACGTTCAATCAGGCATTGGCCACGGCGTATTTCCAGAAGCAGATCACGCTGGAAACCGCCATGGCCCGCTCCAGCAATCAGGACGAACTGAACGAAATGATTGCCCGGGGCGCCGGCCTGCTGAACCGCAACCAAGCAGCAGGAATGGCCAAGGCGGCGGCACCGGGGAAGCGGTAAGCGGCTCGCAAGGAATCGTCCGGCCCGCGCACGATGCGGCGGACACAGGGAAGTGGAGGTCCGGGGCGCGCACGAACCGGTGTTCCGGAACAAAGGTAGCGCAGTAAGGAGAAGGTTACCATGCCAGTTTTCACGTTTTCGGGCAAGAATGCAGCCGGTGAGAAAGTCAGCGGCGAACGGACGGCAGCCAGCAAACAGATGCTGGCCACGCAACTGCGGCGAGAGCACATTACAGCCGGAACGATCCGCCAAAAGGGCAAGGAATTCGCCATGCCCACCTTTGGCACCGGCAAAGTGAAGACCAAGGAGATTGCCATCTTCTTCCGCCAGTTCTCGGTGATGATCGATGCCGGTCTGCCGCTGGTGCAATGTCTGGAGATCCTGGCCGCCAACCAGGAAAACCCGACGTTTCAGAAGACGCTGACAGGCGTGCGGACCACAGTGGAAGGCGGCGCCACCCTGGCGAATGCCATGCGGCAATATCCCAAGGTGTTCGACGACCTGACCACCAACATGATGGACGCGGGCGAAGCCGGCGGTATTCTCGACATCATTCTGCAGCGCCTGGCCACCTATGTCGAAAAGGCGGTCAAACTGCGCGCGGCCGTGAAGTCAGCGCTGATCTACCCGGTGTCGGTCGTCTCGCTGGCCTTTCTGATCGTGGGCGCCCTGCTCAAGTGGGTGGTGCCCATCTTCGCCAACCTCTTCGTTGGCTTGGGCGTGGCGCTGCCGCTTCCCACCCGCGTGGTGATGGGGCTGAGCGCCTTCGTGGGTCACTTCTGGTGGTTCTTCATTGTCGGCATAGCCGGGTTTTTCTTCGGGATCAAACAGATCCGCAAGGATCCGCGCGGCCGGTATTACATGGATTGGGCGATGCTGAAGATGCCGGTCCTGGGAGTCCTGCTGCGCAAGATCGCGGTGGCCCGCTTCACCCGGACCCTGGGCACGCTGATCACCTCCGGCGTGCCGATTCTGGAAGGTCTCAGCATTACTGCCAAGACCTCCGGCAACGCGGTGCTGGAAGAAGCGCTGATGAAGGTGCGCAAGGCCATTGAAGAGGGCCGCACCATCGTCGATCCCCTGCGGGAATCGGGAGTATTCCCCAACATGGTGACCCAGATGATCGGCGTCGGCGAAGCTACCGGCGCCATGGACGCCATGCTGCAGAAGATTGCGGACTTCTACGAGGACGAAGTGGACTCGGCCACCAAAGACATGCTGGCCATGCTGGAGCCGATCATCATCGGGTTGTTGGGCGTCATGATCGGCGGCATCGTGATTTCGCTGTACATGCCGCTGTTCTCCATGATCGCCAAGCTGGCCGGGTAAGAACAGGCAGTTGGTGGCTGGCAGCTGGTCGCTGGGCAAGAGCCGGCGTTCCCAGCCGCCAGCCAGCCACCAGCTATCTAGGAAACACATGCATTCCATGTTCGATGATCGGCTGTGGCTGGCGTGGCTGGTCAAGGTCCGCATCATCATCCTCACATTCTTGCTGGGGATCGAGCTGGCGGTGGCGCGGCTCACCACCAGCACCCTGCCACTAGGGCTGTTCGTTAGCACCATCGTGCTGTGGTACACGATATCCGTCTTCTACCTGCTGTTGCTGTCCTTCTGGGAGGAATACCGCATCCAATGCCTGTTGCAGGTGCTTACCGACCTGCTGCTGGTGACGCTGGTGGTGTACATCACCGGAGGCGTGGACAGCTCGCTGAACTTCCTCTATCCGCTGGTCATCATCGTGGCTTGTATTCTGCTGCCCCGCGCCTGGGCCTACCTGACGGCGGCATTGGCCTTCCTGCTCTATGGAACCGTTCTGGAACTGACTTACTTCGAGGTAGTGCCCTCGTTTGCCACAACCCACCCGGGATGGGGGGCGCTGCAGGCCATTATCTTCATCAACCTTTTTGCTTATCTGGCGGTTGCTTACTTGACCGGGCTGCTGGCCGCCAAGCTGCGCCAGGTGGATGTAAAGCTGAAAGACACCAGCGGAGCGCTGGAGAACCTGCAGGCATTGCACCAGAACATCATTCAGGCCATCAGCGGCGGGTTGATCACCACCGGACTGGACGGTCACATCACGCTAGTCAACCCGGCGGCGCAGAAGCTGCTGGAACAGACGGAGGGCCAGCTGCTGGGCCAGCCCGTGCACCAACTCTTTCTCGATCCCCTGCCCCAGGTGGGAACGGAGCGGGCGCACGCAGAGGTGCGTTTCCTGCTGCCCAACAATTTTCGCAAGACCTTCCGGGTGATGGTTTCCGCGCTCACGGTCGGGGAGCGCGAGACGCAGGGTTTTGTGTACACCTTCGACGATCTGACCGAAATCCGCCGCCTGGAGCGGGAGATGCGCATGCAGGACCGCCTGGCGGCGGTTGGACGGCTGGCGGCGGCCATTGCCCATGAAATTCGCAATCCCCTGACCTCGATTGCGGGATCGGTCAGCATGTTGTCGGAGGTGCCCGACCTGAGCGAAGAACACCGGCAGCTGCTGCAGATTGTGACCCGGGAATCGGAGCGGTTGAACAGCATCATTACCGACTTTTTGGCATATTCCCGGGGCAAGCAATACAAGTTCGCGCCAGTGGACCTGCTGCCCTTGCTGGAAGATACCTTGACCCTGCTCGATCACCGGCTGGTGGCGCAGGGCACCGGCATCCGGATCGAGCGTCATTACGGCGTCCACGAAGTGCTGACGCTGGCGGACGGCGACAAGATCAAACAGGTTTTCTGGAACTTCTGCGAAAACGCCGTGCGCGCCATGCGGAACGGCGGGACTTTGAGCGTCTCGCTGGAGGCGATGGGGGACGACTGGCAGATTAACTTTGCCGATACCGGCCCCGGCATGACCCCGCAGATCATTGAGAAGGTCTTCGAGCCTTTCCAATCCAACTTCGAGGGAGGCACCGGGCTGGGACTGGCGATCGTGTACCAGATCGTGCAGGCGCATGAAGGCAAGGTGTGGGCGCGGTCCAAGCCGGGGAAGGGCAGCGTCTTCGTGTTGCGCCTGCGGCGTCTGGAGGTGGCGGAGAACGCAGGCCGCGCAGCCCGCGCCGCGCAAACGGCCGAGATGGCGGCGGCTGCGGCGGCCACCGGAGGGAGAGCGCATGGGTAACATCCTGGTATGCGATGACGAGCGCTCGATCTGCGAAATGATGGACATCGCCCTGCGCCGCGAGGGGCACAAAGTCGAGACCGTCAACTCCGGCGAAGCGGCGAAGAAGAAGCTCGAAGGCGCGCTGTACGACGTGGTCGTGACCGACATCAAGATGCCGAACACCAATGGCATCGAAGTGTTGCGCTATGCCCACCAGGTTTCGCCGGATTCGGCGGTCATTCTGATCACCGCAGTGGACGACTACGAGGCGGCGGTCGAAGCGGTAAAGGCGGGCGGAGCGACGGATTACATCCGCAAGTCTCCGGGGCTGGTGGACGAAATCAAGATCGCCGTCAAGCGGGCGCTGGAGAAGGTCGCGCTCAGCCGGCAGAACTTTGCCTTCAAGCGCGATGCGGCAGCGCGCAACTCGCTGGACAACATTGTGGGCGCAAGTCCGGCGATGGAAAAGCTGAAGGAGACCGTGCGCACGGTGGCCTCGACCCAGAGCACAGTGCTGATTTATGGCGAGAGCGGCACGGGCAAGGAACTGGTAGCACGGGCGGTGCATGTGTGCTCACCGCGGGCCGCTGAGCCGTTCGTCTCCATTAACTGTGGAGCCTTTCCCGAAACCCTGCTGGAGAGCGAACTGTTCGGCTACGTGAAGGGCGCATTCACCGGGGCCAACCAGAACAAGCGCGGGCTCTTCGAGGTGGCCGACCAGGGGACAATCTTCCTGGATGAGATCAGCGAGATGACGCTGACCATGCAGGTGAAGCTGTTGCGCGTGCTGCAAGAGCGCTCGGTGCGGCCGGTAGGCGGAACCAACGAGATCGCCATTGACGTGCGGGTGATTGCCGCCACCAACCGCGATCTCGACAAGCTGGTGGCGGAAGAAAGCTTTCGCGAAGACCTCTATTACCGCTTAAGCGTGATTCCGGTCCAGGTGCCGCCGCTGCGCGACCGCCGCGAAGACATTCCGCTGCTGGTCAACCATTTCCTGAAGAAGTACGCGCCCGCCGCCGGGAAGAGCATTCTGCGGGTGAATCCGCACTCGCTGGAAGCGCTGTGCGGCTATGACTGGCCGGGCAATGTGCGGCAACTGGAAAACACCATCGAGCGCGCCGTAGCCCTGGAGACCGGCGACGAACTGCGGGCGGAGCTGCCGGCAGAACGGCCCAAGGCACGGGCGGCGGCGGCGGGAGTGGGAGTCGGCGGCGCTGCGATCTCGCCGGGGTCAGTGCTTCCCGAGGGCCTCGACATGGAGAAGTATGTTGCCGACATCGAGCGCTCGCTGCTGTTGAGCGCGCTGGCCCAGTCCAACGGCGTGCAGACCAGGGCAGCCGACTTGCTGAAGATCTCCTATAGGTCGTTCCGGCATCTGATGAAGAAATACGAACTATAGTCGTTGGTCGCTGGCCGTTGGTCGTTGGCCGATCTTCAATTAATGCGAGTCCTACCTGAAGTGGCGTACTGCGCCGAGTGCGTCTGCAGCCAACGATGAGCGACCAACGACTAACGACCGTTTTTCTTCAATTGCTGCTTCCACCCCAGAATTCTCGCCTTGTTGCCTTCGGCTTCCGCCTCGGGAATCATGCCTTTCTTCTGATACAGCACCGACAGGCTGGTATGGGCCAGGACGTCGTCGGGATCGAGTTCGGCGATGCGCTTAGCCACCGCGATGGCTTCGTCCAGTCGGTTCAGGTCCTGCAAGGCGCGGGCCATACCGTGCATGGCCTCGGTGAAGCTGGGATCGGCGTCGAGCGACTTCTGATACTCGATGAGCGCCCGCTCGTGCTCGCCGTCGGCGACGAGATCAAGCGCGGCATAGTAGTAGTCTTCGGCCTTCAGGCGGGCGTTATCGTCGGGCATCGGGCGATCAAGCGGTAGAGACGCTGCTTGCAGCATCTTCCCACTGCAAGAGGCGCCGCAAGCTGAATTTCTTCGGATACGCCTTCGATTCTAGCATCTGGTAAATAGGTCCCTTCGGGAAGGCGGCTATACTACAGGCAGATGCGTAACATACTCAGATTCCTGTGGAACGCCACCCGGGGGCACCGCCTTGCCCCATGGCGCAGCCCGTACCTTCTGTGGCGGATCGAGACCTACTGCGGCGTGAAGATGACGCAGATCGGGTTCCTGGAATTCTGGGAGTTCGCCTGGCGGGAGCGCAGCAACCTGTGGCGGTTCCTCAAGTGGACGGGAGAGATGGAACGCTACGCCCACCCCGGGCCGAAACGCTCGTAGTCGCTGCGAATTCACCACAGAGAAACAGAGTCACAGAGGACAACCCATTAAGGTTCTCTGCGCTGTGGAAGGCTATTGGCCATTCGCGGCCGCAGCGGAGGTTTCCAGCACCACGTTGACGTCCGTGCCCTTGCCCACGCCGAGAATCTGGGCGGCGGCGGCGCGGTTGGCGGCGATTTCCAGGTAGCCCATGCTGCCCAGCAGTCCGAAGACTTCCCCGGGGGCGCCCAGAGCGTAGGCGGCTTTAATCTCCGTGATCTCGCGTTTGCCCACGATGATCTTGAACGGCGGCGGCTCCGGCTGGAACAGCATGGGCGCGTCTTGCGGCGTGATGTTGGTAATGAGATTGCCGAAGCGGTCCACCTTCAGCACCACACCGCGCAGGGTTTGCGCGTCCACTGGCTTGGGCTTGGGGGCGTTGAAGCGCACGTAGTCTTCGATGGGATCGCCGAACTTCTCGCTGTCAATCCCCTTGGCAAGATAGGCCACCACCGGAGCAAAGATATCGCGCGCGTGAAAGGTATTGCTCACCGGCTGCATGAAGTAATGCTCGGAGGTGACATGCCGGACCTGCATACGCTCTTCGCGGGCATAGATGAGGGACAGCACGCCGTTGTCGGGAGCAACGAAATAGTGGCGTTCGCTGCTGGCGATGATAGGACGGCGCGCGGTGCCTACGCCGGGATCAACCACCACGAGGTGGATCGTGCCCGCCGGGAAATAGGAGTAGGCCTGGGCAATGGTCAGGGCACCGTCGAGGACGTCGAAGGCCTGCACCGAATGGCAGATATCAATGATCTCGGCTTCGGGAACGATGCCCAGAATCACGCCTTTGATGGTGCCGATGAAATGGTCGTTCAGCCCGAAGTCCGTGGTCAGGGTGATGATGGGACGCTGCTCCAAGATGCTCCTCACTTTAAGGCAGTATTTTCCCCGGAAATGGCGAAGGTAACCTGCGGGTCTGGGTAGCGTCAAGGCACCGAGGTAATGGGCGGTGTTTCAGCTTACCAGCCGGTCTGCGGCCTTTTGGGTCGTCCTGGAGTTGTCATCCTGAGCGAAGTATCCGCTTCGCCCTGGCGAGGCGGAGACGCAGTCGAAGGATCCCTATTCTGCTCCTTCTGCTGTGAACGCGTCAGGGTATTCTTTCCGATTGCAGATGCAGCCAAGGAGCTGATGGGGCAGTTGTAGGATAGGGATCCTTCGACTCCGCTGGGCCACGCGGAGCGCGTGGCCCAGCTCCGCTCAGGATGACACCGGGGGGCTCCCCAATATCCGCTGACGAATGCTACTGAATCAAGATATTCCCCGAGCCGGTCTCTACTTCTACCGGCACGCCGCCGCCGCGAACCTTGCCCCGCACCTCTTTGCGTCCCAGAGAGCCCTGCACCGTGACCGGGTGATCCACCGTCACCGAGCCCGAGCTGGTGTGGGCCGACAGGTCGAAGCTGGCGTCGGCAGGGAAATGCAGCTGCACGCCGCCTGAGCCGGTGTGCACCGTCCAGGCGCCGGTCGGGTCGCCTTCGGCGTGGATGTTGCCGCTGCCGGCTTTGGCCTCCAATGAACCTTTGACGCCGCGCAGTTCCATGCCTCCGGAACCGGTGCCCACGCGCACTGCGCCGGGCGCTGTCTGCTCGAAGGTGATGCGCCCGCTGCCGGTCTCGGCCTCGAATCCCCCGGCAATATCGGTAGCGTCGATCGAGCCGCTGCCGGCCCGCGTGCGCACATTGCCCTTCACGTGGTCGAGGGTGATGTTGCCTGAGCCGGTGTCGGCGCGCACCGTGTTTCCGATGTTGGAGATGTTAAGGCCTCCGGAACCAGCGCTGGCGTCCAGCGTGCCCTGAATGCCTTCGATCTTCTGATTGCCGGAGCCGGTATGGGAACGCAACTGGGTCTGAGCGGGGACCACCAATTCGTAGCTGATCGAGATATTGTGGAAGAGCTCGCGGTCCGCAATGTGCCCGATGTCAATGTTGTTGCCGCTCTGCACGATCGGGGGATTGGATTCGATGCGCTTGATGCGTTCCTCCGGGTCGCCGCTGAACCAGCTCGTACTCTTGATGTGCCCGGTGACCTGGACCTCATTGGATCCACCGGTGCGGACCTGAATGCTGCCCGAGCCGGTGGTGATGTCAAGGTTGACCGGGCCTGTCACTTGCAGGGTGCGTTGAAAGCTGCCTTCCGCAGCCAAAGCGGGCAGGGGACGTAGGCAGAGTGCCGCCGCCAGGGCGGCAGCAAGGATCATTGAGCCGAGGCGGATTCTCATAAGGCCCCTTTCGGAGTGCTTGTTAGTCGATGCGGACGTCGCCCGAGCCGGTGTGGACGGTCAGAAGCGGACCGCCGCCATTGACCTTGCCGTGGAGCGAGCGATGGGCACGTTGCAGGTCGCCTTGAACCGTCATCGTGACTGGGCGGCTGGTATCGACTTTCCCTGAACTTGTGGATGCCTCCAGATCGAAGGCGGCATCGGCGGGCAACCGGAGATCGACATTGCCGGAGCCGGTCCGCAATTCCCAGGTTCCCGTCTGAGTGCCTTCCACGCTCACATCCCCGCTTCCGGCTTCGACACGCAAAGTGCCCTTCACGCCGCGCAATTCGATGTTGCCCGAGCCCGTGTGCGCCTGCACATCGCCGCCGCCTTTGGAATCGAGGCGGATGTCGCCGCTGCCGGCTTCAGCGCTGAAGGCGCCGCTGAGGTCACGGACGTCCACGTCTCCCGAGCCGGTGTGCAGCCGGGTCTCCCCGGTGATGCCCGTCAGCCGCATATCGCCGGAGCCGCTTTCCAGGTCAAGACTGCCGCGCAGGCCCTCGATGCGCTGGTCGCCGGAGCCGGTGTGGCTATGCACGCTGGTATCGGACGGGACGGTGACATCGTAATCGATGGATATGTTCCTCACGTTGGGGTAATCAATGTAGATGGAATTGCCGGACTGGCGGACAGGCGGGTTCTTCTCGAGTTCGCTGACATCCGCTTGGCGGTCGCCGGAGAACCAGCGGTCGCCCATATGGATTTTTCCGCTGATGGAGACTGTCCCAGCCGGGCCACTACGCACCGTGATGTCGCCGGAATGGGTGAGGGCCTCGAGTTGTACTGGACCGCTGACCTGGAAGCTGCGCTGAAATGAGCCCTGGTAGGAGTCGCGTGCCACCGCGGGCAAGGCGCAGACCGCCAGCAGCAGGATCGAAGACACGCAGGTCGATCGCTTCATGGGTGCTCCTTTCGATCGCGCGGGCCGAATGCTGGCACGCTTGATCCGTCTCGGTAAAGACGCACAGGTCAACGAAAGGCAACCAGCAGTCACAAACAATAAAAGGGGAGGCGGGAGTCAGTAATCAGGAGTCAACGCTACGAGATCTTTCGCCGTGTCGAGCCCCGTAGAATGCTGATACCTGACCACTGACTCCAAGGCTACTGCAGCACGACCTGGTCGCCTTCATTCAGGCCGCTGAGCAATTCGGTCTTGGCGCCATTGGAGATGCCGATGTTGACCGCCAGCTTCTTCTTGCCATCTTTGGCGCTGGGATCAGGGATCTCTACCGAAGCCTTCTTGTCCTTGTCATAGAGGATGGCGCCTTCGGGGATCTGCAGCACGTTCTTGTGCTCTTCCAAAATAATTTCCGCATTGGCGGTCATCTCGGCCTTGAGTTCGCCGCCGGGGTTATTGATGGAGACACGCACTTCAAAGGTGGTGACGTTGTCCTTCTCTACTCCCATGGGCGAGATCTTGGTCACCTTGCCGTTGAAGGTCTTGTCTTTGAACGACTCTACCTTGATGCGGGCGGGCTGACCGAGATAGACCTTGCCGATATCACTCTCATCCACCTTGCCCTTGACGTAAACCTCGCTGGTGTCACCCAGGGTCATGACCAGGGTGGCGCTGGAGCCGAGAACCAGGATGGAGCTGACCGCATCGCCAATTTCCACGTCGCGGGAGAGCACGATGCCGTCAATCGGGGAGACGATGTCGGTGTAACTCAGCTGCTCTTCGAGTTGATTGAGATGGGCGCGGTCCTGCGCGACTTGCGCCTCAGCCTGCGCGATTTTTGCCTTAGCCACGGTCAGCTGGGCCTTGGCGACGTTCTGTTTGTTCAGTGCCAATTCGTAGTTCTTCTGGGCGTCCTCAAGCGCGGAGGTGGAGACCACTCCGTCCTTGGCCATGTCCACGGCGCGCTCGTAGGCGCGCTTGAGCAAAGGCACGTCCGGCCCTTCGGCGTCAACCCTAGCGCGCTGGTAATCGGCTTCGGAGCTTTTCAGGTTGGCCTCGGACGCCGCCAAAGCGGCCCGAGACTGTGCCACCTGCGCCTCGATCTCTTCTTTGTCCAGCTGCGCCAGCAGCTGGCCTTTCTTCACCCGGTCGCCGTATTCGACATAGAGTTTCTTGACGATGCCGCTGGCTTTGGATTTGACCTCAACCTTGGTGATGGGGGTGACCTTGCCGGTGGCCACCACGCTCTTGGCGAGGTCGCCGCGTTCCACCTTGGCTAACTTGGAGGGATCAATCTTGGTGCCGCCGCGCGTGGCCGCGATCAGGCCGACTGCAATCAGGAGCACGAGACCGATGGCGATACCGCCGTAGATCAGCCGTTTGCGACGTTTCCTCTTGCCGTTACCATTGCCGTTCACATCCGCCTCCAGGTAAGTAAGGTCAGCCCTCGGTAGTGATTACGAAAGTGGTGTAGGTTTTGTTCCGGAGTTTCCGGGCCGAGATCGTTTTCATGCCACCTGTAGTTCAGAATCGGCACCCGTGGCGTTAGACCGCAGACGGGTGGAAAGGGAAGCAGGAAATCTGTTGACGCCGGCAGCCAGCCAGCAAACGGGCGGAACTGCAAGGCTACTTCCAGCACCCTTTATTGTACAAGCAACAGGAAGCCCTCCGGAATGCGGTACTACCTTTGGAATGTTAGAATTAGCCATCCATGCTTGCCTTTGTGCTGCTGCGGGTGTTTCTGATCGTGCTCCTGGTGGCAGCGAACGCCTTCTTTGCGGCGGCGGAATTCGCCCTGGTGAGCGTGCGGGATACGCGTATCCAGCAGCTGATTGAGGCGCGCCGGATCGGAGCGCGCATCGTCCAAAGACTGCACCGCAACCTCGACGAGGTCGTCAATGGCGTGCAATTGGGAATCACCATCACCAGCCTCAGTTTGGGCTGGGTGGGCGAGCCCATGCTGGCGCACATCGTGGAGGGGTTTACCGGAGAGGTTCCTCACGCCAGCCTGTATGCGCACGGCATTGGGATCGTCCTGGCCTTCGGCCTGATTACCTGCCTGCACGTCATCCTGGGAGAGCTGGTGCCCAAGTCGCTGGCCCTGCAACGGGCCGAGCAGGTGGCGCTGGCCGTGGCGGCGCCGATGGACGTGTTCCTGACCCTGACCCGCCCTTTCATCTATGTGATGAGCCGCACCGCGGGCTCCGTGCTGCGCATCTTCGGATCGCCCGGAATCCGCCAAGGGACGGTGCATTCTCCCGATGAGCTGAAGCTGATCGTGACCGCGAGCCGGCAGTTCGGCCAGATTCCACCCTTCCAGGAGGAGATGATTCACAACGCGCTGGAGCTGGAGAACATCACTGTACGCGAAGTCATGGTGCCGCGTCCCGACATCTTCTCGCTCCCGGGTGATCTGACCCTGGACGAGGCCCTGGCGCGGGTGGTCGAGGAACAGCATTCGCGCATCCCGATCTACGATCCCCAGCGCGGTCCGGAGCACATCATCGGCGTGCTCTACACCAAGGACTTGATGCGCTGGACCCGCCTGCGCTTGACCGCCAATCCCGCCCAGCCGGTAGCGGCGCGCGTCGCCGGCATGAAAATCAGCCAGATCATGCGTGACGTGCTGGTCGTCCCGGAAACCAAGGTGCTGATGGAACTGCTGGAGGAGTTCAAGCAGCGCCGGCGGCACCTGGCGGTGGTGGTGGACGAGTTCGGTTCGACCGCGGGGGTGATTACTGCCGAGGACATCCTGGAGCAGTTGGTGGGAGAGATCGAGGATGAATTCGACCTGGCCCCGCCCCAACCGCCCTCCCTCGAAGACGCGGCCACCCTGATGCTCGAGGGGTCCATCAGCATTCGCGACCTGGAGACACAGTACGAACTGACCTTGCCCCATGATGCCGGTTTCGAGACCCTGGCCGGTTTTGTGCTGGCCCGCCTGCAGAAGCTTCCCCAAGCTGGCGAGAGCTTCACCTACGAGGGCCACCGTTTCACCGTAGAAGAAATGGAAGGACATCGCATCGCCCGAGTGAAGATTGAGAAGGTGGAAACGGCGGCGATGGGGCAGTAGAACCGGGTTTCAGCTCATGCTGCGCTACCTCTCGCTTCGCGTGCTGTACACCCTGCCGGTTGTCTGGCTGGTGGTGTCGCTGGTCTTTCTTCTGATACACCTGGTGCCCGGGGATCCGATCCTGCAAATGCTGGGGGAAGGAGCGCCGGCGGCGGATGTGCAGGCTACTCGCCATGTGTACGGGCTGGATGAACCACTGGGGCAGCAGTATCTCAATTACTGGAAGGGCGTGCTGCACGGCGACCTGGGACGCTCCCTGCGCTTCAACCAGGGCGTCAGCAGCCTGATCGCGCAGCGCTATCCG
Organism: Terriglobales bacterium; assembly: GCA_035542575.1. GTDB lineage: Bacteria > Acidobacteriota > Terriglobia > Terriglobales > Acidobacteriaceae > JAIQET01. Next base: position 68,152 of record DATKLE010000139.1, on the reverse strand, counting down.
TACACGCTGCAGTTGACGCTGGCGGCACTGCTGGTGGCGGTGGTGCTTTCGATTCCCGCGGGCGTGCGCTCGGCCCAGCGGCGCAACCGCTGGGATGACCGCGTGCTCAGCGTGGTCAGCTTGTTCGGGCTATCGTTCCCCAATTTTGCCCTGGGTCCGATTTTGATTTTGCTGTTCGCCATCAAGCTGGGATGGCTGCCGGTCTCCGGCTCGGGAACTGTGGCGCACCTGGTGCTTCCGGCGATCACCATGGGCGGCGCTTTGGCCGCAATTCTCACCCGCATGGTGCGCACCTCCATGCTGGAAGAGCTGGGGCAGGACTACATCCGTACAGCGCGCGCCAAGGGGCTTGCCGAGCGCACCGTCGTCTACCGGCATGCCCTGCGCAACGCCATGATTCCCGTGCTTACCGTGCTGGGACTGCAGTTCGGGGCGTTGCTGGCGGGGGCGATTGTAACGGAAACCATTTTTTCCTGGCCGGGAATTGGGCGGCTGACCATCCAGGCGATCGGCAATCGCGATTATTACCTGGTGCAGGGATGTATGCTGGCGATTGGGTTGACGTACGTGGCAGTGAATTTTCTGACGGACTTGCTTTATTCGGTGGTGAATCCCAGGATCAGGCAGTAAGAAGCATGAACCGCAGAGTTCGCAAAGAGACTCCGCAAAGACCGCAAAGAACGGCCTTCTTCTGCACGCTCCTTGCAGACCCTCCTTTGCGAGCGTTGCTCTGATATTCGTCATGTCCTCTGCCGCCATCTCGCTTCCGCGCGTCGCCCGGCACAATCCGCTGGCGGCGGCGGGCGTGGTGCTGGTTGTCATCTTTGTGATCTTTGCCCTGTTCGCTCCCTGGATTGCGCCGCAGGATCCGGCCTACATCGATCTGCCGAACCGGCTGGCCGGACCTTCGTCTGCGCATTGGTGCGGCACCGACGAACTGGGACGCGACATTACCTCGCGCCTGATTTACGGCGCGCGCATCTCCATGCTGGTGGGCAGTTGCGTGGTAGCCGCCTCGCTGGCGTTGGGCCTGATCATCGGTTCCATGGCCGGCTACTACGGTGGGCGCATTGACCGCTTCGTCAACATCGTCTTGATGAACGCTTTCCTCTCGTTCCCGGGAATTCTGCTGGCCATCGCCTTTGTGGCCTTCCGCGGGCCGGGAATCTTCAACCTGGTCTTCGCCCTTTCTCTCGGCGGGTGGGTGGGATACGCGCGCCTGGTGCGGGGACAGGTGCTGGCGGCGCGGGAACGGGAATTTGTCGAGGCCGCCAAGGCGCTGGGGGCGAGCGATCTGCGAGTGATCGCGCGCCATATTCTGCCCAACATTATCCAGCCCATCATTGTGCAAGCCGCGATCGGCATGGCCGGCGCCATTCTGGCCGAAGCCACCATGAGCTTCCTCGGGCTGGGAGTGCCGCCGCCGACTGCGAGTTGGGGAACCATGCTCAACGACGGCCGGGCACACTTGTTCGATGCTCCCCACCTGGTTATCTTTCCGGCTGGGGCGGTCATGCTGGCCGTGCTGGCGTTCAACTTTATTGGCGACGCGCTGCGTGACTACCTGGATCCGCGGTCGCGTTTAGAGGCCGGCTTATAGAGAGGGACCCCTCGTGCCTCGGGATTTCGCGGCGATGCGCTGCATGACTACCTGGATCCCCGGTCGCGGAGCGAAAGCCGGCCTGTAAGTGCTTGAGAAACGGGGTCGGGCTTTCGTCGTAGTCCTTTGGTAACCGCCACTATCGCCGGATGTTGTTGCGTATGAGGGGCTGTCAACGCAACATTTGTGGAGCTTGCGTGTTCCCATCTGTGACAGCGGGAAGCAACCATTCCCGCGCTGCATTAGACAGGCCAAGATTAGGAGTGAGGAGACCTTATGACCACGTACGTAAAGAGTTTTTTCCTGAGCGCGGCTTTGGCCGCCATGATGCTGCCGGCTGCGGCGCAGAGCAATAGCCCAGCCGCAACTCCGCCGACCACCGAGCCGCCGGTGAAGCAGGACAAGGCGACCATCGGACAGCGCAAAGAGAACCAGCAGGACCGCATCGCCAATGGCGTAAAGAGCGGCGAATTGACCGCCGGCGAATCGGGCAGGCTGGAGAAGGAAGAATCGAAGCTGAACGCGGAGACCCGCGAGATGCGCGAGGACAACGGTGGCAAGCTGACCCCCGCGGAGAAGGCGAGAGTGACCAGACAGCAGAACCGGCTGTCGCGGCAGATCTACCGCCAGAAGCACGACGCCCAGACGCAGAACACGAACCCCAAGACCCTGGCTGGCAAGCGCGCCGAGAACCAGCAGGATCGCATCGGGCAAGGGGTAGCCAGCGGCCAGTTGACCTCGGGAGAGGCTACCCGGCTGGAGCGCAACGAAGCCCGCATCCATCACGAGGCCAAGGACATGCGTGAAGACAACGGCGGCAAGCTGACGCCGGCGGACAAGGCCAAGATCAACCGCCAGCAGACCCGTGAGTCGCACCGAATCTACCGCGCCAAGCACAACGGGCGGCATCAGTAAGCAAGACTCTGCACACACACGCCCCCGGAAATCCGGGGGCGTCCTTTCTTAGCCCCTTGACGATAAGAAGTTTCTGGAGATGGAGTCCCACGTGGCCGACTTCGAGGTACTGACCTCAAGCAACGTATGGCGGTCGGTTGTTCGTCTTCCGCTGGCCTCGAGCTGAGGTTTTGGCGCTATAATGCGCGCCAAGCCCCATGAGCCTCAGCACTGGTACCCGCCTCGGTCCCTATGAGATCCAATCGCCGCTGGGCGCTGGCGGCATGGGAGAGGTATATCGCGCCCGCGATACCCGGCTGGAGCGCGAGGTAGCGGTCAAGGTCCTTCCTGCTACCCAGTCCTCCGATCCTGCGTTGCAGCAGCGCTTGGAGCGCGAAGCCAAAGCCGTGTCCAAACTCACGCACCCTCACATTTGCACGTTGTATGACGTTGGCCATCACGAGGGTGTGAGTTTTCTAGTCATGGAGCTGGTGGAAGGCGAAACCCTGGAGCAGCGATTGATGCGGGGCCAGCTCACCACAGATCAAACCCTTCGCTATGCTGCTCAGATTGCCGATGCGCTCTCCAAAGCGCACGCCAAGGGCTTCACCCATCGTGATCTTAAGCCTGCCAACATCATGCTGACCAAAACCGGAGCCAAGTTGATGGACTTCGGTCTGGCGAAACACTCAGGTTCCGCTCCCCTCTCATCCGCTCTCACCGAGATGACCATGGAGCAGGCCAAGCTGACCAGTGAAGGCATGTTGATCGGAACCTTTCAGTACATGGCTCCGGAGCAGTTGGAGGGGAAAGAGGCCGACCCTCGCACCGACATATTTGCCCTGGGCGAGGTGATCTACGAGATGGCAACCGGCAAGCCGCCATTCGCCGGCAGGAGCCGTGCCAGCCTCGTCGCCGCCATCCTCACCTCTGAACCCCAACCCATGGCTGCTCTCCGGCCGATGACACCGCCGGCATTAGAGCGCGTCGTTAAGAAATGCCTTGCCAAGGATCCCGAGGAACGCTGGCAGAGCGCCAGCGACCTGGCCAGTGAACTGAAGTGGATTGCCGAAGGCGAATCGGCGGCGGGCGGAGCCGCCAAGGTGAGCGTATCGCACAGCCGATGGGAGCGCGCCAGCTGGCCGCTGGCGGCGCTCTGCCTTTTGTTGGCCATGGTCGCCGGTGCGGCTTGGTGGAACGCGAGCGGGCGCGGGTTGTCTCCGATGTATTTCCATGCGTCGGTACCGTTCGCAGCCACCGATCTGGCATTGTCGCCGGATGGAAAGACGCTGGCGCTCGTCGCCTATTCCGACCAGGCCAACGCGTTCATGCTGTGGACACATGCTGTCGGCAGCCGTCGTACCACGCTGTTGGAAGGTACTGCGGGAGCGGCTTATCCGTTCTGGTCGCCGGATGGCAAGTCCATCGGATTCTTCGCCGACAGTAAGCTGCGAAAAATCGATGCGTCAGGCGGTCCAGTACAGGTTGTCTGCGATGCGCCTAACGGCCGCGGCGGCGCCTGGAACAAAGACGGCGTGATCATCTTTGCGCCCGAAGCCCTGGGGCCCTTGTTTCGTGTACCGTCAGGGGGAGGAACGCCCACCGAACTCACTAAGCTGGATCTGTCCCGTTCGGAAGCCGGTCACCGCTGGCCCGTGTTTCTCCCCGACGGCAAGCAATTTCTATACATGGCGGCCAATTTCAGCGGAAGGCCGGGAATTAACGCGATTTTTGTGGGCTCTCTCGATTCCACCGAGAAGGACTTTGTCGTGAGCACGAACGCCAACGCCACCTATGCGCAGCCCGGCTACCTGCTTTATCTGCGTGACAGGACACTGGTGGCGCAAGCCTTCGATCTTCGGCGGTTTCAGCTCAGCGGAGAGCCCCACACCTTGAGCGACGAGGTGCTGTATTTCCCGCAGGTGTACCGACTGGTCTTCGATGTTTCGGGCGGGGGAGTTCTGGTCACGCAGGCGGGCAAGGGTGTCTATCAGTCGCAGTTGAGATGGTTTGACCGAAGCGGGAAACAGGTGGGTACAGTCGGCAGGACCGCGTGGTACGACAACTTGCAGCTTTCACCCGATGGACGCCGGGTCGCCACCGACCAGACCGATCCGGATGGACGGAACGTGGACGTATGGGTGCTGGACCCGGCTCGTGATGCCACGGCCCGCTTGACCTTCGATCCGGCCCTGGATATGACTCCGGTTTGGAGCCCCGATGGCAAACAACTCGTCACCAGCTCCAATCGCAGCCTCATCTTCCGCCTCTATCTGAAAAATGCCGACGGGTCCGGCTCGGATGAAGAGATCGCGGCTGGGAGCACGGCACAGTTCAGCGCCCTCGACTGGTCACGCGACGGTAAGAATATCCTGGTTCGAGAGACAAACGAGCTCTGGTATCTGACTTGGCCGGAGCGCACGCTGAAGCCGCTGTTGCAACCCAAGTGGGTCGTGCGCAGCGCTCAGTTCTCCCCCGATGGCCGCTGGATCGCCTATTCCTCCAATGAGTCCGGTGGTATGGAGATCTATGTTTCTCCGTTTCCCAACATGACCAGCAAGTGGCAAGTGTCGAGTGGGGGAGGGCAAGAACCCCGTTGGCGAAGGGACGGGAAGGAGTTGTTCTATCTCTCGCCGGACGGAAAGATGATGGCGGTACCGATCATCGCAGGGGCCAGCTTCGAGTCCGGCTCACCGGTAACGCTGTTTCAGACCCACCGCCGGCAGCCGATTGCCTCTTTTGACTTGTTCTCCTATGACGTGAGTCCCGACGGGCAGCGATTCCTGATTACCACCAAGCTGGATGAAGCCGAAACGGCGCCGCTCTCGGTTCTGCTTAACTGGGCATCAGACATGGAAAAGTAGGGTACCGGGCGGTCACTGCTGCGGTGCATGGTCCCGACCGGTTCTTCCGTCTGTACTTGCACACCCCTGTCTCTTCTTGGCTGGCAGCCGCCGGCGCACCCGGGGGACCGGGCGGAAGAATCAAGAAGGCCCGAAGGGCGGGAGAACCTCCGCCCCCGGGCGATCCCATCCTCAGCCGAACGCCTTGACGGCCGCCGCCTCTTCCTCTTTCACGTCAAAGACGGTATACAGCTTGGTGATCTGCAACAGATCGTGCACTTTCTTGGTGAGGTTGAGCAGCTTGAGTTCGCCGCCCTGGTTGCGCACGGTGGTAAAGGCGCTGACCAGCTCGCCGATACCCGAGCTGTCGATGTAGTTCACATCGGCAAGGTTCAGCAGAATTTTCTTCTGCCCCTTGGCGAGTAGTTCGCGGACGGTGTCGCGCAGGATGACGCTGCCTTCACCCAGCGTGATACGGCCGCTGCAGTCCACGATGGTGACGCCATCGACCTGACGGTTGCTGCACTTCATGGTCACTGGGAAGCCTCCTTGCCGCCCGCGGTCTGGCCGTGGACGTGCTTGACGAGTTTGATTTCGGTGCCCGTCTGGGATGGGTGGATGTGCACCTCATCCATGAACGAGCGGATAAGAAAAATGCCCCGCCCTGACGTTTTCAGCAGGTTCTCCGGCGCCAGGGGGTCGGGAATCTTGCTCAGGTCCAGGCCTTTGCCCTGATCACGGATGGTAATGACCAGGTCGTGAACGGTCCTTTCAAAATCGACCCTGACCTTCTTGCCGGGATCGTAGGCGTTTCCGTGGAGCACGGCATTGACCGCCGCCTCCCGCACTGCCATGGCAATCTGCATAACTTCGTCTTCATCGAAACCGGTCTCGGCCGCGATGCGGCTGGCTGTTTGCTCGGCGCTGTCGACGGTCTCCAACGTCGAATCCAGCGTGTAGGAGACCCGGTGGTCGGTCATGGTAAAGATTTTGGCGAATAAAGCTGCTGCCCGAAGCCTCCGCCGCCCTCGCTGCTGCTGGAGAAAGCAGGGGGTGGGCGAATCCGGTAGTTTCGCGCCTCCGCGTACAAATGTCAACGCGCAAGCCGGGGCATGCCAGCGCGGGAATGCCTCGGAGTCGCCGATACTGCACTGCCGCGGTGAGACCGCGGCCCGGTAAAAAAGCGTAAGACCCTCCTAGCTTCTGCTTGGACAGTTGAGTATTCTCAGGGTGATGTCCACGGTTGCCCTTACCGAACTACTGGGTGCGCCGGTGTTCGACAGCAGCGGAAGCCAGCGTGGACGTGTGCGCGAGCTGGCCCTGGCGCCACAGGAAGACCGGGCGCGCATCGCGGTGGTGATCGTCCGCACAAAAGGGGGAGACCGCGTCCTGCCGTTCAGTGCGGTGGCTTCGATCAACGGAGGCATCCGCGCCACCACCGCCTCGGCCGAATGGCCCGTCAACGGCGGGTCCGAGGGCCTGCTGTTGCTGGAGCGCGACCTGCTGGACCAGCAGGTGATTGATGTGCACGGGCGCAAGGTGGTGCGCGTCAATGACGTGGACCTGAACCAGGAAGTGGTGGGCGAACGCCCGGTGCTGAAGATCGGTTCGGTTGACGTGGGAACCCGGGGGGCGGTGCGCCGGCTGCTGAAAGGAGTAGTGCCCTTTGTCGCCTTGCGGGCGCTGCTGCAAAAGATCCCGCCCCGCAGTATTCCCTGGGATTTCGTGGACCTGATTGAGACTGATCCCGCGCGGCGAGTGAAACTCAAGATCTCCCATGAGCGCCTGGCGAAGCTGCACCCGGCCGACATCGCCGACATCGTGGAAGAGCTGGCTCCGGACGAGCGCGAAGCCGTGTTTGAGACCCTGGACGAGGAAGTGGCGGCCGAGGCTTTAGAGGAAGTGAAGCCCAAAGTGCAGAAGGCGATCGTGGAATCGCTGGATTCGGAACGCGCCGCCGATATTGTGGAAGAGATGGGGCCCGACGCCGCCGCCGACCTCCTGGCCGACCTACCGGAGGAGCGTACCTCGGAAATCCTGCTGGAGATGGAGCCCCAGGAGCGCAAGGAGATGGTTGAACTCCTGGAGTTCAAGGAGAACACGGCGGCCGGGCGGATGAACACCGAGTACCTGGCGCTCAGCCTGAACGCCACGGCGCATGATGCGGTGGAAGCCTTGCGTCGCTTTGAAGGCGGGGTCGAAACCGTGAGCACGATGTACTTGGTGGATTCGCGGGGCACTCTCGTGGGCGCCGTCCCCTTGGCCCGGCTGGTGCTGGCCTCGCCCCCTGACCCCCTGCTGTCGCTGACCCAGGAGCCTCTGATCTCCTGTCCGGAAGGGGCAGGGGAAAAGGAGTTTGCGGAATTGTTCGACAAGTACAACTTGCTGACTTTGCCGGTGGTGGACGATAGCCAAAAACTGATCGGCGTGATTACGTCCGACGACGTCATCAGCCTGCTACGGTCAAAGCTGTGATCTGCCACCGCTGCATCCCGGGGGCGAGTCGTACACGCTCGACGAACTGGGCCCCAGCCCCTATGATGTACGCACAACGTCATCCTCCGAGGTATTGTCATGGCCGAACCAACCTATGAAGAACTGAAAGCGCGTCTGGCGGAACTGGAGAAGCAGGGCCCACGCCGCGCCGGCAGCCTGGAATTCCGCGTCAGTGAAAAAGGCGGCGTCAGCGTGTACGGCCTGGGCCGCTTTCCGGTCACCCTCTACTACGAACAGTGGATGCGGCTGCTGGAGGTCTCTGAGAGACTTCGCCAATTCCTGGAGGAAAACAAGTCCAAGCTGAAGCTGAAGGAGCATTAATCGAGCCCCTTCCTGCGCTCTTGGGCGTTGCTGAGGCGCCGTGCAAGCAGGGTGGAAAGCAAAAGCCGAAGCAACCCCTGGCTGCTTCGGCCAGACATTCTTCGTTGCGCTGCGCCTAAACGGTCAGGGCCTTCTCGAAGTGCTCACAGAGAGTGGTCTCGACCATGTAGAGCTTCCAAGTGATGGGAGAGCTCAGATAAGGCTGCAGCATCTCCTGCACCTTGTGGAACGACTCGCGCTCATAGCGCTCAAAATCCTTCTTCTCATTCCACAGGCTGACCATCACGACGTGCTCGTTCCTGATCTCAGGGACGAAGGGGAGGATCTCCAGGAACCCGGTCTGCTTTTTCAGGATGGGCAGAATATCTTTCTTGATGACCCGGATGAGCTCCTCTTGCTTCTCGATCTTGGGAACGAGCTGCAGGATACGTGCAAACATGGGGGAATTCTCCTTTCGTTCTTCAGGTTTGTCAGGGTAGAGGACTACTGCCCCGCCGGGAGCGGGGGATTCAGAAGCACATTGTTTGAACATAGGAACCATAGGCCCAGGCAGGCGGAATTGCCGTGACGTTCGACACTGTGCCGCTGTGATAGCGTCCTAATCTGAAAAATCCGGTTTGCCAAGCTTTCCCATTTTGGGGTCGGGTGCTTGCCCTGTCCTTCCCTTTGTTCGCGGCTCGGTTCAGCCGCTTCATAGCGAAGAGTGCAGTGGGCCCACGCAAAGAGGGTTAGAATGCACCTCAAATGTCCGACGACATTCTCACTCTCCCGCCACCGCCGGCGGATGCGCGTTTGCCTTACGGCACGGACCGCAACCAGTTCGGTGATCTGCGTCTACCCAAAGGCAAGGCGCCCTTTCCGGTGGTGATGAACATCCATGGCGGCTTCTGGCGCGCGCGCTACGACCTTGCCCACGCCGGACATCTCTGCGCGGCCCTCACGGCCAAGGGCCTGGCTACCTGGAACCTGGAATATCGCCGTGTGGGTAACGAGGGTGGAGGATGGCCGGGCACCTTCGAGGACATCGGGAAGGGCTATCGCTTCCTGCCGCAGATCGCGAAGCGCTACAACCTGAATGCGGAAAAAACTCTGGTCATGGGCCACTCCGCCGGCGGGCAGCTGGCGCTCTGTCTGGCTGCGCATGAGCCGAAGCTCAAGCGCGTGCTTTCACTGGCCGGGGTTGTCGATCTGCAGCGCGCCTGGGAGCAGCACCTGAGCAACGACGCGGTGGTGGAGTTTCTCGGGGGCAAGCCCCAGGACGTGCCCGAACACTACCGCGACGCGGACCCCATGGAGCTTGCCATCAAGCATGCCACACAATGGTTGATTCACGGCCTCGCAGATGACGTGGTCCCCCCGGATTTCAGCCACAGCTACGCGGAGAAGAAGAAGCAGCAGGGAGAAGATGTGCACCTGCTGGAGATCTCCCGCGCCGGGCACTTTGACTTGATTGACCCGCATTCCGTCGCCTGGCCCAAGGTGGAGCAGACGGTGCTGCACCTGCTGACGTGACGCCAATCTGGAAGACCGCGCAAAGAGGCAAAGTTTCGTATCAGGGAATCGCTTTAGCGATGCGGCAAGGGCTCTTGGTTTGGCGCGCCTTCAAACGCGGCCGCAGTCGACGAGATTCTAGCGTCCCGTGTCTTGCCGCTTCAGCTCAAAGCACAAATACATCATCTGTCCCACATGATGATGAAGGTGGGTTGCACAGCGCAGAAAGATGTTGAAGCGGTTGCCGGCATCGTCCTCGCGCAACGCCGTATAAGCCCGAGACCAGTCCTCCGCCGATTGCTTCCGGATGGCCTGCAGGACCACACCGATGGCTTCATCGAAGCGCCCCATCACTTCCTTTTTGGGCGGGTGCTTCGGTTCGGTGAACTCCCGGTCGCGGTCGCGCACATACTCCGTGCCTGCCACCTGCGCGCCGATGTAGTAATTGAGGTTGCCGGTCAGATGGAGCACGAGGTGCCCGAAGCTGTTGCCGAAGGGGAAGGGCTTGCGCCAAAACTGTTCCTCGGTGAGAGGCCCTGCCAGCTCGCGTACCTTGTCGGCCAGGGAGTTGTATCGCTCAGCAAAGCTCTGCGTGATCGTGCCGGACAATTTTTCCATGAGATTTCTACCTCTCGTTCTTTACTACCGAATTTCCCCAGGGATGGCGTCATCCCGAGGCCCGGCGCCGTTCAGCCGGGCGAGGGATCCTGCGTGAAGCGGCACGAGGTTCAGTATGGGCATAAACCCAGGTTCCTGCCAGCCCACGCCCGATCCTTCGGCGGGCTGACGCCCACCTCAGGATGACGCCTCGCGGAACGAAAGAAACCCGCTGCTAAGCGACTCTCCGCAGCACCAGCGCCGAATTCTTCGACCCGAAGGCGATGCAGTTGCACACCGCGTGCTCGATGGCTTTCATACGCCCAGCATCGGGCACATAATCGAGGTCGCAGTCCGGATCGGGCGTTTCCAGGTTGATGGTAGGCGGAATCTGTCCCCGCTGCATGGCGACAAGAGTCGCGGCCACTCCCGCCGCCCCGCACGCCCCCTGAGGATGCCCAATCTGCGACTTCAAGGCCGACATCGGGACGTTGCGCGCGTGTTCGCCCAGCGCCAGCTTCAGCGCCCGCGTCTCGATGCGGTCGTTCAATTGCGTGGACGTTCCATGCAAATTCACATAGTGAACATCCTGTGGGCCAATCCCCGCCTGCTTCATCGCCAGCTCGATGGCCCGGGCCGGCTCTTCGCCGCACTCCTGCAAGCGCACACGGTGAAACGCCTCGCAGGTCGAGCCATACCCGCAAATCTCCGCCAGCGGCTTTGCGCCCCGCGCCCGCGCATGTTCGTATTCCTCCAGCACGAACATCCACGCGCCCTCGGCCAGTACGAAGCCGTCGCGGTCCACGGAAAACGGCCGCGAGCCGCGTTCGGGGGCATGGTTCCAGGAGTCGGTCATAATCTTCATCAGGATGAATCCCTTGACGATGCCGAGCGCGATGGGCGCGTCGGCGCCGCCGCTCAGCACCATGTCCAGCCGGCCGGATTGAATCTGCCGCAGGGAATAGCCCAGCGCGTCGGTGGACGAGGTGCAGCCCGTGGTCACCACGTGGCTGGCCCCGCGGAGGCCAAAGCGCACGCTAAGCTCGCTGGACAGTGTCCCCATCACCCCGGTGGGCACGCAGAACAGGCTCATCTGCTTGTACTGCTGATGGAAAAACAGGCGATATTGCTCCTCGGTAAACTCCTGCGAGCCGCCGCCGGAGCCGAGAATCACGCCAAAACGCCGCTTGGCTTCGAGGGACATGGAAGCGGGATCAACGCCAGCTTCGCGCAGGGCCTCCGTGCTCGCGGCCACCGCCAGCGGCAAGACGCGGGACACGTGTTTGCGCTCACGCTTTTCCACCCAGGCCAGTTCGTCGAAATCGCGGACTTCGCCGGCGATCTGGACGGGAATTTCGCTGGGGTCGAAGCGCGAAATGCGCCGCACGCCGCTGCGCCCGGCAAGAATGCCGTCGGCAAAGGCGGCGTTGCCAACGCCGTTGGGGCTGACTGCGCCCATGCCGGTGATGACTACGCGTCGTTTCAAGGGTGTGCCTTTCGCAATCTTGGTCCAAACAATATAAACGTTGGATGCGCTTGGCGGTTGATAGTGCTTACTCGTTTCAACAATTATAGAAACTGCTCTGCATCCAGCGTAAAGTGAGACATGCTCAGAACCCTGTTCCTAATACTCCTAGCGTCATTGCCATCGCTTGCCCAAGGGGAATTTGGGCGAGACCTACCCAATCTCATCCGAGGGAACGAGCAGTTTGGCAGGAGATTACTTCTGCTTGTCGACACAACTACGCCCGAGAGGAATATTGTGCTCTCTCCCCTCTCGCTGACGATTGTCTTCGCCGCCCTCCAAACTCATTCGGAAGGTGGACCCGAATCTGTACGGAAGGAGATCGCCGGTGCTTTTGGCTGGGGAGAATATCCGCGTCTTAGTGTTCCAGTTCGCATGTTGCTGGCAGCATTCGAGAAACCGAAGCAGGAACCATCTCCATCCAAACGGAAATCACAGACCGTCGGCTTCTTGCATTACCCTCCGGAAGGAGCTTGGATTACGAACGATGTGCTCTACCGCGGCAACGAAACGCTGTCGGCGCGTTTCGTTAGCGACGCTGAGAAATACTACGGCCTCAACTTCAAGAGCACGGGCCTTCAGCATCCTTCAACGGCTGACCTCAAAGGCGCTGGGCATTCTGGAGATCTCCTGCCCAAAATCTCGGGTAAGGATGACATTCTCATTAGCTCTGGCAGCCACCTCCAGACTGCATGGAGCGGCAACACTTTCTCCATGAGTGAACCGCGAGAGGGGGCCTTTACGACCGCTTCCGGAGGGTTGAAGCACGTAGAAATGCTGGACAGCGAACTGAGCGGCTATCTGTACGCGAAAACGGAGACCTTCGAAGCTGTGGTTCTGCCTTGCAACAACGCGTATATGCTTGCCGTATTGCCCGGCCCAGGGAAGTCCGTGCATGATTTGGAAACTCTCCTTGCTGAGTCGCCAGATTCAGTTGATGCAGCGCTCAAGAAGCAGCCCGGAGTGGTTACAATGCCAACCTTCCATTTTCAATTTGAGGCAGACCTCCGTCCGCAAATCGAAAAGATGGGGATGAAAAGACTCTTTGAAGATATAGGGCCGTTGGTCAGGATAAAGAAATCACATCTGACTGAGGTCTTACAGAAAACCGACCTCCAAGTGGATCGGCAGGGGATTCGCGCCAGCGCTGAGTCCATCGTGGGCGCAGTGTATGGAGGGATTGCCTCTGCTCAGAACGCTTTTCATTTGGAATTGAACCGGCCGTTCGTGTTCTTGATTCGTGATCGCACAACGAATGCCCTATTGTTCCTAGGAGTTGTGTCGGATCCCACCAAGACTTGAGCATCCTCGCGATGAAGCCCGAGAGAATTCCAGCCGTCAGGTAGGGGTCGCGGTCCCACACCTTCGCAAAGCGCGCGAATTGCGGCCACCCGACCTTCACAGTACTCAACGGTGTAGAGCTACAATGCACTTCCATGAAGACTGTCACCCTGACCGTCGGCTTTGCTCTCCTGCTCTCCTGCGCTGAACCGATGGGTCGTGCCCAGAGTGCAAAGCCGCAACCGGCTATCGCGATTGTGGGCGCCACGTTGATCGACGTCTCCGACTCCGGTCGCAGCACCCACGATATTCCCAACGCTGTCGTGGTCATCCGAGGCGGAAAAATCGCGGCGGCTGGGCCCGCTGCCTCGGTGAAGATTCCCAAAGACGCGAGGACCCTCGACTACAAGGGCGCTTACATCCTTCCTGGGTTGATTGACGGCTTCGCGGGGTTGAACAGTCAGGCACAGGCCAACGCCTGGCTTTACATGGGAGTCACAGCGATCGTCGGCCTGCAGGACCCGCCCCGCGGCATGCTGAAATTCGATGCCCGGCCCAGCCCGCACATTTATCCGCTTGACCTTGGTGGTTCGATGGACGCCTACAGCTTCCTCATGAGTGTGCCGCGGTGGAAGAACAAGCTAAAGAATGCGGATGATTTCGTGGAACTGGATGAACGCGAGGCCAAAGCTGAGCTGGAGGAGCTTGCGCGCCTGGGGACGCGGGTGATTTTGCTCGGTCATAACCTGTCCGCCGAAAGGACAAAGTTCGTCATTGCAGAGTCTCACCGTCTCGGACGGGTCACCTATGGCGAGTTCATTGACACACCTTTCTCTGACGGCCTCAAGGACGGCGTGGACGTGCTACTGCATATGAGCCGCTATGAACTGGGTCTGATTCCTCCTCGCCTGCAAGAGCCACTGGCCCGGGACCCCGACGCGTCCTTGGCGCCGTCCTACGACTATCTGAGGAAGCTTGACCCCGCCGATCCGAGTATCGCCGCCTATGCAAAGCAGATCGCTGCCTCCGGCGCCGCCCTGATGCCGACGATGAGCCTCAGCTACCTGCAATTGCCCAACCACAGAAATCTCTGGAAGGAACCAGCCGCTTCTATTCTCGATCCGAAGGGTCTCCATCAACCTCCCGACCCTGAAACTGGGGAGGCAACCAAGGACTTTGGCCCCGAAGACTCACGTCATCTCACCAAAGCGGACGACCTACAATTCTTTGCCCTCAATCGGGCCCTCCAGGTGGCGCATCCGCTGAATCTCGCCGGCACGGCTTCACCCGCATTTGGCACCATGCCAGGCATATCCCTGCACACGGAACTGGAGTTGCTTGTGCGCTTGGGTCTGACCCCGCGGGAAGCTCTGGCCGCGGCCACGAGCAACTATGCTGCACGCTTCGGATGGCACGAACTCGGGCTGGTGGAAAAGGGGCGAAGAGCAGACCTGCTGATTCTTGCCGCCGACCCGACCGTGGACATCACGAATTCGCGCAAGATTCGCGCGGTCATTCTGGAGGGGGTAGTTCTCGACCGCGATGCGCTACTCCATGCGGCAGGTGGCCCAGGGTCGGGCTTTTGAACTTGTAACGCTCAACAACAGGGGTGTCAGGTTCGTCAGGCCCAGTGGATGATGCTACCGTGGGCCCAAAGGTGAACCGTGACCCAGAGAATAGCTAGTGCCAGTGGAATGCGATACGGTCCTCGTCCAACCAGCAAGCATCCGAGTGCGGCGATGGAGAGCACTCGCGATGCATAGATCAACCGTTCGAGAGTCAGGAGCGCAATGAAAGGAACCGTCGCATGATTCATCTGGAAGACTCGCCAGCCCCAATAGCCTACGTAGGCCAGTGTGCTCACTGACCCTGCGGCCAGAGCTACCAAGTAGAAGACCTTCTGCTGTCGTTGAACCTGTTTCCTGTTGTAGTAGCGGTTGACCTTCGCGCATGCCAATCCAAACACGACGAGCGGCGACAACAAGATCAAACCTACGACCCATATGCCGAAGTCAAAAAGCATGTCGATCCATTAGACAACGAATTGGACACCGCTGCTCCGACTGATTCTTGAAAAACCCCCATTTCACCAACCCCCGCTGTCCCCGATACAATCGGCTGCCTACGGAGTCCTCCATGACCACACCCGCAAAGCTGCGCAATCTTCTCCCAACTTGTCTGGTACTCGCCTCATTCGCCGCCGCGCAACCAGCCGACCTTCACAGCAGAATCGACACCATCGCCCGCCGGGCTCTGGCCTCGACCGGCGTGCCGAGCGCGTCTATCGCTGTCGTGCAGGACGGCAAGGTCACCTACCTGCAGGCCTACGGACAGGCCCGGCTTGATCCGCCCACGGCGGCGAAGCCTGCGATGTGCTACAGCATCGGCTCCATCAGCAAGCAGTTCACCGCGACCGCCATTCTCCTGCTGGCTGAGCAGGGCAAGCTTTCGCTCGACGATCCTGTCGGCCGGTACGTTCCCAACCTCACGCGCGGGAACGAGGTCACCATCCGCCAAATTCTCTCCCACACCTCGGGCTACCAGGATTTCTGGCCGCAGGATTACGTTCCGCCGTTCATGAACGAGCCCATCACGGCCGACAAAATCCTGGACCTCTGGGCGCGCAAGCCGCTCGACTTCGAGCCCGGCACCCAGTGGCAGTACAGCAACACCGGCTTTGTGATTGCCGGCTTGGTCGTCGAGAAGGCCAGCGGCATGCCGCTGCTCGACTTTCTCAGCAAGTACATCTTCACGCCACTCGACATGAAGAGCGTGATGAACATTGACCAGAACCGCCTCACCGAGACCGACGCGACCGGATATCTGCGCTACGCGCTCGGTCCGCCGCGGATCGCTCCCAAGGAAGGGAAGGGCTGGCTGTTCGCCGCCGGAGAATTGGCCATGCCCGCCGAAGACCTGGCCAAGTGGGACATCAGCCTGATCAACCAGACCGTGCTGAAGCCCGCCTCGTATCACGAGATGGAAACCGAGGTCGTGCTCAAGAACGGGCTGGGCACGCGCTACGGGTTGGGGGTACAGGTACGCCAGGAATTCGGACGCCGCGCCATCGAGCATGGCGGAGAAGTCTCCGGCTTCACCGCGCACAACATGGTGTTTCCCGATGAACGGGTAGCGGTGGTGGTCCTCACCAATCAGGACTCGATTGACGCTGCCGGCGACATTGCGCGCAAGATTGCGCCGCTGCTGTTCCCGCGCGACGATGCCACGAGGGAGGAACAGCAATCCAGAGCGATTTTCGAAGGCTTGCAGCAAGGCAAGATCAACCGTGCTCTCTTCACCGACAACGCCAACGCGTATTTCACCGCGCAGGCGCTCAAAGACTTTGCCGCCAGCCTGGGCCCGCTGGGCGCGCTGCTGGAATTCACGCAAACCGCCCGTCAGGACCGTGGCGGCATGACCTTCCGCGGATTCGACGTGAAGTTTGCCGAGAAGACCGTCGAAGTCTGGGAGCGCATCATGCCGGACGGGAAGATTGAGCAGTATCAGGTGGCAGGCAAAGACTAGGCTGTCTCCGCGGCCACAGCGGAGGTTCTCTGAGGTCGGTAGTGTCTCAGTCTGGTCAATTTCTTTCCGCGGTGTCATTCTGAGCGGAACTTGGCCACGCGCTCCGCGTGGCCAAGCGGAGTCGAAGGACCTCTGCGCTGCATCCTGCTCTACTGGCGTCTCAAGGAATTCTCCTCCCGCAACCGCATCCGTCATATGCAGTCGAGGGAATACCTGGACCGTCCACGACAGCAGTGGCAGAGTAGGGATCCTTCGACTCCGTAGCCGCTTCGCGAGGCGAAGCGGCTCCTCCGCTCAGGATGACAATGCCAGGACAGTGCGTAGGTGCTGGCAAACTGAGACGCTACTCCGCGCTGTCTGCGGTTTAGGATTTTGACCTTCGCCCCGTATAATCGTCGGTTCCAGAGAGGAGCGATCTTGGCCTACGACGACTTGCGGGACTGGCTGGCGGCACTGGAGCGCGCCGGGGAACTGAAGAAGATCCGCACCGAAGTCGATCCCATCCTGGAAATCACTGAAATTACCGACCGGGTGTCCAAGTCCCGCGATGGAGGCCCGGCGCTCCTCTTCCAGAACGTCAAGGGGCACAGCGGCGCGCAGGTGCTGATCAACCAGTTCGGCTCCGCCCGCCGCATGAACCTGGCGCTCGAAGTTGACAAGCTCGACGAAGTTGCCGACCGTATCCGCGCCTTCATGGACGTGAAGTCGCCTCAGGGCTTCCTTGACAAGGTGAAGATGCTCCCCATGCTGGCCGAGATGGGCAAGTTCTTTCCCAAGACCGTCGCCACCGGCCCGTGCAAGGAAGTCATCAAGCGTGACAATTTCTCGCTGCTGGACTTCCCGATTCTGCAATGCTGGCCGAAAG
This sequence comes from Terriglobales bacterium, assembly GCA_035542575.1. GTDB lineage: Bacteria > Acidobacteriota > Terriglobia > Terriglobales > Acidobacteriaceae > JAIQET01. The sequence goes on along the minus strand of DATKLE010000139.1, from coordinate 50,714 downwards.
ATGCAGGACGCTTTATTACTTTGCCCTGCGTGGTCACGCGCGATCCCTCGACCGGCAAGCGCAACGTCGGCATGTACCGCATGCAGGTGTTCGACGGTAAGACCACCGGGATGCACTGGCAGCGCCAGAAGGTCGGAGCCGAGCACTATCGGGAGCGCCTGCGGGAGACGCAGCAAGCCGCGTCTCTACGGGTGGATTTGATGGCGCGTACCTCGGGCGGCTCGCAACTCGCCGACAATCTTCCTGCGGGAAAGATGGAGGTCGCGGTCGCCATCGGCACAGAGCCGGCACTGACTTTCTCCGCCATCGTCCCCGCCCCGCCTGACGTCGAGGAGTACCTGATCGCCGGATTCCTGCGCCAAAAGCCAGTCGAACTGGTGAAGTGCGAGACGGTGGATCTGGAAGTCCCCGCGACGGCTGAGATCGTCCTCGAAGGCCACGTGCACCTCGACGAACTGCGCACCGAGGGCCCGTTCGGGGACCACACCGGCTTCTATTCGCTTGAAGACCTGTACCCGGTTTTCCACGTCAGTTGCATCACCCATCGCAAAGACCCGATTTACGCCACCACCATAGTCGGCAGGCCGCCAATGGAGGATGGGTGGATGGGCAAGGCCGTCGAGCGCATCTTCCTGCCGCTGATGAAGCTGACCATCCCCGAACTGGTGGACATTAACCTGCCGGTGGAGGGCATCTTCCACAACCTGATGATCGTTTCCATCAAGAAGTCCTATCCCGGGCAGGCCCGCAAGATAATGAACGCCATCTGGTCGCTGGGCCAGGCGATGTTCACCAAGTGCATCGTGGTGGTGGATGAAGATGTGGACGTGCAAGACCTGCGCGATATCACGTTGAAAGTCTTTAATCACATCGATCCCGAGCGCGACATTCAGTTCACCCTCGGTCCCGTGGATTCGCTTGATCACGCCTCACGCCTGCCGAATTACGGCTCAAAGATGGGGATTGATGCCACGCGCAAGTGGCCAAGCGAGGGCTTCAATCGCCCCTGGCCGGATGAGATCCTGATGGACGAGAAGACCAAGGCGCTGGTGGACAAGAAGTGGAAAGAGCTGGGAATCGAGTAACCATCGCCGATGATTCCTCGCTACTCGCTACCCGCTACTCGCACTTTCGATATACTAATTAGGCAATGCCGATTCTCAAAGACATCGCCGCCATTGCCAAGGGCATGAGCGTTACCTTCCGGGAGATGTTCCAGCCCACGATCGTCGAGAACTACCCCGACGGCCCCGGCCCGTTCAAAGGGGCGAGGTTTCAGGAGCGGTACCGCGGGGTGCACGTGCTGCAGCGCGACGAAAATGGACTGGAAAAGTGCGTAGCCTGCTTCCTGTGCGCCGCCGCGTGTCCGTCGAATTGCATTTACATCGAGGCGGCTGAGAATACGGCTACGCACCGGGTCAGCGGCGCCGAGCGATACGCCAAGGTTTACAACATAGACTACAACCGCTGTATTTTTTGCGGATACTGTGTGGAGGCCTGCCCGACCGACGCCATCACGCATGGTCACGGGTTCGAGATCGCAAGCTTTAACGCCAGCAACCTGGTCTATCGCAAGGAGCAGATGCTGGCCCCCATGCCGGCGCACATGGGAGCCAATGCCATCTTCAACCGGGCTGAAGTGGACGCGGGCGCGCCGGCCCTGCCTACGCAAGGGAGTTAGAGTTCAAGCACGGACAGGTTAAAATAGACCAACGCCGGTCCCCCGGGGGCCGGCGTTTGTGCATGAAAGCAGTTGCGAGTACCTAGTACCGAGTACCGAGTTGAAGCAGTTGCGAGTTGCTGGTTGCGAATTGCAAGCAGACGAATACCTGCCAGGCAATCGCCAACGACTAACGACCAACCCCTAACGACCGATGTCTGCTTTCCTCCAAGCCGTCTGCGAGCGCGTCGTCATCTACGATGGCGCCATGGGTACGAGTATCCAGTCCCGCAATCCCAGTGTGGACGACTTCTGGGGCAAGGAAGGCTGCAACGAGATTTTGGTGCTTAGCCGTCCCGACGTTATTAAGGACATCCACGCCAGCTTTCTCAATGTAGGCTGCGACGTAGTGGAGACCGACACCTTCGGCGGAACCGCCGTCGTGCTTGCCGAGTACGACCTGCAAGACAAGGTTGCCGAGATCAATATCGCGGCCGCGAAGATTGCGCGCGAAGTCGCCCGGCAGTTCTCCACTCCAGGCAAGCCGCGCTTTGTGGCCGGCTCCATCGGCCCGACCACCAAGCTGCCCTCCCTCGGACACATTAAGTTCGACGACATGGCCGCCGCCTACACCGAGCAGGCCCTGGCTTTGATTGAAGGCGGCGTGGACGTGCTGCTGGTCGAGACCTGTCAGGACTTGCTGCAGGCCAAGGCCGCGCTGGCCGGAGTATTCGATGCCATGCAGCGGGCAGGGAAGCGCCTGCCGGTTACGGTGCAGGTCACGCTCGAAGCTACCGGAACCATGCTGCTGGGAACGGAAATTGGCGCTGCCCTGACCGCGCTAGAACCCTTCGACGTGGACATCATCGGCCTGAACTGTGCCACCGGCCCGGTCGAGATGAACGACGCGGTTCGCTTCCTGGGAGCAAATTCCACCAAACCCGTCTCCGTCCTGCCCAACGCGGGGTTGCCGCAGAACGAGGGTGGCCGTGCGGTTTACAAACTTAAACCCGAAGAGCTCGCGCAATATCACAAGCATTTCGTCGCCGACTACGGAGTCCGCATCGTCGGTGGCTGCTGCGGCACTACGCCTGAACATCTGAAAGCGGTCGTGGACGCACTATCCGGCGTGGAGCCGGCCGCTCGCGACGTGAAGCCCATCGCCGCCGCCTCCAGCGCCTACACGTCGGTCCCGCTCGATCTCGATCCCAAGCCGCTCATCGTCGCGGAGGAGATGAATACGACGACGCGCGTCGAGCACTTCCGCAACCTGGTTCGCGGCAAAAAGTACGACGACATCCTCGCGCTCGCGAAGAAGCTTGTAAACGATGGCTCGCACATGCTCGACTTGTGTTGCGCCATCGTTGGCGAAGACGAGAAGGGCTATATCACTTCCATCCTGGAGAAAGTAGCCACCCGCGTCCCCGCGCCCATTCTGGTTGATTCCACCGAAGCCGACGTGGTGGAAGAGGCGCTCAAGCGCATTCCGGGAAAGGCCATCATCAACTCCATCAACCTGGAAGACGGGGAGAAACGCACCGCCAAAGTGCTGCCCATGGCCAAGCGCGCCGGCGCGGCGGTGATCGCCCTCACGATTGATGAAGAGGGCATGGCGCTTACTGCGGACAAGAAGGTCGCCATCGCCCATCGTATTTTTGATCTGGCGACGAAGAAATACGGCATTCGTCCGGTGGACATTATCTTTGACGCGCTCACGCTGCCGATTTCTACCGGGCAGGAGGAGTACCGGACCGCCGGGATCGAAACCCTTCAAGCCGTCAAGCGCATCAAGCACGAGTTGCCCGACGTCAAAACGATTCTCGGGGTCAGTAACATCTCTTTCGGGCTGGACACCTACCCGCGGCGGGTTCTGAACAGCGTGTTCATGCACGAAGCCGTGGATCATGGCCTCGATATGGCCATCGTCAACTACACCAAAATCTACCCGCTATACAAAATACCTCAAGAAGAAGTTGAGCTGGCACGCAAGTTGATCTACCGCGATGAATCCGATGGCGATCCCTTGCAGAAGTACATGCAGCACTTTGCCGGACAGAAGGGCAAGCCGCAGGCTACCACCACCGCTCACGTCGAAACGCTGAGCGTCGAAGACAAGCTGAAGTTCGCCATCATTAATGGGGAGAAATCGGTCGGCGAGGGGGCGCAAAAGAAATCGCTTGAAGAACTGCTTGAAGATGCCCTGGGACAATATTCGCCGCTTGAACTGATCAACACCGTGCTGCTCGACGGCATGCGCACGGTAGGCGACCTGTTCGGGGCGCGCAAAATGCAGTTGCCTTCGGTGCTCGATTCGGCTGGCGTCATGAAACAGGCCGTCGCCTATCTCGAGCCCAAGATGGAGAAGAAGGCCGGCTCGCAGAAGGGAACCATCGTGCTGGCCACGGTGAAGGGCGACGTCCACGACATCGGCAAAAACCTGGTGGACATAATTCTCACCAACAACGGATTCCGCGTCGTGAACCTGGGCATCAAGCAGCCCGGGGACACCATCATCAAGGCCGCGCAGGAGCACAAGGCCGACGCCATCGGGCTGAGCGGCCTGCTGGTCAAGTCCACGCTGGAGATGAAGTACGTCATTCAGGACCTGCAGCGCCAGAAGCTGGGGTTTCCGGTCATTTGCGGAGGCGCCGCCCTCACCCGCAAGTACGTGGAGGACGACCTACGTCGCGAATACGAGAACGCCGTGTTCTATGCAGACGATGCCTTTGCCGGCCTGCACATCATGGAAGACCTGGCCAGCGCCGACGGCGGGCGCGCGGCTCGCCTGCAGGAAGGCCGCACCGTCAAGGAGTACGCCAAGGCGGCCGTGATCGACGCGGAGTCCGGGCCGGTATTTGCCGAGCGCAGCCCGGTTGTCGGTGATGCGCCGAATATTCCGACACCGCCGTTCTGGGGTGTGCGCGTGCGCAAGGATTTCGATCTGCGCGAGCTGTTTGAATACGTCAACGACACCGCCCTCTTTAAGAACCAGTGGCAATTGAAGACCGCTTCCCAGGAAGACTACCTGCGACTGGTGGAGCAGAAGTTCCGCCCGATCAAGAAGCGGCTGGAAGAGGACGTGCTCGCCAGCGGCGTCTTTGAGCCCAAAGCGGTGTACGGATACTTCCCCTGCCAGAGTGAAGGGAATGATGTAATCGTGTACGAACCCGATGGCCGGCGAGACGCCGGCGCTACGGAACTGCTGCGCTTCACCTTCCCCCGCCAAAAGGAAGGCCGCAAGCTCTCCATCGCCGATTTCTTCGCCCCCAAGTCCTCCGGCAAGGTGGACGTCATTGGTGTGTCACTGGTGACTATGGGATCGAAGGCCTCCCAGGAAGCCCAGCGCTTGTTCGAAGGCGGCGAATACACCCGCTATCTCTATCTGCACGGTCTAAGCGTAGAAACCGCCGAAGCCCTCGCCGAATACCTGCACAAGAAGATGCGCGAAGAACTCGGCATCGCCGGGGACGACGCCCCGCGCATCAGCGATCTGTTCCACCAGAAGTATCGGGGATCGCGCTATTCCTTCGGCTATCCCGCGTGCCCCAACCTCGAGGATCAGACGAAGCTCTTCGCCTTGCTCCATCCCGAGGAAAACGTCGGTGTGCACCTGACCAGCGGATTCCTGCTCGAGCCCGAGCAATCCACCTCGGCGATCGTGGCGCACCATCCGGGAGCGAAGTATTTTGTGGTGTAGGGTACGAAGACCAGCCCGTACTGAAGTGCTATCACGATTGACACTCCCCCGCACCCGTCATACATTCGACCACTGACATTCCCATGAACCGCGTAGCGACCTTGACCAAGCCGCAACGAATATTCGCCGTAATCGCCACCATCCTGGCCTTAACTCTGGCTGTGACCGCTGCCACCAGCAGTGTCGGCACCGCCGACTCCCAGCGCTACCTCACTGACATCAAAGCGCTCACCGCCCCCTCCATGGAGGGCCGCGGGGATGGCACCAAGGGCCTGACCCGGGCCTCGCATTTGATCGAGAAGCGCTTTGCCAGCCTGGGGTTGAAGCCGGCGGGGACCCACTCCTATTACCAGCCATTCACCGTGATCACCGGCGCCCGGCTCAAGTCCAACAATCACCTCACCGTGCACAGAGGCGACTCCAAACAGCAGCTCAAGATTAACCAGGATTTCGTGCCCTTCAGCTTCTCGGCCTTGGGATCGGCCGATGCCCCGGTCGTCTTTGCCGGATACGGCGCCTCCGCGGACGAGTTTCAGTACGATGACTATGCCGGCCTCGATGTGAAAGACAAGATCGTGGTGGTGCTGCGCTACGAGCCTGCGGGTTTTGCCGAGAAGAGCGGCCATCAGGGCCTTACCCAGCACTCCCATCTCATCACCAAGGCCATCAACGCTCGGAACCATGGGGCCAAGGCGATCATCTTGATCAACGGCAAGCTGGGGGAGGGCGAAGAAGATCTGCTGACGCGCTTCGGCAGCGTGAGCGGCCCGGAAAACGTTGGCATCCTGTTTCTGCAGGTGAAGAATGCCGTGGCCGAAGACTGGTTCCAAGCAGCAGGGAAGTCGCTGGCCGAGGTTCAGAACCAGATCAACACTTCGGCGAAGCCTGAGTCCTTCGCGTTCCCCGAGAACCTGCGGGTCTCTCTCAATGTCAGCATCGAGAGCACGCACGCCACGGTGAACAATGTTCTCGCCTATCTTCCCGGGAAGACCGATGAGTACATCATCATCGGCGCGCACTACGACCACCTGGGCCGGGGGAATTTCGATTCGCTGGCCCCCTCGCAGATCGGCCAAATTCATCCCGGCGCCGACGACAACGCCTCCGGCACTGCTGGTGTGCTCGAATTGGCCCGCCTGCTCGCACCCATGCAGGGCCAGTTGCAGCGCGGAATCCTCTTTGCTTCGTTTGCTGGCGAGGAGCTGGGCCTCCTGGGTTCGGCTGCCTGGGTAAAGCAACCCACGCTGCCCCTCGACAAAGCGGTCGCCATGCTCAACATGGACATGATCGGCCGCATCCGGGATGACAAGGTTTACGTCGGAGGGGTAGGCACGGGCTCGACCTTCAAGCCGCTGCTCGAAGATGACCAGAAAGACTCCGGCTTGAAGCTGGAGTTCTCCGCCGGAGGCTACGCCGCCAGCGATCACACTTCCTTCGTCGCCAAGAAGATTCCTGTGCTGTTCTTTTTCTCCGGCCTCCACTCCGACTATCACAAACCCTCTGACACCTGGGACAAGATCAATGCCCCCGAAGCCGCCCGCCTTTTGGATTTCATTTCCACCGTCGGAACCCAGATCGCAAATGCGCCCGCGCGGCCCGCGTTTGTCAATGTGGTGGAAGACAGGCCGACCATGGGCGGTGGTGGCCGCGGCTACGGACCGTACTTCGGTTCGATCCCCGACTTCGGCCAGATCGAGAACGGAGTGCGCTTCTCCGATGTGCGGCCAGGATCGCCCGCGGCCAAGGCAGGACTGAAAGGCGGAGACGTGCTGGTGCAGTTTGGCGACAAGCCGATCAAGAACCTGTACGACTTTACCGACGCCCTCCGCCGCAGCAAAGTAGGAGAAGTCGTGCAAGTGAAGGTGCTGCGCGACGGAAAGCCGATTACCGCGTCTGTAAAGCTGGAGCAAAGAAAGTAGCGCTGGAGCCCCGCCCTGAGCCTAGTCGAAGTGTCCCGCTGGGTTGCGCCGCGACAGGCGCTCGCCTTTTAGATCGGCGAACTCAAGATTAAAACGCGATGCGAGGGCACCACTCGGGAGCCCGGGCCGAAGTTCGACCTGCGCGACGCGATCCTGCTCAACGGCGCCTTGCCACTGACCGTGCTTGAGAAGCAGATGAATGTGTGGATTGACAGGAGGAAGCCGGAGATCAATCGGTAGCTATCATAGACCTCTCCGGAGTGCTCCGAGGTTAGCTCGTCAACCCAGTAGGACGCGCACCGTAGTAACCAGCTCCGTTCTCTTGAACGATGTACAAAAGGAGCGATAGCTCGGGATGGCAGGGGGCACGAGACATTGCTGCCTGAACCGGCTTGGCAAGGGTGAGATTATGAGGTCCTTTTATCTGCTAGTGGCCGTATTCATTCTCTGCTTGTGCCACGATAGCGTCTGCGCAACCTCCGAAGTGGAAAACTGTAGTAATCCCTGTGGGAAGCCAACCGTCTGGGATGAATTCAACGCGTTTGAGCTCACGGTGACTGTACCGGGCAAACCCGGTTACCAGTCTTGGCGGGGAAAATTTGACAAGGAATCCAGCGACATTCAGATCGATGTGGAGACGACGGACGGCCAGAAGCCGACCAGCGGAACAATTCTCCTGATCGGCGGGCGCGTAATGGCCCTTCAAGGGCCAATAGCGGAACCAGGCTATGAGATCGATGCGCTCGACGCGCCGGTACTCTATTTGAAACTCGTCCTCCGCCTGCTCGGCGAAGCCCTCCCGAGGGGGCCTGTCGAGGTCCGCGGGGAGCGCAAAATTGAGTTCAACAACGACAAAACCGGAATCCAATTTGCCACGCCCAGCGCGCAGGGGTATATCTCGGCGCCGTGGCACGTGAAGGGGGAAGTCAAGACCCTTGCATCTGATGGGATTCAGTATGAGTTGACGCTGACCGCGGCCGGACCAACTTCCGAAGACAATGGACACTATGTTGTACACATCACAGGCCGGCTGTCCAAGACTGCAACTGCCCGCATCGAGGACGGCACGCAACTCGACGGGTGGAATGTTCTTGGTCTAGGGGTTCAGACCCGAAAGGAGGCAAACGGTACTGTAATGGACTATGGTGCCGCACCGGTCGGTGTTCCTTACAAGCTAGTTGCTGACATTCGGAGGAAGATTGCCGCTGACGACTACGCCGGAGAGCTTGACCCCTCCAAGAACTTCACGGGTTTCTGGAAAGAGAACTGTGATGAGGCTTTTGGCCTTCAAATCATGCCATACGGCAAGGACGGCAAATATTCAGTCACATTCTGTGGGCCGGGGGGCTGTGGAACAGCAGGTGAAGACGGGAAAAACACTTTCATCACAAAGGATCCCGACTATGAGGTAGTCAGCGAGGATGAAATTAAGATACGCAACGCCAACGACGGCTGGGACACTTACTATCGATGCACACGGGATACCCATCCTATCCTGAAATACAAGAATCAATGAGTGGTGCTCATGCGCGGATTGCGAATGCACGGATGCCACCGCGGGTGTAACAGCGGAACCCAGCCGTAGCAACGGCAGCGAAGCGTCACCAAAAAACTTCTTTACCCTGGCCTCAAGTCGCCCCCCGCCCCAGCAGCGCGCAAATCTTCTCCGCGATGGTTTCGCACGCCGCACTCCCCGTGGTCTCGCCCAGCGCCCGGTAATTCTCGAAGTGGGCTTCGTCAAACCATTGGTTGGCGGTCGTGTCGTGCGGGAAATGCGGATTGGTAGCCTTATAGCCGAGGACATCCGCCGGGTCGTCGGCCAGAAGCGCGGGCTTGAGGTAGATCAGGATACCGTCATCCACACTCTTGCCCGAGACCGGGGCGTAATGGATCTTGCCCACCGCAAAATGACTCTGCGAGATTCCGTCATCGTCGGGTTTGAGGTCGCGGGTATCCACCTCGATCTCCACTCCGAAATCGGTGCGGCAACTTTCGATGGCGTTGTGCAGATCGCCGAACGCATAGTCGGAGTCGCAGGACGCGTCGCAGGCCATGATCAGGCGGCAACCGCGTCGAACCAACTCGTACACCGCCAGGTTTTCAAAGTGTCCGCCATCGGAGAGACAGACGTACTTGTTGTCGTCGTTGGTGGAGCCCAGCAGCTCCCGCAGCAGCGAAACCAGACCGATGATGGGGCTGCCGCGCAGCCATCCCTCGGGGCGGGCCGGATTTCCCACCCACCAGCCCAGGCGCACGTCGAACAGGGTCATGAGGAAGGCCAGGGGCGGCGAAGAATAGAAACCCATGTTGGGGCTGGCAGCGGCGCCAGAAATGGCCACCGCGGTGCCCAAGCTGGTGCCGTTTTTTAATTCGGGCCGCTTGGAACCAGCCTCCGCGGTGAGCGCGTAGGCCGGCTCCCACTCCGTGCTCTCCGGCTTCTGGCGGGTGAATCCCGCATAGAGCGGGGTGAAGGCGAAGGAGCGGGCTTTGCGCGTCTGCAAGGCCAGTTCCTTGCCGCGCACCACGTTGAGGCTGGCGTTCAGAATGGGGAAAGGCCGCGCGTCTTTGGGGTCAGTGGAATGGAGCGGGATCTGCAGCTCTTTCAGGGGCAGATCGTCGGCTTCGGAAAAGCCGGTGAAGGGTTGGGCCTGAACGTCGCGCCAGCGCGCTGACGCCCCCAGATAGCAGCGTATCAGCCGGTTGCGATAGAGATGGTGCACGGAAAACTCATTGATGTCCACGCGCCAGGAGAGCACGAAGGCAGCCCCCAGAAACAGCAAGCAGAAGATCGGCACGAGCGGGTCCACGATGTCGCTGGGCCAGGCTGACAGTGGAGCCTCATTCCCCGCCAGTGCGTTTGCAATCCAGGCGGCCAGCACCGACAACGCCAGCAGCAGCCCAAGAATAAAGATGTAGGGGGTCAGGCGGGCAATGTAGCCGAGAAGCTGTTTGGCCAGCGGCGTGTCCGGCTGCAATTCCCCGGTCGTAGTTGCGCTCTTGCCGAACAGCACGCCATACAGAGTGGAGAGTATCCATACCAGCGTACCGGTAGTGAACGTGTACTTCCGCTGGAACGAAATATCCCACAGCCTGGCCAGGCCTACCGGGACATAGACGGCAAGCAGAAAGAGCGAGAGCCATGCGATGCTGTAGATCAGCATCCAGCCCCCCAGCCGTCCCCACCACTCGCGATGAGCGTCGAGCATACTGCGGCCCATCAGACCGATATGCAGCACGCCGGTCAGCAGCATAATCCCCACGAAGCCCGCCGTGCCAAACGTCAGCACCCGCCAGAGATCGTAGGTGGTTCCGGGAGGAGAGCCGGGAGGAATCAGGATCTTCGCGTAGGGCAGAAACAGGTAGCCCAGAAGGCCACCGGTCGCCGCAGCCGTGATCAGCACTCGCCATACCGCCGGGCGGGCTGGACCGGCGCTTCCTATTCGGCCACCGGTGATCCAGTACCACAGAAGCCCGGCGATCCAGCGCACCAGAAGCGCAAGCGCCCACAAGCCCGCGTAGATGCCGATGCCCAGAAGTGGAGGACCGAGGGCGGGGTTGTCTAGAATTCCTCACTCCTGGAGAAGGTGCCCGGCGGAATAGGCGAACAGCGAGGCTGCGACGATCAACGGAAGCACAACGCAGAGTTGAACCGCCCATTGCCGGGCGAACCAGGGATACTTTTCCTTGTTGTCGACATCTACCCAGAGAAGGTTCAGCCCGATGAAGATCAACGCCACCAGGCCCAGAAACATCCCCCCAGCGAGGGCGGAGACCTGCGAAGTGAGCAGCCGTTGCGTGAACGGAATTTGCCACGCCCATTCCACTTCTTCAGCTTCGAGCACATGCGGCAGATACACCAGCAGGCGCGGCAGCAGGAGCAGCGCCAGCAGCGAGAGCACCAGGATGGTCTGGTTCAAGAACGTATTGCGCAGGTAGGCTGCCAGGAACGCCCAGAAATCCGCCCCCAGAAGGCCTTTGCGCGGGGTCAGATAGTTGCTGTAATCGCGCAGGAAGTGCAACTCCGGCGGGTCGGCGGCCTGGCTGGACGAATAGGGCTTGCGGGAGAGGCACTCTTCGACCCACTGGATGCCAGCCTGCTGGTGATGCATCCAGGCCATCAACCAGCTCCCGATGTAGCCGCCCCCCGAGACGGTTGACACGTAGTCAAAGGCGCGCAGCAGATTTTTCTGGGCCAGCGCTTGCAGCACGCCCAGATTGAAGGTAGCGCTGCGAATGCCCCCGCCCGAGAAGGCCAAGCCAATCAGACTCTGCTTTGCCGGAGGGCGCTGGCGGTGCTGATCATCCAGCCGCAAACCACGGGAGGTCTCCACCTGCTGAATTTCTTCGTCCAGAACCTCGCGAATGGGGACACGGTCCATGTTCGGCGCACGCCACAGCCTTTCGAGGCAGGTCTTGGCGGAATGCGCGGGAGTGTGTCACCGAATCGCGCGCAAGTCAACCACAAGGGGGGCTGTGTTCTGAAAACGGAACAAGGCGGAGTGCACTGACTTCCAGAAGCCACGGTGATTCAGGCGGGTTCCGCACAAATCGCAACATCGAATTTCGAGTAATACTTTCTCACATCGTTCACCCCGTACTTCTCCCGGAACATCTCAATCACTGATTTCACCGTCTTGGCATCAGTGATGGGAACGGTGCGGAAATCCGCCTCTGTGCCCCGCGTCTCAACCCGAACCTGCGGATTCTTGAGCACATTCCGGTACCACTGTGTGTCCGAGCCGCGCACCGGCAGAAGGTAGAGCTTTTCGCCCTCCAGAACGAACCAGACGCGCATCGAGATCGTGTGCCCAGATGTCCTGCCGATCACACTGAGATTGATCTGGCGGTAGCGTGCCAAACGGTCTTTCAGATCCGTATTCTTCATGGGAGGGCTCCATACTTCTTCAATATCTCAATAGTCTTCTCAATCGGCAGAGCTCCGACCGTGTGTCCTCGGCCCGTTACCGTCGTTGCACGAAGCAGGGAGTTGTACACAGCTTCTTCAGTGGCTTCGATAACGGCCAGAAACAACGGCGACATTGCGTCGTTGGACAGCAACTCGATGTGCCGGAGTGGAGCCTTGTCCTCCGACCGAATCCGCATTTGGGGGGCAGTCGAGAAGGCAATGGCGTAGTCCCCGCTGCCGTTCGAGCCCGCAGCGCCTGTGCGTCCCAGCCCCAGCATCGCCCTGGCTGCCATCCGCTTCAGGTTCCGTGCGTCCACAGGCGCGTCGGTTGCGATGACGATCATCACTGATCCTTTTCCCTGATCCGTGGCGACGCCCTCCTGCTGAAGCTGTTCGCGGAGGTAGTAGCGACCCAGTTCCCGTCCCACAGGAGCGCCCGCGATGGTAAGCACACCGCCGAAGTTCGTCTGTACGAGAACGCCGACCGTGTACCCGCCGAGCTTGGCAGGCAGGCGGCGGGACGAGGTTCCGATGCCCCCTTTGAACCCGAACGCCACCGTCCCGGTGCCCGCGCCGACCGATCCCTCCTCGACCGGCCCGTCCTTGGCGCCCCTGATGGCGGCAAACACGTCCTCCCGTGTGATGTGCCGTCCCCGGATGTCGTTCAGGTACCCATCGTTTGTTTCGCCGACCAGGGGATTGATGGATTCGACATCCTCGTTTCCCGGCAGAGCCAGCACGTAGTCAATGAGGGCATCGGCGACGCGTGGCACACTCAAGGTGGATGTGAGCAGGATCGGGGTCTCGATCTCGCCCAGTTCGTTGACTTGGGTCGAACCCGCGAGCTTGCCGAAGGCGTTGCCCACGAAAACCGCGCCGGGTACTTTCTCGCGAAACAGATTGCCGGAATGTGGAAGGATGGCGGTCACGCCGGTTCGGACGTCGTCGCCACGGATGATGGTGGTGTGCCCGACCTCAACCCCTGCCACATCGGTGATCGCATCGAGTGCCCCAGTCGGCAGGATGCCAACTTTCAGCCCCAAGTCCGAAGCACGGGGCCGTGCATTAGGTGCGGCGTTTTGGGCAACAGTGGCGCCGGCGACCAACAAGACCGCCAGCGCTGCGAGAATCTTCTTGGTCATCGCCCCGGATTATATCTGCGGCTCACCGCTGTAGGGGCAGGTCAAACGGCTCTTATCGAGCGACGCATTACTTGCCAAATGTCTAGTAAGTTGATAGACTTACTCGTATTAAGAAGATGACCCACAACTTTTCACCCACTTCCCGGAGAAAGGGGAAAGAGAAATGCGGATATATCGCCCCGTCGCGGTATTTCTACTGTCACTGGCGGCTTCGCTTTGTGTTATCGGGCAATCGGGTGCAGTTGCGCAAGCCGACCCCGGCCCCGCAACCGATGCGGCGAATTCCACTTTAGAGGGCAAAACTCCGGCGGCTACTGACCTCCGCGCGGAGGTGGAAGAGCTGCGACAACTGGTTCACGAGCAACAAAAGCGTATCGAAGCCCTGGAAGCGGAACGCAAGCCAACGCCGCCCCAAGTTGAGGTCAATGCTTCTGCTGCTCCGGGTTCCGAGCAGCTGGACGCCGACGCCACATCCTTACCGGCTGCTTCGCCATCGCAAAGCCCGGCTGCTTCCCAGAACGTACAGGCCGGGAGCACCGACGAGCGTATCCGGAACCTTGAACGGCAAATCAAAGGCCTGGGACCGATCTCGTTCAGCGGTGACGTTCGTCTGCGCGCGGAACCGTTCTTTGGCGGGCCAACGGACCAATCTCTGGACCGTGCGCGCGCCCGCATCCGCGCCCGCTTCAATGCAACCGCCGATCTTGGTTCGCAATTCCGGACCGGCTTCAGCCTGGCCACAGGCGACGTGAACGATCCCGTATCCACCAACGCAAACGTCACGGGTTTCTACACGCGCAAGGCCATCGCGCTCGACCAGGCTTTTGTGGAATTCAGACCGAGCAAGTTCCAGGCCTTGACCCTCACTGGGGGAAAATTCCGCTATCCCTGGGTCAACACCGAACTCACATGGGACAAGGACCTGAACCCGGAAGGTGCCGCCGAGACTTTGGGATTCAAACTCAATACTCCGGTGCTGAAGCGAATCGCAATTGTCGGCTTCCAGTTGCCTTTTGCCGAAATCGCGGGTATTTCGCCCGCCGGCAAGAGAATTGCGCAGCAGATCACGTATGGGGGCCAGGTTCAGACATCGTTAGCGCTCGGGCCGCGCATCACGCTGGGCGTGTACTCGGGCCTTTACGATTTCCGCGCAGCGGATGCCATCGCACTGGCTTTGGCGCGCGCCAGCAGCAAGAACCCGCAGACTCCCTGGTCGGGCCTTCTCCCCCTGAACTCGAGCACCGGGGTGCAGAACTCCTTGTACACGACCACCGCGACGACCATCATCACCGTGGATGGCACGGCGTATCCAACTGGGGTTTCGTCGGTCACAAATGCGCAGTTCGCCTCGAAGTTCTCGTTGTTTGACAATTTGGTGATGCTTGACATTAAAACCGGCAGTGCGCGCTTCCCGGTGAGCTTCATCGGCGATTATGTGCAGAACACCCAAGCATGCGCCAATCTCGCGAACATTGCACCCGCCCCCACAAATACGGCCGCGCAGACCTTCAAACAAACGCTGAACGCTCCTTGCAACCCGCACCAACGGCGCGGCTACTGGGCTGAGGCCAGTGTCGGCCGTTTGCAGGAGAAGGGCGACGTGCAGTTCGATTATGCCCGCATCTACATCGAGCGCGAGGCTGTGCTGGGCAACTTCAACTACAGTGAACTCCGCCAGGGAACGAACGTTACTCAGCACCGCTTTGAGGTCTTCTATCAATTCGATCGCAGCGTGCAGTTGGGCTTTACGGCATTGGTTGGACGCCCCCTGGCAACAACCGAGCCCTGGCTCACACGTTTGCAGTTCGACACGACTTACATCTTCTGACGTGTGCGATAGAGGGACTGCGGAAAGCGCTGCCGAAGTCCGTATCTAACGAAGTGGCAACAAAGAGAGGGAACGGCACGACATCCCCCGCCGTTAACTAGCGTGTTTCCCTTGAAATGGAGTGGTAGCCCCGGGGTGATTCGAACACCCGACCAACGGTTTAGGAAACCGCTGCTCTATCCATCTGAGCTACGGGGCCACACAGGGCTGACGTTCTGGAACTTAGTTTATCGCACCGATCGGAAAAAGCCCTTGTTCACCGGCAGGCCGCGCCCTTCTACAGTATTCACCCGATTGCCCTGCGGTGATCGCTTGCATAGGATTTGGCTTGCACGTTTCACAAAGCAACTCAGGTATCCCGCCGAGATCCCCGGCGGGATTTTTAATCCCCCGGCTCCTGGCTGCTCCGTGATCTAGACGGCCACGCTCGCCATAAACCGCGGCGGCTTGCGTACCTTGGTCGCCTGCTCGAATGCGTAGGCGATTTTCAGCAGGGCAGGCTCGCTCCAGGCAGGGCCGAAGAAGGAGATTCCCACGGGGAGGCCGGAGATGAATCCGGCCGGCAGCGTGATGTGGGGATAGCCGGCGACGGCGGCGGCATTGGAGCTGCCTCCGCCGGAATGGTCGCCATCCACCAGGTCGGTCAGCCAGGCCGGGCCGGCCGTCGGCGCCACGATGGCATCCAGCTTGAATTTGTCCATCACCGCGTCAATGCCTTCCTTGCGCGCGAGGCGGTGATTGGCCTCCAGCGCGTCCAGGTATTCCTTGCTGGTCAGCGGGCCCTTTTCCTGGGCCTTCAGGAAAATGTCCTGGGCGAAGTAGGGCATCTCTTTGTCGCGGTTTCTGTTGTTGAAGTCGATGACCTCCTGCAGAGAATGCACCGGGGCGGCCGCACCGAGGCCTGCCAGGTAGGCGTTCAGGTCGGCCTTCAGTTCATACAGGAGCACCGTGAACTCGGTGTCGTCGAACTTGCCGTGCGTCGGCAGATCAGCGGGATCAATGATCTCCGCTCCCTGGCGCTTCATCTCCGCCAGCAGGTTCTCCATTAGAGCGTCCACGCCATCATGGAAGCCGAAATATTTCCGCGCCACCCCCAGTCGTGCGCCGCGCAGTCCATTGGGGTCGAGGAACCGCGTGTAATCGGCCTGTGATTCTCCTGTGCTTTCCGCGGTGGCGCCGTCGCGCGGATCCACCCCAGCAAGGGCGCCCAGCAGAATGGCGGCGTCACGTACCGTGCGCGCCATGGGGCCGGCCGTGTCCTGGCTGTGGGCGATCGGAATGATGCCGGCGCGGCTCACCAGCCCGAGCGTCGGCTTGATGCCTACGATTCCGTTGGCCGAGGAGGGACAGACCACCGAGCCGTCGGTTTCCGTGCCCACCGCGACCGCGCAAAAGTTGGCCGCGACTGCCGCCCCGGAGCCCGAACTTGACCCGCAGGGGTTGCGATCCAGGGCGTAGGGATTCCTGGTCAATCCGCCCCGCCCGCTCCAGCCGCTGGTGGAATGGCTGGAGCGAATATTCGCCCATTCGCTGAGATTGGTCTTGCCCAGGATGACCGCCCCGGCGGCGCGCAGCTGTTGCGCAACGAAAGAATCTCTGGCGGGTCGCGAGTGCAGCAGGGCGAGCGATCCCGCTGTAGTCATCATGCGGTCCGTGGTGTCAATGTTGTCTTTGATCAGGACAGGAATGCCATGTAGCGGCCCACGCGGTCGCTTCTGCTTGCGCTCCTGGTCAAGCGCGTCCGCGATAGACAGGGCGTCGGGGTTGACTTCGATCACGCTGTTGACGCCCGGACCCTGCTTGTCGAGCTCCTCGATCCGGGCCAGATATTTTTCCGCCAGCGAGCGGGCGGTGAACCGGCCCGAGGTCATGCCTTGCTGGAGATCAGCAATGGTGACCTCGTCGAGTTCGAAGGGCGAGATGTCTGCGACGGGCAACGAGGGTGGAGTGAATGTACGAGCGCCGGCCAAAGCCGGCAGCACAGCGGCTCCTGCTCCAGTGAGAAGGCTGTTCCGCAGGAAACGGCGGCGTTGGGGTGCTTCGCAATCGCGGTGGTCCTTGGTCGAATTCAACAGTGTTTCTCCTTCGAGACGAATCGAAATTATATAGGGGATGAACTGTTCGTAATTGTCTGCCTGATTCCGAATGGGCCAGCTTGCGGCCGATCGGCATTTGTCCTGACCAATAAAAAGGGCAGCGCCCAAGCGCTGCCATTGCCATCTGATTGCGCGCTGCTAGATGAACATCTCGTCCTGCGGGACCCCGACGCCATTCCGCCGCCGGCGGCGGGAGTTGAGCAGAAACTCCAGTCCGGCGGTCACGCCTTGCATGATCCCCGAAAGTTGCCGCACCGGGGAGATGACGGTCTTGTGCACCATGTCGGTGGTTTCTTCCACGCGGTCGATGGTGCGGGTAAGCAGCTCGTCGCCGCGAATCACCTGCAGGCGAGCGCGGTCAATCACATCGCTGACAGTGGCGTCCAACCGCTCCATCTGGGAGCGGACCATGGTGGTGGTATCGCTAACGTTCTTGACCGCAGTCTCGATCTTGGGGCGCAAGTCCGTCAGCATGGAGTGGGCCAGCTCAGCCGTGGGCACGACCTTGGTTTTGACCTCGGTGGCCAGGGCTTCCATGCGCGCGCTG
Organism: Terriglobales bacterium; assembly: GCA_035542575.1. Lineage (GTDB taxonomy): Bacteria > Acidobacteriota > Terriglobia > Terriglobales > Acidobacteriaceae > JAIQET01. Next base: position 32,919 of record DATKLE010000139.1, on the reverse strand, counting down.
GTCTTACGCATGGCCAGGTACATGGCAATGAGAATGAATGCCTGGATGACCACGGCGGCCGAGGTCACGGCAATCGAGATGGTGAGTAGGTTCTCCATAAAGTGGCTCCGCTTCACAGCACCAGGGGGGTGCGACCGAGGAGGAGACTGCTTTACAGATTCTTGGCGCCGCCCTCAGCGGTCGTAGCTTCCTGATAGGCCTGCCGCCCGGCTTCATAGGCGGAACGGAACTGTTCCTTCTGCTGGTTCAGGACCTCCTTGCCACGGTCCATCCACTCGGCAGCCTGCTCCCGGGCCTGACGCGCGCGGTCGCGCACGTAATCGCGACCCTCTTCTGCACGCGCGCGGATCGCCTCCCGCGTCTCGTTGCCTGACCGCGGCGCGTACAAAACGCCGGCCAGGGCGCCAATGCCCAAACCCGCAAGAAACCAGAGGAAACTGTTGCCCTCTCTGTCGGACATAACCCACCTCCAGCGATAGTGGCTAACTAACCGGATGGTAGCACCCGGTTTGGGGAAATACAATGAAGAGGCTTACAGAAGCAGGGCCGGCGGACAGTTAGCGGCAATGGACTTGTAGCCGAGCCCTGCAAGCGAGACAATGGCACGGGAAGCAGGAGCATCCTAGTGTCTCCCAAATATCGCCAGCCCGGATATCAAGACCGCGGCGAAGAGCCCCAGAAGAGAGGGCCCAGCGAAAAGCCGCCCCGGCGGGACCAGACCTTTGGCCCACGGCCGATCCAGATGCCGGGCACGCGCAGCGTGTCGCGTTGCTCGCAATGTGGCACGGTGCTGCAAGGGCTCACCGAAGCGGCGGGGCAATGCCCAAAGTGCGGCTTCGAACTGCACTCCTGCAAGCAGTGCACCTACTTCGATCCATCAAGCCGCTTCGAGTGCATGCAGCCCATCCCCGAACGGATCGCGCGTAAGGATGCGCGCAATGAGTGCACCTTTTATTCCATGCGGGTGACGCGGGAGAAAGAGACCTCCACGCCTGCCGCAGCCAAGCCCAGCGATGCCCGCCAGGCCTTCGAAAACCTGTTCAAGAAATGAGCGGCGACGGAGGTTGTCCGATCAGGGCTTCAGCGTCGGCCGCAGCAGCACTTCACTGGCGAACGATTGCGGAGCTTGGGTGACCAGCATCGCCACCACATGCGCGACATCGTCGGGCTGCAGCATCTTGCGTGGATCTTTTCCCGTGTGCGGCGTGAGTTCGGTATTCACCGATCCGGGACAGACCACCGACACCCGGATGTTGTACCCACGCAACTCCTCCGCCACCGAGTAACTCAACCCATTCAGCCCCCACTTGGACGCGGCATATGCCGCGCCGTTGGGCAGAGGATTCTTGCCGGCGAGCGACGAGAGATTGACGATGTGTCCGCTGCGGGCTCGAATCATGAGCGGGGCGAGGGCCCGGATGCAGTAGTACACCCCACGCAGATTGGTGTTGAGCACCTGGTCCCAGGACTCCGGGGGCATCTGGTGCAGCGGGCCTCCGAAGCCCCCAATGCCGGCATTGTTCACCAGGATGTCCAGCCGCCCAAAGTCCTGCTCGACATGGAGCGCGAGCGTCTCGACGGAGGCAAGGTCCGTGACATCGCAGGGCGCAACCTCGGCCCGTCCGCCTGCGCGCGAAATGGCCGCGGCAGTGGACTCTAAAGGCGCCCGGGAACGCCCGCACAGCACTGCCAGCGCTCCCATGTCGGCCAGTTTGCGAGCAATGGCCGCGCCAATGCCGCGTCCCGCGCCGGTGATGACCGCCACTTGCCCTGTTAGGGAACTGCGTTTTTCGTCCGTCATGGATGCACCTGGGGCCGGGATTCCGCTTTTGGGAATCCATCCGGCCACTCCCTTTTTAGCATCGTACAAGGTAGACATATTGTGGGCGGCTACGCAAACTTGCCTTAGGCGGAGTACATACTTATAATCCGGCTCACCGGAACGAGTGTCTGGTTTGGCGGAAGGCAATAGGCGTTCCGGGCCCATCTGATGGGCAGGCGAAGCCCACGGTTTGAGAGCGCCCGGGGTTGCAGGCTTGGGTAGTGCCCGGGTGAGTGTCGCTGATTCCCCGAGTTTCAAGGAGCCATTCGAATGAAGAAGAGTCTGGTGGCGATTGTGTTTGCGTGCGTGGTGAGTTTGGCTGTCGGGCAGACGGCGCCGCAACCGCCGGCACAGCCCCCCGCATCCCCCCAACAGCCGCAGCAGCAGAAAAAAGAGATTAAGGACCCGGCGGAGTACAACGCCTACGTGGGCGCGGTGCAGCAACAGGACAATGCCGCCAAGATCAGCGGCCTGGAGGCTTTCCTGGCCCAGTATCCCAACAGCGTGATGAAAGAAGACGCGCTCGAGTTGCTGATGGGGTCTTACCAGCAGGCGGGCAATCAGGCGAAGATGATGGATACCGCCCAGCGTCTGCTGCAGGCCAACCCCAACAATGTGCGCGCCCTGGCCCTGCTGGCTTATAGCAAGCGCACCCTGGCCCAGGCCGGCCAGGATCCGGCCAACAACCTGGCCCAGGCCAAACAGTATGGCGAGAAGGGCCTGCAGGCGCTGCAAACGTTCGCCAAGCCGGAAGGCATGTCGGATCCTGATTTCCAGAAGATGAAGGACCAGATGTCGGCCATCTTCAATTCCGCGGTAGGCATTGCCGCGCTCCAGGACAAGGATTACCCTACCGCGGCCAAGGCTCTGCGCGTGGCCGTGGATGCCAATCCCACCGATTTCAGCCTGGTGTATCCGCTGGCTCTGGCCTACCTGCAGGCCCCCACGCCTGACTACATCAATGGCATCTGGTACGCGGCGCGGGCTTCAACCGTGGCCCCGGCGCAGTATCAGCAGTCCATCGAAAAGTACGCCAAGTCGCAATACGTGAAGTACCACGCCGGAGAAGATGGCTGGGCCGACGTGTTGGCGCAAGCCAAGGCCAGCCCCACGCAGCCCGCGGGCTTCACCATCAAGCCGGCCCCAACGCCTGCCGAGCAGGCTGCCGCCCTGGTCAAGGACAAGACTCCGGAACAGATCAAGGCCATGAGCTTCGCGGAATGGCAGCTGGTGTTGTCCAAGGGAACGCCGGAAGACGCAGACAAGGTTTGGAGCCAGATTAAAGGCCTGTCACTGCAGATGGAAGGCAATGTCATTAAAGTCTCGCCCACCGAACTGCAGATTGCCGCCAGTCAGGATGACATCGATAAGAAGCGCGCCGACATCGTTCTCACCATGAACACCACCATTCCGGCGAAGCTGATGCCCAAAGAGGGCGGCATCCTGGACTTCGAGGGCACGCCGGTGTCCTACACAGCGGACCCCTTCGTGATGACCATGGAAAAGGGCACGCTGCTGACCAAAGCCGCGCCAACCCCGCCGAAGAAGCCACCCGTGCGGAGGAAGCGGCCGGGGGCGTAAGCGTCAGATCAAATGAGAAGATGAGGAAGGCAGCCCTGCGGGGCTGCCTTTTTGCCATGCGTGTGTGAATTCGTCCACCAGAAGAATATGTGCATCGCCGGATGGGCGGGTAACATCTTGCTTTTGAGAAGGAGGTGCACTGTGATTCTCGGCCTCACGACTTCGACGTACACTTTCCTGCATGTACTCCTGAGCTTAGTGGGGATTGGCTCGGGTTTCGTTGTTCTGCGCGGGCTGCTCACCGGCAACAGGCTCGATGGTTGGACCGCGCTCTTCCTGGTAGCGACCATAGCGACCAGCGTGACCGGATTTGGCTTTCCGTTCGAGCATCTGCTGCCATCGCACATCGTGGGATTTATTTCGTTGGTGGTGCTGGCGCTGGCGGTGCTGGCGCGCTACTCGTTTCGCCTTGCCGGAATATGGCGCGGCATCTACGTCGTTGGCGCAGTGCTGGCCCTCTACCTCAATGTCTTCGTCGCGGTCGTGCAGGCGTTTCTGAAGATTCCGGCCTTGAAGGCCCTGGCTCCAACGCAGAAAGAACCTCCATTTGTTGTCGTGGAACTCGCAGTATTGCTGCTGTTCGTGTGGCTGACCATCCGGGCCGCGAAAGCATTCCGTGTCGAGCCCGCACGGACAGCTTAGTTACCACCTCCGGGATTAGCCGGAAAGGAGCACCTTAATTTCAAGGAGGACCTTTATGCCCACGATCACGACTCGAGATGGGACTCAGATTTACTACAAAGATTGGGGCACAGGACTGCCCGTGGTTTTCAGCCATGGCTGGCCGCTCAGCGCGGATGCCTGGGAGGACCAGATGATTTTTCTGGCCGCCCGTGGCTACCGCTGCATCGCCCACGACCGCCGCGGCCATGGCCGATCAAGCCAGCCATGGAACGGCAATGAAATGGATACCTACGCCGACGATCTGGCAACGTTGGTGGAAGCGCTGGACTTGAAGAACGCGATCCACGTCGGCCACTCCACCGGCGGCGGCGAAGTCGCGCGTTACATCGGCCGTCACGGCACCAAACGGGTCGCGGGGGCGGTGCTGATTGGCGCGGTACCGCCGCTTATGCTGAAGACTGCGGCCAATCCCGGCGGCCTGCCGATCGAGGTTTTCGACCAGCTTCGCGCCAGCGTGCTGGCGGATCGCGCGCAGTTCTTTAAGGACCTCACAGCGCCGTTTTACGGGGCCAACCGTCCGGGGTCGAAGGTATCACAAGGGCTGCGCGACTCGTTCTGGCTGCAAGGGATGATGGCTGGGCACAAGGCCGTATTCGACTGCATCAAGGCGTTTTCGGAGACGGACTTTACCGAGGACCTTAAGAAGTTCGACGTGCCGACGCTGATCCTGCATGGCGACGACGACCAGATCGTGCCGATTGGAGCGTCGGCACTGCTTTCGTCCAAGTTAGTGAAAGGTGCGACGCTCAAGGTTTATCCGGGGGCGCCGCATGGCATGTGCTCGACCTTGAAGGACCAGGTCAACACAGAGTTGCTCGGGTTTTTCCAGAAAAGCCAGCAGGCGGCGGCCTGACCGCCCGTGAACGGCAAGCCAATTATCCTGATGCAGGACAAGCGGCCCTGCTGCGTCGCTCCGGGGCCGCACATCATTTGGGGGACTACCATCATGTCTATCTTCCCTGTACCCAACATGATTGACGCGCAGGCCCAGGCCTTTCCGGTCCTAACCGAAGCCCAGATCAAGCGCATTCGTCCCGGCGGCAAGTTGCGGAGAGTGGAGCCGGGCGAGGTTCTGTTTGCCCCGGGCGACACGCTTGTACCGTTTTTCGTTCTGTTGTCGGGCAGCATGGAGATTGTCCAGCCGGGACCCACGGGGGAGCGTCAGTTAGTGACGCACCACCCCGGCGGATTCACCGGAGAATTCAACATGATCTCCGAGCAGCACGCGATGGCCAAGGGGCGGGTACTGGAGGGGGTGAATTCCTGGAGTTCACGGGCGATGGCCTGCGCGCGCTGGTAGCCAAGGATGCCGAGTTGGCGAGATTTTCATGCGGGCATTCATCCTGCGGCGCATCGCGCTGGTGAATCGTGGGCTCGGCAATGTGATCATATTGGGATCGCTCCACTCGGCCGGCACCCTGCGGCTGCGCGAGTTTCTGGGACGGAACTCCTATCCTTACACCTTCATCAACCTGGACACGGACACGGGAGCGCAGGAGCTACTGGACCGGTTTTCCGTGACCCTGGCGGGACATCCCAGTGGTCATTTGTAACGGTCAAACCGTGTTGCGCAATCCTTCGGCGCAGCAGGTGGCCGATTGCCTGGGATTCAACGCCAGCGTGGACCCAAAACAGGTGCGCGACGTAATTATCGTGGGCGCCGGGCCCGCGGGTCTGGCGGCAGCGGTGTATGCGGCTTCCGAGGGGCTGGATGCACTGCTGATCGAGTGCGAAGCTCCGGGCGGGCAGGCCGGGTCAAGTTCGAAGATCGAAAACTATCTGGGATTTCCCATGGGAGTTTCGGGACAGGAACTGGCTTCGCGCTCCATCGCGCAAGCACAGAAGTTTGGCGCCAAGATGATGGTGGGCCACAATGCGGTGCGCCTCAACTGTGAACGGCGACCTTACGAGGTCGAATTGGATGACGGCAGCAAGCTGGCGGCCCGCACGATCATCATTTCGACCGGCGCCCAGTACAACAAGCCCAACCTGCCCAATCTCGAGCGGTTCGAGGGACAGGGAATCTACTACGGGGCGACGTACATTGAATCGCAACTGTGTGGCGGCGAAGAGGTGATCGTGGTGGGCGGAGGCAACTCGGCGGGGCAGGCGGCGGTGTTTCTGTCGCAAACCGCCCGCAAGGTGTACATGCTGGTCCGCTCCGCAGAGCTATCCCAAACCATGTCGCGGTATCTGATTCAGCGCATTGCGGAAAATCCAGGGATCGAGCTGCACTGCAAGACCGAGATTGTCGCCCTGGCAGGGGACACGCGGCTGGAGAGGGTTTCATGGGTGGAGCGCACGACGGGCCAGACGTCCGCCCATGAGATCGGCCATGTCTTCATCATGACGGGGGCGTCGCCGCGGACCGGCTGGCTGAAGGGGTGCCTGGCTCTCGATGACAAGGAGTTCATCCTTACCGGGCGTGATGTGGACCGGGTTCTTGCAGGAACGCCGGGCCATTCCTGGCAATTGTCGCGCCCGCCGCTCATGCTGGAAACCAGCCTGCCGGGTGTGTTTGCGGTGGGCGATGTGCGCTCGGGAAGCGTGAAACGGGTCGCGTCGGCGGTGGGCGAGGGGGCGATTGCGGTGCACCTCGTGCACCGCGCCTTGGCGGAGCTCTAGCAGGATGCAACGAAGGCGCAGGGCGCTGCGAATGACGCTTTGCGGCTACCGCACCGCCTTCTTCTCGTACACCATCGGGCGGGCGCTGCGGGGCGGGCGCCGGATGCCGTCGCGCAGCTGGCGGACGTCTATCTTCAGCTCGTCGATGGTGCGGCTCAGGGTGTTGCGGTGCATGCCCAGCTCGCGCGCGGCGCGGCACTGGTTGCCCTTGTTCTCCTGCAGCACGGTCAGAATGAACTTCTTCTTGAACTCGCGCACCGCTTCGGAGTAGAGGATGTTGCTCTTGTACATCTGCATGATGAGAGCTTCAAGCTGGTCTTTCACGGCATCTCTCTTTCTTCATTAAACGCAGACCGTGTTCCGAAAAACTGTGCGTTGCCCTATTTGCCGGGCGCCGGCTGCGATTGGTGATGCAGCAGGTCCAATCCCTGGTAGAAGCGGGCCCGCAGCTCCGAGGGCGCAACCCAAATCGCGGCGCGTCCCACCACCAGGAAATACGGCGCCAGCTCGGAACCCTCCAGCCACTTCGAGGTCGGGGTGAAAGCGGCCATGCCCATCAGAATTACGGCCACGATCAAGGCGCCCCGCAATAAGCCCAGGGCCGCGCCCAGCATCCGGTCAAAGGCCTTGAGTCCGGCTTCTTTCGCCGCCCAACGCGCAATCCTTCCGGCAACGCCAGCCAGGAATATCACCGCCAAAAAAATAATCAGGAACCCGGCAATATCGCCCACCCACGGTGCCTTCACATGAGGTGCGAACCACCCCGACAGCCGGGGATATTGCCAGGCCGCTAACAGATAGCCCACTACCAGACCGGCAATTCCGAAAACTTCGTGAAAAAAGCCCATGCTGGCGGCCTGGACGACAGAGACCAGGACCACCGCGATAATGACCCAATCCGCGCCGTTCATGAGTTCGTCCCAGGAGCGGCGTTCCCGCTATGCATCCAGTTCGCGTCCTGTCAGGCGGCGGTACGCCTCGAGGTATTTTTCGCTGGTCTTATGGGCCACCTCCGGGGGAAGGGCAGGGGCGGGCGGCAGCTTGTTCCAGCGGATTTCCTCCAGGTAGTCGCGAACGTACTGCTTGTCGAACGATTCCTGCGCCTTGCCCGGCTGATAGGTTTCGGCCGGCCAGAAGCGGGAGGAATCGGGGGTGAGCACCTCGTCGGCCAGGGTAATGCCGGCCGCCGTGCGCCCGAACTCGAACTTGGTATCGGCGATGATGATGCCTTTCTCTCGCGCGTAGTCGGCGGCCTTGGTATAGAGCCTCAGGCTGATATCGCGCAACTTGCGGCTCTGCTCCGGATCCACGATCTTGCACATGTCCTCGAAGGAGATGTTGATGTCGTGCCCCGTGGTGGCTTTGGTAGCAGGGGTGAAAATGGGCTCCGGCAACTTGTCGGACTCGCGCAACCCGGCCGGCAAATCGATGCCGCAAACTTTGCCGCTGGCCTTGTATTCCTTCCACCCCGACCCCGAGAGGTAACCGCGCACTACGCACTCGACCGGGAACATATCCCCGCGCATGACGACCATGGAGCGGCCGCGAAGCTGGTCCAAATAGGGGCGGACGTTCGCAGGATAGCGCTCGACGTCGGCGGTGATGAAATGATTCGGGGCGACGTCCTTCAGGAAATCAAACCAAAAGAGCGAAATCTGGGTAAGGACCCGCCCCTTGTGTGGAATCCCGGAGGCGAGCACATAGTCAAAGGCCGAGATGCGGTCGGTGGCCACAAACAACAAGTGCTCGTTGTCGAGACGGTAAACATCGCGTACCTTGCCGCTGGCGTGGAGCTCCAGTTCCGGAAAGTCGGTTTGCAATAAGACGGAATCGAGAAGTTGGGGGCTCATGATGAAATTTTACAGGCAGGAAACGTCGCGTATTCTAGCCTTCCTGCAATTTTTGTCAACCACTTGCGTCACACTTGTGTGTAGCGGACCGAGCCTGTTCGGCAAAAAAGAGTTGACAGAAAGGCGAGGAAGGGAAATCCCTTGTCTGGCAAGGCCTTCCGAGGCGGTGTTTTGTGGAAAATCTGAGGACAGATGAGGAAAAGCGAGCCGTGCTTTTCAGCCAGCGGCATCGTCCGGGCGTGGAATACAGGCGTCGAGGTCGTTCTGATAGTAGGACAGCGCAGAGAGCAGCGAGGCCGGATCGGAGATCGGCTTTCCCAGCAGATATCCCTGGATCTCATTGCCGCCTACCTTGCGGATGAGATCGAGTTGTGCCGGGGTCTCGATCCCTTCGACGATGACCCGCATTCCCATATTGTGGGCGAGGGAGACCAGAGAGTGAATCATCGCTCCATGCTCCGGCTTTACCTCGAACTCCCGGACAAAAGAGCGGTCGATTTTCAATGCATCAAAAGGCAATGCGGGCAAATAACTTAGGCATGAGTACCCCGTGCCGAAATCGTCGATCGCCAGGCTGATGCCCAACTGGCGGAGACGCTGCATGGTCTCGGCAGCCCTGTGGACGCCGGTCAGCATGATCGACTCGGTCAGTTCCAACTGAAGGAGTTCGGGCCGGAGGCCGGCGTGTTTCAGCACGCTGGTCACTTCTTCGACGAAATGGTCACGTTTGAACTGAATGGTGGAAACGTTGACCGCCACCTGGACGGGATGGGGGCACAGGGCCTGCCATTTGACCGCCTCAGCACAGGCTACCTCCATGAGGTAAGCCCCGAGAGAGGCGATCAGCCCGCTTTCCTCCGATACCGGAATAAATTTACTGGGAGGGATGGTTCCTAGAGTGGGATGCACCCAGCGCGCCAGGGCCTCAAATCGGATCAGGCGGTGAGAGGATACGTCAAATTCGGGCTGGTAGTGCACCTGGATCTCGCCCCGCGCAACGGCGCCTCGAAGCTGATTTTCCAGATTCAAGCGCTCACGTACCAGAGAGCCGAGTTCGGGCGTGAAGTACATGGCGCGATTCTTGCCATCGCGCTTGGCGGCATACATGGCGCTGTCGGCTTGTTGCATCAGGTCGGCGGCATTTTGAGCGTTTTCGGGGAAGATGCTGATGCCGATGCTGGCCCCGACCGTGAGTTGGTGGTTCTCCAGGGAGAAGGGGGAGGCAAGACCATCCAGCAGGCTGCGCGCAACCAGTAAGGCCTCTTCCTTGGCATGGATGCCGGTCAGAATGACAGTAAATTCATCGCCGCCGAGACGCGCCAGGGTATCGGACTGGCGCACCCGGGTCCGCAAACGTTCCGCGACCTCGACCAGCAGGAGATCGCCAATGGCGTGGCCAAGACTGTCGTTGACCAGCTTGAAGCCGTCCAGATCGATGTACAACAACGCTACGGTGCGGCCTTCGCGGCCGGCCAGGGCCAGGGTCTGGGAAAGACGGTCGGCAAAGAGCCGGCGATTGGGCAAACCGGTGAGCGCGTCATTCAGGGCCTGGAACTGCAGCTTCGCTTCTGCATGTCTCTTCCCGGTGTCGCGGCGCTCGAGTTCGGCCAGCATGGTGTTGAAGCTGGTTCCCAGGCGCGCGATATCGTCGCTCCCCACGACCTCGACTCGGGCATCAAAGTTCTGCTCCACGGTGACGTTATGCATGGCCCTGGCAAGCTCGGAGACAGGCCGCGAAATCCGGCGCTGCAGTAAAGAAGCCGAGATTCCCCCGACCACCAGGGCCAGCATCAGCAAACCGCCGGCGACCGCGAGCATGCGTTCCCATCTTTGCTTCAATTCCCGCAGATCGGATTTCAGCAAGAGCGTCCCCACCATCTCACCATGGCGCAAGACCGGGCGGATCGTGCCGGACGGCTGGTCGTCAAGCGCCGGAACCTGGGCCAGTCTGGCTGGACAGGGTTCCCGGTTGGCCTGCCGCTCGTATTGGGCAAACAGTTGTCCAGACAAGTCGTACAGACAGGCCGAGACGATGGGTGGCTCCGCTCGCAGAGCTTCGAGGACCCCGACGGCAGCAGCAGGGTCATTGAAGTTCAACGCCGCCGTCGAGTTCTGCCCGACCACATCGGCCAAGGTGGAGAGGCGGCTTTGCAGCAGGGCGCGGGAGCTGATGCTGTCAAGAACCAGGAACGCCATCATCAGCGTGCCGGCCGCGATGCCGCTGGCCAGGAGCGCCATCAGTGTCATCTTGTGAGCGAAGCTGCGGCCGCGGAGTAGTCGCATGTCAGTTCCTCGCTGCGGGTGCGGTCTGCACCAGAGTGGACAGATTCAGAAGGCGGGAGCTGAGCTTGATTTGTGAGTCCTGCGCGGCCCGCAGGTTGACTTGTATCTGTATCTGCTGCCCCACCGTGACCAGGCCGACCATCCCGCCCTCCCGCGCGAAGACATCCGAGTCACCCACCGTGAGGATGTTCTTGTTTCGCACCTTGTCCAGCGCCGCATGGATCTTCTTCGGCGATGCATCCGCGATGTAAAAGACGTTGCATTGAGCAAGTTGCTCGTCGGAGGGGGACAGCAGCACGTGAATCGGCCGGGAATCGCTGGTCTTGCCCGCCAGCATCTTCTCCAAGGTCTCGCCCATGGGTGAGTCGCCGACGAAGCCGATGACCACTTCGTGGGTTACCTGTGGCCACTCGACATACTTGGTGAGGTTGAACACGAACGCAACCTTCACTGCGCGCTCGTCGTGCATCTGGGCAGGAGCGGGCGTCGCCAACAGCAGCGCCAGGCAGAGAACACAGACCCAGGGAGGCGAATGTGAGCGATCTCACAGGGGTCCCCTTCGCAGCGCGGGAAGCCAAAACACGACGCGCCTGCTGCCAAGCCGGGTCCATGGGCCAGCTGGGCCGCTCACGGCTTGCTCCGTTCCCGGTGAAGATGTAGCCGATAAGAGATCTTGAACCGCCAGGTCCGGCCGTCCTGCAGGATTTCTGCCTGGCGGTGCTCCGCGCCTGCCGGGCTGAACCAGCGGCGGTCAAACAGGTTGTAACCGCTGGCGGAGAATTCCCACCCTCCCCACAACGGCCGGGTGGACAGCGTGAGGTTGGTCAGGAAGGTGGGCGGAACCCGCGTATCCTGGTAGCTCTGCTGGGCGCTGATATATTGCATTTCCAATCCGGCAAAGGCCCGCCGTGCCAGCGGAATCGTGGCATTGAGCTTGGCCTTGTGCAGCGGAGAATTCGCCACCCGCTCGTCCTGAATGATGTCCTTGGCATCGGCGAGGGTGTAGCTGGCGCGGCCCGCAAGTCCTGAAGCGCGCTTGGCATCCAGCTCAAACTCGACCCCACGGCCTTCGTTCTCTCCGCCGTTCACGAAGTGGTTCAAACCCGTGGCTGGGTCGGGCACTTCATCAATCAGGTTGTCGAGGTCGTTGTAGAACCCGTCGGCGGTGATGGCCAGCCACGGGGTAAGGCTGTGCTCGAAGACCACCTCGTGGGATTGAATGTCCTCTGGCTTCAGATGCAGGCTCGGTGCTTCTACGACAATCGTGTCGGCGTAATAGCTTTCGTACGCGTTGGGCGCGCGAAAAGCGCGGCTGAAGATATATTTCAACGCAGTGCGCGAGTTCGGCGAGTAAATGAGTGCGATGCGCGGGCTGAAGGCGCCGCCGAAACTGTCAAAATAGTCAAAGCGTGCGCCGGCGCGAAGGGTCACCTTGGGCGCAAGACTCAACTCGGCCTCGCCGTAGACGGCGGCCAGCCAGGGCGAGTGCTGAGTTTCCATGACTGGGGGTAGCCCGGCCGCGTAATTTTTCTGATTCAGATCAAGGCTGTATTCATAGTCGGTACCCAGGGTGATTCGGTGCCGGCCGACTTGCCGTCCCAAGTTGGCCTCGACCCCCACCCAGTCCACGCTGGCATTGCTAAAAGCCCGGAACTCAGTGGCCGGGTCCGGTCCGCCCAGCACACCCGCGCCCACGGAGTCGTATGCATCGTAGTAGGTTCGTAGGTCGAGTTCAGTATGGGCGGAAAGGTTGTGACGGTAACTCACATCGACATAGCCGCGAGTGTCTACCGTGTAGTTCAAGGGATCGTTGAAAACCGTCCCATACGAGGCCGTGGGTATAATCTTGGTTCGCCTGGAAAACAAGCCCTGTATACGCAGGTTTCCATCGTGCACATCGGCGAAGATATCGCCGTAGCGGTCTCCGTCCACATTTTCCGCCCACCCCCAGTTCGTCTGCGGGGCCGCAAACTCAGGGTAGAAGAGGCGCTGCTGCCCAGCGCTGCGATACCAGCTGCCGGACATAAGCGCGGACAGAAGGCCCTTCTGAACGCCGGCGGTCAGCCGTCCAGTTCGGCCGAAGAATGAGGAACTTTCTCCCGAAGCTTCGATAAAGCTGTCAGCAGGCTGACGAGTGATGACGTTAATCACCCCGAATACGGCATTGGTGCCGAACAGGGAAGAACTGGGGCCGCGAACAATCTCAATGTGGTCAATCAGGTCAAGGTCCAAAGGGAATTCGGTCCCGATCTGCGCGCTGTCGTAGACGTTGTCGTTCAGGCGGTGGCCGTTGATCAGCAGCAGGATGCGGGAGTTATAGTCGCCCGGGCGCAGGAATCCCCGGACGCCGAGATAGACGTAGTCGCGATCGTAGGCGGTATAGAAACCGCGCAGGCTGCGCAGAACATCGGCCAGAGTGCGCCAGCCGTAACGCGCAATTTCCTCCGCCGTGATCACACTTACCGCTGAAGGAGGTTCCCGGGCGTCCTGCAAGTGCCGGGACGCGGTGTAAACCTTGACCTGAGTCAGTTCTTCGATGCTCAGCGACAGAACGTCTTGGTCGGCCGAGCTTTGCGCGCCAGCCAGGGAGCAGAACAGGCACACGAGAAGGGCCAGGACACACCCCAGCGGCCGAAAATGGCGACGACCCCGATACCTCATGCCTTGGTATCGGCGGGGAGGAAAAGAACTTGAGAGGCGGAGGTCCAACCTCAGACCTCGGACCTGGATAGGGAAACCGGAGAGCCGCCGTCGGAGGTCTGAGGTCGGGTGTTAGGCTGTTGCCCCGAAACGCACCGACACCAGCTTGGAAACTCCCGGCTCCTGCATGGTGACTCCGTAGAGTACGGGCGCGATGCTCATAGTCTTCTTGCTGTGGGTGATGAGCACGAACTGGGTCTGCACGCTCATCTCCTTGACCAGTTCGGTGAAGCGCCCGATGTTGGCTTCGTCGAGCGGGGCATCCACTTCGTCGAGAATGCAGAAGGGACTGGGCTGATACTGGAAGATGCCCACCAGCAGCGCCAGCGCGGTGAGGGCCTTCTCGCCACCGGAGAGCAGGAGCTCGTTCTGCTGTTTCTTGCCCGGAGGCGAGGCCACCACGTCAATGCCGCTCTCGGCGCTGTTCTCCTCGTCGGTGAGGCGCATAAAGGCATTGCCGCCGCCGAAAAGCTTCTTGAAGGTGGCCTGGAAGTTCTCGTTGATGCGGGCGAAGGCCTCCTGAAACTTCTGCCGCGAGAAAGTGTCAATCTCTTTGATAGTGTTCTGCGTGTTCTCGATGGACTCCAACAGGTCTTTGCGCTGAGTGTCGAGAAAGGCATGACGCTCGGCGGTTTCCTTGTACTCTTCCAGGGCCATCATGTTGACCGGGCCCATGGCGTCGAGGCGGGTGCGCATTTCGCGATAGAGCTGGTCTTCGAGCGCTAATTGCTCGCCGGTGGCCAGCGAAGTGGTGCAGTCGGCGAGCAGTTCGTCGCGCTGTACACCCAGTTCATTCAGGCAGGTTTCAGCCATGTACTGCGCATCCGACTGGAGTTTGGCGGCAGCAGCGGAAATCTCGCCGCGGCGGTCACGGGCCTGATCGAGCAGCAGCCGCGCGCTGCGCAAGGCGTCGTCAATTTCTGTCAGTCGGGCGCGCACCTGCTCGGACTCGAACTGCAACAGGCCGTCCCGGGCCTCGGTGGCATTGCGCTCGGATTCAAAGTCCAGCAACTGGGTGGCGATCTGCTGGTTGTCCTGCTCGCGCTGCAGTTTCTCCGCAGCGGAGGACTCAATCTGCGACTGGATGGAGTCAGCCCGTTCGCGCATCTCGCTGACCAGAGTATCGATCCGTTCCAAGGCCACCGCGGCGGCGCGGTGACGCTCCTCCAGTGTGGCCAGGCAGGCCACCTGCTCCGAGGTCTTCTGCGCGGCCTGGTCGCGGCGCTCCCGCAGCCCCGCCAATTGTTGCTGAGCGCCTGCGGCCTGGAGCTCCAGTTCGCTGCGCCTCTGTTCGGCCGCGGTCATGCGCTGCTTTCGCTGGGCGATGGCTTCCTGCTGCTCCGCGCGATCGGCGGTCAGCCGCCGCAGTTCCTCCTGACACGTGTTCATCCGCTCTTCCGCGCGCGTCATCTCAGACTCGAGCTGTTGCAGGTGGTGGCTGGAGGTCAGGCTTTGCTTGTCGGCTTCCCGCTTTTCGTCCTCCATGCGGTCCAGTAGGGAAGTGAGTTCCTTGATTTCACGTCCCAGGGTGAGCACCCGCATTTCTTCATGGCGCAGCGCCACTTCCAGTTCTGATAGCACGCGCAGCACGTCACGCAACTCGCGCTTCATGGAGAGCGGGCCTTCCTCACGCTGCCGGCCGCCGGTGACGGTCACATTGTGAAAACATTCGCCGGTTTGCGAGAGGAAGAAGGCATGCGGATTTTCCAGCGCCAGGGCGCGGGCAAAGGCCGGATCGGGCACGATGTATCCGTCGCGCAGCTTGGGCAGGATCACTTCCAGCGACTTGCCGAAGCCATTCAGCACGCGAATGCTGTTCTTGAGGGGAAGGATGGAGTGGTGCAGAGGCTCGGCTGCCGCAGCCTCGTCCACCGAGAAAGAGAACTTGGCCTGCGCGTCCTCGGGATGCACCAGGAAGGTAGCGCGGCCGTCCACGTCGCTGCGCAGGAGGCGCAGACCTTCGTCCGCCGCATCCCATGACTTGACCACGACGTAGTTCAGCTCGTCGCGCAGAAAGTCTTCCACCACGGATTCGAACCGCGGCTCGACCTCAAGAAAATCCGCCAGCACGCCCGCGGGAGCAAGGCCGCCCTGCATGGCTCCGGACTGGAACAAGCGGCGCACGGACTCGGTGGAATACCCGTGCTCGGCGATGACTGCCTCCAGCGAACCCTTCTTGCCGATGGCGGAGGCATATTCTGCCCGCAGACTGTCGAGATGCGTTTTGGCCTCGTTCTCCTCCTGCCGCTTGGACGCCAGCGACTGACGGACTTGAACGATCTCCTGTGCCAGGTTCGCGACCCGCTGCGAGACCGTCTCAAATTCCAGCACCAGTTGTCCGCGCCGGCTGCCAAATGCGTCCGCCTGGGAGCGGGCAGCGGCGAGTTCCGCCTGCAGGCGCTGGGATTCACGATCCACTCCGGCGAGGCGTTCCTCGGCTTGCGTGAGTTGGTTGCGCAGGTCGGACGCTGCCGCCACCGCTTCCAGAATTGCGAGCCGCGAAGCCTCCTGCTGCTGTTCCATCGCGGCCAGCGCGTTCGCAGCAGCGGTCGCTTCTTCCCGGCAATGTTCCATTTCCTGGCGCGCCGCCGCCACATCGGCTGCCGCCGAATCGAGCACTTGGCGGTTGGCGTCGCGCTCGCTTTCGAGCGCGCTCAGGCGGCTGCGGGCCTGGACCAGTTCAGCGTCCAATGAGGCCGAGCGCGCGAGCAACTCGGCGCAGCGTTCGTCGTTGTGCCGGCGCCGGGCTTGGGCGCGATCGCTCTCCAGCTTGATCTGATTCAGGCGCTCCCGGTTCTCCCGGATCTCGGTTTCGATGGCATAGCCACGCTGTGTGCGCTCGCCCTGCTCGGCTTCGAGCTGTTGAACAGTCTCGGCCTGCTGCCGCATGTCCTCCGAGAGAGAATTGAGCCGGGCGTCCAATTCTGCGCTTTCCTGCTCCAACTGGGCGAACTTGCTGGCCAGCACTAGGCGCAGCTTGGCCCGCATCTCCTCGCGCAAGCGGGCATAACGCTCGGCCTTGGAGGCCTGGCGCTTGAGCGAGTTCATCTGTCGCGTCACTTCGTCGAAGATGTCGTTCACCCGCGCCAGGTTCTGCTTGGCATCTTCCAGGCGGGCTTCGGCGAGACGCTTCTTGGTTTTGAACTTGGTGATACCGGCGGCCTCTTCAATGATGGCGCGGCGATCAGTCGGCCGGCTGCTCAGGATTTGCCCGATACGGCCCTGCTCGATGAGGGCATAGGACTCCGGCCCCAGGCCGGTACCCATGAACAGTTCCTGAATGTCGCGCAAGCGGCAGAGCTTGCCGTTGAGCAGGTACTCGCTGTCCCCGGTGCGGAAGAGCCTGCGGGTGACGACAATCTCCCCAGCGTGGAATTGTTGCTGGAACTTGCGGCGGCGAATTTTCAGGACAACTTGACCTGCGGCCAGGGGCGCCGAAGCAATCGAGACCACTTTCACGCGGGTAGCGGGCGGCAGCGCAAACAACGGCTCGTCTTCCAAGTCCTCGGCTTTGCCGGGTTGAGCTTCCTCTGTGCACCGATCCGTCTCCTCAGCCGCCCGCGCCCGGACCTCGGCCTCGTCCCAATCGTCGGCCGTATCCGGCATGTCGTCCTGGATGTCAATTTCGGTAGGATTGTTGGCGTCGGCGCCGTCGTAGACCTCGGGGTCAATCAGCGTGAGCGACACCTCGGCCATGCCGGTCGGCTTGCGATCGCGGGTGCCGGCAAAGATGACGTCCTCCATGCGCGAGCCGCGCAGGGTCTTGGCCGACTGCTCGCCCAGCACCCAAGAGATGGCATCCGCGATATTAGACTTGCCGCAGCCATTGGGACCGATGATGGCCGCAATGCCGTCTCCGTGAAACTTGAGCTCGGTGCGGTCGCAGAACGACTTGAAGCCGAGAACGTGAAGCTTTTTCAGTTTGAGCAACGTGTACTCCTTATTGCCGCTGGACTACAGCCATAGCGCCGGCAGCCTGCCCTGAGCGAAGCCGAAGGGTCCCGCCGGCAATCCAAGGCGTCGCAATCGAAGAGGCGCCATCCCGCAGCCCGGCGCAGTTCAGCCGGGCGAGAAATCTTGCGCGCACCATCACCAGCGGTACCCATGAGGTTGCCCCGCCGCATTGTTTACCAATCAGATGCCTCCACCCTTCGCACTGACGGAGACTTCCCCGAGGCTGGACGGGGCGAGCACAAATCAGAGCTACTGTAACGGCGAAAATGTGCCAGGGTCAAGCAAGAAAACACCACATATAGTGTGCCCATTGGCACGACCCCCTCATTCTGCATAGGCAGTGCAGTCCAAGAGCGGGACACGGGCGAAGGAAAGTATGAGGAGGGGAGAATCGCGAGAGCGAAAACAGCCTAGCGCAAGGGCTGGAACAGAGCAAGTAAAAAGGGAGACAACCGCACGCTGCCAGAGCCTGACGCCATCCGGGCATCCTGCCAAACCGCAGCGGCGCTGGAACCAACGCCCGCACACGAATCAAAGCCGTCCCGTCGGCCGGGGACGGGTCATAGACCCGTCTCCGACCAGCGGCAGATCACTCGCCGAGCTTCTCGAAGAACAAACAGATGGACTCGATCCCCCGGTAGAAGTTCGGGATGTGGAACTTCTCGTTGGGAGCATGCAGGTTGTCGTCGGGCAGGCCGAAGCCCATCATCACGCTGGGAATCTTCAACACATCCTGGAAATCGGTGACGATCGGAATCGAGCCGCCGGAGCGGATGAAGACCGTATCCTTCTTGAAGACCTCGTGCATGGCTTCGGTGGAAGCCTTGACGTATTTGTTGTCGGTGCCGACGACGCAAGCCGGACCTTTGCTGTGCACCTTGACTTTGATCTCGATGCCCTTGGGCGTGATCTTCTTCAGGAAGTTGGTGTACTTCTTGAGGATGTCGTCGGGATCCTGGTTGGGGACGAGGCGCATCGAGACCTTGGCCGCAGCCTTGGCCGGAATCACGGTCTTGGCGCCGGCCGCGGTGAAGCCTCCAGGCATGCCGTGAACTTCCAGCGTCGGACGCGCCCAGGTGCGGTAAAGCACCGAGTATCCCGGCTCACCGGTCAGAACCTTCGATCCGACTTCCGTCTTGCGGTAGTGCTCTTCGTTGAACGGTAGCCGCTTCCAGGCTTTCAGTTCGTCTTTGCTGGGAGCCTTCACGTCCTTGTAGAAGCCGGGAATCAGCACGTGGCCCTTGGCATCCTTCATCTTGCTGATCATCTCAATCAGGGCGAAGAACGGATTGGGAGCCGCGCCGCCGTACATGCCGGAGTGCAGGTCAGTTTTTGCCCCGTAAGCTTCGATTTCCGTGTACACCAGGCCGCGCAAGCCGACGCACAGCGTCGGGAGATCCGGGGCGAACAACTCGGTGTCGCACACCAGGGCGAAGTCCGCCTTTAACTTGGCTTTCTGCTTGCGCACGTAGTCGGCGATGGATTCACCGCCCACCTCTTCCTCGCCCTCGAAGATGATCTTGACGTTGACTGGCAGCTTGCCGCCATGCGCCTTCATCAGCGATTCGAAGGCTTTCACTTCCATCCACAACTGGCCTTTGTCGTCCACCGCGCCGCGGGCGTAGATGTTGCTGTTGCGCTCGGTGGGCTCGAAGGGCGGCGTGACCCACTCATCGAGCGGGTCGGGAGGCTGCACGTCGTAGTGGGCGTAGCACAGCACCGTGGGCTTGCCGTGGGCATGCAGCCAGTCGGCGTAAATCAGGGGATGTCCCTGGGTGGGAATGATCTCCACATTCTCCAGGCCGATGCGGCGCAGCTCGCTGGCCACGAAGTCGGCGGCCTTCTGAATGTCGGATTTGTGCTCTTCCAGGGTGCTGATACTAGGAATGCGGAGCAGGTCTTTCAGTTCGTTCAAAAACCGCTGCTGGTTACCGCGGGCATAATCGACTGCGGGGGAAGCCATAAAGGTGTGCCTTTCTCGCGAACGACGCGAATCAGATGACGTTGAAGTGACCCATAAAACGCCTAAGTATACCTGAAACAGCGGGCTCCTCTCGGTGAGATGAGGGGCTGAAAAAGCCCTCTAATTAGACGATGTGGCAAGCGATTCGACACCCTGTTGCAGCTCATGCATACCCCAGCCGTGCCCGGTGGCTAAGCTACGAGGTCACGAACAGCGCTCGGCGTAGAGGTCTGTTCCTTTGCTCGGGTCTATACTCGTGAAGTACGTTTCGGAAAGGAGAAGTTCCATGAAGCTCAAAAGCTTTCTGCTCGCTCTGGTGTTAACCCTGACTTGTTTGGCGTGGGGACAGGACACGTCCCAGCAGCAGCCCGCGTCTCCCCCGAGCCCGCCACAAGCGGCCCCAGGCGCACGCCGCCAGAAAATGATGGAGATGCGGCAGCATCGCATGGAGGCCATGAAGGCGGATATTGACAAGCTGAAAACATCCCTGGAGCAGATGAAGGTCAACGTGGCCAAGATCAGCGACGCGTCCGAAAAAGCACGCTGGCAGGCCAACGTGGACATGTGGCAAGCTCTCATCGACCACATGGAGCGGATGGGTGGTCCTCCGCCCATGGCACAAACACCGCAGTAGCGGGGCCGTTTTTCCGCATGGTGATTGCTTGAGGCAACGGCAGCAGGCGCGGGCTACGCTGCCCTGGAGAACCGCGCAAAGGAAAACGGCGTCAGGTTGTATTCAGGCTGGATGCCAGTCAGCAGTTGCGCCATGACGTGTGCAGTCGCGGGCGCAAGCAGGATGCCGTCGCGGAAATGTCCGGTGGCCACGAAATACCCCGGCGTAGGGGTGACGCCAAGGATGGGGAGATCGTCGGGGGTACCGGGCCTCAATCCGGCCCAGGCCTCCAGCACGCGCGCTCCGCTCAAAGCGGGGACCAATCGGATCGCGGCCTGGTGCATGCGATGGATGGTATCGGCGTCGGTGCGCTTGTCGTATCCAGCCTCTTCTACCGTCGCGCCGATCAGGATGCGGCCATCGCTGCGTGGCACCAGATATACCTCGGGCGAACGGATCACGTGGCGTAGAACATGGCGTGGCGCGCCCACGACCGAGAGCATCTGCCCCTTCACCGGACGCGTCGGAAATGGGTGTGGGGGTAGATGTCCCGCCCAGGCTCCGGCGCAGTTCACGACAACGGGAGCAGGGTAAGAACTCTTGTGGGTGCTGACTCCGGTCACGCGGCCGTCGGATAGAAGCACCGCCGTAACCGTTGTGCCTGAAGAAATATCTATCCCGCGGTGCTTCGCCGCCTTTAACGCCGCCGCCACCAGCACCCGCGGATCAACGCTGCGCTCCTTTAAGTAAATCGCCGCTCGGCTGGGCTCCGCCAGCGCAGGCTCAAGGACGGCAAGAGGGGAGGGGAGCAGGCTCGCGGCGGTGAAGCCGGGACGCTCGTGTACGTGCTCGGGAGGCGGGAAGATCAGCGTGCCCTGGTCTCGGAGGTCCACATCCACACCTGATTCGTCCTGCAACTCGAGAACGAACTCAGGATACATTCGCGCGCTGGCCGTGGCCAGAGGCTGCAGCGCAGCGGGAGTTTCCAGAGTACAGTCGGCCAACATCCCAGCGGCGGCGTGGGATGCCTCGCGCCCGGGTTCACCGCGCTCGACCACCAGCACCCTGGCACCGCGTTTGTGCAGGGCAATCGCAAGCGACAGGCCGATGATCCCGCCGCCTACGATGATGACGTCCCAGGACTTCACAGATGGCATTGTAAAAGACCCGGAGCATCAGCAAAGAAGCTTGCT
This sequence comes from Terriglobales bacterium, assembly GCA_035542575.1. Classification (GTDB taxonomy): domain Bacteria; phylum Acidobacteriota; class Terriglobia; order Terriglobales; family Acidobacteriaceae; genus JAIQET01. Next base: position 11,651 of record DATKLE010000139.1, on the reverse strand, counting down.
GCGTCTTCCTCCGCGAAAAGACGGGGTTACTTTCAGCCGAACCCTTCTGGGTACGGCGACCTCCCCGAAGCCCACTTATAATCCGCGCAGGCGGTCTCCCCACCCATCAATATGGCGAAATCCGCAGACACGCAGCTGTCCGGCGCGGGCCAGCCGCTCTGGATCTACAATCCCGGCCTTGATCTGGTCGTGGGTTGCGGAGCATGGTCGCTGCCTCTGCTGTTGCTCACGTATTTCACCACGTCTTCCAGCACGCTCGCCTGGTCGGTCGCTTTTTACGGTCTCGCGCTTTTCTTCAACTATCCCCACTACATGGCCACGATTTACCGGGCTTATCACCGGGCGGAGGATTTCGAGAAATACCGCATCTTCACGGTTCACATCACGGCGCTGGTAGCGTTGACGCTGTTGGTGTCGCATTTCTGGTTCCGCGCCCTGCCCTGGATCTTCACCCTCTACCTCACCTGGAGCCCGTGGCATTACAGCGGACAGAATTACGGCTTGTTCATGATGTTCGCCCGCCGGGCCGGAGCCAAGCCCTCCACCGCGGAGCGGCGCGCCTTGTATGCCGCCTTTCTGCTCTCGTACTTAATCCTTTTCTTGAGCTTTCACACCGGGCCCTCGCGCGATCCGCTGTTTCTTTCGCTGGGAATTCCGGGGCGGTTTAGCTCGATTGCGGTGCTGCCGCTGTCGCTCGGGTTCGTGCTTCTCTCTGCCTACGGTCTGTCGGCATTGGCCGAGCAAGTGGGATGGCGGCCGCTGTTGCCCTCGCTGACCCTGTTCTCCACCCAGTTCGTGTGGTTCCTGCTGCCGACCGCATTATCGTTTGGCGAACGGCTGCAGATTCCGCAGAGCCGCTACAGCACGGGAGTGCTGGCGGTGATGCACTCCGCCCAATATCTATGGATCACCAGTTACTATGCCCGGCGGGAGTCCAGCGCAGACAACGCTGCGCCCTGGCGTCCGCTGGCGTACTTCGGCCTGCTGATCGTCGGCGGAATCGCACTTTTCGTGCCCGGACCGTGGCTGGCCAGCCGCGTCTTCCACTATGACTTCACGAGCAGCTTCCTGATTTTCACCGCGCTGGTGAATATCCATCATTTCATTCTGGACGGAGCCATCTGGAAGCTTCGCGATGGCCGCATTGCCGCCCTGCTGTTGAATTCACGGGAGCGCCTGGCGAGCGCCAAGGCCGAGGCGGGCAGTCAGGTGGCCGCCGGCCTGCGCTGGATAGTCGGCAGCGCTCCTGGGGCCCACGCCCTGCGCGTTTCCGCCGTCTTGCTGTTGCTGGCTGTCGGAACAGTAGATCAAGTGCGCTACTACTTCGCGCTGCACAGCGACAATCTTGCGGATCTGCAACGGGCGGTGGCGCTCGATGCCTACGACAGCTCGGTGCAGACTCGTCTCGGCCACAAGCAACTGGAAGGCGGAAACACGGATGAAGCGGTCGCCGCCTGGCAACAAGCAGTCCGCACCAATCCCGCCGACCCGGCGCCGCGCAATGCCTTGCTCAAGTATCTGACCGGGCAAAAGCGTTTCGACGAAGCCTACCAGTTGACGCGGCAGTCGCTCCGCTACGCGCCCAAGGATGCCGACTTGCTGGTGAACCACGGCATTCTGGCCGAGCAACTGGGCCATCCTGAGGAAGCTCTGGACAGCTGGACACGAGCGCTCCGGCTCGATCCCTCGCAGTGGCGTGCTCACCTCTACCTGGCCGACGAGTTGGATCGGGAAGGGAAGGCAGAGACTGCCATCCCCCATTATGTGATCTTTCTGGACAAAGCCTCGCAGTTGCCCGACCGTCCTCCGGCAGCGGAGTTGATCACCACGGTGCTGCGCCTGGCACAATGCCAGGTGCGGGCCAATCGCCCCGACCAGGCCGAGAACAGCTACGCATTGGCGCTGCGACTCGCCTCCCAGAGCGGCGAGAAGAAGTTGGAGAGTTTCGCCAGCGTCAGCAATGCCGAACTGGAGGCCGTGCGCGGCAAAATCCCCGAAGCCCTGCTCCACTACCAGCGTGCCCTCCGGTTGGACAGTTCCCTCGGCGACCGACGCAGCGAGGCTGCTGATTGGTACGAATACGGTCTGTTCCTGCGGGACTCAGGGTTTTCCCCGCGGCTGGCTTATGCCAGCTTGCTGCATTCTGAGTCCCTGATGGAACCCTTTAAGGATGCGCCTGAATTCCGGTCGATCGTGCAGGCCCGGGAAGAGACAGAAAACAAGCTGGCCGGTGCAGCCGGGCCAGTACGGCGCAATCCCAAGCCGGCGCTCGATGAGGCCCTGGCCGTCAGCATGCCCTAGCTCAGAGTTTGCTGAGATAATCCACGATCTCCGGGGTATTCCAATCGACGGGGCCGATGAACTTGCGCCGCAGCACTCCGTTGCGGTCGAGGATGTAGGTCTCTGGGTACTTGAAGGTGCCGTAGAGATCGCTGCTCTTGTGGCTGGGGTCCCGTACCGTGAGCAAATCCACTTGGTGGTCCTTCACGAACTTGCGGTAAGCGTCCTGGTCGACGTCAACGCTCACCGCCAGCACCTGGACCCCTTTGCTGGCCATCCGCTGCTGCATTTGCACCAGCGAGGGCATCTCCTCGACGCAGGGCGGACACCAGGTGGCCCAGAAATTCAGCACCACCACTTTGCCGCGAAATTGGCTGAGGGTGACCTGCCGACTGGAATCCTGCACGGTGAAATCGGGAGCGGCGGTGCCAATGCGCGGCGGGCGTGTACCGCTGTAGCAACCGGCGAGAAGCAGCGTCAGAAAACCGACGAGAGCAGAGACGCGTCGCACACGGCTATAATATCTGATTCGGTGTATGACCGCGCTACATCCAGTATCGAGCGGGCCGGTCGTGTCAGTGATCGTGCCGGCGCGCAACGAAGAAGCCAGCCTGGGCGCCTGTCTGGAGTCGCTGACCCGGCAAGACGGATTGAGCCTGGAAATCATCGTGGTGGATGACGGCTCGAGCGACTGCACCCGCGAGATCGCGCAGTCGTTTGCCGGTGTGCAGGTCGTGGATCCAGGCGCCCTGCCGCCGGGGTGGAGCGGAAAGAACAATGCCCTGGTCACCGGCGCCAGGCACGCCCATGGCCAATGGCTGCTGTTTACCGATGCCGACACCGTGCACAGTCCCGGTTCGCTGGCCCGCGCTTTGGCGGAGGCACAGCAGCGAGGCGCGGCTCTGCTTTCCTATTCTCCCCAGCAGGAGGTACGCGGCATCTGGGAGAAAGCGGTGATGCCGGTCATCTTCGCCGAGCTGGCTGTGACCTACCCGCCGTCGCGGGTAAGCGATCCCAGGTCTCCGGCCGCGGCCGCCAACGGCCAATATCTGCTGATCTCCCGCGAGGCCTACGACGCGGTCGGCGGACACGCCGCCGTGGCCACCAGCTTGCTCGAAGACGTTGCCTTGGCCCGCGCCGTGAAATGGTCGGGGCGCAGGATTTTCTTCCGCTACGGCGGCGATGCGGTCCGCACTCGCATGTATCGCAGCTTCGCGCAACTGCGCGAGGGATGGACCAAGAACCTGGCACAGCTGTTTCCGGGGCCAGGCCGGCTGGCGGCATTGCGCCTGACGGAATTCGTTTTGATCGCGGGCAGCGTTGCGGCGGCAATCATCAAGATCGCCGGGGGCAAGTGGCAGGTCGGGGCCCTGGCCGCAGCACTTGGCGCCGTGATGTCCTTTTTCTTTTGGATGCGAATCCGCAGAGCGCATTTTTTCTGGGACGCCAATGTTCTGTCGCTGATCGGACTGCCACTGTTTGCCTATCTGCTGCTGCGTTCCCAACTCGCTTATCGGGGTGGATGTGTGAGCTGGAAGGGACGCAGCTACCGCGGAGATCATCGCGGTGTGGATGTGGTTCTCAACGACGCAGTGGAAGCAGAACGCCCCCGCGACGGCCGCCAAGCCTGCTCTGAGCAAAGTCGAAGCGCCGGCGCTACCGTGGTCCAGGGTTGAACATGGTCTATCTGACGCGCAAAGCCGAGTTTTCCGCTTCGCACTACTATCACAACCCCGAGTTCACGGCGGAGGAGAACCAGCGCCTCTTCGGCAAGTGCAATAACCCCAACGGCCATGGACACAACTACACGCTCGAAGTCACGGTGAAAGGCAACGTGGATCCCCGCTCGGGCTTTGTAGTGGATCTGAAGCAGTTGAAGGAGGTCCTGAACCGCGAGGTGCTGGACGCGCTCGATCATCGCTTCCTGAACAAAGAGGTCCCCGAGTTCTTCACGCGTATTCCGACGACGGAGAACCTCGCGATCGCCATTTGGCAACGCCTGGCGCCGAAGCTGGAAAAAGCGCAGTTGCACCGGGTGCGGGTGTATGAAACGCCCGACCTGTTCGTGGATTTCTACGGAGAAGCATGAAGGCGCATCTCACCCGGCGTTATATGTTTTCGGCCTCGCACCGCCTGCACAGCGACCAGATGTCGGACGCGGAGAATGCCGCCACGTACGGCAAATGCAACAACCCGTACGGACATGGCCACAATTACGCCCTCGAGGTCACCGTGAGCGGTCCGGTGGACCAGCACACGGGCATGGTATGCAATCTTTCAGAGCTGGATGAGGTTGTGCGCCGTGAAATCCTGGAGCGTTTCGACCACGAGAATTTGAATATGCAGGCGGAATTTGCGCGGGCGGTGCCCACCACCGAGAACCTGTGCATCACCATCTACGATATTTTGCGGCGCACTTTTCAGTTTGCTCATCTGGACAAGGTGAGACTGGAAGAGACCATGATGAATTCGTTCGAGTACGGAGAAATCGCATCGTGATCGGTAATCTTGCAACTGGAAAACCAACCCGAAAATCGAGCCAAATATGACCCCATCAGTCGAACCCGCCACCCTTACCAGCGCCAGCTTTGAAGAGCTGGTGCGCGAAATGCTCATTCGTCTGGGCGAGGATCCCGCGCGCGAAGGCCTGGTGCGCACGCCCAACCGCGTGCAACGGGCGTATGAATTTCTCACCAAAGGCTACCGGGAGGATCCCGAGACGCTGCTGAAGAAGGCGCTGTTCTCGGTGGACTACGACGAGATGGTCATCGTGAAGGACATCGAGATGTTCAGTTTGTGCGAGCACCATCTGCTGCCCTTCTTCGGCAAAGTGCATGTGGCCTACATTCCCAAAGGCAGGGTGATCGGGCTAAGCAAACTGCCGCGTCTGATTGAAATCTTTGCCCGCCGCCTGCAGATCCAGGAACGCCTGACCACGCAGATCGCAGAGACCATCCAGAAAGCCATCGAGCCCCAGGGCGTAGGCGTGGTCATTGAAGCCCGCCACCTGTGCATGATGATGCGCGGGGTGGAGAAGCAGCACTCCGCCGCCGTGACCTCTTCCATGCTGGGCTGCTTCCGCGACGAAGAAGAAACGCGGACAGAGTTTCTCTCCCTGATCCGCAACCGCAGCAACGGAGTCTAGGGTTGGCACGAACGGTTGCGCGTGTTTCCGCCAAAGGCTTGCGCGGTAAAGTCGCACTCATCACCGGAGCCAACCAAGGCATGGGTCTGGCCATGGCGCGTGCTATGGCCTCGCAGGGATGCGCGCTGGCCATCACCGGCCGGAACCAGCGACGATTGCTGCGGGCGGGCAGGGAACTGGCCGCGCACACCCGGGTGCTGACGATGGCCTGCGACGTACGCAACCCGGCGGCTGTGCAGTCGCTTTGCGACGCCGTCAGGAAGCGGTTTCACCGGCTGGACATTCTGGTCAACAACGCCGGGGTGGGTCATTCCAATCGCGAGGTCAGGGAACTTAACCCGGAGACCTGGCGGGACGTGATCGACACCAATCTCAACGGCATGTTTCTGGTCACGCACTACGCCCTGCCGCTCATGCAACCCGGCGGCGCCATCGTCAACAATCTGTCAATCGCCGCGCGACGAGTGTTTCCCGGCTCGTCGGCCTACAATGCCTCCAAGCACGGGGCTCTGGGATTCACCAATACCCTCCGGGAAGAGCTGCGCTCCCGGGGAATCCGGGTGATTGCGCTGCTGCCAGGCGCCACCGACACGGCACTGTGGAAAACCCTCTGGCCACAGGCGCCCCGCAAGAAAATGATGTCGCCTCAAACCGTGGCGAAAGCCGTGGTCAATGCCCTCCTGTTGCCGCCCGAGAGCACGGTGGAGGAGCTGGTCATCCTGCCTCGCGCCGGGACGCTCTAAGCAGGCGCGGGGAACTCTCCTAGTCACCCCCTTCCCGACCCAAAAGTGTTATTGACAGGTATCAAGTCGCGCCTAAAATGTTTCAAACACAAGTCAGAGTAACTGTTTTAAACATTTTTCCCTCGGAATGAAGCAGCGGTTTACATCCCGCGATGTCGTTGCATGGACGGGCATTACGCCGCGACAGCTGCAGTGGTGGGACGAGCGCGGGGTCGTGACTCCCGCCCGGGAAGGGCACCGGCGCGTGTATGCCATGGAAGACCTGGTGGAAGTGGCAGTGATCTGTGAGTTGCGGCGGCGCGGCTTCTCCCTGCAGCGGGTGCGCAAGGTGATGCGCTTCCTGCAGCGGGAGTTCGGCAAGCGTCTGGCGGAAACCGTCAGCGGCGCCTCCGACTACCACCTGCTTACCGACGGCAACAATCTTTATCTGGAAACCTCGGCCCGGCAGATTGTGGACATCCTGAAAAATGCGCGCCAGCCCATGCTGGCCATTTGCCTGAGCGACACGGTGCGGCAGGTGCGCGCCGTCATCCGCAGCGGGAAGAAGGGAAGCCGGTCAGCCCCGGCCTCGCTGCGAACAAGCAGGAAGGCTTCATAAGCGTAAACAGTCTGGCTCCACGAGGAGGCGCGATGGTGGCGGAACTCAACGTCCTGAGCGAGTGGATCCCGGAGCAGATGCTCCCGGGAACGATCTTCGTGCTGGAGAACGCGGGCCACGTGGGCGAGAAAGACGACCCCTACTGGGCAGTGCTGTCGTGCCCGGATTGCGGCACCCTGGGGCTGATCACGCGCAAACAACTCGCGGGGCTGCTGCCGGTGATCTGTGGATCCAGCCAGTGCTCGGCGCAGTTCTTCATTCACGACAGCGACGTGGTGGCCCGCAAACCATTCTGACCGCGCGCCCCCCGCCGTCAGCCCCAATCCAAGAGTACATATGTGCCATCAAAGACCCGGCGTCATCCCGAGCCGGGCGTCCTTCGGCGGGTGAGAGCCTGCCCTGAGCGAACTCGAAGGGGATCTTGCGAGCGGCAGCACGGACTCGGGCCAGGGGATTGCCGCCCCGCGCAGGATCCTTCGCCCTCTCGGGCTCAGGATGACACCGGGTGGAAGCAAACGGGAGAGGGAATACGAGTCGTCGCCCCGTATAAGGCGTCATACCGAACCCGGCGCCGTTCAGCCGGGCGAGGGGTCTTGCGCGGGGCGGCAATGCCTTCGTAGTCGAGCTCGTACCACCGCACGCAAGATCCTTCGCCCTGTCGGGCTCAGGATGACGCCGCTGGCTGTGCGAGGAGCCCCGCAATAGCACGCGGACTCAGGATGACGCCTTGTTAGAGGAACGGAGGCTGATTACTTGATTCGAGCCCGTTCCAGCGCCACCGGCACCTGCTCGACGATCTCGATGCCGAACCCTTCCAGTGCCGCTACCTTGCGGGGATGATTGGTGAGCAGGCGAATGCGCCGCAAATTCAGGTCGGAGAGGATTTGCGCGCCGATGCCAATCTCGCGCTGGGTCTTGCGTTCGCTTTCGGGGAGCGTCGGCAGCGTCTTGTCGCGATGAAAGGCGAGCATGGTGCGTTCCCCCATGCGTTCCACTGAGAAACCCTTCGAAGTCTGGTGCAGATAGATGAGCGCGCCCCGGCCTTCACGGGAGATGGCCTGCATGGAGCCGGCGATGGTGGCGTGGCAATCGCAAGCGGTGGATCCAAAAACGTCCCCCATCACGCAGTGGGCATGCATGCGGACCAGGACAGGCTCGTTGCCGGTCTCCACGTCGCCCCGCACCAGGGCTATGTGGGACTCGCCGCCATCCACTTCGCTCTCGTAGGCGATCAGGCGGAACTCGCCGTGCACGGTGTTGACCATGGCTTCGCCCACGCGATGCACGTAGCGCTCGTGCTGCATGCGGTAGCGGATGAGTTCCGCCACGGTGAGCATTTTCATACGGTGGGTCTGACAGAACTCGATCAGGTCCGGCACGCGTGCCATGGTGCCGTCATCGCGCATGATCTCGCAGATCACACCTGCGGGCACCAAGCCCGCCAGCCGCGCCAGTTCGACCGAAGCCTCGGTCTGGCCGGCGCGCACCAGCACGCCGCCCTTGCGGGCGCGCAGAGGAAATACATGCCCCGGACGAGCCAGGTCGGAGGGGCGAGTGGCAGGATCAATGGCGATCTGGATAGTGCGGGCGCGATCGTAAGCCGAGATGCCGGTGGTTACGCCCTCGCGGGCGTCAATGGCCTCGCAAAACGCAGTGCCGTAGTTGGAGGTGTTCTCCGCAGTCATGGGCCCGATGCGGAGATGGTCGAGCCGCTCCTCGGTCATCGCCAGGCAGACCAGGCCGCGCCCGTAGCGGGCCATGAAGTTGATCGCCTCGGGGGTGACCTTCTCTGCCGCCAGGGTTAGATCGCCCTCGTTCTCGCGATCTTCGTCGTCCACCACGACCACCATGCGGCCCGCGCGGATTTCTTCAATCGCGCTGGGTACGTCGCTGAACGGGGACTGCGGCGCCATGAGGCGATTGTAGCAAAGCAGGTCTCAGGTCTCAGGACTGCCGTCAAAAAACCAAGGGCCGCCGAAAGGCGGCCCGGGCACACATCTGTTCCTCAGTTACAGCGTGGATTCAATTTCGAATCCCCACGCCTCGAGCAAGGGCTCAGGGATGTACTTCGAATTCTTGTTACGCCGCGCCCATTCCCGCAGGCGGGTGGAGCGCAGGTACTGGTCGGGCGAGAGCTTGTACTCGCGCACCACCTGCTCGAACTCGGTGATAGTAGGGACGATAGGCCCGATGGGTTCGGGCTTGCCCCAGTTGGGATTTCCGCGTCGCTTAGCCATGAAAATTCCGCCTCGTGCTTGGAATGAAAATCAGTCCCGATAAACGCCTCAAAAACTTAGATTCCGATTTCACCCCTGGGGATTCACACCCCTACTCTCAGCCCAAACAAAAGGCTTACTGAACCAATACTGGGGTGAACTGGAAACCAGTGATTCTAGGGTGATTTGCTCGCAAAAGTCAACCCCAATCTTCGCCCGCAGGTTACTCGTGGCATAACCAAGCCTAACAAAACAAACATGTTATGTCGGCAAAAGCGGAAAACAGGCACCCCGCGGGGTGAAGATCGGGCCAGATACCCCCGAACCAAGCCAAGTTCTGTTCTTCTCAAAGGAAGTGGCATTCCTCCCCAGCCCTTAACCAGCTGAGCTTAGGTACCTTCATGGGCCGGAACAAGTTACTGGCGTAACTCCGGCTCTGGACTGGCGCATTGACGGGAGTACCGGAGCTACCTAGAGTGCCCTCAGGAGGCCCAAGTGAAGGACATCTACGAAGTGCTGCGCAAGAAGCAAGCCGAACAGGCACAGTTGGGCAAGCAGATCGAGGCCCTGCAGAATGCCGCCGAGCAGCTCCGCACCGTGGCCCACATGCTGGACGATGAGCGGGAAGAGGCAGATGCGGCCTCGGCCCATGGCTAGAAATCGGGTGCTTAGGTCTTAAAGGCGCATCATGAAGCTGAAATCGCTCGTACTGTGTTCCGACGAGAAGATCGTGCGCGTGCTGCGGCGCGTTCTCAGCGACTTAGACATCACCATGGAGAACTGCAGCGATGCGGCGGCGGCGATTCGCACCCTGACCCGGCAGAGATTTGAAGCGGTGATCGTGGACTGCGCCGATGAGCGGGCAGCGTCCCAGGTTTTGAAGAGCGCCCGGCTGGCTCCGTGCAACAAGCGGGCCATAGCGGTCGCCATCATTGACGGCAAGACCGCGGTGCGCAGCGCTTTTGAACTGGGCGCCCACTTTGTCCTCTACAAGCCGGTTTCCATGGAGCGCACCAAGGCCAGTTTCCGCGCGGCGCGCGCCTTGATGAAACGGGAACGCCGGCGCAATACCCGCATCCCGGTGGAGATGCCGGTGACGCTGCGCATCGACGGGGGCGGATCGCAGAAGCAAATCAATACTTCCAGCTCTGACCTGGGAGAGGGGGGAATCGCCATCCAGCTCTCCCGCCGCCCGAGAAACCTCTCTCCCCTGCGCGTGGAGTTCACCTTGCCCGGAACCCAGGACGCGATTGCCTGCAAGGGGGAGATCGCCTGGGAGAATGCCGGCCGTCAAGCGGGAATTCGCTTTGTGGACCTGTCGGCGAAGGAACGCAATCAGCTCAAGGCATGGGTCAGCAGCCATGCTCCCGAGGCCGAAGCGGACGATCCTCCGGCACACTGCAAGCTTACCGATCTCAGCCTGGGTGGCTGCTACCTGGAAATTTCTTCTCCCTTTCCCGCGGGGACTCGCGTCGTCCTGGCCATGCGCGCCGGCCAACTCCAGGTGCGGGTGGACGGCGTGGTACGGGTTATGCATCCGGAGATCGGGATGGGAGTGGAGTTTGTCCGAACCACGGAACAGCAGCGCGAGCATGTTGAGAGGTTTATCCAGGAGCTGATGAAAAGCCAGACAGCGCTACCGGATCTTCTGGTGGAAGCCGACGGCCTGGAAACCGAATCTGAGTCCCGAGATGGCCTATTGCCGCCGGCAGAGCCTGTGGACGATCCGCTGGTCGCTCTTTTTCGCCAAAAGTCCGATCTTCCCGCCGAAGCTTTTCTGACCGAACTGCGACGGCAACGCGGCTCGACCTGCGAAGAAGCCGAACCCACGTTTTCGATCTAAACAAAACTCTCCGGAAGTGTGTTGTTCTCCGCTCCGGTCTTCTTGATCATTGCCGCGCACGACTGGTCCTGTAGATCACTGACATCGTCTGCCGCGAAGCTGATACAATCGGCAGTTTCCGTCAGATGGAAAATTCTTTCCAGTTCCCCGTCCGCGAAAATTTGCAAGGAGGAGCCCTCATGTCTTTTCTCAAGCGGTGGATTGCTCTGTTGGTGGTGGGCTGCGCCGGCCTGGCGCTGGGCCAGGAGATGCAGGAAGGCCGCCTGCTGCGCTTTCCTGATATTCACAAGGACAAGATCGCATTCATGTACGGCGGCGACTTATGGCTGGTGCCGAGTTCCGGCGGAGTGGCGCGCCGCATCACCACTCATCCCGGCCGCGAGCTGTTTCCCAAATTTTCTCCCGACGGCAAGTGGATCGCCTTCACCGGACAGTATGACGGCAAGTTCAACGTCTATGTGATGCCGGCCGACGGCGGCCAGCCGAAGCAACTCACGTTTTACCAGGGCAGCGCGCAGCCCCTCAGTGACCGCATGGGCATCCACAATGAAGTCATCAACTGGACGCCGGACAGCAAGCGCATCGTCTTCCTGTCGCGCGCGGACGCTTCCAACGGCTGGACCAAGCGGCCGTTCACGGTCAGCGTGGACGGTGGGCTGCCCACACCGCTGCCCATGGATCAGGGCGGCTTGCTCTCTTATTCGGCGGACGGAAGCAAGATCGCATACAACATCATCTTCCGGAATTTCCGCCAGTGGAAACGCTACACCGGCGGGTTGGCGCAAGAGATCTCCATTTACGATCTGAAGACCAACACCATGGAAGC
>DATKLE010000138.1:0-24231 GCA_035542575.1 Terriglobales bacterium | reverse complement strand
GCTGGACGAGCCGTCCATCGGACTGCATCATCGCGACAACGACCGCCTGCTCGACGCCCTGGTATCGCTGCGCGACCTGGGAAATACCGTGTTGGTGGTGGAGCACGACGAAGATACCATTCGCCGCTCTGACTACGTGATCGATCTCGGCCCGGGGGCCGGACGGCACGGCGGCGAAGTCGTAGCCAGCGGCACGCCGCAGCAGATCGAAACCTTTCCCCGTTCGCTGACCGGGCAGTACATCTCGGGTGCGAAGCAGGTCATGTACCGTTATGCGCGACGGCAGCCGAATGGCCACGCCATCACCATCCTGGGGGCGCACGAGAACAATCTGAATCACATCGACGTGAGCTTCCCACTGGGCGTGATGACGGTGGTAACCGGCGTGTCGGGCTCAGGAAAATCGACACTGGTGAACGACATCCTGTATCGCGCGCTGGCCAAGGCGTTGTACGGTTCACGCGAAGAAACCGGCGCGCACAAGTCGATCAGCGGAACCGAGAACATCGATAAGGTCATCCGCATCGATCAGTCTCCCATCGGCAGAACTCCACGTTCCAACCCAGCGACGTATACCGGCGTGTTTACGCAGATCCGCGATCTTTATGCCATGCTGCCGGAATCACGCGAACGCGGATACAAGGCCGGACGGTTCTCGTTCAATGTCGCCGGCGGGCGCTGCGAGGCTTGCCAGGGTGAAGGCGAGCGGCGTATCGAGATGAACTTCCTGCCTGACGTTTACGTCTTATGTGAAGTGTGCGGCGGGAGGCGCTACAACCACGAGACGCTGGCGGTGCGTTACAAAGGCTACTCCATCGCCGATGTGCTGGAGATGCCGGTGGCAGACGCTCTGCCGCTGCTGGAGAACTTCCCGCAGGTCAAGCAAAAGCTGCAAACCCTGGTGGATGTTGGGCTAGGCTATATTCATCTTGGGCAGTCGGCGGTCACATTGTCTGGAGGAGAAGCGCAGCGTATCAAGCTGGCGCGCGAGTTGAGCAAGCGGCAGACGGGGAAGACGCTTTACCTGCTCGACGAGCCCACAACCGGCTTGCACTTTGACGATGTCAAAAAACTGTTGGACGTGTTGCACCGGCTGACCGATCTGGGCAATTCGGTGATTATCATCGAGCACAACCTGGACGTGATCCGCAACGCGGACTGGATTATTGACTTGGGACCGGAAGGCGGGGAAGAGGGCGGGAGGATCGTGGCGCAGGGCACGCCCGAGCAGGTGGCGCGCAACAAGAAATCGTATACCGGACAGGCGCTGGCGCACTTCTTCGCGGGCAACTGACGCGGAGTGTCACTGGCCAGGTTGTCGAACGCATGAGATAACTTCTGCAGCGATAAACTCTGGAGGCGTCATCCCGAAGCCCGGCACAGTTCAGCCGGGCGAGGGTTCTGGCGTGCGCCGGTACGGCCTTAAACAGCGATCATGCCGCTGGGTGCCAGGTCCCTTCGACTTCGCTCAGGGCAGGCTCTATGCCCTGGCGGGCTCAGAATGACGCCCGAGAAAGGATTGGAAACTTCGACACTTGACCTCGTCGCCAAATCCCGGCTTCGACGCGAACCTGCCGCAAGGCCTGGAGACCCCACCCGCGGGGTCGCTGCCGCCGCTGGTAGGAAAGCGTCCTCCCATAGAGGACCCATTGTGGACGGGCTGGGAGGTTCTAGCCCTGGGGCTCGCCACCGTGTTCCTGGGTATGCTGCTCTTTCCACTGCTGGTGACGCTGGTGGCCCATCGGTTGATCTATCCGCAGGCTCCATTCACTGAGATTGTGCGGTATCCCGGCCTGATCGTGCTCTCCCAACTTCTTTCCTACTTCGTGATTCTCGGATTCATGTACTTCATCGTGAGGCGCGACCGGGATGTGGACTTCTGGCAAGCCATCCGCTGGAACTGGCCGCGCAATCCCGGCGTCTATCTCCTCGCGGGTGCGGTTCTGTCGATTGGTTTGCAGGCATTTTCACATTTGCTGCCGATCCCCAAGAGTCTGCCGATTGACCAGTTTTTCCGCACCGCGCGGGAAGCGTACCTGCTGTCCGCCTTCGGTGTGACATTTGCCCCCCTGCTGGAAGAACTGTTTTTTCGCGGCTTCCTCTACCCGGTGCTGGCGCGTCGGCTGGGGATGGGGGTAGCAGTTTTCCTGACCGCTCTCGGCTTCGCTGGGATCCACGGTGCCCAGCTCATGTATTCCTGGGGGCCGGTGCTAATCATCTTTATGGTGGGTTTGGTCCTGACCCTGGTGCGTGCCCGAACCAAGTCAGTGGCCGCCAGCCTGCTGATTCACATTGCCTATAACGGGACCATCTCGGTTCTCATGTACGTGGGCACAGACAGGTTCCGGCATCTGGAGAAATTGAACCAGTAGTGAGTAGCGAGTAGTGGGTAGCGCCCAAATTTTCGGTTCTCACTACTCGATACTCGCTTCTGGCTACTGTATTCTAGATTTCCATGTTTTCCGCCCGTCAGGAGCTGTTGCGTCTGCTGGCTGCCAAGTCGTTTCGGCTGGGAGAGTTCAAGTTGTCGTCCGGGGCCATGAGCGACTACTACGTGGACTGCCGCACCACGACGCTGGACGCCAAAGGGGCGCGGCTGACGGGGCAGGTGTTTCTCGACGAGATTCGGGAGCGCGGTTGGCAGCCGCAAGCCATTGGGGGGCTGACCCTGGGGGCGGATCCCATCGTGGTCGCGGTGGCGGTGGTGGGGCAGATGGATGGTTTTCTGGTGCGCAAAGCAGAAAAGCAGCATGGAACGGGACAGCGCATCGAGGGCTTCCGCAAGCCGGGCGCGCGCGTGGTCATCGTGGACGATGTTTGCACAACCGGGGCGTCTACGATTCAGGCAATCGAAGCGGCGCGTGAGTTTGGCTTCAATGTGGTTGGGGTGATGTGCCTGGTGGAGCGGCAGGAGGCCGGAGGACGCCCCAACGTGGAGAAGGCAGCCGCGCCGGCGCCATTTGTTGCCATTTTCACCGCGACTGACGTCCGGCAGGAACACGTGCGCCAGAACGATGAGACCTCTCCAGGAATGCCGGCAGTGAGTGGGGAATAGGGAGCAGGCAGGCCGTACAGGCCAACAACCAGCGACCAGCGACCAACTACCAACTACCGATGATACAGACTCTTGAATGGACCGACTCCGGCGTCCGCTTCATTGATCAGACGAAGCTGCCGACGGAAGAGATTTACGTCACGTGCAAGACCCATGAGCAGGTGGCGGAGGTGATCCGCAACATGGTGGTGCGGGGAGCGCCTGCGATCGGCGTCGCTGCCGCGATGGGCATTGCTCTCGGCATGAAGAATTCCAAGGCGGAGAACGGCGCCGAACTCAAGAAAGAGTTCGATCAGATTTGCGAGGTCATCGGGAAGACCCGGCCCACTGCGGTCAATCTGTTCTGGGCGATTCGCCGCATGCGGGAAAAGTTCGAATACCTGCGCATGCGTCCCCTGCCGCAAATCAAGCAAGCTCTGATCGAAGAGGCGCAGCGCATGCATGCCGAGGACATCGCCGCCAATCAGGCCATGGGGCGCCACGGCGCTACGCTGATGCCGGCAAGCGGCGGTGTGCTCACCCATTGCAACGCGGGTGCACTGGCAACCTGCGGCTATGGGACCGCGCTGGGAGTGATCCGCGCAGCCGTCGAGCAAGGCAAGAAAATTCACGTGTATGCCGATGAGACGCGTCCATTTCTGCAAGGATCGCGGCTCACCGCCTGGGAGTTGATGAAGGAAGGCATTCCCACCACGGTGATTTCCGACAATATGGCCGGAGCCATGATGAAGCAGGGCAAGATCGGCGCCATCGTGGTGGGGGCGGACCGCATTGCGGCCAATGGCGATGTGGCCAACAAGATCGGCACCTACACTCTCGCCGTGCTGGCCAGGGAACACGGCATCCCGTTCTACGTGGCGGCGCCATTCTCAACCATTGACCTGGAGACGCCCGACGGGAGCAGGATTCCCATCGAGCAGCGCAATCCGCGGGAAATCACTCACATCGGAGGCAAGCAGATGGCTCCCGAGGGAGTGGAAGTGGAGAACCCGGCTTTCGATGTGACTCCGGCCAAGTATGTGACGGCGATTGTGACTGAGCGAGGCATTGCAAGGCCGCCGTATGAGGAGGCACTGCGAAGGCTGGAAAACCAGCAATTAGCAATTAGCAGTTAGCAAATTGGCCTCGGGAATTCCTTTGCTGAAGCCGTCCGGGTCTCGGAGTGGCTAAGTGCCAAGTGCTAATCGCTAATCGCTGCTCTGAATGCTCCCCGTCACCCAATCCGAGACCAGCTTCGAAAGCGGCGGCAAGCCGATCCGGCTGGACAGCTTTCTGCCCAGCGGCAACGGGCAATGTTTCCCTGCAGTGGTGGCTCTGCACGGCTCGGGCGGCGGATTTGCCACCATGTCGGAACCGGCCAGTCTGCTGGCGAGCCAGGGTTTTGCGGTGTACGTTCTGCACTACTTTGACCGCACCGGGACCTCCGCCGCGGACAAAGAAACCATCTTCCGCCATTTTCCTTTGTGGATGAAGACCCTATGGGACGCGATCAGCCATGTGGAGCGGCAGCCGCAGGTGGACGCGGAGCGCATCGGTCTGCTCGGATTCTCGCTGGGCGCTTACCTGTCGCTTTCCAACGCCGCTATTGATCCACGGGTGCGGGCGGTGGTGGAATTTTTTGGCGGACTGCCCAAAGAGATGAAGCTCTTCATGCGGCGGCTGTGTCCGGTGCTCATCCTGCACGGGGAAAACGACCCGACGATCCCCGTGGCGGAGGCCTATCACCTGCAATCTTTGCTGGAGAAGAAGCAGATTCCTTACGAGATGCAGATCTATCCCGGAGCCGGGCACGGGTTCTCGGGAGAAGTTTGGCGTGACGCCGGACTGCGAACCCTGGCATTCCTTAGGAAGCACTTGGCGGCATAGGCTTTAGGCTCTAGGCGCTAGAAAAAGCTTAACCGCAAAGTCCGCGAAGAAAGGCCACCAAGGCCGCGAAGTAACCCAAGAGGCTGAGTCTAGAGCCTAAAGCCTAGAGCCCGAAGTCTGGGGCCTACCTATACTGCTGCTTCGCCTTCCGGGGCCCCATGCCGGCGCAGCAACTGCGGCAGGTTCTGGGAGAAGGCCGAGCGCGGCAGCACCATGTCACATCCGACCTCGTGGGCCTTCTGCTTCAAGTCCCCCTGCACGTGCGAGAGGAAGCCAATGATCGAAGTGCCTTTCTTCAGCTTGGTCTTGAGCTTGGGGATCAAAACCAGCGGCTTGGCATTGACGTTGTTCAGGTCGAAGATGATGAGCGAAGGTTTTTCCTCGCCGTTTTCGCTCATGCGGTCGAGCAGATCCTTCTCCGTCTTGACAAACTCCACTTTGACATTGAGCTTGCGCGCCGTCTCCTGAATCTTGGCCAGGAAGAACAGGTCATCCACGAAGGCGAAGATGCGAGAGGTGGCGTCCTCGCGCTGGGGCAGCGGTTCTGGCTCCGGAGGGGCGTACGAAGGAGCAAAGCCGGGGCGCATGCGTCCGGAACGTGGGCCGCTGCCGCCTTGTGCGGCGCGGTAACTGTGGTCCATGGGGGCGGTGTAGATTCCGCCGTGCTGCTGGCGATCGCGGCCAGGCTGTCCGCCCCGATTGGGGGGACGACGCCCGCGCCGCCGTCTGTTTCTCCCTCCCCCGCCAGCGGAGGGATGTCCGGGTCCTACATTCATATTTGTCTCGTTTTGCAGTTCTGCATCAGGTCCGTTCAAAGGACTCTGTTTTGGTGCCCTGGTACTACCGCTTTCTGGGTGGTACTTCGCGTCGCGCACGTGGGTGCGGCGTGCGTAGAAACCCAATGCGGCTGGAACTCACTTGAATGATCTTAGTGTCCGTCTTGGCGCCTGGAGCTGAGGCGCAGAGGGCCAGCTAGGGAGCATGGCCGCTGGGAACAAAATGATGGTACCGCCCGCAGTGGATTTTGCGCAAGTCCAAAGTCAGTGTAGTTTTGCACAGTAGTAACCTTACCCCGGCAGGCGGCGCGACTCTTCCATATCTCCCGCTAGCTTCTCCCGCTCACCTGGCGCGCCCACGCCATGGCTTGCCAATAGGCTTCGGCAACCAATTCATTGGACAGGTGGAGCAGGCGTGCCAATTCTGCCGCCGCGGGCCACTCCCCGGATTCCTGCGCCAGCATGAGGCGAAAGATGGTACGCAGGTGGCTGGGGCCGCCCAGGATCACATTCTTGATGGCCTGATCGAGCGGCACTTTGGCCAACACTTCGGACATGGGGATTTCCAGGATGGCGTCCATGAGCGACATCAGTCCCATCAGGAACAGGTCACAGCCGCCGTGCGCCACTTTGGGCGTGAGCAGTTCACAGAAACGGGCGCGCACCAGGGCAGCCAGCACCAGCTCGGTGGACTTGGTTTGCCCCGCCCCCAGCGTGGCCACCAGTTGCACCCAGCGGCGGATTTCGCGCTCCCCTAGAATCGTCAGGGCGTGCCGCACCGAGCGGATTTCGTTGCCAAAGCAGAAGCGTGCCGAGTTCAGATAGCGCAGCAGGCGATAGCATAAAGAGACCTCGCTCTTGACCAGCTTCTCGATCCTGCGCAGGTCCAGTTCCGGAAGCGAGACCTCCTGCAGCATGCGCAGGTAGTTGGCCAAATTGCGGGGAATATCCCGTGCGGTCAGCACTTCCGGTCGGCGGAAGAAATAACCCTGAAAATAGAAAAAACCCCGTTTGCAAGCGGCGTGGAATTCCTCGCGGGTCTCGACCTTTTCGGCCAGCATACGCCGGCCGCTCCGTAGCGGCGCACGATCGCGTCCTGCTGCTCAGGGGCGGTGGATCTCAGGTCCACCTTGATGATGTCAGCGATCTCGATCAGGGGCTCGCGCGGGCCATTGGCAACGAAGTCATCCAGCGCGATCAGGTATCCGGCCTGCTTAAGCCGACGACAGGCGGAGAGTACCGTGTCATCCGGCTGCACTCCCTCCAGCACCTCAATCACCGTTTGCCCCGGAGGCAGCAGAAAGGCGTAGTCACTCACCAGCACATCCTGGGTGCAGTTGACGAAGGCGTAGTGTTTGCCGCAGAGCACATCCAGTCCCAGCAACAGAGAACTGTCCAATGTGCTGCGCGAAGCGGCATCCACGTCGCAGCAGCGGAAGTAGTTTTCGATGCCATCGCGAAACAACAATTCGTAGCCAAAGACCTGTTCGTCGGCGGTCAGCACAGGTTGGCGGGCCACATAGCGCAACCCGGGATCGGGCTTGGGCAGTTCGGATTTTCGGGCTGGGGCAGAAGCCTCCACCTCCTTCCCATCGGCAGATCCCGCGTAGGGTTTAGCCGGATGGAACCGGACCCAAACCTAGTCGCCGCTGTCTTTCACGATGTATTGCACGATGACCGAGATACGGCGGTTGGAGGGATCCTCGGGGTGGTCGGGCTTGCGGAGGTCCTGGTCGGCGTAGCCGCGCACCTGGACCACCTGGTCCGGCCGCAAGCCGTTCTGCTGCATGAGGCGCCGGGCGGCATTGGCGCGGTCCGTCGACAGCTCCCAGTTGGTGTAGTCTCCGCTGCCGGCATAGGGGCGGGAATCGGTGTGTCCCTCGATGGAGACCTTATTGGGAAGTTTGCCGAGTTCCTCGGCGAGTTTGATCAGTAATTCCTTTCCGTTTTGGTTGGGGTGGGGGCTGCCGCTGTCGAAGAAGGTCCCAGGTTCGGACTCAAGCAGTTCGATGCGCAACCCTTCGGCAGTGACCGTCATTTCGATCTGGTTCTTCAGCTTCTCAAAGTCCGACACCTGGCGCACTGCCTTCTGCAACTCCTCTTTTAGCTGCGACATGTTGTCTTTGGTCAGAGCGAAGGCCTGACCGGATCCGGCCAGGTTGGTACCAACTTTCTTGGAGGTTCCCGTCGGGTCCTTGAAATAGCCGCCAACTGCCTCCTGCAGCTGCTTGCTGGAATTCATCAGCCAGAGCACGATGAACAGAGCTATCATGGCGGTGACAAAATCGGCGTAGGCAACCTTCCAGGCGCCGCCGTGATGTCCGCTGTGGGCCGCGCCTCGCTTGACGATGATGACGGGTCTTCCGTCCATGAGAATGCTCAGGCCGACGCCGCCGTGGCGGCTTCCGCGGGTGGGGTTTCTGACGTCGGCGGAGCTTCGGCAGCGCCACCCCCGCGGCAGGTCCTCTCTACTTCCTGGAAGCTGGGTCGGATGTGTCCCGGGACGGCGCGCCGAGCCACTTCGACCGCCATGATGGGTGGAACCCCCTTCATGAAAGTGGTCATGAGAACGCGCAACACGTGGTAGTAGGCGCGCTCGTCATCGGCGGTCTTGGCCAGATTGGCGGCAATCGGTCCCACCAACCCATAGCACAGCAGGATGCCCAGAAAGGTGCCCACCAGAGCGGCCGCCACCTTGTGCCCGATTTCTTCCGGCGGCCCGCCCAGCGCTCCCATGGTGATGACCACACCCAGCACCGCGGCCACGATGCCCAGGCCGGGAAGGGAGTCCGCCATGGTGCTCAGCGCGGAGATCGGTTGCGAGGCGTCGTGATGGTGCACTTCCATGTCGAGCTCCATCATCTGGTCAAGATCGAAGGGTTCGACGCCGCCACTCACCGCCATGCGCATGGTGTCGCAGACAAAGTTCAGCGCATGATGGTCCTTGAGAAAAGCAGAGTACTTGGAGAAGATTGGGCTCTTGGCCGGGTCCTCGACGTCATTTTCCAGGGCTACCAGGCCCTCTTTGCGCGCCTTGTTGAGCAGTTCGTACATCATCTTCAGGGACTCGAGATAGCGCTGGGTGGTGAACTTGGGGCCGGTGAAGATCCCGGCGACGCCAGCCGCGATTTTTTTCAGGATGTGCAGAGGATTGGCGACCAGCACCGTCCCGATTGCTGCGCCTCCGATGATGATCAGTTCGGCCGGCTGCAGCAGGACCCGGATGTGGCCGTGTTCCATCAGGTAGCCACCGACCACGGCGCCGAAAACCACCACGATTCCAATAATCACGAACATAGAGACTCAACCTCGAACGATGCTGCGTTTGCGGCTCAAGCGTGTGGTATCGAGCCACCGCCCTGCCGGTTTTGCAGCAGGGAACGTTCCGCGCCGGCGCAGAGCGACTCGATGGAGTCGCAGGGCGGCGCGGTAGCGCTGCCCAGAGAAACCGTGATAGACAAGCGGTCGCCCCACCACTGAATGCTCGAACAACTCACCACCCTCCGGATGCGTTCCCCGACCTTCTGCACCGCCTCGCCTTCGCACTCGGTGAGCACGGCCAGGAAGCGATCGTCGGCCCAACGGCCAAGGAAATCACTTCCCCGGAGAGTGTTCCGGATGCTGTGCGAGACCACGCGTAGAAGGGCGTCGGTCGCCTCCCGGCCGTGAATTTCAGCGAAATGATTGAGCTGGTCGGGCCGGATCAGCAAGACCGTGAAGGCGATGCCGAACTGGGCACAGGCCTCCAGGCTTTCGCGCAAGTGCATGTGGCTGTAACCGCGGTTGGGGAGGCCGGTGACGGAGTCGAGGCAGCCATGCGCGGCCAGATGGCTGTCCCGCCGCTCCCGGCCCGAGAAGGCGACCTGGTCGTCAAAGCTCTCGGCGGCCCCGATGATGGCGCCGTGGTTGTCCTTCAGCGGGACGGTGTGCACCTGCACAGCAATGCGATGCCCGGCCCGGTGACGGAGGTAGACCTGGGCGTCGCGAGTGCGTCCATCGCGCATGCTCTCAGTCAGGGGGCAGGCCGCGGCGCACAGCGGGTTACCCTCGCTGTCACAGTGATCCAGCAAGCGGTCAGGGCAGCAGCGGCCCACTACATCATGGCGCAAGTAGCCGCTGATTCTCTGCGCGCCGTCATTCCAGAACACAATCCTCCGTTCCCGGTCCACCAGGTACACCCCGATCTGCAGGCTCTCCAGGATGGTCCGGAAGATCTCCGGTTGTTCCAGCGGCGACATGCAAGCCCCTCTTGTTTCGTCGGCGAAGGGAGCAGGAGCTTTAGGCGGGTGTGCTGGGTTTGCGTCGGAAGACCGTCTTGGTCTGGCTGGCGGGTGGGACGGTACCTTCGTAACTCCCCGCTTGGCTGACGACCGACGACGGAAGACTGCCGGCGGAAGTGGTGGGCGCTACAGGATTCGAACCTGTGACTTCCACCGTGTGAAGATGGCACTCTACCGCTGAGTTAAGCGCCCATGCTTGCGGTCTGTATATTGTAGCAAACGAACCAGTTTCCCGCTGGCAGCGGGCATGATAGCCTAGGCCTTGCAGGTTCTGGAATCGGCTGCTCGAGCCAGGCCGGGACTTGCCCCAACGAGCTACCTAAGGCGATGGATCCGAGAGCCCTCAAAGTCCCCGTACCCTCCTCTGCGAAAGAGACTTCCGGGCCCCCGGAGGCGCAACTTTCGCCCCCAGCGAGGGTTCATTCCAATGTGAGCAGCGTGGCCATGGATCGCGGGTTGCTCGCGATGAGGGGCGTGACTCCTGCGCCGGCGGAGACCGCCGCGCCGGGCCCTGGGCTGAGCGATGCCGAGGTCATGTTGCGGGTGAAGGCCGGCGACGAGTCTGCCTTCTCCTACCTGGTGCAGAAGTACCGCCGGCCGATGGTGAGTTTTATGTTTCGCACGGCGCGCAACGCGGCGGCAGCGGAAGATCTGGCGCAGGAGGTTTTCCTGCGCGTCTACCGCTCCCGCGAAAACTATGAAGCCAGCGCCAAATTCACCACCTGGTTGTATCGCATCGCGACCAATCTGGCGGTGAACTATACCCGCGACACGCGCCACGAGCGTGCCGAGAATGTGGTCAGCCTGGATGAAGCCGATGAGATTACCGGACTGACATTGGACGTTCCCGATGCTTCGCTGACGGTGGAGGAGGCCATGGTGCGGCAGGAGCGCATGGCGGCGATTCGCCAGCGCGTGCAGGCCTTGCCGGAGCGCCAGAGAATGGCTGTGATTATGCATAAGTACCAGCAGATGGATTACCGGCAGATTGCCGATGTCTTGAAGCTGAGCGAGTCCGCCACCAAGTCGCTGCTGTTCCGCGCCTACGAAACCCTGCGGACGCAGTTGCAAGAGTTTGTATGAAGGAAACGTTATGAACTGTCATGAGATTCGCGAACGGATGCCGGACCTGGCCGCCGGACTGGGCCCGGTGACGCCGGAAATGAGCGAGCACCTGCGCCTCTGTGACGGGTGCGCCCGCACGCTGCAGGAATTCCGCCAGACCATGGCGCTGCTGGACGAGTGGAAGGTTCCGGAGCCCTCGCCGTACTTCGACGTGCGGTTGCAAGCCCGCCTGCGGGAGGAGATGGCAAAACCACCGGCGGGCTGGCTGCAATGGTTCCGAAAACCGGCGCTGGCGGTGTCGCTGGCCGTGCTGATGGTGGCGAGTGTGACTTTGTTCCGCAATGGCGCGGTGAACAATCCGGCCTCCAGCCCGGTGGCGGTGGCCGAGCCGGGCACGGCGGTGGGCGATCTGCAGGCTCTGGACAAGAATCACGATCTGTATTCGGATTTCGATGTGCTCGATGATCTGCAGGTGCAGCAGGATGTGAACGCGAATCCGTAAAGAAGAACGACTTGGCGAAGATCAGGGCTTGGGGAGGATGGGGTAAGGTGTCGCGGCTGAGGGGAATCATGGTGTGGCTGGCGATCACCGGCGTAACGCTGGGTGTCGCCGCCGTGCCCACCTGGGCGCAACAGAACCGTCGCAACCCGCGTCAACAGCAGCGCCAGGAGGCGCGGCGGGCTGGCCGTGGCCATGCCGGCGACTGGCTGCGCCGCTACAAAGACCTGTCCCCCGACGAGCAGCAGAAAGCGCTGGAAAATGATCCGCAGTTCAAGAGTCTTCCCCCGGAACGGCAACAGCGCTTGCGCGAGCAGTTGCAGCGGTTCAGCAGTCTGCCCCCGGAGAAGCAGCAGCGCATCCTCAGCCGGATGGAGACCTGGGAGCACCTGACGCCGGAGCAGAAAGATCAGGCGCGGCAGATGTTCTCCCAGTTACGCCAACTCCCGCCTGAGCGGCGGCGCATGGTACAGGCGGCGATTGAAGACCTGCGCAGCATGCCCCCCGCGCAGCGCCAGCAGGTGATTTCGTCCGACAAGTTCAAGAACCAATTCACCCCCCAGGAGCGCGACCTGCTGAACGGCATCTCGCAGTTGCCTCTGGCCCCCGCCGACAGCGGCCAGAGCGAGCCGGCGCCGGAAGAACCCTAAGCTCAGCGGTTGACCATTACCACAGTGCGGCCGGAGCCCTGAGGCGGCCCGTTCTTCACGTCTAGGGACCCCCTTACTTGCGCAGCAGATTCTTGGCAATGAAGAACACGTTGGCAGGGCGCTCCGCCAGACGTCTCATCAGGTATGGGTACCACTCGGTGCCGAAGGGGATGTAGACGCGCATGCGCCAGCCCTCGCGCACCAGGCTCTGCTGCAGGTCGCGGCGGATGCCGTGCAGCATCTGGAACTCGAAATGGTCGCGGGGGATGCTTTCGCGGGTGGCAAAGGCTTTGGCCTGCTTGATGATGTTCTCGTCGTGTGTGGCCAAGCCGTGGTAGATATCGCTCTTCAGCAGCATCTTCATCAGCTTCACGTAATTGGCATCGACCTCGGACTTTTTCTGGAAGGCGATCTCGGGCGGCTCTTTGTAGGCCCCTTTGCACAAGCGTACGCGGATGCCGTCGGCGAGCAGTTTCTCAATGTCACTCTCCGAGCGCCGCATGTAAGACTGGATGACCGCGCCTACGCAACCCCGGTTGGCGGGGATGCTGTACAGGTAATGGACGAAATCGAGGGTGCGCTGGGTGTAGGGCGAGCCTTCCATGTCCACGCGGACAAAGTTGCGGGGAGTCATGCCAGCGGCCTTGGCGACCAGGGCGGTCACCTGCCGGGTGGCCAGCGCAGAGTCCACGTCGAGACCCATGTGGGTGAGTTTGATGGAGATGTTGGCGTCGAGATGGCGCTCGGCGATTTCATCGAGCAGGTGGTGGTAAAGCTCGGCGCTGGCGCGGGCCTCGTCGGCACTGGTGACGTTCTCTCCCAGGTTGTCAATGGAGACGCTCATGCCGGCCTGGTTGATGGCTTCCGTGACGCGGAGAACATCTTCCGGCTGGGTCCCGGCCACAAAGCGGGAGGACATGCGCTGGCCGATTGCGGAACGCTCGGCCAGAGCGCGGAGGTGGCGGCTCTCCGAGAGGTAAATAAAGAGCGCCCTCAGCACGGCATGCCCGCAGCACTACATAGGATGAAGGTACGAGTGCTTTGCGCGTACATGAAGTTCACAGAGATTTGTATCACAACCGCGGTAGTTTCGACGTAGGACCGAGATCACAGCATCTCAGTATCTAGTACCGAGTACTGTGAACTCATCACTGGGCGCTTGGCGCTCGGTACTCGGTACTCGCAACTCGGTACTGTCTATTGCGGGTCGAACTTGAATTCGATGGGCTCGCTGGTCTCATGCGCGGCGGGCTCCCATTTCCATTTGCGGATGGCATTCTCCGCCGCCTGCACGAGCAGCGGGTGACCACCCTTTACGTCAACCGACTTCACGCTGCCGTTGCTGGCGACCAGGGCCTCCACCCTGACGATGCCCTTCAGATTCATGGTGCGCGCCATTTCCGGATAAACCGGCACAACCCGATTGACCACTTTACGTTTGGCTTCCGATGGGTCAGGCTGGGCCAGGGAATGGTTCGGGCTCAACAAGGTGGCCCAGCAAAGTGCCAGCACCGCGATGGCCGTCCAGCGCCGCATAGCAGGGGAATGATCAAGTGCAGCGTAGCCCCGATGGCGGATGGATCGAAGATCACCAAGGTAACTTCCCGGCCGGGGAGAAGCAATATGGGTAGGGCTAGGCCACGTAAGTGTCGTCCACGTAGCACCAACGCCAGTTCTCGCCGGGCTCGAAGGACTGGATAATGGGATGTCGGGTCTGATGGAAATGAGCGCGGGCGTGCTTGTTCTTCGATGAGTCGCAGCAGCCGACGTGGCCGCAGATCAGACACTCTCTAAGGTGGACCCAGGTATCGCCCATCTCCAGGCATTCCTTGCAGCCCTTGCCGCTGGGAGTCACATCGCGGATCTGCTTCAGATGAGAACAGGTCGCTAGCGCCTGGGCCATGGGCTGCCTCCGGTGCAACAGTGTAACGCTTCCCCGCACAGGTTGCGCAAGCGGTCTGTGCACCCTCGAGCTCTAGTCGTCTTACAAGCGGTTACCGGTTCTCAGTTTGGTGCCGGAGGGAGACTGTGCTAGCATCCGTCGCCCGGGGGATGGCATGGATGGGCTGATGATGAATTACCCGCTCTGTCTGGTACACCTGCTGGAGCGGGTCAATCGCCTGTTCAGCAAGGTCGAGGTTGTTTCCCGGATGCCGGACGGGTCCCTCCATCGTTACACCTATGGGGACTTCTACCGGCGGGCGCGGCAACTGGCGAAGGCGCTGCAGTTGGCGGGCATTCAGCGCGGCGACCGGGTGGCCACGCTGATGTGGAACCACTACCGGCATCTGGAAGCCTACTTCGGAATTCCGGCTTGCGGCGCGGTGGTGCACACGCTGAACCTGAGATTGCATCCCAACGAGATCGCCTATATCGCCAATCATGCCGCGGACCGCGTGCTCATCGTGGATGACGTCTTGCTTCCACTTTACGAAAAGTTCAAGGACCAGACCCGCTTCGAGCGGGTGCTGGTGGTGCCGCACGCGGCCAATGGGGGAAATTACGAGAATTATGAGGACTTCCTGGCGCAGGGTAGCGGCGCATTCGACTACCCTCGGCTGGAGGAAAACGAAGCCGCTGCCATGTGCTACACCTCCGGGACAACCGGGAAGCCGAAGGGAGTGCTGTACTCGCATCGGGCACTGGTGTTGCACTCGTTTGCTTTCGCGCTGCCCGACGCGTTCGGGGTGGGACAAAAAGACGTCCTCATGGCGTTGGCCCCCATGTTCCACGCCAACTCGCATGGAATTCCCTATGTCGGGGTGATGTTGGGATCCAAGCTTGTCCTGCCCGGGCCGCACGCCGATGCGGACAGTCTGCTGCAGCTACTCGAGTCGGAGCAGGTCACGGTGACGACCGCCGTGCCGACCGTCTGGCTACGCCTGCTGGAAGGGCTGGATAAGGAACCCGGGCGTTGGAAACTGGCACCCAGGCTGCGCGGATTAGTGGGGGGAAGCGCGCCGCCAGAAAGCATGATCCGCGGCCTGGACCGGCATGGGGTGCGTATCCTGCACCTGTGGGGCATGACGGAGACCACGCCCGCGGCCACGGTCAGCCGTCTGAAGTCCTACATGCGAGAGTTGCCCATCGAGCAAAAATACGCGGTGCGTTGCCGGCAAGGCTGGTCGTTGCCCTTCGTGGAGATCCGTGCCATGGGAATGCAAGGCGAGGCGCCTTGGGACGGCGAGACGGTCGGGGAACTGCAAGTGCGGGGGCCATGGGTGGCGGCAGGCTACTACAACATGCCGGAGGAAGGCGGGCGCTGGACGAAAGACGGTTGGTTTTGCACCGGCGATCTGTGCACCATCGATCCCGAGGGCTACATGAAGATCGTGGACCGCACCAAGGACATGATCAAGTCCGGCGGGGAATGGATCAGCTCGGTGGACCTGGAAAGCGCCTTGATGGATCATCCCGCGATCAAGGAAGCGGCGGTCGTGGCCGTACCGCATCCCAAGTGGGACGAACGGCCGTTGGCCGTGATTGTTTGCAAGGACGGAGAGAAGGTTATGCCGGAGGAATTAGGCGGCTACCTGAGCCAGAAATTCTCCAAGTGGCAGCTGCCCGAGGCCTTCGTGTTCGTGAACGAGCTGCCCCATACTTCCACGGGCAAGCTACTGAAAAGCGCGCTGAGAGAACAATACAAGACGTGGAGCTGGCCAGCCTGAAGCTTGTCTACTTGCGAGACGGTTCTGCTCGCAACTGGGTACTCGCAACTCGGTACTAACGCCCTTCCTGTTCCAGAAACTTCTCCGCTTCCAGCGCCGCCATACAGCCTGTGCCTGCGGCCGTGATGGCCTGGCGGTAGCGGCGGTCCTGCACATCGCCGCAGGCGTAGACGCCGGGCACGCGCGTGAAAACATAGTCCTTAGTCTTCAGGTATCCGTCCTGATCGCTGTCGAGTTGGCCCTGGAACATCTTGGCGTTGGGGATGTGCCCGATTCCCAGGAACATGGCGCTGACCGGCAGCTCCCAGACTTTCCCGGTTTTCACATTGCGCAGCTTGAGCGCGGTCACTTCTTTCTTCGACACATCGAGCACGTCCTCCACCACCGTGTCGGTAAGGAACTGGATCTTATCGTTGTGCTGGGCGCGGTCCAGCATGATCTTGGAAGCGCGAAACTGGTCGCGGCGATGAATCAGCGTGAGCTTGCTGGCAAAGCGGGTAAGGAAGAGAGCTTCTTCCATGGCGGAGTCCCCGCCACCGATCACCGCAATTTCCTTGCCAGAGAAGAAGAATCCATCACAAGTCGCGCAGGAGGACACGCCATGTCCGATAAGCGCCTGTTCATTGGGCAGACCCAGCCAGCGCGCCGAAGCTCCGCTGGCGATGATCAGAGTGCGGGTTTGCACGCTTTCCTTGCCCAGGTTCAAGGTGAAAGGCCGCTTGCTGAGATCAACGCTGACCACGTGTCCGTGTTGGTACTCGGCGCCAAAGCGCGACGCCTGCTTGCGCATGTTCTCAATCAACTCCGGCCCCTGGATGCCCTCGGGAAAGCCGGGAAAGTTCTCCACCAGCGTCGTGAGCGAAAGCTGGCCTCCCGGCTCGTGGCCTTCGAGCACCAGCGGCTTGAGGTTGGCGCGGGCGGTGTAGAGCGCGGCGGTGTGTCCGGCGCAACCCGAGCCCATGATGACGACGTTGCGGATGTCCATAGAGGTCAACGGTCTTTCCCCACACAGTCACAGAGACACAGAGGATAAACGAAAGCCTGCTCTGTTTCTCGTCGCGCGGTACGTTTATAGATTGCAGATTTCAGATTTGGTTGCAACGGCCACGGGCAGGCGCTACTTCTTCGGGGCGGCTTTCAGCTTGGGCTTGGTTCGGGGGGCGCCGGCCACGCGGGCCAACTCAGCGGGCACGGTGGAGCGCGCGTTCAACAACCCCCGGTAGTTCGCGATAATGGCGGAGGCGCTCTGAAAGAGCGGCTCATAAGCGCTCTGATCGGGCGCCGCGCCTTCAGCGCTGGCGAAACAACGGGCCAGCACCACCGAGGACTTCCCGAAGCGCTCCAACTTGATACGACTGGCCGGCGTGTTGGCGCCCAGCATGGCCGCGGGCGCAGTCACCGACGAGGCGCTGTCTTCGATGGAGACTTGCAGCAGGTCCTTGGGATCGCGCACTCTTAGCACCAGCGTCTCCACCATATTCTTCGCATCGACGCTGAAGGAATACTGCACGGTGGAGAACAGAGCCTGCACCGAGAATTCGCGGCGTATGCGCACCCAGTCAGCGGTGGTGGAGTCGGAGTTGGGCTCCTTGGTCGCGGCCGGCTGCAGGAAATCGGGACTCTGCTCAAGTGTGGTGCGGCCACGCGCCACTTCGAAGTCCGGACCGAATAGCGGTTGCTTGGGAACCTTCGCCAGGGCCGAGGCGATTTCCTGTTTCTCCTCGGGTGAGGGCGTGCAGACATTCAGCACGTTGACCTTAACCTGCGGTTTGGCGGGTTCCTGCGCGCCGGCCAGCGGCAGGATACCGAGGCCGAGCAGGACGATCAGAATGTTTCGGAGCACGGGGCGATTGTAGCAGGGAAGGGTGTCGGTTGCGGGTCTCGGGTCACAGGTTTAGCGTGGCTATCCTGATCTGATACCAGAAGCCCAAGACCTGGTACCTGAGACCCGAGACCAGTCTTCAGTAAAATTACCCCATGGCAAACTTGACCCTGATCTACGGCCTGCGACTGCTGCCCTCGGATGAAGTCGCGGAGGTCGGAGACGCGACCCTGAAGCTGAAGAACGGACGTGAGGCGCGTGTCACCATGCACCTGCTGGAAGGGACCAAGGAAGAGATCGAGAAACAGTTGAAGACCAGCCTGGACGCGTTCTTCGATTTTTATCCGGAGATCTGATTTCGGACCTCGGACTTTAGACGTCGGACTCGGACCTCAGCGCTCGGACTTCAGGCACGGCAAACCCGTTTGGGGAATCCGAGGTCTGAGCTCTGAGGTCCGGCGCCTGAGGTCTGTGGTCCGTCCTCTATAATCAAGTCTGCCCCTCATGCAACTGTCCTACCGCAATCTGCGAATCTGGCTCGGGGTGCGGGGGCTGCTGCCCTCCAGTCGTGTGGCGCGGATCGCCTGGTACCTGCTGGGACTGGATGCGTTTCTGTTCGCGCTGCAGAAGATACTGGGCTGGTTCAAGGCTTCCTATGGGCAGGGTCTCGGCGGCTGGGTCAGCTTCCTGACCTTTGTCGTAATTGTCCTGTTCACGGTGCTGGTCTATCGCTGGCTGAAGGTCAAGCTGCTGTGGCGGTTGCGCAACCGGCTCATCGTGACCTATGTGTTCATCGGAGTGATCCCGGCGTTGCTGATGATCGTCATGGCGGCGGCCTCGCTGTATCTGTTTTCCGGACAGTTTGCCAACTTCGTGGTGATCTCGGAGCTGAACTCGCAGCTGCGCAGCATGCAGGCGGTCAACGCCGCGATTGCCAATGAGTTGGCGGCGCGGTTGGAACGGGGAGAAGCGCCCGTGGCCGAGTCGCTGGAAGGGTTGCGGCGTCGCGACCCAGCTTGGGTCCAGCACCAGGTATGCGCATGGCTGGACGGAAGGCCACTCCCCCTGTGCGCGGGCGCGCCTCCCTTCGGTCTGCCCAGTTCACTGGCGCCGCAGTTTCGCGAGATTGTGCGCGACCGGGGAAAGTTGTATCTGCGCGCTGCCACAACCCTACCGGTGCGCGGCCAGAAGCTAACAGTCATCTCCAGTGAGCCGTTGGATAAAGACCTGGCGGAGAAGATCGCCAAGGATCTGGGGGAGATCACGCTCTACGCCTCTGGGTTTGAGCGGCTCGAGCAACGAGGCACGGCCAGCCCACCGGCAGGCACTTCGAAGCCCCTGGTGGCGGCGGGAACATCGAAGAACGACGAACTGGTGATCCGTCAGGGTCAGCAAGGCATGGTGGTGGAAAGCGGGAATGAGACCCTCCGCCCAACCTTCACCGCGGGCGCGCTGCCTGCAGCCGAGGGTGGCTTCGACCGCGAGATCACCTTTGGAACTCCTTTGCCGGTGATGGATTGGGCCAGCGGAGAGCCAAAGAATGCGGGAGCGTTGCTGCGAGTACGGACACGGCCTTCCATCCTCTATGCCCGGCTGTTCGCGGCGCTGGGGGATTTCGCCAAGGGGGTGGAGGTCTTTCTTCTGGCGTTGGCCATTATCCTGGGAGTGATCCTGCTGCCCCTGGCCTTGCTAATTGGCGTACGGCTCACGCGCACGGTCACCGGCGCTGTCGCGCAGCTCTACGAAGCCACCAAGCACATCAACCGTGGCGACTTCAGCCACCGCATTCCGGTGAAGTCCAGCGATCAGTTGGCGACCTTGGCCAACTCCTTTAACTCGATGACAGCTTCGATCGAGAAGCTAATTCAAGAGCAGAGAGAGAAGCAGCGGCTGGAAAACGAGCTGGCGATCGCGCAGGAAGTGCAGGCGCAGCTTTTCCCCAAGCAGATCTCGCAACTGGCGTCGCTGGAGGTGCACGGCTTCTGCCGGCCGGCGCGCACCGTCAGCGGCGACTACTATGATTTCCTGAGCTTGAATTCCGACAAGCTGATTCTTGCCGTGGGTGACATCAGCGGCAAGGGCATTTCCGCTGCCCTGCTGATGGCAACGATCCACTCGGCGGTCCGGGCCTATAGCCTGGAAGGAATTCCCTTGTTGCGCGAACCGGTGGCGGTCGGGGCGGCAGCCGGTTCCAGCCTGATGATGGGGGCGGGAATCCCGGGCGCCGAGGTGTCTCCCGCCAGTCTGCTGGCGCTGCTGAATCACCAGCTCTATGAAAGTACGCCGGCAGAAAAGTACGCCACTTTGTTTCTGGGGATTTATGAGGGCAGAGAGCGCAAGCTGACCTACAGCAATGGCGGACACCTTCCCCCCATCGTCATGAGCGAGGACGGGTCGATTCGCAGGCTGGAGGCGGGCGGGACGGTAGTGGGGCTGTTTGATGAGCGGAGCTACGAAGAGGATTCCATCCAACTGCACCGTGGCGAGATCTTCCTCGCTTACAGCGACGGCGTGACCGAGCCGGAAAATGACTTTGGCGAATTCGGCGAGCACCGCCTGATCGAACTGGTGCGGGAAAACCGTGACCTGCCGCTGGCCCGCATCAGCGAGCTGGTGACGGCTGCGGTGGACGACTGGATCGGTGCCAATGAGCAGCCCGACGATGTGACGCTGGTTTTAGCGCGGGTCCGCTAAGGAAGCAGTCAGCATTCAGCATTTCAGCCAGAAAGTCTTAGTAGCGGGCGTAACCCCCCTTCGAATTTGCTCAGGGCATGCTCCTCGCGCGGCTGAAGCCAGGTTCATGACGACACCATACAATTCAGGAGTGGCTGAATGCTGACTGCTGAATGCTGCTGCTGAAATCGGGGCAGCCACTCGACGGTTGGCGAGACCGGATCCTCTGCTCAAAAACCCGGTACACCACAACAACCGGTGCGGCTGCCCCGAGGCTCCGCGCACCCGCTAGGAATCCGCAGGCACGCCCGCGCGGAGCAAACTTGGGATTATCAGGGTGAGTAAGGGAAATCAGGAAAAGGGACGGCTAGCAGAGCAGAATACAAAGCAGAGAAAGCCGATAGTCAGAAGTGGGCTGAGTGGGTACGACGCTCCTCTCGAAGCCTGCTAATACCACCGGGTTGGGAAGCGAAGCCTCTGCGCCCGCCACGATGGCGGCCGAGCGAACTGGTGTGGAGGACAGGCGTGCTTTAGCCAGGACGGGTGCCGTTCCACCGTGAAATGCAAGGTCTGGCAGGTCTACCTGGGGCAGAATCAGGATCAGGGCGACCAGCGCCAGTTCGAAGATGAGTAGCACCCACTTCCAGCGGTTCATGAAGACCACACCTGCCACTTGAAAAAGAGAGTAGGTGGTAGCGGTTGCCGATGTCAAGAGACGTACGTCTCCCGGACAGCAAATCCTGAAGGCAGCCCTTTTTCGTCACCCATTCGTGCGCAGTCACGGAGCCGGCCTTCACTCAGGCCCTGTGCCGATCGCATGACGGTGTTTCCGACAAGTGACTGCTCCCATTGCATTTCCCTCCGGGGCCAGCGCACATCGTGATGTGAGGCATCTCACCAAGACGCGTGGCTAGAGTCACTGCCCAACTCCCCAATGAGAGGCTTTAATCGAATGTTGGCGGGAGTCGCACCAGAGCCGGTGTGGGCCAGCAAACCTTTTGCCAGGAGCAGGTTATGGCGGGTGACGAGATGGTTAATTGCCCCTTGTGCCAGGGACATGGCCGGATCAGCCGGGCGGAAGTGATGGGCGCCCTGACCGATCGAAATCTGCGGGACAAGATCGAGAAGTATCTGGCCGAACTCACCTCCGCGGAGGGCACCCTGGCAGAGGCGGGAGTCAAAGGGACCGGGGAACGGGACTTCCAGAAGGCGGTTCACAGCTGGAACCCGCACATGCCGATATGGCAGAGAAGCCCCAAGGAGTAAGCCCCGTCTTGGACAGGAATTCATAACTCGGATAAAGGCTGCCACTATGCCGCAAGTTGATATGGAAAAAGTGGAA
The DNA here is from genome assembly GCA_035542575.1 of Terriglobales bacterium. Lineage (GTDB taxonomy): Bacteria > Acidobacteriota > Terriglobia > Terriglobales > Acidobacteriaceae > JAIQET01. The sequence continues at coordinate 2,535 of DATKLE010000138.1, read as the reverse complement.
CCGCTGCTGGAGCAGTACGAAGACCAACGCCTCAACCTGATACCCATTCTGCAGGACGTTCAAGAGACCTACCGTTACTTGCCCGAGCTGGTGCTGCGCCGAATCTCCAAGAAGCTGCGGGTGCCGCTCACTGACGTGTACCAGGTGGCGACCTTCTACCGCTGCTTCAGCCTGGTGCCGCGGGGCAAGCACGTGATCCAGGTCTGCCTGGGGACGGCCTGCCATGTGCGCGGCGCGCCGCGGGTACTGGACCGCATCCTGCGCGACCTGAAGATGGCGCATCCCGGCACCAGCGACGACCTGCAGTTCACTGTGGAGACGGTGCGCTGCATCGGCTGCTGCGGGCTGGCCCCGGTGGCGCGTGTGGACAACAGCAACACCCATCCCCACCTGACGCAGGCCAAGGTGGCCGGGCTACTCAGGAAGTACCAGGAAAAGGCCGAGGCGCCGAAGGCAGCCAAGCCGGACGAGGCGAGCCATGCTAAAGCTTAAGTCGCCCCACGAAATCAAGGAACTGCAGCTCTGCCTGGAAGCCAGCGAGACCACCCGCCCGTGCATCTCGGTATGCGCGGGCAGCGGCTGCAAGGCTTCCGGAGCCGACAACGTCATCGCCGCCCTGCGTAAGGAACTGGAAAAGCGCAATCTGACCGGCACCATTGACCTCAAGAGCACCGGGTGCCACGGCTTCTGCGAGAAGGGCCCGGTCATGATCGTGTGGCCGGAAAAGACGTTCTACAACGGCGTGAGCCAAAGCGACGCCAAGGACATCGTGGCCAGTGTCATGAACGGCCACAAGCCGGTGGAGAAACTCCTTTATAAGGACCCGAACACTGGTCAGCGCGTGCTGCATGAGCACGAAGTGCCGTTCTACGCGCGGCAGCAGAGGATCCTGTTCGGCAACAACGGCAAGCTCGATCCCAAAGATATCCGCGACTACATCAAGGTGGGCGGCTACCACGCGCTGGGCCGCGTGCTCACCGACTTCACGCCCGAGCAGGTGGTGGAGAGCGTAAAGCGTTCTGGTCTACGCGGCCGCGGCGGCGCTGGCTTCCCGACGGGCGTGAAGTGGGAAGCCCTGCGCAAGAGCGCTGTGCATCCCCGTTACATCGTATGCAACGCCGACGAAGGCGATCCCGGCGCGTTCATGGATCGCAGCTTGCTCGAAGGCAACCCGCACAGCGTCATCGAGGGACTCATCATCGGCGCCTATGCGCTGGAGGCCAAGCAAGCGTACGTGTATGTGCGCGCCGAATATCCCCTGGCCGTCGAGCACCTGGGAGTTGCGATTGATCAGGCGGAAAAGGCCGGGTTGCTGGGCGACAACATCCTGGGGACGAAAATGAGCTTCCGCATTCACCTGGTGCAGGGAGCGGGCGCCTTTGTCTGCGGCGAGGAAACCGCGCTGCTGGCTTCGATCGAGGGCAGAGTCGGTGAACCGCACCCGCGGCCGCCGTACCCGGTGCAGAAGGGCCTGTGGGGCAAGCCCACCGTCATCAACAACGTAAAGACGTGGGCCAGCGTCCCGGTCATCATCAACAAGGGCGCGGACTGGTATGCCTCGATCGGCACTGAAAAGAGCAAGGGCACCATGGTGTTCTCGCTGGTGGGCAAGATCAACAACACCGGCCTGGTGGAAGTGCCCATGGGTGTCACCCTGAGGGAGATGATCTACGAGATTGGTGGTGGCATTCCCAAGGGCAAACAGCTCAAGGCCATCCAGATCGGCGGACCTTCGGGCGGCTGCATTCCTGCCAGCATGATCGATCTGCCAATTGACTACGAGGCCCTCACCCAGGCCGGTTCCATGATGGGCTCCGGCGGCATGGTGGTCATGGACGAAGACACCTGCATGGTGGATGTGGCCCGTTACTTCATGGAGTTCCTGGAAGAAGAGTCCTGCGGCAAGTGCTTCCCCTGCCGCGAAGGCACGCAGCGGCTGAAAGACATCCTCAACCGGATTTCGCAGGGCAAGGGAACGGAAGACGACCTGGTGTTGCTCGACGATGCCGGCTGGATGATCAAGGAAACATCGCTGTGTGGACTGGGGCAGACAGCGCCGAATCCGGTGCTTTCGACCTTGCGCTACTTCCGTGACGAGTACGAAGCCCACATCCGCGACAAGAAGTGCCCGGCGAAGGTTTGCCGCGAGCTGATTGTCTACGAGATTGACGAGACGATTTGCGACGGCTGCCACGCCTGCGTGCGGGTGTGCGCCTCCGAAGCGATTCTGGGCGAGAAGGACAAGCCGCACAAGATCGACTCCGCCAAGTGCATCAAGTGCGGAGCGTGCATTGAAGTCTGCCAGCCGAAGGCAGTGCTGGTTCACTAAAGGAGAATGCCGTGCCTACGCTGAAGATCAACGGCATCGAGGTCGAAGTTGAAAAAGGGATGACCGTGCTGGAGGCGGCGCGCTTCCTGGGAATCCCGATTCCGACGCTTTGCCACGAGGACGGCCTGGTGCCCTACGGCGCCTGCCGCCTGTGCCTGGTGGAGGTGTCGAACGGCAGAAGGATGACCCTGCAGGCCTCCTGTTGC
>DATKLE010000137.1:0-32031 GCA_035542575.1 Terriglobales bacterium | reverse complement strand
GGCGATCGGCTCTACCATCACCTGGGCACCTTCGCGCTCGAGGAAGTTGAACATGTTGAAGTTGCCGTCGCCCTCGGTGATCTGCGCCCAGAATTCGCCGGTGATCTTGACCACCGGCTTCACCTTGGTGCGGTCCACTTCAATCGAGTTCATGCGCTCGCGCGCGGTGTGCAGGGCATTAAGGTAATCCTTGCCCCACATGTGCTCGTGCCACTTGCCGAGCACGTTGAAGGTGTTGCGCAGGACCGCGCTCTTCTTGAATTTCGGCTTCGCCCACTCCGGCGCAATCTGCTCGATCTCGTACGACTTCCGGTTCCGCAGATCCTCGCATAGCCCGTCCACGGTCTCGCGGAAGACGCGATCAGTCTCGCCTGGGGTTACCTCGAACGGACGGATCTGATAGATCAGGTCGTTCATGACATCGCCCATCTGCATGGCGTTGAGCATGCCGAAGCCGAAGTCCACGGTGAACTTCAAGCCCGGTTCACCCGACGCCGCCTTGATGCCATCGCTGTCCTTGAACAACAGCACGCGGAAGCCGTCGAATCCCGCGTTCTGCAGCGCGAAGCGGTATTCCGCCTCGTACATGCCGAAGCGGCACGGTCCGCACGAGCCGGCGGTGAAGAAGACGTAGTTGTCCAGAATCTGCTGGCGTGGGATGCCTTCCTTCTCCAGGAACTGGAGATACTGCACCAGGTTCCCGACCGTGAAGTAGGTGGGGTTGCACTGGCCGTTGTTGCCAAATTCCTTGCCGGTCTGAAAGGCGGCGACGTTCGGCACCGGCAGCTTCTCGCAGCGGTAGCCGCAGCCCTGGAAGACGGCGCGAATCAGGTCCTCGTGCTTCCAGGTGAACCCGCCAAACAGGATTGTGACCTTGCTCCGCTCCTCGGCGGTAAAGGCCCGCTCGACCGGGCGATGGAAATGCGTGGGCTGGTCCAGCCCGGCAATCTTGCGCAGGCGCGCGCGTTCTGCGTCCAGGCGCTGCTTGATTTCTTCATCCTTCTCAATGTGAACGAGATTGGTCGCCATATCTTCCTCCGGCAAATGCAATTAGGAACGCTGGTTGGAACCTAGGATTGGTTTGGCGCATGGCCTGACGAGTGGCAGACGGAAGCGGGCGGGAGCGGAGCAGTCCTTCACGGAAGCTTGGGCCCGAGTTTGAGCCCGCACGCGTTGGAGAGACATCACGACGCATTGTCGAACTCCCACGAGCCTACGGCTAAGGAGTGTCGAAGTTTTACGTCGGGAAGGACCCCGCTGAAAAAGGAGCCCCCCCGGCGCCGGATCTGAGCAATACAACTTACGGCAGCCCCACGCACTGCGAACCGCCGAATATTTTCCCCAGGGCCGAAGTAAAAGCAGCCGCTTACCCCATGGAGGCAAACAGCTTGTTTGGAACCCAGATGTTCTCTTCTTTTATCAGAAAGCGAGGCTGTGATTCAAGGTCAACCGGGTGATAGGTTGGGGACGGGCTGGGTTTTGTCTAATTGTGAGACGAGAAACGAAAAATTTGCCCGGGCGCAGTGGCACCATCGGTGGCACCAGGGCGAGCCCGGGCGTTGACGCAACCTAAGTTTGAGCGCTGCACTAGTTCCGGATGATGACCTCCGGGTCGGCCAGCACCTCTTGGGTCTTGGTATCCACGATCCTGTACTTGTAGTGCCCTTTCACGTGCTTCTCCCCCGGCTTCGGTCTTGCGGGGCACTCCAAGCAAACATCTGCTCCCGGCTTAACGTGTCCCGAACTGACGCTGTCCTCACCCATCACCCGATAAGGACCTGTCTTGATGAAGGGACTGCCCTTTGGAAATTCGATCGTGATATCTGCTGTTGGATCGGTGCAATACCAGATCACCTCCTGTTGTGCACTTCTACTGACGGGAACGGGGTCAAGCATAGGATAAGCAACCTTTTTCCCTGAGACGGTTGCAATCTCTATTCCGACCCAAGTGGCTGTGGGTACCCGCACTGCTGTTGCCATAATCCACCTCCTGGATAGGCTGTCTGAAAGTTCTCAATATCGAGATCGGTTTCTACCGGGGCCGTTTGTTAGGTTCCGCAGGCTTCTTCTCCCGCAGAAGTTCTTGGAATGGTTTACTGGTTCGCAAGTTGTCGAAGTTGGGACTGTTGCGGATCTGGTCTACTTGCAGGCCGCCGCCGACCGCCTGTTGAAGCCACGCGATGGCCAGCCGGGTGTCGCCGAGCTGGTTGGCGACTAAAGCGCCGTTAAACCGCACGTCAGGATTGCCAGGTGCCAAGGCCAGCGCCTGCTTCAGCTCCGCCCAAGCCGCTTGTTCCTCATGAAGCATGGCATGGTAGACAGCCAGATAGCTCAACAGCGTTTCGTCGCGCGGGTTGACACGCAGCTGTTCTTCTCCTAACGCAATCGCCTTGCGGTAAGCGGCAACTGATTCCTGGCGACGTCCCGTGGCCCAGTAATAGGCGTCGCCGAGGTTGCCCCAGAGGAAGCGCTCGTGCTCATCCATCTTCACCGCCTGTTCATACGCGAGCGCAGCCTCGGGAAAGCGCCGCAAGTAGAAATACACCGTACCGAGTTGCGAGTAGGCGTCCGGAGTCGGCCGGATCTGGATGGACCGCTCGCACAGGGGAATGGCGTCGGCGTATCTCGCCAGCATGATGTAAGCGCCGCTGAGGTTGTTGTAGCCGCGGAAATTGTCCGGGGCCAGTTGCCTGACCTGTTCAAATTGTCCGGCAGCTTCCTGGTAGCGCCCCTGGCGATACAGGAAACCACCCAGCCAGTTGTAGCCCGCCCAGTATTCCGGACGCACGCGGATGGCGCTGCGATAGATTCGTTCCGCCTCTTCCATCTTGCCCATGTGCTCATAGGCAAAGGCGAGTCCCCGGTAGGCAGTATCGTTGGTGCCATCCAGCTGCAGGGCGCGCTGGAACGCGTCCGCAGCCTCCTCGTACTTGCCGGTGCCGTTGTACACGGTGCCCAGACACGTGTATCCGTGTCCGTTGGCGCTCTTACAAGCTTCCAGCGCCTTCGCTACCCACGCGCGGTCGTGAGTGACCTCATATTTTTGCCAGTAGCTCTCGCCCAGCCCGGCGTAAGCAAGAGTGAATTTCGGATCTTTTTCCAGAGCACGACGAAAGAGTTCGATGGCACTCTCGACATTCTCGGGCTTCTGATATTCCTGCAAGTAGCCGCGCCCAGTCAGATAGAAGTCATACGCAGCCGACTGGCTGGTGCCCCGCGCAGCCAGTGTCTTTCGGTCCTGTGTGCTGAGCTCCAGCTCCAAAGCAGCCAGCGCACTCTCTACCACGCGGTCTTCCAATGCGAAAGGGTCGCCAACATCGGCCGTGACGGTGTCGGCGCGCAACACCCTGTGTGTACTCGCATCTACGACGTCGTAGACCACTCGCACCCTTGATCCAGCTTGGTGAAAGCTACCCTCCAGCACCAGGTTCACTCCCAGCTCAGACCGCGCTTGCGTCACCGAAGCGGTGGACAGCTTTCCGATCTCGCTCGGAGACACCACCTGAATGGGATACCGGTCGGTGAGTTGGGTCAGCTTGGCGGTCAGGGTTTGAGTCAAGCCTCGAGAGAAAGCGCGCGCCTCGGGATCGTCCGCAGCCGGAACGAACGGCAGGACCGCCAGGTTCTTCTTTTCCGGCAGAGGGGGCTTGGTCGGCCACGGGATCGTCGAGAGCGCAAGCACAACCAGCAACGACGCGATAATCGGACGAATCGCGTCCTTTAACCACTTTCGCAGTGGCCGGGGCTGAGTTTTGCCCCCCTGCACCCCGCGCAAGTCGGCCACCAAGTCCTGCGCGCTCTGGTAGCGCAGCGCCGGGTCCTTCGCCAGCATCTTGCCGACAATCCGCTCCAGTTCTTCGGGTACTCCTCGGGCCAACTCTCTCATCGGTCGAGGCTGATCGTGCAGGATATGGTCCGCCGTGCCGATCAACTTCTTCGTCTCGAACGGATGCTGCCCGGCCAGCATCTCGTAAAACACCACCCCCAGGGAGAAAACGTCTGTCCGGCCATCCACCTTCTGCTCCAGCCATACCTCCGGTGCCATATAACCGGGCGTACCCGCGCAGCCCACCATTCGGCTTTCCGCGCTGGCCGTCATCGCCAGCGGGTCGGAGACCGGCAACCGCCGCGCCAGGCCAAAATCGAGGATTTTGACGTGGTCCTCCCCCGTCAGCATGATGTTTTCCGGCTTGAGGTCGCAGTGCACGATGCCCTTCTTTTGAGCTTCGGCGAGCGCCTCCGCGCATTGCAGGGCTACGTGTAGAAAGGCATCCAGGGAGAAGCGGGGTGTACTCTCCAGCCGCCGGCGAAGCGTCGTCCCCTCGACGTACTCCATCACCAGGAACAGTTCTTCGCCGTCTTCTACCACGTCATGCACGCTGGCGATATGTTCCGAACTGAGCGCAGAGGCGCGCTGGGCTTCTCTTAGGATGTGGCGCCGTGCGGCAGGGTCGTTGCGCAGCTTGCGGTTCACACGCTTGAGGGCAACCGGACGCTGCAGCTTGGTGTCTTCGGCGTAATAGACCTCTCCCATGCCGCTGGGGCCGTCGCCCAGTTTGCGGCGAATCATGAACCGGCCGACCCGACTATCTGTGAGATCCTCAGGAAGAGGAAACGGCATCGGTGCTCTGCGGGCAGCGCTCATGGGTGAAACACCCGCATTGACGGATCACGGAGACCCTGATCTGGACCTGGGATGTGCGCCCTGACTCCGCGGCACTGTCAGGTTTGGCGAGACACGTGCCGGGCGCGCACCCCCAACAACTGCTGATTGACGAGGCCTGATTCCAAGCTCATTCTCTCTCAGCCCAGCCAGGGCAAATCCGGCCAGGCCAAAATAACAGTCGCCGTCTTCCCAGAATGGGAAAAAGCAGAGACGGTTCCGTAGAATAAGCTTGGCTCTTGGATTCGCCCATGAAGAATTTTTTCCATGCGTTTGAATTACTGCAGCAGCGTACACAGCTCGGGAAACGGTATCTGGAGTTCCTGCGGGTTCCGGCGATGAGCGTGGGCTTCTATGTGGTGCCCGCGGGTGGTACCGATCCGCAAAAGCCGCATAAAGAAGATGAGGTGTACTACGTGGTCCGCGGCCGCGCCAGGATGCGGGTGGGACCGGACGACCAGCCGGTGACCGAAGGCAGCATCATCTTCGTGGCTGCCAATGTCGAGCACCGCTTTCACGACATCGAGGAGGAGCTGGTCGTGCTGGTTTTCTTCGCCCCGGCGGAAAGCTCCTGAACTCGGTACCGGCACTCCTCGGTACTAGGTACTCGGCACTTCTTTCCCCGGAATCCAGTAAATCTCCTCTTTCAGCACTTCCTTGCTGAAGCCGACGCGTTTCAGGATACCCTTGCCATGTTCGATCATCTCGGGGTGACCGCACAGGTATCCAACGGAGTTCGAGCCGTTCAGGCCCCACATATCGGAGTACTTGCGGATCAGGTCATCCACGCGGCCGACCTCGCCCTTCCACTTCTCGTCCTCCCAGGGACGGCTGATGGTCGGCACATATTTCAACCAAGGCACCTCGTCCGCGAACTTCTGCAACTCCTCACGATAGCCGAATTCCCACGACCGGCTGGCGCCGCCCAGCAGGAACAGCTTGTGTTCTCCTCCGAACCTGCCCTCCTTCCAGTCCTTGTACATGGTGCGCACGTAGCTCACGAAGGGAGCAATCCCGGTGACGGTACACACCAGAAAATGATTCGTGCGCCCGCTCTTGGTGTCGAGCATAAACCGTCCCTTGGCCGCCTTGCGCATGAGCAGTTCGTCGCCAAGCTGCAGCTTGTAGAGCTTCGGCGTTAGCTCCCCCTCAGGCACCAGTTCAAAGAAGAATTCGATTTCGTTCTCATACGGCGAGGAAACAATGGAATAAGGCCGCTCCGAGCGCTTATCCGGACCCTCGACTCCCAGCGTCGCATACTGTCCGGGAGAAAACTTGAACTCGCCTCCTGCTTGAATGCGGATCATCCACAGGTCGGGAGCAAAATCCATGCGCTTTGTGATCCTGGCGTGGTAGAACTTGTCGTCGGCTGTGGCCATGCTGCACCTCCCGGTTTCGGTCAGCAACGCTCGCTTAGTGTACAAGAATCGAGGGCAGTGCCGTTGCAGGAGCCACCGCCAGGGTCCCGGCAGTCCCTGTTTTGGGAACCTGGACTCACGCCGCTTCGTATCCACAACTATGTCGCTCGTTGACACTGCCCGTTGTGCGGCTATATCGTTTCCTGTTTGCACTCCCACCGTGCATCCGGCGAAGGGCGCAAACCGTTGCGCAATCGCGGAAACTTCAAGGAGAAATTATGTTGCGTAAGCTGTGTCTGAGTGTCGTCATCACTATCGTCCTGGCACCCGCCCTCCTGGCCCAGACCGTGGATGAAATCATCGCCAAGAATATTGAAGCGCGCGGCGGCATGGACAAGATCAAGTCGGTACAGACCATACGCGCCACCGGCAAGATGGAGTTCGGCCCCATGGAGGCTCCTGGGGTTTACATTCAGAAGCGGCCCGATATGGCGCGGCTGGATTTCACCGTGCAGGGCCTGACCGCCACTCAGGCCTACGACGGCAAATCGGGCTGGGCCATCATGCCTTTCACCGGCAAGAAGGACCCCGAACCGATGACCGCGGACGACACCAAGGAGATGCAGGAAGAAGCCGACATTGACGGACCCCTGGTGGATTACAAAGCCAAAGGCAACCAGGTGGAACTGGTGGGCAAGGAATCGGTCGAGGGAACTGACGCCTACAAGCTGAAGGTGACCCTGAAAAACGGCGACGTGAAGTACATCTATCTCGACGCCGACAGCGGCCTGGAAATCAAGGAAGAGTCCAAACACATGATCCGTGGAACGGAGCAAGAGACCGAGACTTCCCTCAGCGACTACCGCGAAGTTAATGGCCTCATGTACGCCTTCGCCACGGAAAGCAGCATCAAGGGCAGCCCGCAAAAGCAGAAGCTCACCATCGAGAAGATCGAACTGAATGTCCCGGTGGATGATGCCAGCTTCAAGATGCCCCCACCCGCCCCCGCAGCCGCACCTGCGGCCGCACCTGCGGCCAAGCCGGAGGCCGGCAAGCCGGCGGAGAAACCGGCAGACAAGAAGGAACCGCCAAAGAACTAGCCGCCGCGACGCGGCGTAACAATAGAGCCCACAGCCTGCCCTGAGCTTGTCGAAGGTGCGCAAGCTGTGGGTTCTCAATCGCACCGAAGCCCGCCCCGGAGGGGCGAAAGAAACGAATCATCGTCTCGACCACCGCTCGTGCCATTCGGTCAGGTTTCACCTGATTGACGCTTCCCTCATACCAATTCCATTCCACTGCGAGGTTCGAACATGTTGACCCGTAGTTTTGCCCTCTTCGTTTGCGTCCTCGTCGCATTCAGCCTGCTTGTCCCTGTAGCCGCGCAAGACACCCCCATTGACTCCGACACCTTCAGCGGCTTCCTGGCCCGCCCCATCGGTCCCGCAGTCATGGGCGGCCGCATCGCCGACATCGCCGGCGTCCACGAAGGCCAGCGCCTCACGGTTTACGTCGGAGCGGCCGGCGGCGGCGTGTGGAAGTCCCTCGATGGCGGTACTACCTTCGCTCCCGTCTTCGACAAGCAAGCGACGCAGTCCATCGGTTCGATTGCCATCGATCCCTCCAACCCCAAGATCGTCTGGATCGGCACCGGCGAAAGCTGGGTGCGCAACAGCGTCTCCGTGGGCACCGGCCTGTACCGCACCCGCGACGGCGGCGAAAACTGGGAACTGATGGGCCTCGCTGACTCTGAGCACATCAGCCGCGTGCTGGTTGATCCCAAGGACGGCAACGTCGTTTACGCCTGCGCCCTCGGACATTTATGGAACTCGAACGAAGAGCGCGGCGTCTTCAAGACCACCGACGGCGGCAAGACCTGGAAGAAAATTCTTTACGTGGACGCCAACACCGGTTGCGCCGAGATGGCGATGGATCCTCAAGCTCCGGATACTGTCTACGCCGCCATGTGGCAGGTTCGCCGCGAGCCCTGGACCTTCACTTCCGGCGGCCCGGGCAGCGGCCTGTTCAAGAGCACCGACGGCGGCGCCACCTGGCATCCCATCCGCAAAGGTCTTCCTGACGGCGATCTGGGCCGCATCGGCATTGCCGTCGCTGCGTCGAAACCTTCCCGTCTCTACGCCGTGGTCGAAGCCAGGAATCACACCGCGCTGTTCCGCTCCGATGCTGGCGGCGAGAGTTGGACAGAAGTGAACAACTCCTTCAACGTCAGCGGCCGTCCCTTCTACTTCGCCCGTCTGGCAGTTGATCCCAACAACCCCGACCGCGTTTACAAACCCGGTTTCGGGCTCACCGTGAGCGACGACGCCGGCAAGAGTTTCAGCGCGGTGTTCTCCACCAACGACGAAGGGTTTAGCGGTGGCGTCCACGGTGACCATCACGCACTGTGGATAGACCCCAAGAACCCGGAACGTATGTTTGACGGCGACGACGGCGGCGTCTACAAATCAGAGGATCGCGGCAACCATTGGCGATACCTGCAATCGTTGCCGGTGGCGCAGTTCTATCACGTCAGTTACGACATGGAGCGCCCCTACAACGTCTACGGCGGCCTGCAGGACAACGGCACCTGGATGGGCCCCTCCCGCGCCGTGGGTGGCATCGCCAACCGCCACTGGCGCAACATCGGCTTCGGCGATGGCTTCTGGGCCTTCAGCGATCCCACCGATCCTGACATCGCCTACGTCGAGTACCAGGGCGGCCATATTTCCCGCCTGCGCAAGTCCACCGAAGAGCAGAAGGAAATCAAGCCCCTGCCCCGCGCCGACGAACCGGAATTTCGCTTCAACTGGAACACACCGATCCACCTCAGCCCCAACCATCCCGGCACCATCTACATCGGCGCGCAGTTCCTGTTCCGCTCCCGCGACAAGGGCGAATCCTGGGACCGGATCTCGCCCGACCTGACTACCAACGATCCGGAGAAGCAGCACCAGGAAAAATCTGGCGGCCTCACCATCGACAATTCCGACGCCGAGCGCTACGAGACCATCTACACCATCGCCGAATCGCCGAAGAACGGAGACGTAATCTGGGCCGGCACCGATGACGGCAACGTCCAGATCACCCGCGACGGCGGCAAAACCTGGACCAACGTCGTGAAGAACATTCCTGGTTTGCCGGCCAACACCTGGGTCTCCACCATTGAGGCAAGCCACTTCGACGCCGGCGCCGCCTACGCCACGTTCGACGGTCACGCCACGGGCGACATGAAGACATATGTCTACAAGACCACCGACTATGGCCAGACCTGGACCGCGCTCTCCACGCCGGAATTAAAAGGCTACGCCCATGTTGTCCGCGAAGATCTGGTCAATCCCAACCTGCTTTTCGTGGGCACGGAGTTCGGTCTTTTCCTCACCGTGGATGGCGGCAAACACTGGGCCCAGTTCACCGGCAAGCTGCCCAACGTCGCCGTGCGGGACCTTGCAATCCAACCCCGTGAGTCTGACTTGCTGATCGCTACCCATGGACGCGGCATCTACATCCTGGACGATCTGACTCCGCTGCGCGCCATCACCCCGGAAATCCTGGAGGCGAACGCGGCCCTGCTGCCCTCCCGGCCCGCGGAACTGGTTCTGCCCGCCTTCGAGCAACGCTTCGACGGCGACGCCGAATTCGTCGGCCGCTCCCTTCCTGAGACTGCGCCCGTCGTCTACTACCAGAAGAAGCGCAACATCTTCGGCTCGCTGAAAATCGAGATCTACGATGCCAAGGGCAACCTGGTGAACACGCTGCAGGGCGATCCGCGGCGCGGCGTCAATCGCGTGGGCTGGGCCGAGCGCCTGAAGCCGCCCAAAGTTCCGCCCGCAGCCTCGTTGGTGGAGCAGCCATTTGCATTCTTCGGTCCGCAGGTCGAGCCCGGCTCCTACACCATCAAGCTCATCCGCGGCAAGCAGAGCTACAGCGGCAAGCTTGACCTGGTGCCCGATCCCCGCTCCAACGCCACGCCGGCCGACCTCGACTTGCAGCACAAGACCGTCATGCAGCTCTATAACATGCTGGCGGATCTGACCTACGTGGTGGATGCAACGGTTGATCTGCGCGACCAGGTCCGGCAGCGTGCCACCCAGGCCGGCAAAGACCGCAAGCTGAAGGCCCAACTCGACAAGCTGGCCGCCCAGCTGGAGGACTTCCGCTCCACCCTGGTGTCGGTGAAAGAGGGAGGCATGATCACCGGCGAGCACAAGCTCCGCGAGAACCTGGGTGAGCTGTATGGCGGAGTGAACGGCTTCGAAGGCAAACCCACGCAATCGCAGACCGAACGAACCGCTGTCCTGAAAAAGCAGCTGGACGATGCCACCGCTAAGTTCCAGGATATGGGCGCGAAAGATGTCCCTGCGGTGAACACCGCATTGGCCAAGTCCAAGCTGGAGGGGCTGAAGGTGCTCTCCAAGGACGACTGGAGCAAGAAGCAGCAATAACACAAGGCGCAAAGTTCGCGAAAGCAAACCGCAAAGGGTGCCTGGGAGTGCTTTCCTTAGTGCCCTTTGCGAGAACCTCCGCGCCCTTTGCGTTTAAGATGCTGTCTGCAGCCCCGGCATGAGCGCAGCACCCTCCCTCGACCGCGTCGTCCAAGCCCTTGAGAAGTTCTACGGCCACCCCAAGGCGCCCAAAATCACCGATCCGTTCGAGCTGATTCTGTGGGAAAACGTCGCCTATCTCGTCGATGACGAGAAACGCGCTGTCGCCTTCGCTGCGCTCAAGAAGAACGTGGGCACGCGCCCGAAGCAAATCCTCGATGCCTCTCCCGAGGACCTGCTCAAGGTCACCAGGCTGGGCGGCATGGTTCCCGAACTCCGCGCTCAGCGCCTGCGCCAGATCGCCGAACTTGCCCACTGGATTTTCAAGGGTGACATGCAATCGGTCCTGAAGAAACCGCTTCCCCAGGCGAAGAAGGAGCTGAAGCGTTTTCCCTCGATCGGCGATCCCGGCGCCGAAAAGATTCTGATGCTGACCTGCAGCTATCCCCTGCTCGCGCTCGAATCCAACGGCCTGCGCGTCCTGCTGCGGCTGGGTTTTGCAGAGGAGAAAAAAAGTTACTCGGCTAGCTATCGCGGAGTACTGCAGGCGTTGAAAAACCAACTGCCCTCGGACTACGACAGCCTCATCGCCGCCCACCAACTCCTGCGCCAGCACGGACAGGAGTTGTGCAAGCGCTCCCGGCCCCTGTGCGAGGCCTGCCCGCTGCAATCCACCTGCCCCTACTTTCAGGGCCGTGTCTCCAGCCCGGCATAGCGCCTACTTGCCCACCACCAGCACCACGAACGAATCCGGCAGAATCGTAGGCCGCGGATGAGGATTGTCCGCCGTCGGCGCTGGTCGCGGCCCAAATTTTGCCGTTACCGTGTAGATCTGGTGTGTCTTGGGATCGAGCGCCATGGTGCGCGCCCCTACCTGCGTCGTCACCGTTTCGGCCACGCTGAACTTGTCCGGCGATTCTTCCTGGATCACCGTCAGCTTGCCGTCATGGCATGACGCAAACGCCAGATGAGTTTCATCATCATAGGCAGTAGCGTCCACCCCGTCGCAGATGGGCAGCGTGCTCACCACTTTGCCGCTGTCCGCGTCCACAATCGCCATCAGCTTGTCGCACCCGGAGAACAAGCGCCGGTTCTTGCGGTCCATGGCCAAACCGCTCGGCTCTTCGCACGGCGCCAGTGGCCAGGTTGCCTTCACCTTCAGGGCTTTGGGATCGAGCGACGCCAGTTCGCTCTTGTCCTCGATATTCACGAACACTCCACCTTTTCCGTCGCTCACCGCAAACTCGGGTTTCCCGTCGAGCTTGATCGTGCCCACCACCTCGCTTTTGGCCGCGCCCAGCGCCGTCGCATCGTGGCTTCGCCCGTTGAAGGTGAACACCCGCTGGCTCGCCGGATCGTAAAGAATCGCATCCGGATTCTCCCCCACTTTCACCTTCTTCAGCGTCTTCAGCGTGCTAATCTCGAAGACGCTCACCGTGCCTTCGCGTCCGTTGCTCACAAATCCTCGCCCTGCACCGGTGTCCAGCGCCACACCGTGGACGCCTGGGGTGTCCGGGATCTCTCCCACTGCCTTGCCCGAATCGGCATCAATCACCACCACATGAGTGCCGCGGGAGATGTACAGATGGCGCGAAGCGCTGTCCAGCGTCAGATAGTCCCAGCCCCCTTCTCCGCCCAAGGTGTAGGTGTTGATCACGTGGTATCCCGGACCAGCAGCTGCAGCCAGCGTGACCACGGCCAGAGCAAGCAACCAAACACGTGCCGCAAAGAATGTTCGCTTCATACGCGCGTAGAACCTCCCCTACAAAGACTCTGCTCACTCTAAACGTTGGTAACCTCCGAATTACTCCGGAGGTAACTTTACCGCATTTCTGCACCCACCCTAGACTTCGGGTATGCACACTTGGGAGGGCAATCCTGCTCCGAAGCCGACGCCTGACTACGGCACGCTGGGTCCGGGCTCGGATGTGCAAGCCGGCCAGACTCGAGACCCGCAGATTCGAAGGGTGCGCGTGATCGCTGTCCTGATCGCTGCCGCCTTGAGTGCGTTGCTGTTCGCAGGAACGACCAGCGCCCGCGCCGCCTGGAGCCAGATCGCCGACCTGCTCAGTCTGCACGGCCAGCCGAAGCCCGCCTCTCTCGCTATTCTTTCTGAGCACGAGATTGAGCATCTGGACCAGCAGAATCCGCAAAATCAGGCCCAGCTCTTGCTGGGACGGTCCATCAATCATTACGACGGCGCCAATGACCAGATCGCAGCCCGCGTGGACGGCTGGCGCGGCCGGCTCAGGCTCACCTCACAGTTGAATGGGCAGATTACCACCGGAATGAATTCCAACGACCTGCGCGTGCGGGCCGCTGCGATTGAAGTGGACCTCGCCGCCTTGAACCAAGCCAAGACTTCAGCCAATGTGGACCGGCTAGCAAAAGAAGCGGAATCAGGCTCTCAACAACAACGCATCTGGGCCCTCTGGACATTAGGCCTCCTGGGCAACCGCGGCGTTGAACCCCAACGCGTGAGCGAAATCCTCACCAGCCAACTGCGCGACTCCGATCCCGAGATTCGCCACTGGGCAGTCGAGGGCCTGGCCTACCTCGGCACCGACGACAGCATCGCTCCCTTGCTCGAAACCTTCCACGACGACCCCTCACCCATGGTGCGTGAACGCGCCGCTTGCAGCCTGGCGCAATCCGGCATGCTCACCCAGGAGCAGCGCCGCACTGCCGTCCCCAAATTGCTCGACTACGCCGAAGACACTTCTCTCGATGCCCAAACTCACCTCTGGGTCTACCACGCCCTGCGCGACATCACCGGCCAAAACCTTCCCAGCGATCCCGCTGCCTGGCGAAACTGGTACAGCAGCGTGCAAAACTGAGGTACAGTTTCCCTTGGATCCCTCAATCAGTAACTCATGCTCTTCTACATCAAGCGATACCTAAGTCTTGAGATCACCATCACTCTGTTGCTTGGCGGAGTAGGTTACTGGGGTATCCAGAGCAGTGGCCTGCCGCTCGCACTCAAGGCCACGCGACAAGCGATATTCTTCGGCATCACCGGTTTTGCGTGGCTGGCCGTGTGGACCGGCCTGGTCCAGCAAGGGTATGCCGTCGTCAAAGGAAAAACCTACGCGCAGAACCTGACTGCAGCGTTGGCCAAGGAGTTTGCTCACGCCGGACCTGCCCAGATCATCGTGGGCGGCCTGACCGCCGCCTGCGGCGAGGAAATCTTCTTTCGGGGATTCCTGCAGCAGAAATTCGGCCTGATCGCCGCCTCCTTGCTGTTTATGGTCGCCCACTTCGGCAAGAAGGATATCCGCATCATCAGTGTGTGGTCGGTGTTTCAGGGCCTTTACCTGGGATTATTCTTCGCCTGGTCCAGGAGCCTGCTCGTGCCCATGATCGCGCACGGACTCTTCGATATTGGCGGAATGATCTACTTCCGCGGTTTCATGACGCACCGAGCGAGAGCCGCGTGAAAATCCTGATTACTGGCGCTGCCGGCAACCTAGGCGCTCGGTTGACCCAGCACTTGATGTCCAGCCCCCACGAGTTGCGCCTCATGGTGCATAAGTCGCCGCTGCCGTTCGATGTCTCCGGCCATTCCAGCGTTTCTCTATGCCACGCAGACCTCTCGCAGCCCGGCACGCTGCCGCTGGCTTGTGCCGGAATTGCCTGCATCGTGCACTTCGCCGGAGTTCTCTTCGCGCCGCGGCCTGAAAAGTTTCTTCCACTAACCAATGTGGGATTTGTAAAGAACCTGGTGGAAGCTGCCAAGACTGCGGGTGTGCGCCGATTCATCCTCGTCAGCTTCCCCCAAGTCGAGGGCGAAACCAGCCCCGACCGTCCGGCTACAGGACGACTCGACGCAACTTCCAGTGTCATCCATTTCCGCACCCGGCGGGAGGCCGAGCAACATCTATTTGAAACCTGCAGGGACGCTGCGATAACCCCGGTCGTGTTCCGCTCAGGTATGGTCTACGGTAATGGAATCAAAATGATCGAAGGAGCCCGTTGGATGCTGCGTCATCGGTTAATGGCTGTCTGGAGAGGCCCGACCTGGACGCACCTGATCGCCTTGCCGGATTTCCTGGCTGCGCTGCAGGCCGCGATTGAAAGAGACAATGTAGCCGGCATCTATCAGGTGTGCGACGACGCTCCGCTGACGCTGCAGGATTTCTTAGACCGGCTGGCAACCTGCTGCAATTGCCCGCGACCCTGGCGGCTGCCTGCCTGGATGTTTCACCTCGCCGGTGCCTGCTGTGAGGCCGCCGCCTTGCTCTTTCAGATCCCTGCACCGCTGAACAGAGACATCGTAAAGGCCGGCATGACCTCCTGCGTGGCCGACAATTCCCGCATGAAGCACGATTTGCTGCCGGTGCTCTCGTACCCGAACTTCGAGGAGGGCAAGGAGCTGCTTTCGCTCTGAAAGTCCGGGAAAACATCCCGCCCATGGGGTCTTTCAGCCTACTTGACACCCTCCGCCCCGCGCCGCATTCTGCAACGTCCTACTACGGCCGGTAGTTCTTTTCCCGGCCGCAGACCGACGCGCTTCGAGAACGCCATCTTGCCGGAGGCCGATCTTGTCCCATTCAATCCCTGCTCTGCTCCGCTTGAAAAATCGCAAGGTGAACTGGCTGTTGCCAATTCTCCTCCTGGCCTTACCCATGACCACCCAGGCCCAGGTTCTGGACCAAATCAGCACCGACCCCTTCACCAACGCCGACAGCCAGCACGCCACGGAGGTCGAAGCTGATACCTTCTCGTTCGGCAGCACCATCGTCACCGCCTTCCAGCAGGGACGGTTCAACACCGGCGGCGGTTGTTCAGACGTGGGCTGGGCCACCTCGCTGGACGGCGGCCAGACCTGGCAGCACGGCTCGCTGCCCGGCCTCACCAGCATTGAAGGCAGCGGGCCGTTTGATCGCGTGTCCGACCCGGCCGTGGCTTTTGACGCTGCCCACGGTGTGTGGCTCATCGCCACGCTGCCGCTCTCCGAGAATGGGAATCCGCTCCCGCCCATGCTGATCAGTCGCTCCAGCGACGGCATTAACTGGAACAACCCCGTGAAGGTCACCGGCACCTTCAGCCTTCCCGACAAGACCTGGGTGGCTTGCGACAATAACACTGGCAGCCCGTTCTTCGGGCACTGTTACGCCGAGTTCGACGATAACGGAATCGGGGACGTGATTTTCGTCAGCACCTCGATCGATGGTGGCCTGACCTGGGGTCAGCCGGTCCAACCCCAAGGGGCCCCTATCGGCCTGGGCGGGCAGGCGCTCGCCAGGCCCGACGGTGTTGCCATCATTACCAGCAGCGACGCTTTCCTCAGTTCCGAAATTGCCTACGGGTCCAAGGATGGCGGCAAGACCTGGGGGCCGGCAGTGACGATTGCTTCTCCCGTGACCCACACCATCGCCGGAGGCCTGCGCGACTTGAATCTCCCGTCCTCGGCTATGGACGCAACCGGCCGGGTCTTCGTGGCCTTCCACGACTGCCGTTTCCGCGCCGGATGCTCGTCGAACGACATCGTGCTCAGCGCCTCGCGCAACGGAAGAACCTGGGCGCCGCTTCATCGTGTGCCCATAGATCCTGTAAACAGTACGGTGGACCACTTCATTCCCGGCCTTGAGATTGAACCGGGGACTGGGGGAGCTACCACACACATCGGCGTCACCTACTATTTCTATCCCCAAGCGAACTGCACGACCTCTACTTGTCAGCTCATGGAAGGCTATATTTCTTCTCCCGACAGCGGGCGCACCTGGACCGATCCCATCACGTTGGCAGGACCCATCCGGTTGACTTGGCTGGCGAATACTGATCAGGGATTCATGGTCGGCGATTACCAGTCACTTTCGTTTGTCAGCGGCCTGGCCTACCCTGCAATCGCCTCCGCCACTGCCAAAATTGGCAACATGTTCAACGAGGCCATGTTCAGCCCAGTGGACGGCTTGACCGAGGGCCTGGCCCTCTACACCTCGGATGACAAGCCCGTGCCCAACGCGCATTCCGATCATCCCCCGCGTACCACGCCGGCCCGCGGGCGCTGAAGTACGTTGTCTGTGGAGCTACGGAGATAGAGTTGGCGTCATCCTGAACCCCGCCCAAGCGGGGTGAAGGACCTTGCGCGCATCGGCACTCTCCGCCATGCGCAAGCTCCCTCGCGCTCTCGCGCTCAGGATGACATCGACAGGAGACAATCGCTCAGTACTCGCAACTCGATACTATTCGGCCATCTTCGCCACATGCAGGTCGAAGCCGGTTTTGGGCAATAGCGCCGTCAACTCGAATACCTTGAAGCCGTCGCCGGTGATCTCGGTGTGACGGTAGAGGCCGGGCTCGCTCTCCACCATTTCCCGGCGGCCTTCCAGGTTGTCCAGAAACTCCTGCGCCGCCTGCTGGCTGGCTTCCCGGTTCTTGATCTCAGTTACCACTGCCTCTGCCGCGTAGGAGCGCACCAGCTTGGACCAGTATTTTTCCAGCAGGTTGGTGCTGGCAAACATGTCGGCCCAGATGATCTCTCCATTGACCGCCACCACGACGCCGACGGCGTTGCGGTCACGCAGCTGCTTGATCAGGCTCTGATAATTGCGCTCAATGGGGGCAGCCACCGAGTTCACCTTCTGCTGCACCTCCACGTTCTGCATCACGCCTGCGTATGAACTGGCGCTGCCCACTACCCGCGCCGCCGGAGCCGGCACCGCTTCTGCCATGGCCGCCTGCGACTTCCTCACCTCTGACCACACCTTGTCCTGGTCCTTGTCCGCCATGGCCTTTGAGCGCACCGCGGGCTGCGCCATGGAACTGTTGAACGCCCCAAATTTCCCCGCCGCGGCCGTCCAGCGGCCCGGCTCCACGCAGAACACACCCAAGTCAATGGGATCGCTCTCGGCTGGCACCAGGCGGTCCTTGCCGATCACCCGGTCCTGTTTCCCGCCTGTCACGATCTCCCCCGCCAGTAGGATCAGCGGCCGCTTGGAGTTATTCACCAGCACTAACTGATTCACCTGCGCCCCTCCCTGGCGAATGGGGCGCTCCGTCTGGCCGGGATGCCGGGGCCGTACCAGCGGCGAAATGTTCCCGGACTCGGTCACCACCACCTCGCCCGAGCGCAAGCCTTCATCCAGGGTTAGAAATTGTCCGGTGTCATGCGGATTTGCCGTCACCACCGGGAACACCGTCAAGTTTCCCTGGCGTATGGGCGCCAACACCTTGTACCCGGGAACCGTCGAAACCTCCCCGGCCTCAACCCCACTCCACGTAAGCAATGCCACTCCTGCCATCGTCATACCTGCCAAGGCCGGAAACAAGAACCTGATCATGTGGCGCCTCCCCGGCGGGCGTGGGACACCCCGGCCTGCCTGCCTCGACCACTCTCCGGGGCGCCCCTATGCACCCACTAGTGGCGGAACGGCAAAAATCGGCCTTCTTGCGTCTAAAAAGTTGATAGCATCGGTCATGGAACCCTGTTTGGCAGGGGCATGGCTGTAACCGCCGATCTTCTCTGCGGTTCGGCCGCCCGCCTTCTGCACGATGAATGGCGCCACTCAATCCGCAGCTGTTCTGCCGGCAGAGATCGAATCTCTGATCGCGGAACTGTACACCGGTAGCGGTGCTCAAAAATTCGGCCTCCAACAAGCGGAGTTCACCGCTATTCTTCTGGAGGTGCGAGCCAAGTATCTTGCGGCGGATGCATCCATCCCCGCCGTCCGCGAGCTCTACGTGAGCTTGCGGGTCGAGGACCTGGCGCTTGCCCGCGCTTGTGCCGCTGGCAACGAACGCGCCTGGGAGGTCTTCATGGCGCGCTTCCGGGAGAAGCTCTACGACGTCGCCGGCTACATCGCCAAAGAGAGTTCGGCTGCCCGCGAACTCGCCGACTCGCTCTACGCTGATCTTTACGGCACCACCACACGCGACGGCCAGCGCGTCTGCAAGCTGACCTCCTATACCGGACGGGGCTCGCTCGAAGGCTGGCTGCGCACCGTGTTGGCGCAGGAGCACGTCAACCGCTACCGCCGCCAGCGCCGCCTGGTCAGCCTCGACGAGGAGAGTGAGGAGGGAAGACAGTTTGCTGCTCCCGACCCAGGGCCGTTGGCCACGGTGGATACCCGAATCGAGTCCGCCACCGATGAAGTCCTGGCCGGGCTCTCCGCTGACGACCGTTTTGTACTGGCGGCCTACTACCTCGACCAACGCACTTTGGCGGAAATCGCCCGCGTCCTGGGAGTCCACGAGTCCACCATCAGCCGCAAGCTCGATAAGATGGCCAAGTCCTTGCGCAAGCAGATTCTGGCCGCCCTGGGCCGGCGTGGGATGAGCCGCCGCCAGGCCCTGGAAGCGATGGAGGTCGATGTGCGTGACCTTCGTGTGAATATTCGCACTCGCCTGGCGCAAGAACGAGATGCCAGCGCGTTCCCAGAAAGAAAAGCAGAAGCCCAGGCAGGAGAGGGATCCGGATAGAGCACGACCGTCTCAAGGGCCAAAGAACCATGGAGCAGGTCCCCAAAATCGTGACGCAGCGCCTTGCGGCAGGCGCCAAGGCCGGACCGCACCCCGACCCCAACCTGCTCACGGCTCTGGTCGAGAAATCGCTGACGGAGCGCGAACGCGTTCAGGTGCTCGCACACATGGCGCAGTGCGCCGACTGCCGCGACATCGTAGCGGCGGCACAACCTGAATTCGAAACGGTCCGGGTGGCCGCAGCCGTCCGCCCAAGATCGGGATGGCTCAGCGGTAATGTGCTGCGCTGGAGCGCCGCCGTGGCGTGTGTCGTGGTTGTGGGTGCGGCAGTTACTCTGTACAGGCAAGCGAAAACTCCCGCCCTGGTGCCGCGCACGGCTTCCGCGATCGGGGAGAAGGCCGTTGCCGGTCCCCCGCCAAGTTCCACAACCCCGCAACTGGAAGCTTCCTCCCGTGACAGGGTCGCCCCCTCTCCGGCGCCGGAGAAACTACATGCGAATTTAGTGACCGCACCGATGTCTGCCGGCCGGCCTGCCCCTCGCGCCAAAGAAGAGACATTCGTGGCGAATAGCATGGCGTCGAAGCAACTCGGGCGGCAAGGGCCTGCGCAGTCACAACTGGTGGCGGCTGCTCCCGCGCCCATGCGAACGGACAACCGCCCCACGGCGCTGCCGGCGTCGCCGATGGCTGCGGCCGCAGCTCCGGTCGCCCAGGCGGGCGAACTGGACAAGAAGGCCGATCAGACGCAGGAGGTGTCTGTTATCAAACCCGCTGATGAGTTGACCGGCAAGTCCTCGGGCTCGCTTGAATTGGCAGAGGCCACCGCAGGCAAAGCGAAGGATACCGAGGCCAGAGCAAAAGCTCCTGCTGCGGGTATGGTGGGTGGCGCCGCAATGGCAAATCGAAAGGTGGCACGCGCCGAGGCCAAGAATGAACAGGCGTTCAACTTTGACACGAATAGCGTGCTCCCGCGCTGGACTTTGTCTGCCGACGGTACCCTGCAGCGCTCCCTCGATGCGGGCAAAACGTGGCAGACCATCCCCGTTCCCGCCAAGGTCACTTTCCGCGCTCTGGCGGCAGTCGGCGCTGAGATTTGGGTCGGAGGCCTCCACGGCGCTCTTTACCACTCCTCCGATGCCGGAGGGCACTGGCTGCAGATCAAACCCATCGCCGATGGCAAGCCTCTTACCGCTGACATTATCGGCGTGGAATTCACCGACGCCCGTCACGGCAAGCTGACCACCTCTGGCGGCGAAATCTGGACTACGATAGACGCTGGCGAAACCTGGCAATACAACAAATGAGGATCGTGATGGGTCGGGAGAAATTGTGAATTGATCCCACGTGCGCTCTCTGCACTCTTGCTCTTTCCGCTGGCCTGCACACTGGCTCAGGCCCAGACGCAGCCCGGCGAGCCGCTCCGTCCCGAATGGTGCCGCCAGCTCCCGCGCCCGGAGTACGCCAAACTCGATCGCGTCAACGTCAGCGATGACTGGTTCGAGGTCTACCGCATCCGCCCCGGCGTCTTCGCCATCTACGAACCGCACCAGTTCGAAGAAGTCATCTCCTACCTGATTCTTGGCAGCAAGCGCGCCCTGCTGTTCGACACCGG
Organism: Terriglobales bacterium; assembly: GCA_035542575.1. Taxonomy (GTDB): domain Bacteria; phylum Acidobacteriota; class Terriglobia; order Terriglobales; family Acidobacteriaceae; genus JAIQET01. The sequence goes on along the minus strand of DATKLE010000137.1, from coordinate 11,439 downwards.
CCTGGGTATAGGCAGGATCAGCGACATTACTGCTCGTCTGACGAAGCTGCCCGTCACCGTGCTCAACTCGCACACCCATTTCGACCACACCGGGGGCAATGCAGAGTTTTCCGACATCCTCGACGAGGACACGCCCTTCACCCGCGCCAACGCGCGCGATGCTCTGGCCCCCGAGCGCATCTGCGGACACCTCCCTCCCGGCGTGAAACCCGACTCGTACTCCATTCGCCCGTTTCATGTTTCACACCGCGTAAAGGACGGAGAACGTATTCAACTCGGTGGCCGTGAACTCGAGGTCCTCTTCACCCCGGGCCACACGCCTGACTCGCTTTGTCTGCTCGATCGCAAGAACGGCCTGCTATTCACCGGCGACACCTTCTACCCCGGCCCCATCTACCTCTTCACCGAAGAGACCGACTTCAACGCCTACGGCAAGTCCGTGGCCCGGCTGGCCAAGCTCGCTCCCAAATTGGAACTGCTCTTGCCCGCCCACAACGTCCCAGTCGCTCCCCCGGACTTTCTCGAGCGCCTGGAAAAAGCCGTCGGAGAGGTACGGGCGGGAACCGTGAAGCCCACCGTAACCGAAGGTCGTCGCGAGTTCTCCTTCCAGGGATTTTCCCTTTTGCTGGCAAGCAATTAGCAGGAATCCGCCCGGCGGCCGCCCCACCCCAACCAATTACCTCCGAGACCCGGCCTGAGATTACCCATGCAAAAGGCAGGCGTTACTGAAGTGACGTTTACACTCCCGCAGGCTCGTCATACTATCCACTCGTGGTTTGGCAGTTCTGGGGGAGGGCTGCCGAGGCGTCCTGAACTGAAAAGTTTAGGGCGCTTTTTAATTTTGGCCTCTGACTGCTGGCTCCTGGCTGCTAGCAGAATGGTCTCGGTTGACAAGAGCCAGGAGCTACCAGCCAACAGCCGCTTGCGACCTTCCTTACTGCACAGCATCTAACGAAATGCTAGGATAGTAGACTTATTTTCCGGGAAGCACTCATATTGATTTGCCCATCCGGGAACGCCGCCGGTAAGCCACGCGGCGCCGAGCGACTTTAGCGGAGGAACAATGGCAAGTAGCACGATTCTCGAAGTAACCGATTCCAACTTCGATCAGGATGTACTGAAGTCGGACCAACCCGTGCTGGTGGATTTCTGGGCCACCTGGTGCGGCCCCTGCCGCGCCATCGCCCCAATCGTCGAGCAACTGGCCCAGGAGTACCAGGGCAAGGTGAAGGTCGGCAAAATGGATGTGGACCGCAACGGCGCCACCCCCATGCGCTACGGCGTGCGCGGCATTCCCACGCTGCTCGTGTTCAAGGGAGGCCAGGTGAAGGAACAGATCGTCGGCTACGTCCCCAAAGAGCAGATCCAGAAAGCGCTGGACAAGCACTTGGGATGAGTAGCGGGTAGTAGGTTGTGAGTAGCGCGCAAAAAGCCCGGGATTGGATCCGGGCGTTTTTGTTTTTGCTGGCAACTCGCTACTCGCAACTCAGTACTTTCTCAAAACCCCAATCACCCGCCCCTGCACCTCCACCGCCGCTGCCGGCACGATGATCGGTTGCATGGTGGCATTCGAGGGCTGCAGGCGAATGTCGTCTCCCTCGCGATAGAAGCGTTTCAGTGTCGCGTCGCTTCCCCGCACCAGGGCGACCACGATGTCGCCGTTGTGCGCCGTCTTGCTTTTCTCCACCAGCACGTAATCGCCGTCAAGGATGGCTTCATCCTGCATGGAATCACCGCGCACCTCGAGCACAAACACTTCTTTGGAGCGCACGAAGTCCGCCAGGGAAATCGTCTCCGGATTTTCCACCGCCTCAATGGGCTGGCCCGCGGCAATGCGCCCCAGCAAAGGCAGCACCATCCCGGTGTTCACCGACATGGCCTGCTTCAACCTTCCCTTGGGAGGCAGCAAATCAATGGACCGGCTGCGGTTGTAATCGCGGGTGAGCAGACCCTTTTTCTCAAGGTTGGAGACGTGCTTGTGCACCGTGGCCAGCGAACTCAACCCCATGCCTTCGGCGATCTCCTCGAACGATGGGGAATACCCCTTCTCCGCCACGAAGCGCGAGATGAAGTCGTACAGCTGACGCTGACGTCGTGTGATGGCCATAGCCTCATTGTAAGCGAATAAAAAGCGAAGTCAAGCGGCTTCGAATTGCGGATGCCGCAAGTGTTACTCCCAGACTGCACCGGCTCCCGAGATGGGGCCAGCCCAAAGTCCCTTTCTCCAGCGGGACGAACGATAGCGTGTGACGGCAAAGTCGCAGGGATACCAGCTCCGCAACCTGGGTCCCGATCACACCGTGATTTCAGCCTTTGTGCGTGGGCTTCGCATTTTCACAGTCACTTAACATTTTCCCTCTTGCGAAAATCTCAAACTCATGTCATCTTCAATCATCTTCACCAGAAAGGACGCTCGCATGAGCACAACCCACAACGTGCTGCGACTGCAGGATCGGCCCGATATATGCCGAGTCTGCACCCGGGCGTCGTTTGACTTCCTTAGTTAATCGTCGCTCCTGACGCAGCTTCAACCACAATTTCGCTGGGTGGCGTAGACCGCAGCTACTTCGACTGCTAATCGACCCATGCTGCTGTCGCTTGTTCCCCCAGCACTAACTTTTCAAGGTCAGTGGCGATTGGCCACGGATACTTCTTCGGCGAAACAGCCTTCGGGCTGGGAGGTCCGAATCCTCATGGGCGCAAGCCCTGCCGTGTCCGCATGTACCCTGACCGGAATAATCGGGAGACCCCATGGGGTCTCCACACCCTGTCATTCCGACCGGAGCCGGGGATTCGCTTGCGAATCCCCGGCGGAGTGGAGGGACCTTGTGTTTTTTGTGGCGCGGGCACTCCTGCCCGCGAGCCGCGCAGCGGCGCAAGAATCCACGGCTCCTAACTCGACTTACTCCGGCCTTTTGGCCGGTTAGAAAAGTGTCCTGCATGAACGAAAATACGTTGATAGTGATCACCAAGCCGTCGGATGGCGAGTCTCTATGCCGGAGCTGCTACTGGGCGCACGCTCAAAAGGGATTCCGCGAAAGCGAGGAGACAGTCTTCTGCGCGTTCGCCTTTGACCTGCGCCGGGTGCCGTTCAAAGTTCGCGATTGCACCGACTACATGAACCGCACTCTGCCGACCCGCAAGCAGATGGAAGACATTGCGTTGATCATCCCGACTGAACCGAAACGCAAGGTCGGCGGCTTTGTGGGCATGGGCTTTGTAGCAGACGCGGACGACGAGGATGAGCTGGTCGAGACGATGGAGTAAGCATGATGCGGCATGCCAGCTGCAAGAAAGGAGGTCGCGATGTACGGCGTCATTTGCTACTTGATTCTCATCGCTGTCCAGCGCTGGATCCGCCGCAAGCGCGCCGTGAAGCCTCGCGGCCTCTGTGCGGGATGCGCCTTCGTGCACATGCAGTACGGCGCCAGCGGCCGCAACGCAGTGTTCTGCACGTTCGGCGCAGTAGTGCGTTCGGTGCAGATTAATGTGCTGTACTGCACCGACTACCGCGACCGGAGCGTGCCTCCGCGGTTGGTGCGTATTGGTTTCGCGCGGGAGAATGCCAATACAGAGACCGTCGCGGAAGTCGCAACCGCGGAGCGCTGAGGCGCTCCGCGGGTTATTTCGCCCAGTTCGCCGGTGGTGAAGACGAGGGTTACTTCGTAATCCGAAGGCTGCGGGTTCGAATCCTGCCATGGTATCAGCCATGTAGCTCAAACTGGTTAGAGCATCGGAACCATACCGTCGTCGCCCGATTCCCCGGCGAGAAAAACAGATTTCGCGCGCAAAGAACGCGCTCGGAACGAGAGCAATTAACAATAGTATTGCGGCGCGACTGAAAGTTGTGCCCTTCTTTGAACTCCGAAGGTTTCGGCTAACGACCAGCGACCGACGACCAGCGACGAATGTGAGGAAGAATCATGGCCCGTCTAAATATACTCAATCTCGGTCCCCGCACTCACGAGGGCGCCCCCGCCCGCCATCTCTCGCCCGAGCTGCAGCTCCGGCGCTCGGTGCTGGCCTGCCTGCTTTGGGAGTCGCAGTTCTACGAGGACGGAGTCGAGATCGCCGGACGCATCGCCGAGCTCGTTCCCAAGGTTGCGGCCGAAAAGGTCGCGGTCCTGGCGATTCAGACGCGCGAGACGATGAAGCTGCGCCATGCGCCACTGCTGCTCGTCCGCGAGATGGCGCGGCACAAGACGCACCGCGGTGCTCGTGGCGGAGACCCTCGCGCGCGTCATCCAGCGTGCCGACGAGCTCGCCGAGTTCGTCGCCATCTACTGGAAGGACGGACGTGTGCCTTTGTCGGGCCAGGTGAAGAAGGGGCTGGCGGCGGCCTTCCCCAAGTTTGATGAGTATCAGCTGGCCAAGTACGATCGCGGTGGCCCCATCAAGCTGCGCGACGTGCTCTTCCTCTGCCACGCCAAGCCGCGCGACGCGGCCCAGGCCGGGGTGTGGAAGAAGCTGATCTGGGGACGCCTGGCTACGCCCGATACCTGGGAGGTCGCGCTCAGCTCAGGCGCCGACAAGCGCGAGGCCTGGCAGCGTCTGCTCCTCGAGAACAAGCTCGGCGCCCTCGCCCTGCTCCGTAACCTGCGCAACATGAAGGAAGCAGGCGTGGACGAGGATCTGGTGCAGTCCGCCCTCCGCTCCATGAAGACGCAGCGCGTGCTGCCGTTCCGTTTTCTTGCGGCGGCCCGCTATGCGCCACGGTGGGAGGAGGCGCTGGAGCAGGCCATGCTGGCCTGCGTCGCCGGCCAGGAGAAGCTCCCCGGCAAGACCCTCGTGCTGGTAGATGTTTCCGGCTCGATGATCGCGCCGCTCTCCCGCCGTTCCGAGATGCAGCGCACCGACGCCGCCTACGGTTTGGCGGTTCTGTTGCGCGAGATCGGGGAGAAGGTGAGCGTGTTCTCGTTCTCCGACGATCTGGTTGAGGTACCGGCGCGCCGTGGCTTCGCTTTGCGCGACGCCATTGACGCCAGCCAGCACCACAACGGCACGTATCTCGGGAAGGCGGTCGAAGGACTAAACCGAGACGAAGCCTACGACCGCCTGATCGTGATCACCGACGAGCAGGCGCACGATGCTGTGCCGGCGCCGAAGGGGAGGGGCTACGTCATCAACGTGGCCAGCTACAAGAACGGTGTGGGCTACGGTAAGTGGACGCACATCGATGGCTGGAGCGAGTCGGTCGTTGAGTACATCCGTGCCCTGGAGACGTCCTGAACCCGCACCAACAACTGGAGGACGGGGCGTGCCCGCCCGCCCTCCAGATTGGTCTTCGATTTTGAAGAAAGGAAGGTGGATGCGGCGTAGACAGGCAAGGTGCGCGACTGGAAGCAGTGGGCCGATCGCCGGCTGCTGGAGCAGACGGAGCGGCTGAACTGAAGGGGGCCCAGGGCGGCGACTCGTATATCATGCCAGTGATGGCTCTCCACGAGCTCCACCCTTTTTGCGAGGCCGAAATCGCCCTGCTTCCCGCGAAAGCGGGGGTCTACGTCCTGTTCCAGATTGAGGTTGCGGTGCACGTGGATTCCACCGCGAACCTGCGCCAGGGGCTGCGCGCGGCCAAAGCGAAATTCCCCTACGCCAGCCACTTCTCGGTGGAAACACCGGACCCGCAGGCCCTGCTCCCACGAGTGCGCCAGTTGAGAAACGAACTGCGCCTGGTGCGGACCGCCAGCTTCGTCGGGCGCTGAACGCTGCCGGATCGGCGCCGCGCACCACAGTACATGTCCTTCGGTAACTTGAGCGCCCGATTGCCCCTGCTTACTCTGGGGTACGTCCCCTGAAGGACGGGCAAGAAAACCGGTGAATCCCCTACTCTCACCGCTCCCAGACCGACAAAACACCCCCACCGGCACAAGCGCTCCCGGAAATACTCCTGAAATTCCTCTTGTTGCGAGCGCAATCCGGCAAGGACACCATTCGCCTCGGGCTGAAGACAAGCTCAGAATTACCCGAAAAGACCCCCAACGACCTCCGGTGACCGCGGCAGGAGAGCGGTCCGCAACTTACTATGTGGCTTTTTGGTCGGAAGACAATTTGCTGGTCCTCTGCGGACACCAGCACAAGACCCTGGCCGATGCGGCCGCCTGCATTCAAGGCACTGACGGTTTCGTCCGGGCTTTTACCGACGGCCACGAGCGCCCGCTCACGAACGTTGAGCAGGACGAGTTGGTCCGGGCCCTCCTGGCGTTGTACCTCCGCTTCAGGGACCTCTCCCGCAAAGACTGCAAGACGGGAGCGTTGAACGATCGTGCCTTCCGGGAGGTCCTCAGCTATGAGAGCAAACGCTCGCGCCGGGGCCGCACTCCCCTCACCGTGGTCTCGCTTGACCTCGATGGCTTTAAGGCCGTGAACGACATCCTCGGCCACGACACCGGAGACCTGGTGCTGAAAGTCGTGGTCTGGACCATGCAAAGTACACTCCGCGAGATGGATTCCGTTGCCCGCCTCGGGGGCGACGAGTTTGCTCTGCTCTTGCCCGAAACCCCGTTGGATAGCGCGCGTGTGGTCCTGGACAAGCTGCATAAAGCTCTCAAGGACGCGATGAAAGCATATCGGTGGGAAGTTACCTTCAGCATCGGTGCGGTCACGTTCCGAGATCCGCCGACGACGCCGGACCACATCATCAACGCAGCCGATAGAGTCATGTGCCAGGTCAAGCGCACTGGCAAGGACCGCATTTCCCTCCTGGCCCTGGACTGACACGCTTGCGGCTTGTGCGCTTTCCGCGCAAGGATGGGGATTTCTTCTTCGCCCGATTCGGCTCGCCCGGTCTTCTAAATTCTTTCCGCCATCTTCTCCGCGATTTTGTGCAGGCTGTCCATGGAGGCCATATTCTTCTGGCTCTTGGCCGTGACTTCGATGGCCGCCACCTGCCCGTTTTTGAGGACCGAGCAGGTCGTGTTGTATCCCATTTGTGGCAGGTTCGCCGGCGGAATCAGGGTGGAGCAGGTGATGGGCCCGTCGGTCTTGACCTGCACCTGCGCCCCCATCTTCTTCACCATCTCGATGCCCTTAACTTCTTTGCCCTGACTCTCCGGGGACCGCTTGGCCAGGCGCAGCGTGACCGTGGCAGTGGGCGTCGTGCCGGTGCAAACCTCCGCCCCCGTGGGCGTGCCGATCCCCCTCAGCCCGGACACCTTCGCGCCTAGAGCGCTCTGTAGTTCATCGGCCGTGGCCAGGCTGCACGCCTTGTTCTGAGCCGCCGCGCGCGGACAGAGCGCGAGCGCCACCACCGCGGTCCCCAACGTAGCCAGTCCGAGGCCAACCCGTAACCGTCTTTGCACACCCATCATCTTCTTCCTCCGTAAACGGATAGTTTACTGAGGGTGCCGCATCCTCGCGTTCTTGGCAAGAGGTGGGAACCGGGTCGTTCAACCCCGCGCAGGAGATGGGCAACGGAAAAGCCTGGAAAAGCCAGTTCACTTACTTGGCAGGTCCCGTCCGCAACACCTTCCGGGTGGACTTCGACGCCAGCGGCAAGGTCGTCCACGTCTCCGACATCGGTGGGGGGCCGTAGGACGGCTAACCCGCCTGTGATATAGTGCCGCGCCATGTGGGCGCGCCGACACCTGATCTTCATCGCTCTAGTGCTGCTGACGGTGGTGGCCCATCCTTGCGTGCTTTTTGCGCAGGATGGGGGATTTACCCAGTCGGACGAACCCGAGCCCGCTCCCCGCTTTCACGCCAGGACGCTCAGCGGCGAGACCTACACCAACGCATCGGTCAAAGGCAAGGTGGTGTTGCTCGAGTTCTGGACCACGTGGTGTCCGTATTGCAAGGACGAAGAGGCGCTGGTGGACGCGGTGGATCACGAGTTCTCCGGCAAAGGCCTGCTGGTGCTGGCCATTGACGTGGGAGAGTCGAAGCAGACGGTGCAGAAGTATCTGGAGCAGCATCCGCGGTCGTGCCGCATCGTGCTGATGCGAGACACCAACCTGGCAGCGATGTACCAGGCGAACTCGTATCCGATTTATGTGGTGATTGACCGCGAGGGCAACATCGCCGCCGAGCAGCGCGGAGCGGGAGGAGAGAAGTCGCTGCGCGGGTTGCTGCGGCGGGCGGGAGTGGGAAAGGACGACGAGGTTTTGGAGAAGGATCAATAGTCGCGATCAGCCAGCCGTCAGTGTCTTGCTCACTCTTCGTTCCTCCGGGGTCGGACTGGCTGGGCCCACTCCGCGGACGGGCCGGGAGTGGGCCAGCAGTTATTTTGCCGGGGTGTAGGCGCCTTCGCAGTCCCAGCTGACGGTGCCATCGGCATTGCCTTTCGCCTTGCAGCCGCCCTCGCCCTTGGCGCCGGCGAATTTCCCCGTGCCGCCAACGATCGTCCAGGGATTGCTGCCGGATTCTACTTTCCCGTCTTTGGAGGTTAATGACTCCTTGTACGAGTAATGAATCTTGTCGCCACTGGCGGTGGTGGCCACGAAGATGCCATGCCCGTGCGAGGAATCGCCGGTAACGTCATTGAAACCGGTGCCCACGCCTTCTTTCTCGTCCACGCTGCTCTTGACCGCGGTGCAGGCGCCTTTGTTGATCGAGTAGGAATGGTTTGCCTGATCGGCGACCGGGATGGCATGCATCTCCGACGGCGCGGCACAGTTCCATTGGGAGGTGAGTTTCTCCTTGGCCATGGCCAGGGACGCCAACCAAAACAAACAAGCGCTCAAAACCATCAATCTGCGCATGGATTCTCCTTAACGTGGATTGTGCAAGCCGCCTGCGCGAGAGGCAGACGGTGTCTGGCCCCAAGACCCCTCAATTTTCGATTCGACTGAACTCTAGTCTTTTGGCGGGGCAAGTCAAGCGAAACGGGAACGCGAACGGGAGTACAGGCGAATGACCCATCCCCGGAGGTGCGCCAGACATTAGCCCGGGGCGTAAGCCCCGGGGCAAGGTCACAGTCTTGGGGAAATCAATTTCGCGGTGGGTTGTACAGAAAGTGGAAGCGCCGGGTGCCCCATCCTTGCGCGTTCTGTGCGCAAGGGTGGGATTTCACGGACGTGTCCGTCTTGGGACGTTCCCTCGTAACTTTGAAACTCTGGGACCTTGAAACTTGATGTCCCCCCTCCCACCCTTCGCAAAAGTACGCGAAGGATGGGCCACCCCAGTTTGGTTTCAAGGCCGGGCCACCCGACACCTGTATAATGCCCAGCGAACATCCAGGGTCACAGTCCATAAACCTCAAGCCTGGCGAGGTTTGCAATGACCACTCAAAACCGGTGGGCTCTGTTCGACGCTTGGCGGCGGTTCCCGCATAAACTCCTCCCCGGTTACCTCTTCGGAGGGTTGACCCTCGTGGCCCTCTTATGGATCGCGTGTGGACTCGGGTCTGATCCGAGGCTTAACTATCTACTAATTATTTTCGGCGCGACTCTAGGTTGGACAATCGGCATCTTGATTTCGCCACACCTAAAGGAGAAAAGCAGATTTAAGGACCTGCTGGGAATCATTTCCGCTTTCATCACAGGCTTCTTGCTTTCAAAGATCAACGCAACTATAGACAAGCAGATTGATGCCATCCTCACCAATCCCATTTTCATAGGACAGATGCTCCTGTTTGGCAGCTCTTTCCTGCTGGGTGCACTCTTTGTCTTCGTTGGCCGGCAGTACTGGAGAGACGAAGACGAGTACCAGGCTGTTTCCACGGTGCAGGTGGCGTCCAATCCCGACGGTGCGGATGTTTACAGCGACGGAGCCTTCGTCGGCAACGCTCCCAGCACCCTGAAACTGTCGCCCGGCAAACACACCGTCCGCGTGACTTCTTCCGGCTACAAGGACTGGTCGCGGGAGATCACCGTGCAGCCGGGGTCGGAAGTGAAGTTGAATGCGGTGTTGGAGAAGGAGCAGGTTCCCACCCTTCGCAAAGAACGCGAAGGATGGGGCACCCCAAGTTAGTTTCAAGGGTGGGCCACCCGCCCGCCGCCGATATGGTGAGGGGGAATAGTAGGAATAGATAGAACAACTTCACTGCTTCCCTCCCTCTGCTTTTCCCGACTTTTTCTTGGACTTCTTGTCGGGACTGGGGGGCTGCTGGTTTTCGATTGTTACGCTACCCTGGTTCCCAACAACATTAGGGCTCTGGTCGCCTGATGATTCGACGTGAACGGATGTCGCCGGAGGATTATTCGGTGCCGGTGGCACAATCGAGCGGACCAACCAAACGAAAGCCAGGAAGAGGCCAATCGCTAGCGCCAAGGCGATGCGTGTTGCGCGAGATTTCCAGATTTGGCGTTTGTGGGTTACGTACGTCCACCCCGCGACGATGTACCCGAGGATAGCGACGTACGTGACCCAAACAGCCGGCTTGGCATGACCGAGCGACGGCAGAATTGCAGCAGTCGCCAGGCTGACTGTCCCGACAGCACTACCGAGCCATACGCCGATCTGAGCCTTTTCGGATTTTCCTGACATTGCTGACTCCTAGATCGAGAAAGTGTTACTGATGTGCTGCGCTTATCTTGTCCCCGTAAAGCTGTTCAATCTTGGAGAAATCGTTACCCACGTCCATTTGAGCCTGACCGTGCGCGAGGGTGCCCGGTGCTGCTATCTGGTCTGTGATTCTCAGTGCCTCCACTCCGTTTAGGCGAACGCTGATGTTCATCTTCGTGGAAACACTGGTTGCATCGAAGTGGATTGTCTGGAATATCTCGGAGTAGTTGCAGACAAATATCTTCATCCGGCTAAGCAGGGAAATACGTTGGCCGAGGATTTGGCTCGGCGTCTCCGGCTTGTACGAGAAGCTCAAGCGGTACAAGGTCGGAGTGAGCTGCTGGTGTGACAGGAGGAAATCAGTCACAAATCGGTATCGCGTTTCGTCATCCGAGAATAGAGCCACTACGCTCTGTAAACCGGCGTCCACTTGCGAATCTGCATCTACCTTGGCTGGTGCAGTTGTAGCGTCAATAGTTATGTCCAGCTCTAATGACTGAATGATACCGGTACGATGCTCCACTTCCTCAATTCGTCCTTCTTGGTGCCGGACAAATTGAAGAACTTCATCCAGCTTGCTGACTACTTTTTGTTCATCTCCTCGCCGTTTGAGGAGTTCGTTCAGAATGTCATTGATCTTGCTGACCGTTTTCGCGTCAACGAGACCACTGCAAGTAAAGCGGACCTGCCCTGTGTTTTGCACGATGTTGGGGCTGCAAGCGCCTTGCGATTTGACTTGACTCATTGGCTGCTGAGCCGCTGCGACGCTACACAGAAAGATAAGTACGAATCCAATGCACTTCATTTTGTCCGCCTTTCATTTCAGCCGTCAGTAATGGGAAGCAGCGGTCTGTTTGTGATCGGGTAGGAGGCGGGATTACTCCCGCCGTCCTCCCACACCACCGGACGTGCGGTTCCGCATCCGGCGGTTCATGAAGCCAACGAGAAGCGCCGCTGAGAGTCCAGCAGCGAGACCAGCCCCATACGGGCGAACCAAGA
>DATKLE010000136.1:0-27590 GCA_035542575.1 Terriglobales bacterium | reverse complement strand
TTGGTTCGCCCGTATGGGGCTGGTCTCGCTGCTGGACTCTCAGCGGCGCTTCTCGTTGGCTTCATGAACCGCCGGATGCGGAACCGCACGTCCGGTGGTGTGGGAGGACGGCGGGAGTAATCCCGCCTCCTACCCGATTCCTCTGCCGGATTCCGGTCAATTGACGCTGGCCGGGCTGGCTTTCCGGCGGGACCTCTCTTCCGAGTTCACGCACTGAAAGCGCTGATAGAGTTGGTGGAGGTCATCGCTCAACAGGCGCACCACCTGCAGGCAAAACTGGTGATGGTCCCGAAGGAACTTCAGCAACGTTGCGCGTTCCACATGGGCAATCTCGGCGGGGCCGACGGCTTCGGCGCTCAGCTTGTAGGCCTCGCCGGTCATGGTTTCGCTCAACCCCAGGACGGTTCCGGGCCCAGCGACTTCAAACGTGCGCTCGGGCTTCACCGACGAGGGCAGTGTTAGCCGAACCTCTCCCTTTTCAATTAGATAGATGCCGTGGGCGGGCCGGCCCTGCCGGAACACGGAAGCCCCCTGGCTATAGGTGCGCACGCACTTCAATCTGTTGAGCGCCTGCCACAACTCGGGATACGACGAACGGGGAATTGTTTGGGCCACAGCTCCTCACTCCATAGGCCCTTCTTTTATCCCAGCTGAGACGAGCCTTCTGTGATCAGCATCACGCATACCGGTGACGTGATTTCGGGGCGGAGCGGTGTAGATCCTTCGATCTTCGTGCGGAAGGCCACCTGAGTCCCAGCCCGGGCAGGCGGGACTCAGGACGGCCTCCGTTTCAGAAACCCTAAGGTGGGAAGTTACTTCACCCGTAGTCCGGTAACCGGATCCAGGATTAGTTTGTCAGTGCGGCGCTTGCTGAAATCGAGCATGTTGGTCAAGGGCCCGGCCAGAGCATCGTACGAGCCGCCGCCGATCTGTCCGGTGGACCAGTTGCTCTCGATAAAGCCGATGATCGAGCTCTGGTCGGTCAGCGTGCTATCCACATGGTTCTTCTTGGCAAACGGAGAGATCACCAACAGCGGCAGCCGCGGGCCGTAACCGCACCGTCCGCCGATGCCATCGCTGTTAATGCTCCCGCACATGCCCGGACCGGTGAGCGCGTCCGCGCTGGTGACGGATTGCTTTACCACTGGCCCCATCTGGTGGTCGTACCACCCGTCGGAATCGTCGTAGGAAATCACGACGAGGGTGCTGCTCCATTCCGGCAGAGTCTGCAACTGATTGATGGTACTAACCATGAAAATTTGCTCATCCAGCGGCGAGGAGTATCCGGAGTGCCCGTCCTGCGAGCGCTTTGCCTTCAGGAAGCTGACTGCGGGGAAGTTTCCAGAGTAAACCGCGTTCCAGAAGTCGCTGAGATCGTACTGATGGTTGGCTTGGTCGGTAAAGCCGATCATGCTGATCGAAGAGGGAGGCAGGTGATGCGGGTTGGCCGATTGTGCATAGTATTGGAAGGGCTCGTGGTGGGCGCTGTAATCCTTCTGAGGAACACCTCCGAGATTGTTGGTGGTGGCGCCGCACACCGCGGGATTCACTCCATCCCAAGCCACGGTGGGTTTGAAGCCGCCTTCGAACCAGCCCCAGGTCACGCCCTTGTTGTTGAGCAAATCGCCGATGTTGGTGCCAGTGACCGCCAGCTGCGACGGCTTGCCACAATCGTCATAGTATGGATCGGCATCGCCGATCACACTGGTGTCCGCCACATCTTCGGAAATGTCGCCGATCGTGTGTGCCGGGTCGTAGGGCGACGTGTTGCCCGCGACCAGGTTCAGCGCCCCTGGCGTCGAGGGACCGTACGTCGTGTTGTAGGAGTTGTCATTCATCGCGAAGAACTGGGCATAGTTCCACAACGCGGTGACCGTATTGCCATCGTAGTAACCCATCACCAACCCCGGCCCATGGCCATAATCGTTGCAACTGCCGTCCGTGCCCACGCCCAGAAATTGCACGAACTTGTCGAGCAGGCCGGCATCGTATCCCTGCTGTTCCGGGGTATAGTCGTGATCCTGGTCGCAGGTGTAGTTCTGCGAGCGGTCCAGGCGAAAGGGGTTGTTCTCGTTCATATTGAAGTTCAGCACGGCATTGGTGAATCCGTTCACCCCGGGCGTGCCGGAATGTGCCACAAACTTCGGCTCGCCAGCGGGATTGGCGGCTTGCGGATAGGTCGCAAAGTAATGATCGAACGAAACGTTTTCCTGGAAAATGACTACGACGTGCTTGATCGGGGTAGTAGTGGGCGCGGCGTTCGAACCGGCATGGGCTGGCATGGCTGTGGCTAGAACCGCGACCATCGCCAGGGACGCAGTGATCATCGTTCGCGAACTTAACGCTGCAGTCAGTTTACGCAACATCATTCCTCCTCCATGACGGAAGATCCAATAGACCGAGTGGGTGGCACACCCGGAAGAGTGCGCGAGGTATGGGTGGAACTCTCAGACTGAGGAATCAGTTTGGGAGAGAGTAAGGCGGCGATATTTCGGAATTGTTTCTGCGTCATTAAAGCTGGATGAATTCCTCTTGCCGCCGTGGAAAACAAGGCAGGATTTTGATCGGAAAGAAGGTGCTCCCTCCGTTTTTCCAACGGAAGCGAGCTTCGCTGTTAGTGTGCGGAACCGCGCGGCTACCGTTCCAGGGTCTCGTCCAGCGCGACTTTGCCGCTTTTCTCGACGGTGATGACGCGACGCAGCGGCTTGAATCCCGACATCGTGATGTCGATCACGTAGGTCCCTGGATTCAGGTAGAACTGCACCGGCGAGACTTTTTCGACGATTCGCTGATTGACGGCAATCTGAGCGCCCTTGGGCTGGGTCTTGATACTCACGATGCCCATGCCGGCCGCTTCCCCGCCGCCAAAGATCTTCTTGAATCGGCCGACGGTCTTGATCTCATCAGTGGAGCCCAGGGCCTGGAGCGCCGGGGCGAAATGAAACGTCTGTCCGGGCTGCAGGTTGGCGGTGGTGGTTTGCTCCAAATAGCCTGTTTTCTTCACCTGCAGGGTGTGATTGCCGGGCCTGTCTACGGAGATTTGTGCCGGCGTCACGTGCCCGGTGTCTCTGCCGTCCAGGAAAATAGTGGCCCCGGCCGGTTCACTGGCGACGGAAGCCACGGCCATCAGCTGTGCCAGTTGTATGGCCAGGGATGACTTGCTGCCGGAGGCTACCTCAATCGTACGCGTTTGCGAGGCATAACCCGGCTTGGTCAGGGTCACCGTGTGCTGGCCGGGGGTGAGGCCGGTCAGGTTCGAGGGCGTGAGCCAACTGGTGTCGTTGCGGCCATCGAGGCGTATCTGGGCCCCTTCCGGATTCGAACTCACCGTCAACTGTCCCGGTATCACGGGTGCGGGCGCCGGCGTTTTGACCGGCTTCCTTCTGCTGTTGTACTTCGGCCGGACCGACACCGCAGCAGGTTCATCAATTACCGGTTCGGGCGCTTCGACCTGGACCGGCGGCGGAGTCTGGGCGACCGGCGGCGCCTGCACCGGGGGTGCCGGCTGAGCGGGTGTGGCTGCGGCTGGTTGCGATGGTTGCGTCAGATCGCTGTCCTCATCGGCATTCTGGTTGTGAATGTGGAAGGCAATCGCGACGATTAACAGCAGAATGAATGCAATCGCCCCAGCGATGGAGTACATGAAAAGCTTGGGTGGAGTTTTCTTGATCTCCGCGACCGCCTTCTTGGCCACTTCTTTGGGCTGGATCTTGGGTTTCTCGGGAGCCGGCTCCCGGAACATGGTTGCTATCGGCTCCTGCGCCGGGCTGGGCACTTCCTGCGCGGGTGGCGCCGGAGGCGCAATGTAGATCTCTTTCAGGGGCGGCAGTTCGTCAATTTCTGAGAAGCTCCGAACGTGCGTACCCGCATCCTCGTTGGACTCAGCCATCATGGGATCAACCTTGAGGCTGGATGTCTCCACCTCCGGTTCCGCCGCTGCGGCCGACATCCCAGCCTGCTCATTGGCGAGCCCATCCACTGACGCCTTCACGCGCGAACTGCTGAACTGCTCCGAGGGATCGAGCTTCGCTGTCCGTTTTGGCGTTTCCGGTGACGGGCTGGTGCCGGCGCCACCCCAACCGGCAGCAGCGACCGCTGCTTTCCGTTGCGCAGCGCCAGGCCCGGCTGCACCTCGAACTTCAAACTCGGCCGGAGCTTCCTGGGTAAGGGCTGGCGCGGGAGGAGGTACAGCTTGGGTTGTTCTTGCCGGTGCCGGAGGCTTGGTGAAAGCCTGTGCTTCCATCTTGGCTGCCGCTGGTTTCGCAGGGGCCGCTGCCGCGGGCGTCTGCCCGGCTGATTGGGGCGCCCCGGCTGCCGGTTTCTGCTTTGCCGGCAGGTTCAACCCTTGCGCCGGCTGGCCGGCTTTGGCCGCCGTCTTGGTCGGGCTTTCCTTGCAACGCTCCAGATCATTGACCAGATCCTGGCCCGACTGATGGCGTGCTTCCGGCGCCTTGGCCAACGCCTTCATGATCACTTCACTCAGGGCAGGGTGGACCTTGCGGTTGATCTCGATGGGCGCGGCCGGCATCTGCTCCAGAATCTGCTGCTCTATCTGGTCAGCATCGTCCCCCTCGAAAGCCTTGTGCTCGGTCACCATCTCGTAAAGGATGGCCCCCAGGCTGAACAAGTTGGAGCGCGCATCCAGCGACTCCCCGCGCAGCTGTTCAGGAGACATGTAGTGCAGAACTTCCGTGGGCTGGCCGGAAGCATGCCGCCCATGCGCGCTCATCATGGAAATTCCGAAGCCCAGCAGCTTGACCGTGCCGTCCCACTGCACCATGATCTTGGCCGGCTCCAGGCTGTAATGAAACACGGCTTTGGCGTGCGCGTGGTCCAGTCCCTGGCAGGTTTGCCGCGCGATGTCCTGCAGGTCCCAGATGGAAAATCCCTCTTTGCGGGCCAGCATGGTCGCAATGCTGTTGCCCTGCACATACTCCAGCGCGGCACAGAACAGGCCCTCCAGTTCCCCGGCCCCATAAACCAGGGCGATGTTGTGGCTATTCAGGGATTTCGTGGTCTCCGCTTCCTCCAGGACACTCTGCACCAACGCCGCCGCCTGGTCCCCCAACATTTCGAGCTTAAGGGTCTTAAGCGCAACGGTTTGCCCGCTCTCCGGATCGGAGGCCTTGTAGACAGACCCGGTCGGGGAATTGGTGATTTCGCTGAGTATGTCGAAACGGCCGATTCTGTTAGCCATTGCTTCCTACCCTCGCACAGGCAAAGAACGGGGACGCCCTCGCAGAAGACGTCAGGCTTGGACCTGTGGGGAAGGGATAGGGGTAGGATAGCCCGATCCGCATCACCATCGTGAATTACGAAAGTACCCGCATCATCGATTGGTCAAGACACGGAAACCGTCCTGCCCAAGCCGTCTGCGGGGTCGCATTCTCAGCCCTCCCCCTCCGTTGAGTGTCCAGCAGACCCCGCTTCGCCGCGTAACTTTTCGAGGCTGCCAGCCGTTACCAGTTACAGAAGGCCTGCGAGGTGACAATTGTCATCCGCGCTGACTGACGATCTCCACTGGTGCTGGACGGCCACGCCGCCACATACTGCCGGCAGTTATGAACGAGCCACTCGCGCCAGACATAGACAAATTGTCAAGAATTTGTCAGGCAGTTGTGGAGCAGTTGGGCATCGTCTATGCTGATGACTAGTCCTGGGGCAAGGCGGCGAGCACCCTGTTTCTTCCCGGAGTTCTGATATGACCCTGACTCGCTTTGTGAGCAAGAACGCCTTCCGCAACAAACGGCGGACGACCCTGACGGTGTTGAGCATCGCGTTTTCTTTGCTGCTGCTCACCCTGATGATGACCATCTGGCGCGCGTTCTACCTGACCGAGGGGAGCCCCCAGTCGGCCCAGCGGCTGATCACGCGGCACAAAGTGTCCTTGGTGTTTTTTTTGCCCTATTCCTACCGGGAGAAGATTCGTTCGCTGCCAGGGGTCACTCACGTGGTGAACCAGACCTGGTTTGGCGGACAGTACAAGGATGCCAAGCCGGAGAACTTCTTTGCGCAGTTCGGTACCGATCCGGAAGAGTTGTCCGCCGTATACCCGGAGTTCAAGATCCCACCGGACCAACTCCAGGCCTGGCAGCATGACCGCGCCGGGTGCGTGGTGGATGCCGAACTGGCCAAACAGCATGGGTGGAAGCTCGGAGATCGCCTGTTTATCAAGGGAACCATCTTCCCGGTGAACCTGGAACTCACCATCCGGGGTATATACACGGCGCCCCAGCCCACGCAATCGCTGTACTTTAACAATACCTATATTGACGAAGGCTATCCGCAGATCAAGGGCCTGGTGGGGTTCTACGGAGTGATGGCCGATTCGCCGCAGGACGTGCCCAAAGTCGCCCGGGAGATTGATGATGAATTCCGCAACGCCCCGCGGCCCACAAAGACCGAGAGCGAACACGCCTTTCAGCTGAGTTGGATCGCAACGCTGGGCAACGTCAAGGCCTTCATTCTGAGCATCTGCCTGGCGGTGGTGTTTGCCACGCTACTGGTATCGGCCAACACCATGGCCATGTCCATCCGCGAACGTACCCGCGAGGTGGCCTTGCTAAAAACACTGGGCTTCACCAAGGCTAAGGTACTGACGCTGTTTGTGGGTGAGTCCGTGACCGTGGCGCTGCTGGGAGGACTGTTGGGGACGCTGGCAGCGGCGGGGCTGATTGCCGGCGTAGCGCGTTCACCCCAGACCGGGCTGTTTCTCCAGGGCATGAAGGTCACTGCTCCTACCATGCTGGTGGCCGTGGTGGTAGCGGCGTTCGTAGGGCTGGTGAGTTCATTCGTGCCTGCCTACCACGCCTCACGGCAGAATATTGTGGAAGGACTGCGGCATATCGGCTAGCAGGAGAAGACATGGCGATACCGATCAGTTACAACATCCGGAACCTGCGGCTGCGCAAGGGCGCTACCGTGATGACCGCACTGGGCATTGCGTTGACCGTGACCATCGCCATCTTCATCATGGCCCTGCTGGCCGGACTGCGGGACGCCTTTGCCACCACCGGCGATGCCCGCAATGTCCTGGTGCTGCGCAAAGGTTCGACCTCCGAGCTGGCGGCCGGCGGAGTGTCGCGGGATGCCATGCAGGTGCTGAAAGATCTGCCCGGAATTGCCAAGAACAGCCAGGGCGACCCGCTCGTTTCCGGAGAGAACATCCTGGTCATCGTGCTGCCGCGAAAAGACGGGACGGGCGACGTAAATGTCACGATCCGGTTCCTCGCTCCAGTGGGGCTGGAGATGCGTCCCAAGGTGAAGCTGGTCGCGGGACGCTGGTTTACTCCCGGACAGCGGGAAGTAGTGGTGAGCAAGTCAATTCACGAACGGTTCGCCCACACGAATTTGGGTGACAGCATATTTTTCGGCAAAGGCAATTGGACGGTGGTGGGCGTATTCGACAGCGGCAGTTCGGCGCACGAGTCGGAGATCTGGGGTGACATCAATCAGATCGCTTCCGATCTCGACCGCAGCCAGTATTCCTCGGTGCTGATGCAGGCGACCGATCCGCAGACCGCCGAGGCGTTGAAGAACCGGGTCAGCGACGACCAGAGGCTGAAGCTGAACGGGATGCTGGAATCGGATTACTACGCGAAGCAAACCAGTTCTGGAGCGCCCATCAAGTTTGTAGGCACGGTGGTGGCCATTATCATGGCGATCGGGTCCTGCTTTGCCGCCATGAACACCATGTACGCGGCGGTCGCCTACCGGGCGCGCGAGATCGCCACGTTGCGCATTATCGGATTTTCTCGCCCCAGCATCCTGACTTCGTTTGTTTTTGAATCATTGTTGCTGTCCCTGCTGGGAGCGCTGGCCGGCATTGTGTTAATGCTGCCGTTCAACGGCATGACCACCGGTACGTCAAATCCGGTCACCTTCAGCGAGGCGGTCTTCAGCCTGCGCATGACGCCGGGGGTGGTTACGACGGCTGTGATCTTTGCCCTGGTCATGGGCCTGTTCGGAGGCTTGGCGCCGGCCTGGCATGCCGCTCGCCAGAACATTGTGGGAGCGCTGCGCGACTGATTCGCTTGCTGACCAAGGAACGTTTGAAGACTGACAATGCCGATTGATACCAAACATCAGGACCTGCAGAGCCTGCGCATCGACCGCTCGCAGCGCGGCAACGGCGAGGGCGAACCGCCGCTCTGGGCCCGCCGCTACATTTTCGGCGGCATCGCCCTGGTGGTGTTGCTGGGCCTGATTGCGCTTGCCTATCGCCTGCTTGCGTCGGAGGCGCCGGAGGTAACCGTGGCGCGGGCAACCACGGAAAGCGCCGACATGCCCGGCACGGTCCTGACTGCCAGCGGTTACATCGTCGCTCACCACAAGATCAACGTGAACTCCAAGGTCACTGGCCGTGTGGCCTGGATTGGCGTGGAGAAGGGCGACAAGGTCAAGCAGGGTCAGGTCCTGGTGCGCCTGGAAGACGACGAGTTCAGAGCGCAGGTCATGCAGACCAAGGGCGCGGTGGAAAATGCCAGGGCCTATCTGCAGGAATTGGAGAACGGCTCGCGGCCGCAGGAGATTCAGCAGGCGCAGCACAACCTCGACGAGGCCCGCGCCACCCTCGTCAATGACAAGATCACTCTGGATCGCACCCGTGACCTGGTGCGGCAAGGTGTGCTTTCGCAGCAATCCCTGGACGACGCCACCGCCAAATTTGATGCTGACCAGCAGCGGGTGAACTCCCTGACCCAGGCGTATCAACTGATGAAGATCGGACCTCGCCCGGAGGAAATAGCGCGGGCCAAGGGGGCGCTCCTTCAGGCCGAGGGCCAGTTGGCCTACGCCCAATCGCAGCTCGATGCCACGGTGATTCGTGCGCCGGTGACCGGCACCATCCTGGAACGCACAGCCGAGAAGGGAGAGCTCATCACCGCGCAGTTTGCCAGCTCCGCCGAGGGCGGTCCGCAGGGCTCGGTGGTGGCCCTGGCTGACTTGAATGACCTGCAGGTGGAACTGGATATCGCGCAGGATGATTTCAGCAAGCTCGGCCCCCGCCAGAAGGGCATCGTCACCACGGACGCCTACCCAGACCGCAAGTACGATGGCCAGATCGCAGAAATCTCGCCCGAAGCCGATCGCCAGAAGGCGACGGTGCAGATTAAGGTGCAAATCCTCAACCCGGATTCGTATCTACGCCCGGATATGAACGCCACGGTGAATTTTTTGCCGAATGACGCGGGCAACAAGACGGCAACAGCGCGGCCTGCGGGAGTGCTGGTACCTACCGCAGCCGTGCGCGACCATGACGGGAAAAAGGTTGTCTTCATCGCTTACGACGGCAAGGCGACTATGCGTGAGGTTCACATCCGCGCCACCCGCAGCAACGGTTATCTGGTCGACGGGCTGACGGGCGGCGAAGATGTGATTACGTCCGGTCCACCCAATCTGAAAGACGGCGACAGAATCAAGATCAAAGGACAATCATGAGCACTGCTACCATTCCCCGCACTACCACGCAGACGAAGGTCGTCCAGGTACGCAACGTCAGCAAGATCTTCAAGCGCGACGCTTTTGAGGTGAAGGCGCTGGATGACGTTTCTCTCGAGATCGCTGCCGGCGAATTTCTGGCCCTCATGGGTCCGTCGGGCTCGGGCAAGACCACGCTGCTGAATATGATCGCGGCCATCGACCGCCCGACTTCGGGCGAACTGCTGGTTCTGGGCGAGAACGTCTTTCGCTTCAGCGATGGCCAGTCGGCGCGCTGGCGCAACGAGCACATCGGCTACGTCTTTCAGACGTTCAACCTGATTCCCGTGCTCACCGCCTTCGAAAACGTGGAGTTGCCGCTGCTGTTGACCAAGCTCAGTGCCCAGCAACGCCGCGATCACGTCATGACTGCCCTCAAACTCGTCGGACTCGAAGACCGCGTCAACCATCTGCCCAAGCAACTCTCCGGCGGACAGGAGCAGCGCGTCGCCATCGCCAGGGCCATCGTCAGCGATCCCACCCTGCTGCTGGCCGACGAGCCGACCGGGGATCTGGACAGCCACTCAGCTGGCGAAGTACTCGATATCCTCAAGCGCCTGAATGAGGACTCGCACAAGACGGTGGTGATGGTCACGCACGATCCGCATGCGGCCTCCTACGCTCACGTTACCCGTCATTTGGAGAAAGGAATGCTGTTGCCGCCGGCGTGAATCCGCAACGCGGGGATCAAAGCGGGATTACCTGCAAACGAAAATGCCGGGTCGTGGCGTTGACCCGGCATCTCGGTGTCGCATAAGCACAAGACCGTGGGCAATCGAGTCGCCGGAAGCCAAATGCGCCGGCTAACGACGTTCGCCCCCTGCCGTATCAGGCTTCAGTGAAATGCTCGGCGGCACGGGTGGCCCCTAACCCGGGGTTCGCCGGATCCGAGACCCACTGCCACGCCCTGCGCCCGTTCTCTCGAGCCACAGTGCGCGCCTCGCCATACTCCACCAGGCGATTGAGCACCGTAGTGACTGAGGCCAGCGGATCCTTGTGGCGCAGCAGGACCGGCGGAACCTTCTGCTGGATCTGCTCGCACACCTCGCGCGCGCCCAGCGGCCGATCGGCTTCCATCAAAACCATTCGGCACGCCTTGGTAAATCCTGGCTGGCGCCCGCCACTCTTGCGATCCACCAGCTCCAGCAACTCTTCGGTCAGAACCTCGTCTCCGAACAAGTTGGCGAGCCCTACGATCGTTTGTTTGACGGTGCCGATGCGTTTCATGATCTCAGCCCGCTGCCGCATGAGCTGGCGCAGTTCTTCGTGCGCAGCCCGGACTACCTCTTGGACATGTGGATCCCCACTGCCTGGAAGGTTCTTGATATTTCCGTTGCCGTTACTACCGTTTCGCCCATTTTCCATGACCATCCTCCGGAGCCTTGCCGCTTTACCCGGCGTCTGTGTCCGCTGCTCCACCCCGCCCGAAAACACTTACCTTGCGCTGGATACGTAGGGCAACCTCGATTCGTTCCGTGAATTTGGTCGGAATTCTTGAGTTGCTGGTCTGTTCCAAGCGCGAAGTACAATCCGGCCTACGCCAGACGTCTCTTGCTTGCTTAGACGATAAGATTCAAGAAAGGTGAGAGACGGTTGTAAATTTTCTGCACATTCCTCTTGTCTAAAAGGAGACAATTTGGGCGGCGCACGCACGCCCGGCTCGTGAGCTGTATCGCGTCCAGCTTTTCATATTCCAGTGTGCGGTAATGCTTCCAAAGTTGGAATCCGATCACCAAACCTGCCCGAAATCGGACGCAGCCAGATCGAGGCGCACATGTTCGAAACCGGACAGGGACGCCGCAAGAACAGACGCAGACCACAAAGAACAAGGAGCAAGGAAGAGGTCGCTGGTTTTATTTGCTTGACACATGCAAGTAATGCGCGATAATCTTGCAGTCATGGCAAAGGCCACTCAGCTTGGTGCCTGGTCGGCTGAACTGGAACGCCTGGCCCGCGTGCTGAACCGGGTCGGGCCGGATGAAGTGTGCTGCGAAAGCCTGACGTCGCGGCAGTGCAGCATCCTGCGAACTCTGGTCGACAAGCAAGGCGCGCGCCTTTCGGACCTCGCGGCTGAAAGCGGCATCACTGCAAGCGCCATGACCCGCGTGCTGGAAAAGCTGGAGGCCCGCGGTCTGGTTCAGCGGGTGCGCGGAGCCGGCGACGACGGCCGCGCCGCAATCGTGGCCATCACCGAACGCGGCCGCGCCGTGCGTGGCCGCATCGACCAGCTCATGCTCGAGCGTACTCGCACCATCCTGAAAGGAATTCCTGCCGGCTTACGCCCGCAATTGCTGGCCGGCATCCGCATGCTCAACCAGGCGCTCGGGCCAGGGGGCTGCTGCGATTTCAGCGGAGAGTGGCCCGGCGTGGGCGTAAGCTGCCGTGTCATGCCGAACGACCAACCTGTGCAAAGGAGAACAAGCAATGCCCGCCAAGGAAACTGACATCGTGGAAGTGGTGAGGGAGCGTTACGGAGCCATCGCCCGCGGAGAACGGTCGGGCTGCGGCTGCTCGGCGCCCGGCGTGGTGGCCAAGGCCATCGGTTACACCGAGGAAGACCTGGCGCTGGCACAGCAGGCCAATCTCGGCCTGGGCTGCGGTAATCCGCTGGCTCTAGCAGCGATTCGACCGGGCATGACCGTGCTTGATCTGGGCAGCGGCGCGGGCTTCGATGCGTTTCTTGCCTGGCGGCGGGTCGGCCCGAACGGCCGCGTCATTGGCGTGGACATGACCGACGACATGCTGGCGCAAGCGCGCCGAAATGCGGAGGACCTGGGAGCGAGCAACGTCGAATTCCGCAAGGGGCGGATTGAAAAGTTGCCAGTAGAGGACGGGTCCATCGATCTGGTGATCAGCAACTGTGTCATCAACCTCAGCACGGACAAAGCGGCAGTGTTCCGCGAGATTTACCGCGTGCTGAAGCCGGGCGCAACATTTGCGATCAGCGACCCGGTTCTGCTGAAAGAACTCCCGGAAAGTGTGGCCAAAGATGTAGGCGCGTATGTGGGCTGTGTGGCCGGCGCCAGCCTGCTCACAGAATATGTCCGCCTTGCATTGGAGGCCGGTCTGGCAAATATGACGATTCCACAGATGACGCCGTCCGGTAAACTTCTTGTCGCCTATGGATTGGAGTCGCCCAAGCCCGCGAGCGGTTGCTGTGGCGGGGGGAATCCGGATCAATGGATGCTCGACGCTGCGTCGGCGGTGGTGTCGGTCAAGCTGCACGGCACCCGGCCGGCCTAAATTGCCCATGCCGGTCTGATCGTGGAGTTCTCTGCGTCCTTTGTGGTCAGACCCCTGCTCACCTTTCCATCCGTGGTGCGTCCTAGACTCCGGCATCCTGTCCCCGGATCTCCTGCGACTGGGACAACCCATGCAGATCTTGGATGACATCCGCTACGCCCTCCGTCAGTTCTCCCATGCCCCGGGCTTCACTGCCACCGCGATCTTGACCCTGGCCCTCGGCATCGGTGCGACCACGGCCATTTTCAGCCTGGTGCACGCGGTGATGCTCAAGTCTCTTCCCGTGACAAAGCCCGAAGAGTTGGTCCGCATCGGCGATACCGTCAACTGCTGCATCAACGGCGGCCTGCAGGACGACTGGTCGCTCTTCTCGTACGACCAGTACACAACTTTCCGCAACCAGGTTCCCGGATTCACGGAGCTAGCTGGCTTTCAGGCCGGGCGCAGCCTGTTCGGGGTCAGGCGCAACGGCACAAACCAGAATTCCGCTTCTTATCTGGGAGAGTTTGTCTCCGGGAACTACTTCACCACGTTCGGAGTCGGCGCCTATGCCGGACGCATGCTGACGAATGCTGACGATCACAAGGGAGCCGATCCAGTCGCCGTCATCAGCTATCGCGCATGGAAGGAGAAGTATGGACAAGACCCCTCGGTCGTGGGGGGCGCGTTCACCATCAACGGGCATCCTGTGACGGTAGTGGGCATCGCGCCCCCCGGATTCTTCGGGGAACAGTTGCGCGAGGATCCACCGTCGTTCTGGTTTCCCCTGGGCATCGAACCGCTGCTGAACGGCACCAGCTCGATCCTCGACCGCACCGATGAGCAGTGGCTGGACATCATTGGCCGCCTCGCCCCGGGCGCTGATTCCAAAGCGATGGAGACCCAGGCAAACGTCGTCCTCCGGCAGTGGCTGATAAGTCCGCCCAGCCGCCTTCGTTCCGAAGAACTCAAGTTGGTTCCCAAGCAGACGCTGCGCTTCTCTCCGGGCGGCGCAGGTGTGCAAGTCATGCGCGATGAATACGAAGCGGGGCTCCGCCTGCTGCTGTGGGTTTCGGGCCTTGTCTTGATGATCGCCTGTGCGAATGTCGCCAACCTCATGCTGGTGCGCGCCGCGGCCCGCAAGCAGCATACTTCGATCCGCGCTGCCCTGGGTGCGCCGCGCTCGCGACTGATGCGTCAGGTCCTCACGGAAAGCGCCGTTCTGGGTTTGCTCGGAGGACTGGGGGGCATAGCTGTCGCCTACGCCGGCATTCGTCTGATTCTTCATCTGGCCTTCCAGCAGACTTACGTCCCAATTTCGGCCGCACCTTCCTTGCCGGTGCTGGGTTTTGCCTTTGCCGTCTCGCTGCTGACCGGAATGCTGTTTGGCGTGGCTCCGGCATGGGTGACGGCCAGGTGTGATCCCGCAGAAGCGTTGCGCGGCGCCAGCCGTTCCACCGCCCAGCACGGCGCCTGGACGCAGAAATCGCTGGTGGTGGTCCAGGCGGCGCTGTCGCTGGTTTTGTTGTGTACCGCCGGTTTGCTAGCGCTCAGTCTGCGCAACCTGCAGCGCCGGGACTTCGGCTTCCAGATGCCGAACCGCTACATCGCGCATATTGATCCGCTGATGGCGGGGTACCAACCCGATCAGCTCGATGTTTTCAATCGCCGGCTCCGCGATGCCATTGCCGCCATCCCCGGCGTCGCGCAGGTGAGCTTGTCACTCTACACTCCGATGGAAGGCGACAACTGGCAGGAGACTGTCTACATCCAGGGCCAGGCCCCGCCTCCGCCCGACTCCAATGAGAACAGCGCGTCGTGGGTTCGAGTCACCGACGGCTACTTCGAGACTCTCGGCACCAGGATTCTTCAGGGTCGAAGCATTGCCCCGCAGGATGCCCTGGGCACACAAAACATCGCAGTAGTCAATCAGACCTTTGCCCGGAAGTTCTTCAAGGACCAGAACCCCATCGGCCAGCACTTCGGCTATCTGGAAGCGAAGTTTGCCGGCAACTTCGAGATCGTCGGCGTGACCGAAGACACCGTCTACCAGAATCCAAGACGTCCCGTGCGCCCTATGTTCTTTTTGCCGGCCGCTCAGCACGTGACCTACGAGGACCATCGCTGGCAGCAGTTTGAAGATCGCTCGCACTACATGGGCGCCATCGAGCTGCGGACCCAAGGCCCCATCTCAGGCCTGGAAGCCCAGTTGCGGCGCGCGCTGGCCGGCGTGCATCCCGACCTCACCTTGATTGACTTCACCAGCTTCGCCGCGCAGGTGGATGGCAATTTCACCCAGCCTGCCATGATTGCGAAGCTCACGTCGCTGTTCGGCCTGGTGGCGCTCCTGCTCGCCTCCATCGGCTTGTACGGCGTGACCGCGTATTCGGTGGAGCGGCGCACCAGCGAGATTGGCATCCGCATGGCGCTGGGGGCCGGCCCCGTAAACGTACTGAAGTTGGTGCTTAGCGGTGCCTTGTGGCAGATCGGACTTGCCCTGCTGATCGGCATTCCGGTAACCATCGCCGCTGGATACGCGATGGCGGCACAATTATTCGGAGTCAGGCCCTACGACCCACGCATCCTGCTGACGACCACCATGGTGTTGAGTCTGGCCGCCCTGATCGCCGCGGTTGTTCCGGCTCGCCGAGCTGCAACCATTGATCCAATGCAAGCCCTGCGAACGGAGTAATCCCGCGGATTCTTGTGTGGGGCTTCTCTGACGAGGAACGGGTTATCTACTCCGCGAAGCCGTCGGGCTGCGTCACCGCAATCCGCACCTGGTGATCAATGAACTCCCGCCCCGCGGCCAGCGCCTTACGGTTAGTCTCCAGCAATTCCACCTTTTTGACTTTGTCTTCGATCACGCCCATGGCGGTCCCCGGAGAGAGGCATTCGGTCTCCTCCAGCAAGGCTCCCATCATCACGATGTTGGCCACTTTGGTGGAGCCCAGCTTGTCGGCCATCTCCGAGGCAGAAATGCAAATGGCGCGAACCCCGGGCGGCAAGAGAAAATCATCCGGTAGCGTGTCGCGGTTGTAGAGAACCAATCCCCCTGAGGCCACATGCGGCGCGAACTTGCGCAGCGAGATCTCATTCATGGCAATCAACGCGTCAGGATGCGAGATCAGCGGCGATCCAATGCGCTCCTTGGACAGGCAAACGTGGCAGTGCGCGCTGCCGGAGCGCATCTCCGGACCGTAAGACGGCAGCCAGCTCACTTCCAGGCCTTCGCGCATGCCCATCTCGGTGAGCAACTGCCCGAGCAGCAGCACGCCTTGCCCGCCGAAACCGGCGATCTTGATGGTGAAATTCTTGAAGTGATGCGCGTGCTTGGCGGCGAAAGTGCCTTCTGTCCCCTCGGCCGGCGTGATCTCGAGCACATCGGGCACGGGACGCTGCGGTGGCGCGTTGTTCACCGGCATCTCCGGCTTGCGGTCACGGAAAACATTCAAGGGGAAAGTGGGCACCATCTGCTCCAGCACCCAGCGCCGCGCCTCCACGGGATCTTTGCCCCAGATGGTCGGGCAGGGGGAGAGAATTTCGACGAAGGAGAAACCCAAACCATCGCGCTGGATTTCCAGCGCCTTGCGGATCGCCCGCCGCGCCTTCATGATGTTCTTGTTATCGGAGAGCGCGACCCGCTCCACATACACTGGCGCCTGCAAGGTGGAGATCAGCTCCGCCATGTGCATCGGGAAGCCTTCGTTGGCCGGACGGCGTCCCCAGGGCGAAGTGGTGCTCTTCTGACCGACCAGTGTCGTCGGCGCCATTTGCCCGCCGGTCATGCCATAGATGGCGTTGTTCACAAAGAAAACGGTAATCTTCTCTCCCCGGTTGGCGGCATGAATGATCTCCGCCGTGCCGATGGCTGCCAGGTCCCCGTCGCCCTGATAGGAGATGATGATCTTGTCGGGACAGGCGCGCTTGATGCCCGTCGCCGAGGCCGGGGCGCGACCGTGCGGGACCTGCACGTTGCCCACATCGAAGTAGTAGTACGCGAACACCGAGCAGCCCACCGGGCTCACAAAGATGGTCTTGTCCTGCACTCCCATTTCCTGGAGGGCCTCGGCGATCAGCTTGTGGGCCACGCCGTGGCCGCAGCCGGGACAGTAGTGGGTCTGGTGCTTGAGCTCCGACTTGCGCTCATACAGGTCGTAAAACAACGGCGACTTCGAATGAATGATTTCGTAGCCGTTATCGCTGACCACCGGCTCGACCACTGCGTTTTTGCTCTCGTCTGCCATTGTCGTTCCCCTCTCTATACCAGCGAGGCCATGCGCTCCATAACCTGCGCATGCAGTTCCTCGACCGACGGCACGTTTCCGCCCACGCGCCCGTAGAACTCCACCGGCACTTTGCCGTCCAGCGCCAGGCGGACATCCTCCACCATCTGCCCGTTGCTCAACTCGACCACAATGACCTTCTGCACTCGTGACGCAGCCTCCGCCAGCGCTGACGACGGAAACGGCCACAGCGTGATGGGTCGGAACAGGCCGGCCTTCAGGCCATCCTGGCGAAGGGTTTCCACAGCGGAGCGCAACACCCGCGAGACGATGCCGAATCCCACCAGCAACACCTCGGCATCCCCGGTCTGATACAACTCGTGCCGGGCCTCGACGTGCGCCCGCAGGTATTTGGCCTCCAGCTTGCGTTCGTGATCCTCGAGTTCGTCCGGTTCGAGATAGATGGAACTGATCAGGTTGGCGCGGGTCTCCGGCGTTCCTTTCACCGCCCAGGGCTTGTCGGGCAGCGGAATGTCGCGATACTCGAGATCCAGTGGCTCCATCATTTGCCCGGTGAACCCGTCAGCCAGCACAATCGCCGGATTACGGTATTTGTCGGACAACTCGAAGGCCAGCATGGTCAGGCCAGCCATCTCCTGCACCGAAGCCGGCGCAACCACGAAGTTGCGATAGTTTCCGTGACCGCCGCCCTTGACCATGGCGAAGTAATCGCTCTGCTCCGGGGCGATGTTGCCCAGGCCCGGCCCGCCCCGCACTACGTCCACGATGACGCAGGGCAGTTCCGAGCCGGCCAGGTAGGAGATCCCTTCTTGCATCAAGCTGAGGCCGGGGCCAGAGGAAGCGGTCATGACGCGGACCCCGGCCGCAGCTGCGCCGTACACCATGTTGATGGCGGCGACTTCGCTCTCCGCCTGCAGAAAGGTGCCGCCGACCTGCGGGATATACAACGCCGCCGCTTCGGCAATTTCGCTGGCAGGAGTAATGGGATATCCGTAGTAGGCGCGACAGCCGGCGAGGATGGCGCCCTTGATCACAGCCACATTGCCTTTACAGAGCTGCTGCATGGTCGCCTCCTTCGTTCTTGGGCACCAGCTTCAAGGGCCGGGCCAGGCGGTACACGGTGATGGCCCCCGGCTCCGGACAGCAGTAGAAGCAGATTCCGCAGCCCGTGCAGTCATGCCCCGTGTAGCGCGCCGGATGCACTCCGTAGGCGCTCAGCTCGGGCGCCAGTTCCAGGCAGCCGGGCGGGCACGACTCCACACACAAACCGCATCCTTTGCACTCTTCCACATTGATCGTGACTCTACCGCGCGCTTGGCCTGCCATGTTTACCTCACTGTTGCGGGCTGGGCGGCTTGCGGCCGCTGCAGCCATTTGGTTTTTTCGCAGTACGCGTACAGTTCGTCGCGGAACTTGGGGTGGGCGATCTCGATCAGCGCTTTGGCCCGCTCCCGGATCGACTTCCCGTGCAGATAGGCCACGCCGTATTCGGTCACCACGTAACGGATCAGCCCGCGGGAGGTGACTACGCCGGCCCCGGGGCTGAGCATGGGCACAATCCGCGAAATGGTGCTGTCCTTGGCGGTAGAGGAGATGGCAATGATGGCCTTGCCGCCTTTGGATCGCGAGGCCCCGCGCAGGAAGTCCACCTGGCCGCCAATGCCGCTGTAGAACTGGTTCCCGATCGAGTCGGAGCAAACCTGCCCGGTGAGATCGATCTGCAGCGCCGAGTTGATGGCCACCATGTTGTCATTGCGGGCGATGAATGTTGGATCATTGGTGTAGGCGGTGGGGTGAAATTCGAAGATGGGGTTGTTGTCCACGAAGTCGAAGATCTTCTTGGTCCCCAGAATGAACCCGACGATGATCTTGCGCGGCTTGAAGTTCTTGCGCGCGCCGGTAATCACCCCGGCCTCGATGAGCGGCACCACGCCGTCGGAGACCAGTTCGCTATGCACGCCCAGGTCTTTGCGGTCCATGAGCATGGGGAGCACGGCATCCGGGATGCCCCCGATTCCGGTCTGGATCACCGCCCCGTCTTCGATCAATCCGGCCACGTTGCGGGCGATGGCCATGTGCATGTCGGTAATTTCCGCCGTCTTCATCTCGCACAGGGGGCGGGAGGCCTCCACTATCACGTCAATGTCGTTGACGTGAATGAAGCTGTCGCCGTAGGTGCGCGGCATCTGGTCGTTCACCTGGGCAACCACAAAACGCGCGCACTTGGCGGCGGTCAGGGTCGTATCCACACCCACGCCGAAGCTGCAGAAGCCGTGCGCATCCGGGGGAGACACCTCAATCAGGGCGATATCCAGCGGCATCGCTCCGCTCTCAAACAGGTTCTCAATCTCACTCAAATAGATGGGGGTGTAGTCCGCCCGCCCGTCGTTGATGGCATCGCGCACGTTGGCGCCGATGAACACGGCGTTATGCCGGAAGTGTCCCTCCATGTCGGGAGCCACGTAGGGGGCTACGCCAAACGTCAACATGTGCACGATCTCCACATCCTGCACGTAGGGACCGCGCTGCATCAGGGCCTCCACCAGGGTTTCGGGTTCGGCGCAACCGGGCTGGATGTATACCCGCATACCCGACCGCACACAGCGCAGCGCTTCTTCCGGGGTCCGCAGCTTCTTCTTGTACTCGATCTCCCAAGACATCTCGTGCTCTCCTTACTTCGCCAACTTTGTCATCAACTCCGCCGGTTCCCGCATGGCCACTGCCTGCTCGTAGCCCGCCGCAGCGTAGTAGATGGCATGATCAAAAAATTGTTCCAGCAATTGCAGCAACTCGAGCTCGCCAAACACCTCGACCGGACGATCCAAAATCGACTCCTTTTTCAGGAATTCCCACAGATTCTCTTTGGTCAAAATGATCGTCATGGTGAGCTGGCTGAGCGGCACGTGCTGCTGCGCCCGCCGCACGCCGATCTCGCGGTAGCGCGCCTCGATGTCGAATTCGGTCTTGCCCAGCAGCCAGTCGCCCAGGTGGCGATAGATTTCGTACACCCGCTGCTTCAGTTCCTCGGGTGGAACATTGCGGTAGCTCTGCGTGAGTTCGGAGTTCTGCACGCGCTGGAGCAGACCCGCGGCCAGGGCGTCAGAATGGGTCTCGATCAAGCGGACGAGTCGGTAGGCCAGCATCATGACCGCACCTCTTTCACTTCTCCCCTAGGCCCAGTTTCAGCCCGGGCGCGGTTTCCAGCCGTGACCCTTGGCACCTGCAGGTGTGACGGTGATCACAGCGATAAGTTAGTGCCGATCAGGGACTTGAGCAGAAGTCCAGCAAGAGAGGTCGGTGCCCCTTGGCCAGAATTCCAGTCGGGTTGCGGAAGTCGGCGTCCGAGCAGGTTGGACCCGACTGCGCATCGGACTTTCCCTTTCGAACGTGGCATTTGCCAGCCCATTACCTCCGTGACCTTTCGGCGGCTCACTAGCCATTCTATGTTGCCAGCAGGTAGGTCAGGAATCTCCCGGGCTAAGGAGTCTTGGTGCGGGGCAGGGGTCTGGCAGTTGCGTTCCTGAGTTTGCTGACGGTTCCTGCGCTTGCGGAACCCAAGCCCCTCGATTGCACCCAACTCCTGGCTTGGCTGATGGGCAGGGTCTCCGCACAACAGCTCAATCGCAGGGTGCAACAGCGGGGCATTGCTTTCGCCGTGGATGGGGAAGCGGTGAAGGCTTTGCTGGGAGCAGGCGTTGACCCAGGCTTTGTCCAGACGCTGGGGACGGTGCACGTATTGCCTGCGCAGGAGCAGACGACTTGTCCGGCAGCCCTTGCCCAGGCGGCTGCACTGGTCCACCAGAAGCACTACCAGCAAGCGGAACCCATCCTGCGCGACCTGCTCAAGACAGCTCCGCAAAATCCCGCCTTGCACTTCGCCTTGGCTGCCATCCGGCTGGACCGGGGCGATCTGGAGGAGTCCTTTGACGAGTTCCTCCTCTCCAGTAAGCTGCTGCGGGGTTCCTCGGAGACGCACAGCAAGCTGGCTTATCTGTTCTATCGGGATGAAGACGGCGATAACGCCATCGCCGAAGCGCGCACCGCGCTGAGCCTGGATCCGCAGAATGCGGAAGCCTACCGCTACCTGGGACTTGGGCTTTACGCCAACCAGCAATATCTGGCGGCGCTGCATGCCTTCGAGGAATCGCTGGCGCGCGAACCGGAGAGCGCCGAGGCTTACTACGACATAGGAGTTACGCTGCGGGCCAAAGGGGATGCTGCGGCCGCGGCCGCCGCCTACCGCAAGGCCATCGCGCTGGATCCGCAGTTCTGGGAGGCCCACAGCAATCTAGGCGTTGTATTGCATGATCTGGGGCGATTGGATGATGCCATTGCCGAATACCGCGAGGCCAAACGCCTGGCCCCAGAGGAAGCCTCCATTCGCAATAACCTGGGCAACACCTTCTGTGACAAGGGCGACTACGACGCCGCGATCGCGGAATTTCACGAGCTTTTCCGCATGGATCCGGGCTGGGAAAAAGGCCACGACTGCCTGGCTAAGGCGTATATGGCCAAGCGAGACTACGACTCGGCGGTCGCGGAGCTGAAACTGGCCATCTTGCAGAATCCGACGGCCGCAACCGGGCACCGCGTGCTGGGGCAGGCGCTGCTGCTTCAAGGCAGGCAAACCGAGGCGCTGCGTGAATTGCGGATTGCCGTTGCCTTGGATCCAGACTCATCCCTGGCACATCACTACCTGGGAACCGCACTCTATGAATCCCAGCAATATGCCCTCGCCGCCAGAGAATTCCGTGAGGCATTGCGCCTCGATCCCAGCGCGGAGAACCACTACTACCTGGCCGCTTGCCTGATCAGCATGGGCGACTACGACCATGCCCTGGCGGAGTTAGAGATTGCGGTTCAGCTGCAACCCGGCCAGAATCTCTACCAGGCACGCAAGGAAGAACTGCTCAAGCTGATGAAGGCCAGCAACCCTCGCTGACCTGAGGTGGCGGTGCCCGACCGGCAGGTATCTGGCCATGTACTGTCGTGCTGTCGGCAAGCGCAACGACCAGCCCTAGAATGGCCTCAGCACCGTTGCAGCAAGGCACGTATTGGGTCCCGCTAAGTCAGGAGCACGCCATGAACTCAACACCGTCTGGGGTAGGCGCCGCGAAAGCGATCGCACCCTCTGTTTTGCAGCAGCGCGAAGTCCAGCGGGTCGCCTCGGGGAATCCTGCAGTAGCGGACCCGCTAACACCCAAGCGTGTGGGCTATGGCCTGCCTTGCGCCAAATGCAAAACCTACTACGCAGCCGACCTGACACATTGCCCGATCTGCAAAGGCGTGGAAAGAGTTTCCCCGACCGCTGCCAGTGAGTCGGCCAAGGTTGCTTTGCCGGAGGAGTTGCCCGACCCTGCTGCCCTGGAAGAGGAACGCGAACGCTTTCTGCGCGAGTTCAAAGCCCAGGTCTATGCTTCCCACACCCAGATCAACGCCGCTGCCAGCTTCCGCTGCAGCCTGGAGGAAAACCATCGCGACAGCTTTGAAGAGGCAGCGGTATGCAAGAGTTGCTACGATCACCTTCAGGAACGGGTGGATGTCCTGGAAGCCGCCCTGCACATGGATTTGAAGGAGGCGACGCAGGTCGTCTACAACGCGGTCTGGGCCGACACTTCCGATTCCAACAAAACCTATCAGAACGCCGCCCACGCCTTGCTCAGCGAACTGCGCAAGCGCGCCGGTATCTCCGCGGTGATGGGACCGCTAAAGCCCCGGCCCCACTGAACGACTACTCCGCGCTCAATGCCACCCACTTCTTGCCGGCGTACAGCCGGTAAGCGCCGCCTTCTTCTGCGATTTTCAGCGGGACGGGATGGGCTAGCTTGTCGTCTGTTTGCGCGGCAACACTGAGCGCTTCGTCCGCGGCCACGTTCATCACCACGAACTTGCCCTGTTTATTGAAGCCGAAACCATAAGCGCCGGGCGCCAGCTCTGAATCCGCGACGTGAAGCTTCACCTCGGTAATCAGCAGGCCCTGGAATTTCTCGGTAATGTCGGTCGCGTACCCCGAGGTGTCTACCAGCGCCGCGAGCACCAGCTTGCCCCCGGCAACCCGGAAGCCCCCGGCATTCCGCAGTTGTGCCGGAGCCACCTGGCCGTCGAAGAAGTAATTTGTGGGAACCGCGCGCTTGAGTTCCTGGGCGGTGAGCAGTCCAGGCTTTGACGCCTGTGCGGACAACAGGAATGGAAGCAGCAAGTAGAGCGAAATAGCAATGGCACATACACCAGAACGCCGTGACATGAGAATTCCTCCAGATGAGGGAATGGACGGAATCCAGATTACGCCTGCGCGGCTGCCAACGTCCATCACGGACGGCCGGGCGGCGCAAAGCGCAGCCTTCCAAAGACGCTCGGCACATGGAAGTTCGGCTCCGCTGTCATGGTTGGCCGCCACGCCATGTAGGAGCGGGGCTCCTTCGTGCCCTCCACACGATAAAAGTTGGCCCGCCAGACCGAGGTCGGATCGAAGTGCGGGGTCAGCGCTTTCATGGGCAGTGCAAGCTCAGCCGTCCAGGTGTGGGATCTTTCATCCAAAACCACCGATCGCCGCAGCCCGCTCTTGAGGTCGGCCAGTCCGCCGGGAAAGATGTCCAGATCGATCCACATGCCGTTGGGGCTGACTTCGAACTCTTTGTAGTAGCGCTCGCGCGATGGATCGGGCTGGAGGAACGCCTCGGCGACATCGCGGTCCCACAGGTGGTCGCGGCGCCCGTTGGGGTCGGCATCAGCGAAGACAAGCAGTTCGCGGTAGCGGCACTCGAAGCGCAAATAAAGCGTTTGTGGCGACCACAGTGCCCGCACCTCGGTTTCGCGGCTGGGATTGGGGTTCTTTCCCTGCCAATCGGCGCAGAAGGTGACGGGCGTGGCCTGCTGCCACTCAGCTGCGGGATGGGCGGCGTCCAGCGTGAGTTCGCGGGAGGTGTACGCGGCCACGATTTCGGACGATGAGGCAGCAC
This sequence comes from Terriglobales bacterium, assembly GCA_035542575.1. Lineage (GTDB taxonomy): Bacteria > Acidobacteriota > Terriglobia > Terriglobales > Acidobacteriaceae > JAIQET01. The sequence continues at coordinate 3,685 of DATKLE010000136.1, read as the reverse complement.
ACTGCGTCGGCGTTTTACTCTGACTCATCATATAGATAGACGAGGATAATAACGCGGCCAGTAAGAGCGTCTTCACACGCGCTCCAGCATAGCGCAACAAAATCGCTTTGACCGCAAGATTTGGATAGTCCGTGCCGCCCGACGGGCTTAATCTTTGGCCATTATGACAACCAATGCGATACTCAATCTGACCGAGGCTCCTGAAATGGCGCGCAGCAACCAATCCCAGCAGTGGCAGGCGGTGATGGCCCGCGATGCCGCCCAGGACGGCAAATTCGTGTTCGCCGTGTCTTCGACCGGCGTGTACTGCCGCCCATCGTGCCCGAGCAAGCGTCCACGGCGCGAGAACGTGACCTTTTACGTCCGACCAGATGACGCCGAAAAGGCCGGCTACCGCGCCTGCCTGCGCTGCCGTCCGCGGGCGATTGGCGGCAGCGTCCGCATGGAGTTGGTGAAGGCGGTGTGCCGCTACATCGAGCAGCATCTCGATGAGCCTGTCACGCTAACGCGGCTGGGACGCGAGTTCCGCCAGAGCCCGTTTCACCTTCAGCGGACGTTCAAGGCGGTGCTGGGCATTACGCCGCGCGCCTACGCCGACTCCTGCCGCATGAACCAGCTCAAGCGCAACCTGCAGGCGGGACACTCGGTCACACGGGCGATGTATGACGCCGGATACAGCTCCAGCAGCCGGCTGTACGAGCGCACCGCGTCGCAGCTTGGCATGACGCCCGACAAGTATCGCCGCGGCGCGATCGCGGCGCCCATCCGCTACACCTTCGCCGACTCGCCTCTGGGACGCATGCTGGTGGCGGCCACTGACAAGGGCATTTGCGCCATCCAGTTTGCCGATTCCGACGACGAACTCGAGCATGGCCTGAAGCACGAATTCCCCTTCGCCATGCGCCGCCGCGACGACCAGAGCATGCGCGCCTGGAAAGAAGATCTGCTCCGCCAGATGCGCGGCCAGAAGCTGCACAGCGCGCTGCCGCTCGACATCCAGGCGACCGCGTTCCAGCGCCGCGTGTGGACGTATCTGCAGTCCATCCCATTTGGCGCGACCCGCTCGTACGCCGCCGTGGCCAAGGCGATTGGACGTCCGACGGCCTGCCGCGCCGTAGCCCGTGCCTGTGCTACGAACCCAGTGGCAGTGGCGATTCCATGCCACCGCGTGGTCCGCGAGGACGGCGACATGGGAGGCTATCGCTGGGGCGTGGAGCGCAAGGAGAGGCTGCTGGAGATGGAGGGGGCGGGGGTGTAGGCTCTTACGGGTCTGCGGGGTGTGGCTGTCAGAAGAACGACATCCGCACCTTGCTTCTTTGCAGCATCGATCGCGCTCGTGACCTGAGACCACGCCACAGCGCGGTCTGCTACGACGCAGGTCAAGGACTGCGAATGTTTCTTGAGCTCTTTCTCGACGGCATCTTCAAACTCTTCCGACGCTACCTTCTTCGTGTCTAGATAGATAGCAGTCTCTCCCTTCACGGTTTACCAGCTCAATGAAAACTGGTTCGGTTGAAGAGTCAGACGCCGTCAAGTATGGACCGGGTTTCAGCAGGCGGACGCTAAGGCCTAGTGGGGGACGAAAGGATGTGAAGCTCGCAAACGCCGCGACTAGAACTAGCCAGACTGGTGCTGAGAGGACGAATGGTGGCAAGTGCGCGATTCGTGGCCTCAGCGGCAAACTTGTAGCTAATGCGAGCTGCCCGCTTCGGTCCCAGTCGAACCGAATTTCGCGAGAATCTAAGTCCGCATCTGTAAGGGGAAATGTTTTTCGCGAATGAGCCTCCAGATGGGTGACTACTTGCAACGCGATGATGCCCATTTCGGTTCCCAGTCGGTCGACGCAGGTGCGCAGATGCTCATACAACCATATTGTTGGGACGACTACGAGCAGCCCAGCGGCAGTCGGTATAAGCGCCATGGCAGCGTCAGTGGCCATCATTATCAGTGCTGCATGCTTTTCCATACCGATGCCTCTGAATGCACTCAGAACGCCCAAGCATGTCCCCGCAAGACCGAGCATTGGGGCTGTAGCCGCTATTGACTTGAGAGGGTCCAAGCGGAGATTCGTGTCGGCTACAAACTTCCTTCGACAAAGCTGAAATGCTCGTTTGGCGGCATCGATCGCTTCCGCATGATTGAACTGCCCCGGCGCGGATACAAAAGCGGTTAGACCGCTTGCTATCATCTTGGCGACAGGGCTTCGGCCGCTGCGTGCCGCTACTGCGATCACTTCCTCGAAGGCGCCTGTGCGAAGGTTTTGGGCTGCATCGCGAATGAACGCCCGAGATTGGCGGAGAGCTAGATAAAAGAGGCAGGAATCACGGCTGGCCACGACAACCACATACACGAGCATCAGGGCAAGAACGATGACATCGAGACTCACAATCCATGTCATCGAATGCCATAAATAACCTACGCTCCACTCGCACTGATACCCCTGCCACGGGCTAGGACAGTCTGCGCGCATCAAGAATGCGCTCCTTGGTCGCTCTATTGAGAAGGACACCGGAGGTGCTGCCAAGGTTCCGCCATCCGGATCACAAACTCCTCATAGGGACAGGGCCGTGGAATCCCACCCTTGCGCAAAGAACGCGCAAGGATGGGGCACCCATTTGCGTTTGAGCTTTACAGGTTCAAAAACCAAACCCGGGCCACCCCGCCCCAACTACGGTGGAGGGCTTCTCCGGTCTATTTCACTAGCGTGGCCGTGCCAGACCTGTCTACGTCGAACGAGATTGCATTACTGACAAGTGAACGTCCTTGATGAACCCCTCCCCCGTAGCCAACGATGAACTGGTACTCACCTGGGCTCACGTCAAACCTGACTCGGAACGCCCTCGATTCACCCGCCTTTAGCCGGATATGGGGCGGGATCGCACGCCCATCGACTCTTAGGCTGGCATGGAAACTTTCACCCCCGTACTCCCAGCTGCCAGATCCATATGGGCCACTCAGAGGTGCTCGTGTGATTACAGCTTCAGAAGGTCCGTCTGAAGGGCTAAGAGGAGACCTGTGGTTCCCTAGCAGTGTGATTCCCACCTCATCAGTTCGTATCTCCGTATCTGCGCTGCCAGAATTGTGAATGTCGATGATGAATACTGGACTACCTTCTGCTTGGAACCGTCCCTCCACTCGAAAAAACAGGCCATCGAGCTTGACGGGATCGTCTCTTACGTCAGGTGCCAGACCTAGGAGTTCATAATTCCGTACCAGAGCGTCACCCGGATTTATGGGTTGGATCACTTCTGAGGCGTCAATTTGGACCGCCATGCCAGCATATTGGCGCAGCCCGCCCTTCACGTTCTCGGAAATGTAAGTAACGTAAGGGCCACTGACCAGAAGACAGGTGTCCCAACGATCAAAAATCACTACGCCTGAATACTTTCCCGGTGCTCGGATTCCAGCGCTTGCCGGGTCAATCGATCCACTCACAATCAGCCCAATAATGATCAGGGCCGCTTTCGGCGCGATGCGATGCGGAGAAGGCATGTCTCCTCTCGTGATTATGAATTGTAGCGCTCGATGATTGTTGTAAACACGCGTGGGTGTTGAAAAAGTCACGTCGATTAGCAGGATGAGATTCAACAGAAGCATGTTAGAAGGAAGCATTCGCCCATGCTCTGTTTGATTCTGATCGTTGGAGGGCTGCTGATCATGATGGGGCAACACGACCGCTCTGAAG
>DATKLE010000135.1:0-8155 GCA_035542575.1 Terriglobales bacterium | reverse complement strand
CAGTCGTCAGCCATCAGCAACCCAGCTACTTGCGCTCCGTCGGCCGGCGCCTGGCCTTCGCTGAAGATTGACGACCGACGACTGACGACTCTCCCGGCGCCAGCACTCTGCGCACGATCGGCGTATTCAGCTTGTACTTGCGCTCCGCGATGTTGCCGCTGTCATCCTTCACCCGCAACACAAACACTGGCAGTGTACCTTCCTTGCCGAAATTTTCCTGCGTCAAGGTCACCGGCAACACCCCGTTCAAGTTATGTTCCCGGTAAGCAGTTTCGTAACGGTGCCGTTTGACGTTCCAGGTGAAAACACGAACCTGGTTGTAGTCGAAGGGCATGCCGTCTTTCGGCTCGGTCAACGCGACCAGGTACTGCGGGACCTTCTTGCCGCCATCATTGACCTCATCCAGCACAAAGAACGCAACGATGCGCTGCCCCTCGGCATATTGCGCAATTTCCAACGGCGCGTCCACGTCCAGCATGCGCGCCAGCACCCAGCCGACATGGCCTGAAGAATCGCGAATCAGCCACCAGTCCTCCAGGATGGGTTTCGGTGCTTCCGTCTTCTCGTCCCCGGTTGGCGCAGGCCTGGCCAGGGCGCCTGGCAGCACCTTCTCGCTGGTGGCCCGCTTCAGCAGCGCAACCTTGGAACCCTGCTGCAGCTGGTAGAGGTGATCAGCCTGGCGAGCGGGGTCAAGGTGGATGTTGGTGTCATTGCGCGTCGTCGCGGTGGCCTGCACGGGATCGTTCTGCTCCGCCTGCGCCAACTTCTGAAAGGCGTCAAAAACCTGCTGAGTGACTAGATAGCGCTGCTCGATCCAGCCATCGGCGCCACTTTCCGTGCGCACATGCACAAAGCGGCGGTCGCGCTCCAGTACGGTTACGCGCTCACCGTTTGTTACCGTTGCGGTCTTGGTATAGACGGTGGCGACCCGGTCGCGCAGTATGCCTTGCGGGGCTGACACGTAAGCCACCTCCCGCTTACCGTGACCGCGCCCGCAGGCAGAGAGCAGCAAGGCCGCCAGGAGCAACAGCCACACACCCATGCTCGATTGCCAAACAGGTTTCACCGCAGGTACTAAACACTATAGCGCAGGATCGGTCGTCGATGGTCAGTTGTTGGTCGTCAGTCTTGAGCCATCAGATGCTGCCAATTGGCTGGTTTTCGCCGACGACTAGTCTCCTAAGCAGATGCCGAGAGCCCGGGCGGTGCACACCAGGTCGGCGTGCGGATTTACGACCTTCAGTTGCCCGATGGCGTCGGCGATGTCCACGGCCTCGATGCGCGCGTTGCGCAGGCACACCATTTTGCCGAAGCCGCCCTGCGCAATCAGGTCCACGGCCGCCACGCCAAAACGCGTGGCCAGAATGCGATCGAAGGGAGAGGGCGAGCCGCCGCGCTGGATGTGCCCCAGCACGCTGACCCGAACTTCCTTGTGGGCTGCGAGGGCGATGGCGTCGCCCACCAGGTTGCCCACCGAGCCGCCGCGGGAGAGCTGCTTCAGTTCCCGCGGAAGGCGGATGCCTTCCGCCACCACCACGATGGTGAAGCGCTTGCCGTAAGCTTCGCGCTCGGCAATGTGCCGGCAGATGCGGTCCACGCTGAAAGGGATTTCGGGAATCAGAATCAGGTGCGCGCCCCCGGCCACGCCCGCGTGCAACGCGATCCATCCGGCGTCGCGCCCCATGACCTCCACTACCATCACGCGATGATGCGACTCCGCCGTGGTGTGGATCTTGTCAATCGCGTCGGTCGCGGTCTGCACTGCGGTGTCGAAGCCAAACGTGGTTTCGGTGGCGGAGAGGTCGTTGTCAATGGTCTTGGGCACGCCGACGATCCGCATGCCCTTGTGAAACAGCTCCAGCGCGATAGTTTGGGAGCCGTCGCCGCCAATGCTGATGATGGCATCGATGCCCAGCCTGGCGGCATTGGCGATGACCTGGTCGGAGATGTCGCGGACTACTTCCTGGCCGTCTTCTACGGTCCTGTACTTGAAGGGATTGCCGCGGTTGGTAGTGCCCAGAATCGTTCCGCCGCGGGGCAGGATACCGCTGACGTCTTTCAAAGTGAGCTCACGCGACTTCTCCGGCCAGATCAGTCCGTCAAAGCCGTCAGGAATGCCGATGACCTTCCACTTGTATTTGAGAATGGCCGATTTGACCGCGGCGCGAATGACGGCGTTGAGCCCGGGAGCATCTCCGCCCCCGGTGCAGATGCCGATGCAGCGAATAGCAGACATGTCGAATCACCGTGCCAGGTCGGGACACACCTGGCTCGCTTGATGATCCGTCTCAGGCACGCGGAGTGGCGAGGTTACGGGTAGGCGTAGGGAAGTCCCACTACTGCCAGCTATGGAGTCACCGTAAGGGTAGCCTCACCAAAAACGGTTCCCGATGTAGCCCTCACCTTCACGGTCGTGTTTTGGCTGACTTGCAAAGTGGTAAGCAACCCCTGGTTGGGGGCGGTGTTGCTTATGGTCGCGGCACTCGTGTTGTCCGTGGTCCACGTCACTTGCGTGGTGATGTCCTTGTCCGGGCCACTCGAGAAATGGCCCGTGGCAGTGTAATTCTGCGTCAGGTTGGGGCCAAGGCTTAGATTCTGAGGCTCGACGTCAATTGACAGCAGGTTTGCAAGCGTAATGGTGACACTGGTTGAACCAGTGACTCCGGTTACCGAGGACGCTGTGATTGTCGTTGTGCCGGCAGCTACCCCTGTAACTAGTCCCGCATTAACGGTTGCCGTGGATTCATCGTTAGAGCTCCAGGAAACATCCCCTGTGATGGTCTTGGTGCTGCCGTCGTCGTAAGTGCCAGTCGCAGTCAACTGGAGCGTCTTGCCCTCCTCGATGGAAGGGGTAGGCGGACTGATTGTGATCGTGGTCAGGGCGGGGTTGACAAAAAATCCGGTACAGCCGACCGCAACGGCCAACAGAAGAAGCGCCGTAAATGCAGCCAGCAGTTGGAGTTTTCGCTTGGTACTCAGCATGATAAATCCTCACCTGGGACGCTGCGGGCAGCATCCGCAAGCGGCGCACTTCGATTGTAGCAGAGAGAATTTCTTTCCGTGGGCCCCGGACCTCCTGCGCACCCGCGTTGATAATCGCCGCTGATTCTTAAAGAACGACGCTGGCCGCAAGCCTTGCAGAAATGATTTTGCCAGGCGATTTTGCTGAGGTCCGGCGTCTAACATCCGAGGTCGGCTTTTCCGCTAATGGCTGACGACTAATTCGTCCTCTTGGCCCGCACGATGCGCTCATCGATCGGTTTGCGCCCGGCAAAACCTTCACTGACCCCGTGCCAGTGGGTGATGCTCGCCTCGCCCAGCTTCCAGCACAGCAGCACGGTGTGTCCGTCCACCACGCAGGGGAAGTCGAGCAGCCCGATGTCGAGGTCCTTGACCTGGACCCCGGTGGCGTCAATCTCGGCAATGGCGTCCTTCACCCGCTGGATGGCCTTCTCGCGCTCCGCCTTGCGTCGCGCCACTTGCACGATATTGAGCAGGAGACCACCCCGGAGAAAGACGCGGTGCGCGAGGTCCTGGAGTTCGGCGTCCACTGCGTCGATCAGTTTCTTGCCATCAATGGCGGTGCGCAGCAGGGACTCGAGAACGGGCAGCAGACCCTGGGCTTCTTGCAGCGTAAAAGTGCGTTCGGACATCGGAGTGATTTTATTTTACTGCATCCACGCTTCGTTTCTTAGAGCGTTCTAATGAAAACGGAACCGATCTTGCGACGCGCGAACGCTCTGCTCTCCCAATTGAAACTGCGGTAACCGTTACTACGCCGCACATCTGGGCTATTTCAGATCGGCAAGGCCCGGTCATACAATCGCTTTTAAGCAATGACTGACCCGGCACAACCCGAATCTCCGGTGGGCAATGGAGAGCGCCGCCGCACTCCTCGCTACGGTTGCAGCGGCGCCGCGCAAATCATGAGCCTTCCCTGGGAGGGGGCACTGCTTTGGGGCCGATTGTGCAATCTAGGGTTCGGGGGCTGCTACATCGAAACCATCCCCCCGCTGGAGTGGGGCGCGCAGGCCGAGATCGTGCTGCGCGTAAACGACTGGTCCATGCGTGCCATCGGCCAGGTACGCGCCGTGCGTGACCACTCCGGCTTCGGGATGGAGTTTGTGCGCATGAGCGCAGGCGCCTACCGCACTTTGGCGGACGTCATGGAGGAGTTGGAGAGGCTGCGCGCGGCCGTGCGCACTCGGCCGCTCGGGCGGGAGGAACGCATCAGGCCCGGCTTGTGCCTGCCCGCACCTAGCAAAAGTATTCCCCTTGTCGGGGTAGTTGTGCCGGCGTTGCGGGAAGAAGCTGCTGAGGTCTTGCAGCGCCGATTGCGCCTCTGGGACTGGCTGCGGAGAGACCCCCGGCTGGATATCTTTGCCTGAAGGCTCAGCACTATGCTGAGCCAGGTAAGAGATCTACCGTCATAAGGGTTTTGCCAACGACCAACGACAAACGACCAACGACTGATTATTGAATTTCCAGCATCCGGTCCAGCGCCACCCGCGCCCAGTGCTTCACGTCGTCTTTCACTTTGATCTGATTGACGACGTTGCCGTCCACCAGATTCTCCAGCGCCCAGCACAGATGCTGCGGCGAGATGCGGAACATAGTGGTGCACAGGCAGCCGGAGTCGTCCAGAGTGATGACCCTCTTCGCTTCTGAGGCGAATTCCTTGCCCATGCGATTCACCAGGTGAATCTCCGTGCCCACAGCAAACATGGTGCCTGGGGGTGCGGTACGGATCATCTTCAGCAAGCCTTCCGTCGAACCGATGCCATCGGCCTTCTGGCAAACCTCCCAGCGGCACTCGGGATGCACGATCACGCGAATCCCGGGATACTTGGCGCGCACGTTGTCCACGTGCTCGGGCAGAAAACGCTGGTGCACCGAGCAGTGGCCCTTCCACAAAATGATGCGCGCATTCTTAAGCCGCTCGCGAGTGAGACCGCCGTTGATCAGGTAGGGATCCCAAACCACCATCTCGTTCAGCGGGATGCCCAAGGCGTAGGCGGCATTGCGGCCCAGGTGCTGGTCGGGAAGAAAGAGAACTTTGGAATTTTTCGCGAAGCCCCATTTGAATGCAGCCCCCGCGTTCGAAGAAGTGCACACCAGGCCGCCACGCTCGCCGCAGAAGGCTTTGATCGCGGCGCTGGAGTTCATGTAGGTGATAGGGGTAATGCCTTCGCCTGACTCGCTGGCCAACCCGGCAGCGACTAGATGCTCCCAGCAGTCTTCCACCTGGGTGATCTCCGCCATATCGGCCATGGAGCAACCGGCGTTGAGATCGGGAAGAATAGTCACCTGGCCGGGATGGCTAAGAATGTCAGCGCTTTCTGCCATGAAGTGCACCCCGCAGAAGACGATGTACTTGCCTGCGGCTGCAGCAGCCTGCTGCGAGAGCTTGTAGGAGTCGCCGCGGAAATCGGCGAAGCGGATGACTTCATCGCGCTGGTAATGGTGTCCCAGCACCACGCACTCCCGGCCCAAAGCTTCGCGGGCGGCGGCGATGCGGTCGTCCATGGTGTGGTCGGGCAGGACGAGATAATTTTCCAGACTGCAAACTTCGGTCGCAGTTGTCAATGTCGTAACTCGCCTTCAGTTCCAGATGCGCCAATGGGGCAGCCTGCATGCCGCCAATGGTCATCGCTCATGCCGGAACGGGGATGTTGAAAGCCTCTCTAGCGGCTACAGCGGATTCGCTGCCCTTGCAGGCCCAACCCGCGGGGATGTTGTTGCCGCTTACACTTTCCCTACAATTTTGGATGCTCAGAGGCGGCGAAAGCGTCGCCTTTTTTGCGACCCTTCGTCACAGCCGGTGGTGACCTGAGTACCCGTGGCTATTGTGCACTGCCGGGGGTACAGAGCGCAAATGTTTGTTTGACCAGTCCCGAGCGTGCCCCTCTGCTCGCAAGCCGCACCACAGCCGCCGCCTCTGCCACCACGCGGTCCCGCAGCGTTGTCGGCTCAATCACCTCCACGCGAGGTCCCATTCCGAGAATAATGAACCTGGCTTCGTGCTCGTCGGCGAACTGAACGCGCAATGTCACCCATGGGCCCCGGCGGCTCTGGCCCGTGGCGGGCGGCGGAACTTCTGTGGCCGTGTGCCACATCTTCATCTCTCTGGCCGCTCCCGGCTCTAAATGGAGTACCGCTTCGAATTGCGGCATGCTCGCTCGAAACCGTTGAGTGGAAGCCTCCCACCAGGCAGCCAGATCAAAGTTCTCCGGCCGCTGGCTCGGTCGCTCGAGCAGCGTGGCTTCCTCGATCCGCGAGACGCGATAGGTACGGAAGCCGCGACGCGTACGCGCCACCAGATACCACGTACTCCCTTTGGCGACCAAGCCCAGCGGATCAACCACCCGGTAAACCAGCACCCGCCCGGAGGGCCGACCTTCCGCCTTCCAATAGCGAATCTTCAGTTTGCGGTCGCGGGAGACCGCTTCCTGGACAATGGGGAGCATGGAGAGATCTTCGCTCGTGCCTCGCCAGCCGGTCGTATCGACGTACAGCCTCTGCCGAATGGATGCGGCGCGTTCACGCAGCGACTGCGGCAGCGCTGCCGTCAACTTCTCCAACGCGCGTTGCGCAGCCGCCGCCAGCCGCGCGTCGCCGATCACCCGCGGTTGCGCCATCAGCAGGGCCCGCAACTCGGCCTCGTCGAGGGCCGGCACCTGCGTGCGCCAGTCCTCGTCCAGTTGCCAACCACCCCGCGCGCCGCGCAACGCAAACACCGGCACGCCGGAAGCGCTGAGCGCTTCCATGTCGCGATGCACCGTCCTCTCGGAGACCTCCAGACGCTTCGCCAATTGCCGTCCGGTAAAGCGGCCACGCGACTGAAGCAAGAGGACTTCCGACAATAGGCGATCAGCTTTCATGGATAACAGCGGGGCTCTGTCAGCTGCAGCCCCACGGGCAAGAATATTTTTCTGCGCGAATTATGGCACAAGCTGTCATATATAGGAATTTAGTCTGCCTTGAGCATCGGGGAGGTTTGCCCCGGCAGGAGGACTCATGAAGATGACCGAGCTGTTCCTGGCCGAGTTGGAAAGAGAAGCCGCCACTACCCGCCGCGTCCTGCAGCGCGTTCCGGAAGGGCGCTACGACTGGAAGCCGCACGAAAAATCCATGACCCTGGGGTATCTGGCGGAGCTGGTTGCGAGGCTGCCCTCGTGGTGCGTCAATGCCATCCAGCGCGATGAACTGGAATTAACCACAGCTGAAAAACTTCCTCCGCTGCGTACCAGCAGCGAATTGGTGCAAGCGCTCGACGAAAACGTCGCCCGGGCGCGCGAGGCCCTGGCAAACACCACGGACGATCACCTTATGAAACCCTGGCGGCTGCTGGTTGCAGGCCAGGTAGTGAGCGAGGATCCAAGGCATATCGTGTTGCGCGACGCGGTATTCAATCACCTGGCACATCACTGGGGCCAATTGACCGTCTACCTGCGGCTCAATGGCGCCCCGGTGCCCTCCATTTACGGCCCCAGCGCGGACGAGAAGACCTTCTAGCGTGTGAACTGGTTTCAGAGGTGGCTTTGTCGGGAGGGGCGCGGCTTTAGCCGTGCCGTTCGCAACGACAAGAGATTTGGGCTTTAGCCCCTGAGGATTCCGCGCAAGATTACTGCAAGGAACCTAACCCCCGATGTGAACCATGGTCCTGGAGGCCGGCACAAAATCCGGTTCTCCGATATGGTGGCGTTCTTCCTTCCTCTGCACCACTCTGCGGATGAAGTCTTCCAGTTCCCCGTCTGATGCCCCGCGACGCATCAACTCGTGCAGGTCGTGATCCCAGACAGAAAACAAGCAGGTGCGGATTTTGCCGTCGGAGGTGATGCGGATACGGCTGCAATGCCCGCAGAAGGGATGCGAAACCGGGGCAATAATGCCGATTTCGCCGATGCCGTCATCGAAGCGATAGCGTCGCGCCGTCTCGCTGCGCTCATGCGGAATCTCCACCAGGGGCCGGTACTCCGCCATACGCCGCAGGATTTCGTCGAGTGTCACCACCGTGCTCGGCGCCCAGACCCGGTCCTCCTCGAGCGGCATGAACTCGATGAAGCGCACAATCACGCCCTCCTCCCGCGCGAACATGCCGAAGGGAATGATCTGGTCTTCATTGAATCCGCGCATGAGCACGCAGTTGACCTTC
>DATKLE010000134.1:0-59679 GCA_035542575.1 Terriglobales bacterium | reverse complement strand
TATGTGAGCCAAGAGCCATCAAGCGCCATCTTGAAGGTGAACTTGTCGGTGAACTGCACTGCGACGGCCTTCGGGGAAGCGTGCTGCTCTCCCTCGCATATCCACTCGCCGACGAACCACTTCTCGACAGACAGTTGGTCTGGCAGCGTCGGCGTTACCGATGGCGCGGTATTCACGGCTGGAGTTTCTCCGGCATTCAGGGAAAAGTGCTGCACAATCTTCCACTCCCCGCCAACCTTCTCCATCACAATTAGGTACTGTCCAACGTGAATCACGGAGCCAACACGCCTTCTCGTTCGCCCTGTCCCATAGGCGAGTGTGCCCGAACTCTTTTCAACGCTTGGCTCGATTGCTTCCAGCTTGCTCCCTTGATCCACTCCCGCCTTGACCCACTTCCGAATCTCATCCCGTCCTTTGAATGTACCGCCATCACTTACCAGCGTGGCGTCTTCGGCGTACAGTGCCACAACTGCGTCCACGTCCTTCGCGTTGTACGCTCTGAGAAATTCCTGCCTTACCTGCGCTCCCGGTTCGGCGTCAGAAAGCGACCTTGCTTCCGGTTGCTGTGCCCACATGTTTAGGCTGAAGATCAGCAATAATGCAGCTGCGTTCCTCATCTGGCTTTGCCTCCGCGCTTGTTAATACTGCGGTCAGGAGAAACAGGGATGCTGTGACCCAGAGCACAGAAAGCTCTGTGGCTGTCATTCGAAGATGAGGACGAGCGTCATGAAGAGGACTCCATGACAACCAAGTCGAAATCTCGGAAACCTCGCTCACCAAAGCCCGCCCAACCGAACGACATCGAGGAAAGCATACGCCGACGTGCGTACGAGTTGTATGAGCAGCGCGGCAGGATTGAGGGTTTCGCCTTAGACGATTGGCTCCAAGCGGAACGCGAGATTCTCGGAGCCGGAAGGCCACGGAAAGCCAAGAAAGCGTCTCAATGTTGACTGCCATCAAGTTGTTGCACACGGTGATTTGGGCATTCTTGGCAGGGTGCCTTCTTGCGTTGCCCGTCTTGGCGGTGCTCAGTCGATTCCGCTGGGCTACGATCATCTCCATTGTGGTTCTGTTGGAGTGTGCGGTGCTGGCTATCAATGGAGGCAAAAGCCCACTGACCGATTTGGCGTCCCGATTTACCGTTGATCGGATTCCCAATCTCGACATTTACCTGCCGAACTGGTTAGCCGCGCACAACAAATTCGTCTTTGGCCTGCTGTTCATCGCTGGCGAGTTGGTGGTGGTCGCATACTGGCTGCGGGCAAGACTTGCAATCAGGAAAGAGGCGTTGGATGAGTAAAGTGTGGAAGGCGGCGAGAATAATCCTGCTGAGCGCGGTGGGGCTCCTCATTCTCGCGCTATGCACTGTTCTCGGCTATCGGGCTTATCTTCAGCACGCGAACGCGAAAGCAATTGCCATCCGCTCGCCAAACGGAATCGACGAGGAGACGTACGTCAGGATCGGCGGGATTGACCAGTGGATTCAAATTCGGGGGCAAGACCGCAATAATCCCGTTCTGCTCTGTGTTCATGGCGGGCCGGGGGCAACATGGACACCACTGATTACGCTGTTTCTGCCGTGGGAGAAAGAGTTCACCGTAGTGCAGTGGGATCAGCGTGGCGCAGGCAAGACGCTGGAGGCGACTGGCGATTCAGTGGCAGAGACCATGTCGGTAGATCGCATGACGCAGGACGGAATCGAAGTGACGGAATTCCTTCGGAACCACCTGCATAAGAACAAGATCATCCTGTTGGGGCACTCTTGGGGCTCCATCCTCGGAATCCACATGGTCAAACAGCGCCCTGACCTGTTCTACGCCTACGTCGGCACAGGACAAGTCGCCAACCTACAAAAGAGCATGGCGATAGGCTATTCCTATACGCTCGGAAAAGCACGAGCAGTAGGCGATGCAAAAGCGGTCAGCGAACTAGACAGCATTGGCACGCCTCCCTATGACAGTGCAGAAAAGGTTTTTACGTACTTCAAATGGCTAGGACACTATGAAGGAGAAGCTGACCGCACTGCCCAATCGTCACTTCTTGGCAGGACGATGTTTGGCACACCCAATTTCTCGCTCCGTGACATATACGAGCGCAACCGGGGATTTTTTCAAATTCCCACGTGGCGGCTCTATCAAGAGATGCTCAACACGGATTTGGCTTCACTGGGGACAGATTTCAAAGTTCCGATTTTCTTCTTCCAAGGAACGGAAGACGAAGTGACGGCGGCTTCTCTTGCCAAGGCGTATTTCGACCAGATCGATGCTCCGCACAAAGAGTATGTGGCTTTCGAGGGAGTCGGGCATTTCGCCGTCTGGAGCGTGCCGGACAAGTTCCTGCGGGAACTGGTCGCTCGCGTCCGCCCGATGGCACAGTAGGCACCAGCGCGGGCGACCGCCTGTTAGGGGGAAACCACTGGAGGTAATCAGTTTCTAAGACGCCCTGCTGAACCGTTCTTCCAAAATAGCCATTCGGCCAATTCGGTCGAGTTCCTGACCGAGCATTTTTATTCTCTCAGCACGGGTCTGGCACTCATCTATTTCGGAAGAAGTTAAACTGCTAGGCTTTCCGAATCTCTCGATCTGAACGTGAATTAACTCGCGGATTTCATCCTTGATGGCGTTGGCTGGGGTAGTCATCATGGGAACCTCAACGACATTTTAGCCGACCGGGTTCGAAATCGCCCAGCGTTGCTCTGGTTCAGAGGCCATCTCTGTGGAAAAGTAGTCTCGATTCGGAAAGGCTGAGGTAGGCTCGGGTTATGGAGCGAGCGGGTTCATGAAAAAGAAAACTCAGCGATGGTCGGGCATTCTGAGCTTTACCTATCCTACCGCGTCTAGTCCGTATTGGCGTTCCCTACCGATTCGACGCATGAAAACCCTTCTCGCTGGGGTTTTCGTCTCCGCTTCGGTGGTCGGTTTCGCTTTCGATCTGCTGCAACTTCCCTTGCCTCGTCTAGGGTGGGGTTTCTTCTGGCCTTTCGTACTGGGCACGGCGGCGGTGGGCGTACTCGTGAGCAGAATAAAGAGAGTTCCGATCTTGTTGCTCTCTATCGTCCTACTCATCTGGGTCGCTGGGGGGCTGTCAGGTCTTGGCTGGTACGGGCTGGGCTGGCTGAGCTACCCGACCTCGCTTGTTTGGGCGCCATCGCCCATCCCGCACGCACTGAGGATGCGCATCGTAGTTGACGCCATCGGCGTCTGGTGGGGCGTAGCTTTGGGCTCTCGGCTGCTGATGTCCTTCGTCACGACCGAAGGTCAGGCCGCTGTGCGGATGCAGACTGAACTTTCCCTCGCCCACGGCATTCAGGCTACTCTGGTGCCGACCCTTTCTTTCGAGAGCACGCGCTTCGAGGTCTATGGCAAGTCCATCCCCAGCACCGAAATGGGCGGCGATTTGATCGATGTCATCGAGAGCGATGGAAGTCTGCTCGCCTATGTTGCCGACATTTCAGGTCATGGTCTTCCCGCTGGTCAACTCATGGGGATGTTAAAAGCCGCGCTGCGGGTCTCTCTCCAGTTCCACCAACAACCCGTAGCTTTGCTCGAAAGTGTGGACAAGGTGCTGCCTTCGGTCAAGGAACCGGACATGTACGCCACCATCGCCTTGCTGTACTTCGACGGTTCCGCCCAAGCCGAGTATGCCTTAGCAGGGCATTTGCCCATTTTGCACTATCGGCATTGCAGCGGCGACACGGCTCGGCTCTCGATGGAGCAGTTTCCGTTGGGTCTGATACCCGGTGGGCGTTATGCGAGCCAGCGCGTCAGCTATTCGCCGGGTGACATGTTTCTACTGCTCACCGATGGCGTCACGGAAGTGGTCAACGAGCGAGACGAGGAGTTTGGTCTGGCACGAGTGGAGCGACTGCTGAGTCAGCACGCCAGCCAACCCCTGTCGCAAATTTGGGGATTGACCATGGCAGAAGTGAATCGATACGGTGTGCAACAGGATGACCAGAGTTTACTGTTGTTCCGCGTCCGTCAGTAGCGAGAATTCCTGAGGCAATTGCTGACGACCGATGCCGTATCGGTTTGACCCGGTCGCGCTTTCTCCTAGATGATTGGGACGCATGGACATTGAACGCATAATTGACGACATCGAGCAGCTTCAGGAAATGTTCGAAGCGCCGGATATAAGGCCACTCAGCCCGAGCGACATCTCTGCTGCAAATCGAAGGCACAAGTCGCTGAAAAGCGAATGCATCCGACCGGGGACGCCGCTGTCACTGGAAGACGCAAAACGCCTGATCCAACAGTATGTGGATCGCTATAACCATGTCCGCCTGCACAGCGCCATTGGCTACGTGACGCCAGCGGACATGCTCACGGGGCAACAGGCGGAGATACACACCCAGCGTGATCGCAAGCTGGAGGAGGCTCGCCAGCAGCGCCAACGCAGACGGCGACAGGCGACCTACGCGGATGCTGACGGGCTGAATCCCGCAGGACAGTGCAAAACTTTGCAGCTTGATGTTCCCATTTTGGGCCTACTCGACAAGATGTGACCAGCATCACTGACACTGTGTAACCCTAAGCAGAGGATTGTGCGGTAATAATCTCGCCTCCCCGAAGAGCACCTCCATCACGGGATGCAACACCCCCTCAGGCGAGAGCATTCACCAATCTCTTCAAATCGCGCAGTTCAATCCGAGCGTTCTTTCATGGAGGTAAGCATGAAACGTGTCAGCATTCTGCTGTTAATTCTCTTTACGTCTTTGTCTCTGACCGGATGGGCTCAAATGCGGGCAGACCCGCAATCGAACACAGTCCACCAGTACATGATGTATGACTTTGGCACCCTCGGTGGTGCTAGTAGCTCCACCTCTTATTTCGCACCAAGCCTGTCGCTTCGAGGAGCTATTGGAGGAGCGGAAACGCCCGCCCATGATCCCTTCGATCCCTATTGTTTAGGCTCCGTCTTCTTTGCCGACTGCAATGTAATGCACGCCTATCAGTGGAACAAAGGCATCCTTAAAGACCTCGGCGCTCTGGGCAACAACAGCGAGAACGGCAGTTTCGCATCCGCGACTAATAACTTCGGATGGGTCTCAGGCTACGCCGAAAATGGTCTGGTAGACCCCAGCACTGGTTATCCGATTGCCCATGCTGTCGTATGGAAGAACGGCAAGATCACTGACATCGGCACCTTTGGTGGAACCCAGAGTGCCGCGATGGCTCTCAACGATCTCGGCCAAGTCATTGGGGGAGCCCTTAATAACATTGATGACCCGTGGTCGGCGAAATTCTACGGCGGGTTCGGCTACATCGCTTATCCCGGTACTACCCAACTACGGGCGTTTGTCTGGCAAAACGGCCATAAACGGGATTTAGGCACACTCGGTGGGCCGGACGCATTTGCGTATGCCATCAACCGTTTTGGACAGATCGCGGGCGAGTCATACACCAGCGACACCCCGAACGACACCACCGGAATTCCTACAATCGATCCATTCCTTTGGACAAACGGCAAGATGATCGACTTGGGATCATTGGGAGGAACCATCGGCTTCACAGTGTGGATGAATGATTGGGGACAGGTAGTCGGCGTGTCCAATGTCTATGGCGATATGACGAACCACGGTTTCCTTTGGAGCTTCGGGAAGATGATCGATCTGCTGCCGACGAGCAGTGGACAAAATTCTTTTGGCTTGTGGATCAACGATCTTGGAGACGTGATCGGATCATCCACGGTCTCCGGTGAACAGTTGTATCACGCCTCGCTGTGGAGTTTTGGCAAAGCAACCGATCTCGGAACGTTCGGTGACGATGCGTGCGCCGAGGCGTTCGCCATAAATGATTTCAGGCAGATTGTGGGATATTCAGACCCAATTTCGTGTCAGACCTCAGGACGTGCTTTTCTTTGGCAAAACGGCACGATGTACGACCTGAACGCTTTGGTCGAGAATCCCTCCGACCTTTACCTGTACGTGGCAAGCTACATCGACGACCGAGGAGAGATTGTCGCTCAAGGTGTGCTTCCCGATGGGAGTGTCCATACTGCGCTTCTAATACCCAGTAATGCCTGCGAATCCTCTTGCCAGCAGCGCATTTCAAGAAGCTTGAATGCGATGCCGCGTTCGCCTGCGAAATCACCTTTCGCTAGACCAAGTTCGCGAGCAGACCGACTCGGCAGGAACAAGGCCAAAAGTTGGTAGGTCTTGATCTAGTCATTCAGGCAATGAGCGACGTGCGTGTCCAGCCAAGCCGCCCAGACATCGGGCGGCTTTTCTTTGTGGCGTGCGCGGAATAGCCAAATGGGAACGTACGGGTTGACTGGCGTCGGGGCGATGTTGTACCGAGGACTCCAATCTTCATCCCACGGCGAAGTCTCGAAATACTCCTCGACAAGCTGCCTCCGCCGCGACAGTCGGTAGCGACCGCGCAGGCATTATGGCAGATCGGTAAGGAGCCTCAAGCATTGGCGGCATGTGCATCTGTACTTCGGCACGCCGGGGCGGACAGTGTGGGCGCAGTCACGGCAGACGAACCGACCATCTTTGTAGGCGATCATTGGACGGAACTCAAGTCCCACAGTGCAATAGGGGCAGCGAATTACCAACGTGATATCCGTTTCCAAGACAAACCTCTCTGTGCACCGCCCGCAAGCAGGGTTCCACACAAGACTCATGCCATGTCATACAAAAGAAGGGGCGGATTTGCCGTGGTTGGCGTGGATTCGAGGCCAACACGACGAGATATCGGCAACCTTGCCGAAAGGTTGGCAGTCGAGCCGAGCGGAATGAACCGGTCCGTTATAACCGTTCTTTGCTTCACGGTTACGCCGTCAGTCATACCGCAACTATCGGCAAATAAACGAGTTGTCTTTCAGCAATGAAAGTACCCGCAGCCCTGCGGCTACTTTAACGACCGCTCCCGCGAGTGCCACTGCACGCAGCCCATGATTCAGCGCTACATGTCGAAGATCTCCGGCCCGCTGCTCGACCGGATTGACATTCACATTGACGTGCCTGCGGTGAACTACAAAGAGATGCGCTCGGGCTCTGAACCGGAAGGGTCAGCGGGGATCCGTGCCCGGGTGATGCGCGCCCGTGAGGCGCAATTGAAGAGATTCTTAGCGTGCCGGCGCGAGAAGCTCTACTGTAACGCCCAGATGGCCCCGCGCCACATCCGTGCCTTCTGCGAACTCTCCGCCGACTGCGAACGCCTGCTGGAGCGCGCCATGACCCAGCAGGGCCTCACTGCCCGCGCACACGACCGCATCTTGAAAGTTGCCCGCACCATCGCCGACCTGGAAGGAGCCACCGCCATCGAGCCCAAACACATTGCCGAAGCAATTCAGTACCGCACGCTGGACCGCACGTTCTGGTCTTGATTCAAGCTGACCTGCAAGAAGCCTGTTCGGGTGGAATGGGGAGCCACGCAGCAAGGCTAAAGCACCAGCTCAGGGTGGCATGAAGTCTGCAGCCCAGGCACTTCAGGCGCGCTCTGCGCGTCAACGGCAGGAGGCCAGCGCCTCGATATCTCTCGCGGTTGTGTCTTCGTCCACCAGCCCGATCTTGGCACGAATCTCCCGCGCCAAGTCATACGCCGCGCGGATCTTGGCTTCCGCGGCGTCGGGCAGGTTCGGGACTTGCAAGGCCAGTTCGCAAGAAAGCAGCAGCGCGGTCACCGTCCCTCTCAATTCGCTGCGCAGCGCCTGCTCCGCCCCTTGCCGCGCCACCAGAACTTCCCGCTTACGGCGACCCAGCGCAGCGCGCAGCTCCCGCACCACCCGCTCAATTCCGCTGATGGCGAAGTTCACGTGGACGGGCATTGCCATCCCGATATGCTGCAGAACCGTCTCGCTTGCGTCCGGCTCGGCGTCCAGCAACGACTGGTCTACAACCACAGCTGAGTATTCCTGGGCGCGTAATTGCGTCGCGGCCTGCTGCAACGTGGCTGCCACCTGGGCGCTTTCATCGGTGGCTTGCTGCAGCGCGTCGGCACACTCCTGAGCTCTGGCAGAAGGCGTGATAAGTAGAATCATGACAACTTTAATTGCACGTCTCCAGCCACAAACCTGCAACTGAAAACGCACTACTTATGCTTTTTTACGCCGACCTCGCTTCCCATTGCGGGAAGCCGGGCCCAGGTTTGCATTTATTCCTGGGAACTGTATTCCTTCAATTTTCGATACAACGTGGTCTTGCCGATGCCCAGCAGCCGGGCGGCCAGCAACTTGTCCCCGTTCAGTTGAGCAATGGCACTCAGAATGGTCTGCTTTTCCAATTCCGCCATAGGAATGATGCGGGCGGAGATATCCCCACCGGACGGCATTCCATTCGGGGCACTGTGGATGGAAGTGGGCAGGTCGTTCACGTGCACGATGGGGCCGGTGCTGAATGCACAGGCCCGCTCCAGACAGTTTTCCAGCTCGCGCACATTGCCCGGCCAATCGTAGGCGAGCATCGCCTTCAGCGCGTCATCGCTCAGGACCCGCTCCTGACCCGAGGTCCGCGATAACCGTTCCAGGAAGTGTGCCGCCAGCAGGGGAATGTCCTGCCGCCGCTCACGCAGGGGCGGAATCCGCAGGCTGAGCACGTTCAGCCGGAAATAGAGGTCTCGCCGGAACGTGCCTTGGGCCACCGCCTGTTCCAGGTCGCGATTGGTCGCGGCCAGGATTCTCACGTTAATGGACACGCGCTTGGTACTGCCGACCGGGCGGATTTCTTTCTCCTGAATCGCGCGCAAGAGCTTGGCCTGCAGATCGACCGGCAGCTCGCCCACCTCGTCGAGAAATACCGTGCCGCCATCGGCGATCGCCAGCAGTCCCTCTTTCGACTGGTTGGCGCCCGTAAATGCTCCTCTTACGTAACCGAAGAGTTCGCTTTCGATCAGGGTGGGGACCAGAGAGCCGCAATCCACCGGAATGAAGGGCTTGTCGCGGAACGGCCCGGAGAAGTGGATGGAGCGCGCCACCATCTCCTTGCCCGTGCCACTTTCGCCGAGGATGAGCACGGGATGGCTGCTGTGCGCTGCCTTGGCGATGATGCGGTACAGTTTTTCCATCTCCGGCGCCCGGCCCACAATGCTGCCAAAGCCTTGCTTGGACTTGATCTTCTCGCGCAGCATGCGGTTCTCGGTCTTCAGCTTCAAGTGGGTCGCGACCCGCTCCAGCAACAGTTTCAGTTCATCCATGCCGAAGGGCTTGGTGACATAGTCGTAAGCGCCATTTTTCATGGCCTGAACCGCCGACTGCACCGTAGCGTAGCCGGTCACTACGATCACCACGGCGTCGGGCCGGTGCTCCTTGATCTGATGCAAGGCTTCCAAGCCTCCCGCACCCGGCAACTTCAGGTCGAGCAACACCACATCAATCCCATGCGCATCCAGCAGCCGGTAGCCGTGCTCAGCGGAGTCGGCCACAAAGGTATTGAAGCCCAGCGATTGGGCGACTTCCCGGCAGGCTTCGCGAATGGCCCGCTCATCATCCACCACCAGGAGGTTAAGAAAGTTCGCTCCTTCGATTTGAGGCGGGGGCGGCAGGGTGACTTGTAGAGTGGTCATGATTCATCCCTCTCGGTTTGCTTTGGCTGTGTTTTTCGTTTCCATCGGTGGGCCGGATTGGTCCAACACTTCCCTTAGCTTTTGCGCCAGGGCGCTGCCGGTGAACGGCTTGCGGAACAGCACCATCGTCTTTGATTCGGGGATTGCCTCGGTCTGGTTGTAGCCGGATATGTACAGCGTAGGCAGGCTGGGCCGCGTCTGCCGCAGCCGCCGGGCCACTTCCCGTCCGCTCATGCCCGGCATGACGATATCCACGACCAGAACATCGATATGGACGGAGCGGTCGCGGCAAAGCTTCAGCGCTTCGGCGCCATTTGATGCCTGCAGCACGTTGTAGCCGCATTGGCTTAACACGCGGTGGGCGGAGCGGCGGACCGCCGAGTCGTCTTCCACCAGCAGGACCGTCTCGTGTCCCTCGAGAGCAGGCGTGCCCAGGGATATGCGGGGTGCCGGCTCGAACTCCTCCTGCACGCGCGGAAGGCGAATGATGACGCGCGTTCCCTTTCCCACTGCACTCCTGACCTCGATGGTGCCGCCGTCGCGGGTCACGATGCCATGCACGGTGGCCAGTCCCAAACCATTGCCCCGCCCGGTTTGCTTGGTGGTGAAAAAGGGCTCAAAGAGGTGGGACATAGTCTCGGCGTCCATGCCGCAGCCGGTGTCGGTGACCCTCAGCTCAATACAGGGAGTGGCCGGGCCCTCGCTCTCCCCCTCCTGGGGTTCCGGACAATTCCGCGTCTTGAGGGTGACCCTGCCGCCTTCGGGCATGGCGTCGCGCGCGTTCAACACCAGATTGAGGATGATCTGCTGGGCCTGCGCCGGATCCATCCTCACGCACCACAAGTCGGGCGCGAGTTCGCTCACCAGTTCAATGTTCTCGCCAATCAGGCGGGACAGCAGATTGCGCATCTCGGCGACTACTTCGTTCAACGACAGTACGCGAGGTTTGACCACCTGCTGCCGGGCGACCGCCAGCAGTTGCTGGATGAGAGCGCCTCCCTGCTCCCCCGCTATACGGATTTCGTCGACGTGGTGGCGCAGGCGGCTGCTGCGCTCCAAACCGGACAGCAGCAGATCGCAGTACAGCATGATGCCGGTGAGCAGGTTATTGAAGTCATGAGCGACCCCGCCCACCAGGCGCCCGATGGCCTCCATCTTCTGGGCTTCGCGCAGTTGTTGCTCCGCCTGCTTGCGCTCGGTGATGTCCTCCACCATGCCGATGGTGAACTCGGGATTCCCGTCCGGCCCACGCACCAGTGATACGGTCAGCCGGACCCAGCCGCTGCTGCGGTCCTTGCGGATATAGCGCACCTCGATCTGGTAGGAGTCCCGCTTGCCTGCCACCATCTCCTGGAAGAGTCCAAGATCAAGGGCGATATCGTCGGGGTGGGTGAATTCACGGAAATGCATGCCCCGCAATTCGGCGTGGCTATAGCCAAGCATGCGCTCCACGGCTGGATTGCTCTCGACTACCAGGCCGTCGGTGGTGCATTGCACAATGCCGATGGCGGCTGCATCGAACATCGCCCGGAACCGCTTGTCGCTCTCGCGCACTACGCGGCGGCGTTCCCCTTGCGTGATATCGCGTGCGCTAATGATGAGCAGGGTGCGGTCTCCGACGCGAAAACTCGCGCACGAACTTTCCACCCGGATGGGGGTTCCGTCCCTCCACCTGCTGGTGAATTCGCACGCGGGATAACCGCATTCTTTTTCTGTTTCTCTCCCTCTGCCCTGAGAGGAAAGCTGGGTGCACGCGCGGCCCTCGGGCACAAAGTCGGCAAGCGCTCTGCCCACAACCTCTGAGCCGTGTTGATAACCGAACGTCCGGGCAAAGGCGCGGTTGGCGTAGAGCACCCGTCCGCTCTCCACGATCGCCAGACTCTCTGGACATGCTCCCACTGCGGCCTGCACCAGCAGTGGATCCACCGTCACGTCGCCTTTGATTTTGAACTGCGCGATCGCACTCATAAAATCGTGCTCGATGGAGCCTCTTTCCCATCGCTTTGCGAGCCGCCAAGCGGGGGAAGCCGGCGGGTCATTCGCTAGCTGCACGGTGGAGAAACGACCAACAGGAGAGCGCTCGAAAGTAACTTTGGCTCCCGAATCGGGAACCTTGGCCTATGCTTCCGCCCTCGGGCACGCTCCCTATTTGGGAAGTTTAGGCCGCTTGCAGGGTGGTGCTAAGTGCGCCCATCACAGGGATTTGTGACGGTAGACCGGAATTTGCACCGGCCGAAAGGGCAAAAAGGGGACAAAAAGGGCGCCAGGGATTGCGCCCGTTGGAGTAAGAAGAAAGGAAATCGAACTCAGCCGCGCACCGGCACAGGCTGGGTGAGGCGGAAGGTCAGCCGCCGTTCGGCAGAGAATCCCGCATCCTTCTTGCCGGTGGCATAGGCGGTTCCGGTACCGCCTGCGGCACCGATGGCGCTGCCGATCAGGGCGCCTTTCCCGCCGCCGGCGATTCCGCCGATGAGCGCGCCAGCGCCGGCGCCGCCGCCGATCATGGCCAGGTTGCGCTTCTCGTGCGAACCGCCTTTGGCGAAGATGCTGGAGGTCTGCAGGGGCAGAGCTTTGCCGTTCACCTCGATTGACGTCAACGTCAGCCGCAGATAGCCGGGATCCTGCAACCGCCCGGACGCTTTCGCCGCCACAACACGCCCGGTGACGGCTGCCCCACGTGGGGCTACCGTCTGGCCATCGATCACGATGGGCTCATCGAGCACCGCGTCGAAGGAATCGCCGGACTGCGATGCCGCGCTGGACAAAGAAGATTGCAGGCGGATAGTAAGCGGCGTTCCGGCAGGAATCGCCGCCGGGGTCAGCGACCCGGTCGGGGAAATGCCATTCTTGTCGGCGGGCCGGTCAAATGGCAATTGCTGGTCGGTGTTCGCGGTCTCGTCTGCCTGCACCCCCGGTTGCCGCGAGCAACCCACGGCCAGGGCTAATATCAGCAGCAGAACTGCAAGACTCGTGGTATAGCAGCGCCTCATATAAGGAACATCCCCCTCCCCATCCTGTCCACGCCGCACGGGGAATGCCATCGCTTCGCTCAAAGGAATCAATGACTTAGGGATGGTTAGCCGTGGCCGCCATGTACTTTTTGCAGGCAGTTCTCGCCCGTTTTGCCCTGACGATCTTCACATACTGAGTTGCATTCCCGGCTTTTCGTCGCGGCCTGTGGGGACGCCCCTGCCCGCTGAGTGGGATGCCTGGCTGCTAATTCTTGCTTGCAGCTATATACGGCGTATAGTATACGGTGTATAGGTGGCGCAACAGAACACTGCTGCGCGCATCGCCGCCGCTGCCCTGCGCATCCTGGAGCATGAAGGGCCGGAGGCGGTCAGCATGCGCCGAGTGGCCAAAGCCGTTGGGATTACTCCCATGGCCATCTACCACCATTTCCCCAACCGTCAAGCCTTGTTAAAGACCATCACCGACCGCGAATTCGAAACACTGGCCCAGTACATCGATATCCGCCGGCCCCGCGGACCCACCGAGTCCCGCCTGCTGCAGGTGATGGACTACTACCTCAACTACGCGTTCGCCCGGCCCAGGGTCTTTGACTACGTCTTCTCGCAGTCCCGCACGGGCGCTCGCCGCTTTCCCGACGACTTCCGTGCTCGGCGCTCCCCTACCATGAATCGGGTAGCCGATACCGTGGCGGGCGCGATGCGAGCAGGGGAGATCCGGAAAGATGATGTTTGGGAGGTGGCTCTGGAGTTGTGGGCCCTGATTCACGGATACATAGCGCTGTATCGCGCTGGGCGCTTCGCCCTCTCAGAAGAGCAATTTCGCCAGCTTTGCCGGCGTTCCCTCAGGAGACTTCTCCATGGCCTCAAACGCTAACCGAGCCAGCACAGCCCTCTTAGCAGTGGGCGCACTCTTGTTGTCCTCCGGGTTGCTTTTTTTCGGTACCGGTCTCCGTCCCGAATGGTGGCTGACCTGGGTGGCATCATTGCCGATATTGCTTGTGGTCCCGCGCGTGTCCGCAAAAGCCGCGTTTGGGATAGCCACTGTGGCGTGGTTCGCCGGGGGCCTAAATATGGTGCGGTACTTTGTTTCGGTTCTGGGTCCTCCGCAGAGTTCTCCCCCCAGCGGCGCGAGGCTGCTTTCCTTCCTTATCGCGGCACTCATCATTCTGGTTCCTTCCTGCGTCTTCGGACTTTCGGTTCTGGGGTGGAGAGCCTGCGTGCGCCGGGGCCGGCCCTGGAGCGCTGTGTTCGTCTTTCCCAGCGTATGGGTCGCATATGAGTACATCAGTGCTGTGAGTTCGCCGCACAGCACGTTCGGAAATCTCGCCTACACCCAGATGAATTCCCTGCCGCTGCTGCAACTGGCTTCCCTGACGGGTGTATGGGGTATCAGCTTCTGCCTGTTCCTGCTCCCAGGTGCGATTGCGACAGTGCTGGTTGGCGCCTCAAGTTGGGCGCAAAAGCGAGCAATTGCCACGGCGGTGGGCATCTTATTTGTGGCCATCGGTGGATTCGGCTGGTGGCGGCTCGGCGCGACTCCGCCCGCGCGCTCAGTGGTGGTCGGGCTCGCCGCTTCGGACCTGCCGGGTAACGTCATTCCGGGAGAGCCGGACAGGCTGTTGCGTGACTATCTTGAGCAGGTGAAGATCCTGGCCGCCCGTGGCGCGGAAGTTGTGGTGCTACCTGAGAAGATCGCAGTTGTTCTGGACCCCGCGATGGCAGAAACGGACAGCCTTTTCGAGACCGTGGCTCGGCAAAGCAAGACTCGGATCGTTGTGGGCCTCATCCGCAGGACTTCCACCGCCAAGCTGAACGAAGCCCGGCTCTATTTCGGCACTGATCTGGCGCCCCTGCTCTACGACAAGCATCACATGCTGCCGGCGTTCGAAGCGAGCTTCCAGCCCGGGACCAAGCGCGCGTCTTGGGAGATGCAATCGGGCGTCTGGGGTCTGGCCATCTGCAAAGACATGGACTTTCCGAAGCTCAGCCGTCAGTACAGCTCCGATGGCGTGGGCTTGCTGCTGGTACCCGCCTGGGATTTCGTGGACGACGGCTGGCTGCACGACCGCATGGCGGTGATGCGCGGTGTGGAGAGTGGCTTCAGCATTGCGCGGGCTGCCAAACAGGGTCTGCTGACAGTCAGCGATGATCGGGGACGGATTCTGGCGGAGCGGAACACCGGCTCCGGACCCTTTGTGACGCTGGTTGCCGCCGTTCCGGTGCGTCACGATCGTACTCTCTATGCCCGCTGCGGAGACTGGTTTGCCTGGGCGAGTCTAGCCCTGCTGCTCGTCATTCTCCTCGGTCCTGTCTTTGCTGGATCACACCGCAGCGCTGTGGTGGGCGAGTCCAAGCCCCGCGCCGCCTAGCGGGCCGCCCCAAACGCAAAACGGAGGAGCAGCCATTTGGCCGCTCCTCCGGGGTTTCTCACCGGAGAGGCGCAGCGAGCTGCGAAACTCTCCGCGTGCTCTGGGGATTACGCTACTCCGACGAGCCAGTGCCCGCCGAGGCGCTCTCGGCTTCGTGGTCGGGCTGGGCAATCACGCCATCGAACTGCGTGGCCGCCAGGAAGCGCCCGTGCACGACGCTGACCTGGCGCAGTGGGACGCCGGCGTCCGGCCCGCGATGCCAACTCCGCCCGCCATCACGGCTTTCGAACACCACCCCGGTGGCGGTGCTGGTCGCCAGCAGCCGATTAGCGGCCTCATCGTAGGAGATGGAGCTGATGTTCTTGTCCGGCAGCCCATTGAGCATGTGCTCCCAGCTCGTTCCTCCATCCGCGCTGCGGAAGGCGCCTTCCCGGGAGGCAACCAGAATCTGCCCGTCCGGTGTAATGGTCACATTGCGCAGGCTGGTGACAAACGAGGTCAGATGGCCCTGCTTCCAACTGGTCCCTCCGTCGTGGGAGACCAGGACGTTGGTTCGTGTCGCCGCCACCATCAGATGTCCGTTGGCCTGCGCCGACACAAATTCCTTGTTCCCCAGCACCGGGCCGCCGCTCCAGCTCTTGCCGTCGTTCGAGCTCAGAAACAATCCATCCGTAGTAGCCGCGAGCCAGTGTTTAGGAGTAATTTCAATGTCGTTCACTCTGGCGTTCAACACCGAGCGTACGTAGGTCTTGGTGGCAACGGAAGTTTTCTTCTTCCCTTTCATGATGGTCCGGGTTGAAGTCTTCTCGCTGACAACGGCGTTGATCGGACGCCACTCGCTGGCATTGCGATCGAGCATGAAGGCGCCGCGATTGGTGCCGGCGATCAGTGCGCCAAAGCCGGTTTCTTGCAGGCTGAACACGTCACGGCCGCCCAGACCCGCGCTCTTTTGGCTCCAGTGCTGGCCGCCGTCGTGGGAAACGAACACCCCTCCCTGCTCCTTGTCGTTGACCACTCCGGCAAAGATGGTGTGGGAATCGTTCTTGTCAGGGAGAATGGCAGACACAAAACGATGGGTGTAGCCGTGGTTTGATGCCACGAAGCTCAGGGCGCCGTCATCGCTGGCCATCACACCGCTGCGGTCGGTAGCCAGCAGCACGCGCTGCGAATTCCGCGGGTCCACAAGCACATCGTTGACCACAACCTCGGGATTGCTCACCCGCTTCCAGGTCTGCCCCATGTCGGTGGTCTTCCACAGCCCCTCGGTGGTTCCGGCGTACACAATCCTCGGGTTGCTCGGATCCTGTTTCAGCACTCGCGTCCGGCGGGCCGAAAACGGAATTCCCTGAATCTTGTGGAACAACTCGCCTGCGCTCTCACTCTTGTAAATACCTGAGCAGGCGCTGGCGAACACCACTGCGGGATTTGACGAATCCACGATGATCGAAAACACGTCGGAGTCGTCAATCATGCCCTTGTTGACGCGATGCCAGTTGGCCCCGCCATCGTCGGTTTTCCACGCCAGATGCCAGGTTCCGGCGTACACCACGTTGGGATTCTTGGGATCAACTGCGATCGATTCAATGTTGCGGATGTCACGGTGGTTCGCAGGGGAAATTCTCTGCCAGTTATCGCCGCTGTCATCGCTGCGGTACACGCCGTCGAGAGCGCCGGCTAGCAGCACCTTGTGATCGGAAGCTGCGATGGCCATGGCACGGATCGATTTGCCGTGCATGCCAGGCAGCGCTTGCCAGGTCTTGCCGCCATCGCGTGAACGGAACAGGTCGCCTGCCTGCTGGTCGTCCAGACTCCAGGCCGAGGCATACATATGTTTTGTATTCTGGGGATCAATGGCGATGTGATCGAGTACGTAATCGTCACCGTTCCCCAAGTGCGCAAAGCGTGACCAGCTGTGCCCGCCATCGTTGGAGAAGAAGACAGTTCCGGTGTTGGTGCCCAGGAAAATGTGATCGGGATTCGAGGGATCGTAGCTCAAGCTGCGTACGTCGCCTCCGTCCGGCCCCAAGACCGCCCACTGACCAGCCCACAGCGTGGTAGCGCAGAACAGCCCGACCACCATCACTATCAACCACTTGTGCGAAAGCAACCGTAGTGTTGCGGAAATCATGGTGAGTTTTGCCCCTGCGAACAGAGATACCCTGCGCAGGCAAGAGTGCCAGCCTAGCACGGGTCCAGCAAGTTACCGAAGGGAAGATGACAAAGGGCCGGTCGGGTGTTGCTCCCGGCCGGCCCGAGGTTTCGCCTAAGTCCTTCGCCTACATCGCCTTGGCTTTCTTCTTGGCAACTGGCTTTGGGTGGTCGGGAATCGGCTTAACCACGTTCTCATCCACGGGCGAGGTACCAGGCTCGGTAAAGCTGGCGCCGGCGGGCACGATCCAGTACTCGGCCGTTTTGCCGCCCTCGCTGCTGGTTCGGACTTCGATGCGGCTGGCATCGATTCCCTGCTTGGCCTCGCCACCCGACAGATATGCCTTGGAATCCACGGCGCGTTCCGCCGCCAGGTTCTTGCGCTTCTCGGTCGGATCAGCGTTGCCCACGATTACCAGCTTGGCATCCGGGTCATGTTGCAAGCGCTGCGCTACATCGTCCAGCACCGCCTTGCAGGTGTTGTCCACGCGCCACGGCTTCACCGGGTTGGGAAAGTCACAGGTGCTCAGCTTGCTGGCCTGTGGTGCCGGCGGAGGTGGTACCTCAACCGTGACCTGAGTGGACGCCGAGGCGGTAAGACCGCGCGAGTCGGTGCAAGTCGCGCTTACCGTAATCGGTCCGGCTGACGCACCGGTGGTATTCAAGGTCGCGGTATTGCCCGAACCTGAGATGCTGCCGCCACTCGCGGTCCAGCCACTCACGCTCACCGAAGCGTTGTCGGGACTGCTGCAGGTGCAGGTGACGGTGGAGGCCGTACCCGCTTGCACGGTCGCTGGATCGGCCGAGCAGCTCATGGTCGGCGGATTTTTCGGCGGCTCTTTGACCGTGAAGTTCGCCGTGCAACTCGCCTCCCCGCCCTTCTTCACCTTGGGGTCGGAGATGCGCGCGGTGACGGTATAACTGCCACCCGCGACTCCGTTGGTGTCGATGCTGGCAGTGTTGTCCTTGCCGGTTATTTTGCCGCCAGTGCTACTCCAGTTGTAGGTGAGGGTGTGCTTGGCATTGAAGTTGGTGCCGGTGGCAGTTGCCGTTACCGGCTCGCCCACCATGACCTCGCTGGGCTGCACCGAGCAACTCGCTGATGGCGTGACCGCGGGCGGATAGCCGAAGTTAAACAGCAGGCCAGTGCGCAGCCGGGCCCCATTGAATGTGGGGCGCCGCAGGTCGTCGAATGCCGGCGAAACCGCATGCGGGAAGTGATGGCGGGCCAATACGTAATCCGCCTCAATCAGACGGAAACTCAGCGGACGCCAGATCTTAAGGTCGATTCCGCCGCCCAGTATCGCCCCGATTCCATTGCTTACCTCCAGGTTCGGAGCTTTGAACCGGTTAAAGCCGACCAACGTATGGGCGAAGAGGTTCAGCCCTTCGGTTCGCCACATAAAACGTGGCCCGGCGGATATTGTGGTTTCGTTGCCGAACTTGTTGAAGTTGCCTCCGTAGTCCACCTCGACGGCCCAGTACTGATCGAAGTTATAGGCGCCCGCCCCGCCTACGCCTTGGGGAATTGACGGCAGCTTGACGGCCACCGGCGCGGTAGGGGGGAAGAAAGGAGCGGGTACACTCGCGCCTGGATTCAGCCATTGGTAGCCCACGAAAACGTCTACTTTGGGGACAGGCTCTTCCTGTGCCGACGCCGGCGTCACCGAAATCACCACCGCAGCCATCAACAGCAGAAGAGTAACGACCGGTACGCGCCTTCTACGTGCATCACAAGGTGCCATGTAATCCTCCGGGACTGTGCGGTTAGCCTGTTCTCCATGCTCAATGTTTCAAGACCTGGGGGCCAGCATGGAAAACAAAAGAAAGCAAAAGAATCAATATCTCTGCTGCAAGCCGACGATTCTACAGCATAGCGAGTTCAATGCACGCCATTTGAACACACAATACTACTCGCAGAGTCCCCGTCCAGCCAACTAGCAGAACTCCTACCACGCGCATCTATTCTCTTTTGGGAAGTCTCAGATTGATACCGCCCGGTCCTCGGCACCCGGCCAGCTGGCTGCAACTCTTCCGCGAAGACGCCCGGCACCTGCTTGCGAGGAGACACGGGAAGCTTGAATAATGGCTGTAAGGTCCACCGCTCCATGAGTCAGGAAAAAGTACTCATCGTCGAAGACGAGGAAAACGAACGCACCGGTTTGGCAGAGCTGGTGTCGGCTTGGGGGTATCGCGCCGAAACTGCTTGCGACGGGGAGGAAGGGCTGGACAAGGTTGCCAGCTGGTCCCCCGCCATCGTAGTGACCGACATGAAGATGCCGCGCATGGGTGGCTTGGAGCTGTTGGAACGAATTGCCGCTGCTGCCCAGACTATGGCGGTCATTGTGGTCACCGCGCAGGGTACCATCGACAGCGCTGTACAAGCCATGCGCATGGGAGCCTACGATTACATTACCAAGCCCATCGACACCAACCGGCTGCGCACGATCTTGCAGAACGCCTCGGCCCTGCTGGGTACGCGAACCGAACTCGAAGTCACCCGCCGTAAGTTGCGCGACGCCGGCTCGCTGGGGAGCCTGGTCGGTTCCTCGAAGAAAATGCAGGAGATTTTCCGCCTCATCGAGATGGTCGCACCCAGCACGGCTTCGGTGCTGATTACGGGCGCCAGCGGAACCGGCAAGGAACTGGTCGCGCGCACCATCCATGAACTCAGTCCGCGCCGCCCCAAACCCTTCGTCCCCATCAACTGCGCGGCCATTCCCGAAACCCTGATCGAAAGCGAAATCTTCGGCCACGAGAAGGGCGCGTTCACTGGAGCGCTGGAGCGCCGTACCGGCTGCTTCGAGCTGGCTGAGGGCGGAACCTTGCTGCTCGACGAGATCGGCGAGATGCCAGTGGGCACGCAGGCCAAGCTGCTGCGCGTTCTGGAAGACCGCAAACTGCGCCGTTTAGGCAGCAAGACGGAGACCACGGTGGATGTCCGCGTTCTTGCGGCTACCAACAAGGTACCGGAGGAAGCGGTGGCCCGGGGAGAGTTGCGCAACGACCTCTATTATCGGCTGAACGTTTTCAACATCCACATGCCTCCCCTGCGCGAGCATAAAGAGGATATTCCGGAGCTGGTGCAATCGTTGCTGGCCGAGATGAGCGCCAAGCACGGCAGGAAGGTGGCAGCGGTCAGCGAAGCGGTCCTGAACCTCTTTCAGAACTATTCCTGGCCCGGCAATGTGCGGGAGCTACGCAACAACCTGGAACGCGCGGTCATCGTTTGTGACGGCGCCATCATTGAGACCAAGCATCTGCCGCCGGGTTTCGGTCAGACCCCGGTGCGCACCTCTTCTGAAGAGCCCGATGCCGTCCGCCTGGGAGTGGGCACAACGGTTGGGGAAGCCGAGAAACTGCTGATCCTCAAGACCCTTGAGGCAACAAGCAATAACAAGACCCGCGCCGCTGAAATTCTCGGCATTAGCCTGAAAACCCTGCATAATAAGCTGAAGGAATACGGCAGCGCCGCCGCCGAGACCGCTTCCGGCAAGGAAGAGTAGCGCCGGTCCTGCCGGTATGCGTCAGGACATCGCCACGGAATCGGTCGGGCGCCAACCCAAGCCAGAAGCTACTAGCCAGAGGCCCATGGGCTAGCAACTGACATGCGCCGAAGAACCAAACTCGTGCTTGCCATCACCTTCATGGTGGCCGCACTGGTGTCGGCGTTCTCGTACATTTACATCTCCCAGATTCTGCGCCAGCGGGTGACGAGCGCCCAGGACACCGCCTCTTACCTGACTTCCGAACTGGTCTATGTCGCGGCCAATGCGGCGCCGGACTTGACCAGCACGCGCGTGGACACCAGCAATCCCGAGGCGGTGCGCCGCGCCACCGCCTACTACCTCGGCACCGACCGCGATCTGAACACCATGCTGGAATCCGTTGTAGGCAACTGGCCGATCATCTACGACGCCGCCATCGTGGACGCCAATGGCAAGGCCATTCTGCACACCAATCCAGATTTGATGGGCAAGCCCGTGCCCGACCGCCCCGACTTTCAGAAAGTGGTGGACGCGAGGTTTCGCGAGCAACTCCACCTGCTGTATAGCCCGCCGACGGTCTACGACGTACGCATGCCCCTGGAGTTGAACGGCGCTCCCTTCGGCAGCATCCGGGTGGGGGTTTCCACCATCTTTCTCAGGAATGAACTGACCTCGCGGCTGCAGCATGCCACCATCTTCTCCAGCCTGGCTGTCCTGCTTTGCCTGATCCTGGCGGCGGGAATGTCGCGGATTGCGCTCGGTCCGCTGGAGCAGATCAGCCGCAGCCTGGACAGCGTGACCGCCGGCGACGCCGAGGCCATCGTATCCGAGCATCAGTCCAGTCACGATGAGTATGGGCTGGTCAGCCTGAAGATTGCCCACCTCGGCCGTCAGATGCGTGACGCCAAGGAGATATTTTCTGCCCTTAAAGACAACGTGGACCAGATCATGGCCAACTTGCAGGATGGCCTGATGCTGTTCACGCGGGACTCCCGGGTGGTGCTGGTGAGCGCTTCCGTGGAGCGCTTCCTGGGCCGCCCTCGTCGCGATCTTCTGGGCCGCACCGCGAAGGAGATCTTCACCCTGGACTCCGCGCTGGGAGCGCTCGTACTGGAGGCCTTCGGGCTGCGTCAGGGCATTGCCCAGCGGGAGATTGAGTCCCCCAACGGAAAGCGGATCCAGATCTCGCTCGACTTCATCCAGGAAGGCGGCACACAGATCGGCGCCCTGCTCACCCTGCGGGACGCCGAATCGGTGCGGCGGATTGAGGACGAGATTGAGGCTTCCCGCCGCATGTCTGCCAGCAGCCGCCTCACCCGCGGCGTGGCCCACGAGGTGAAGAATCCGATCAATGCCATCGTCCTGCACCTGCAATTGCTTCAGACCAAGCTGCAGCAGATTGACCCCGACACCCGCCGCCACATGGATGTCATCGGGAACGAGATTCACCGCCTGGATCGTGTGGTGCAGATTCTGGTGGACTTCACCCGCCCGCGCGACCTTCACCTGGAGGAAATCGACCTGCGCCGCATGCTGGAGGATGTGGCCACCCTGGCCGCCCCAGAGGCTGAGCAGCACGGCGTCATCGTCGACTCGCGCATGCCTTCCGAGCCGCTGGCCGTCAAGGTGGACACTGACTTTATGAAGCAGGCCATTCTCAATGTGGTGCTCAACGGAGTGCAAGCCATGCAAAACGGAGGAACCCTGTCCATCTCCGCACGACGCGAGGGGGACACGGTGACCACCGAAATCTGTGATCAGGGCCGCGGTATCGCCCCGGAAATTCAGGAGAAGATCTTCGAGCTCTATTTCACCACCAAGAAAGGTGGCAGTGGGATCGGCCTGGCCCAGACCTATCAGATTCTGCAGTGGCACTATGGCTCAGTGGATTTCGAATCAGTGGAAGGCCAGGGAACCACTTTCCGCCTGCGGTTGCCGCTGGCAGAAATTCGGGGATCGGTCAATGGCGCCAACGGCGAAGGCGTGACTCCGGTGCTCGGGTCCTCCAACTCCTGAGGGGGCCCGGTGTGCGAATGCCAAAAGGAATAGAATCTCCTTGAGGGAGCGGCAAGGTTCAAACCGGCATCGAAGAAGTTATGACTCTGGCCGTAATTCTAGGAATGTGTGCCCTGCTGGCTCCGCCGCCGGCAAGTGCCTACAGCCAACCGGCGTTGACCGCGCAGGCGGCGCCGGCGCCGCAGGACACCCCGCCCTCCAGTCCGCCCCCCTCGGAGCCTCCATCGGGCGCGCAGCAGGAACCGTCGTCGCCCGCTCCCGAGCAAGCCAAGCCCGCTGAGTCCGGCAGCCCTCAGTCGGCCCCGGCGCAGAGTGCCGCCCAGCAGCCGGAATCCTCGCAAACAGCCGAAACTGGCAGCCAGCCTCAATCCAAGCCTACGCCCGCTAAGAAATCAAAGAAGAAGGGCAAGAAAACCAAGGCTGCAACCCAACCCAGCGGCGGTCCGACCCGGACTGTGGTGCGCAACGGCAGCACAGCCGAACCGCAGATGCAGCTTTCTGCCGGCGGCAGCCAGGAGCAAGCCTCCCGTCAGCGCCAGAACACCTTGCGGTTGCTGCAGATCACCGAGACCAATCTGAGGAAAATTTCGGTTCGTCAACTAAACTCCGGCCAGCAAGACACGGTGAAGCAGATACGTACGTATATGGATCAGGCCAAAGCTGCAGCCGATTCCGGAGATTTGCCGCGCGCCCACAATCTCGCTTTCAAAGCTCATCTGCTCTGCGACGAACTGCTCAAGCAGTAAACTGCCACCACAAGAGTTGTGTGTTATTTTGCCGAGGGGACTCCTGATGGCAAACGAAACCCGGGAGCAGCTCCTCAAGATCGCAGACTTGAGATTGCACCCGTCTCTGACCAACCCAAACTATCTCGTGCTGCGCGGTCGCCGTCGGTTGCTCGAAAAGTGGTTGCGCCAGATACCTGGCCGGGACTGGGTGGTGCTCGATGTTGGCGCCCGTTACCAACCCTATCGGCCGCTCATCCAGCATCGGACTAAACGATATGTAGCGTTTGATAAGCTCCCCACAGATCCCACCAGCCTGAATCGCCAGTGGTCCGAAAGGCGTCTTCGGGATGGAGAAAAAGTAGGTTCATACCTGCTTCTGTCGTCGAACCTTTGCATCAGCCGGAACCCGGCTGAGGGCAGGATGAGAAGATGAACGGTAGTATGGCGGAGATTTTCGCAATGGTGCCGCCACTTCTGGGAACCCGTTAGTAGTTTGGAACCCGCTAAATTAAGGGCAATACTTTTCCGGCGCGATGCTAGAATGAGCGCAACCGTTCCGCCAAAATCGTGGCAAGGAAAATTTCTGCAGTGAGTGCCGGAGCAGGCAATGATGAGATTCTCTTCATTTTTTTCGCTTCGGCACGGTGTTGCGAGGAGTGCTGATGGATTCGGGACCCTTGATTCCAGCCAACGGCCAGGTTTTGCGCGAGGTTCAGCCCGCCTACCCGATCGAATTTACCCGGTCTCCCCATGTCTATCCGGCGCTCCTCGTGCAGGATTCCGTACTCAGGGAATATCTGCGGATCCTCATCAAGCGCAAGTGGGTGGTCCTTTCCAGTGTGGCCCTTATCTTCTCGGTCTTAGCCATCGCCACCCTGAGGAGCACCCCCATCTACGAA
Source organism: Terriglobales bacterium (assembly GCA_035542575.1). Taxonomy (GTDB): domain Bacteria; phylum Acidobacteriota; class Terriglobia; order Terriglobales; family Acidobacteriaceae; genus JAIQET01. The sequence continues at coordinate 35,553 of DATKLE010000134.1, read as the reverse complement.
GCCTCGGGCAGCATCGCCATTAACAAGCCAGATCCCGAGATCATGAATCTCAAGGATTCTCCCAACGGCGGAGACTACTACTACGATCCCGCCGACCTGGATACCGAGGCAAGTATCCTGCGCAGCGATCTCCTGGCCTTGCAGATCATCAAGCAGCTGAGCCTGGATAAGCAGCCTGAGTTTGGCGGTCGTGGGGAGCCTCCCGCAAACTCGCTGGGACTGGCCACGGACGCGCTCCAGTTGGATTCTTCCCGCACTTCGGAGCTGCTCGCTGCCTTCAAGGCCAACCTGCACGTGGCGCTGCGGCCCGACACCCGCATTATTGAAATCCGCTACCGCAGCCCGGACAAGAACCTGGCGGCGCGTGTGGTCAACACCTTGATCAGCACGTACATCGAGCAGAATTTCAAGACGCGCTTCGAGTCCACCATGCAGACTTCCGACTGGCTGCAGAAACAGTTGGCGGACCTGCAGATCAAGGTCGAGACCTCGCAGGAGAAGCTGGTCAAGTATCAGAAGGAACACGAAATTCTGGGCATTGACGAAAAGCAGAACATCATCACCTCCAAGCTGGACGAATTGAACAAAGAACTGACGGCGGCCGAATCGGACCGCATGGAAAAGGAGTCGGTGTACCGCATGGTGCAGTCCGGCGACGCCGACACAGCCGCAGCCGCCGCAGCCGCTGACGCGGAAGCCGGCAACGGCGCGAGCAGCGGCTCCTCTCTGCTGGAAAAATTGCGCGAACAAAAAGCCGATCTGAAGATCCAGGTGGCGCAACTCAGCACCCAGTTTGGCCCCTCGTATCCCAAGGTCGCCCAACTCAACAACCAGTTGAAGGAAGTGGACACGCAGATCCAGCTCGAAATGAAGAAGGTGGTATCCGGGGTGCGCGGCAACTACCTGGCTGCCCTGCAGCGGGAGAACATGCTGAGCGACGCCCTGGAGCGGCAGAAACAGGATGCCAACCAACTCAATGAGAGCGCCATCGACTACAGCCTGCTGAAGCGTGACGTCGAGACCAACCGCACCCTGTACGAAGGCCTGCTGGAGAAGTTGAAGGAAGCGGGTGTCACCGCCGGCCTGCGCTCCAACAACATTCGTCCCGTGGACAGGGCGCGTGTCCCCACTGGGCCCACGGAGCCGAATGTGCCGCGCAATCTTTCGTTCGCCCTGGCGCTCGGCCTTTCCACCGGCATTGGCTTGGCCTTCTTGCTGGACGGCCTGGACAATACGGTGCGCACGCCCGAGCAGGCGCAAGTTATATCCGCGCTGGCGTCCCTGGGAATCATTCCTCTTGGCTCCAAGACCACGGAGGCCGGCTCGCAGCAGAAGCTGGCGGTGGCTTCCTCCAAAGAAGCAGTGGAGTTAGTCACCCAATCGCGACCCCAGTCGCAGATGGCAGAATCGTACCGTGCCTTGCGTACTTCTCTCTTGCTCGCCTCTCTGGGGGCGCCGCCCAAGGTCATCCTGATTACCAGCGCTCTGCCGCAGGAGGGCAAGACTACGACCAGCATCAACACCGCCATCGTGCTGGCGCAAAAGGGGACGCGGGTTTTACTGGTGGACGCCGACCTCCGCCGGCCCAGTATTCACAAGACCCTGGGCATGGGTCCGAAGATCGGCTTGAGCAACGTCCTGACTGGAAATGCCAGCATTCAACAAGCTACGGTTCGCTCGTCGCTCTTGCCGTCGCTGTTCGTGTTACCCGCGGGCACTCCGCCGCCAAATCCGGCGGAACTTCTGGCGTCCACCAACATGAAGGATGTTCTCGCCGCCCTGTGCGAAGAGTATGACCACATCGTCGTGGACACGCCCCCGACTCTCTCGGTGACTGATGCAGTAGTCATGTCCACCCGCGCAGACGCCGTGGTTCTGGTGATTCGGTCCGGTCAAACCACCAAGCAGGCCTTGCGCCGCGCCCGCGACCTGCTGATGCAGGTCAATGCCCGCGTTTGTGGGGTGCTGCTGAACGCGGTGGATCTCCGCTCGCCGGAGTACTACTACTATTACGAATACCAGGGGAAATATGGTCAACGCTACTATCACGAGGACGTGTTGACCGGCGTTGAGGAACCCGCTCCCAAGGCCACTTCCAGCGGCGCGTAGGGTCAGCACGGGATAGCGAGCCACCCGCGGACCGTCTCGTATGCAGATATCGCTCCACAGCCCAGCGAAAAAAATCCTCCTGCTGTCGCTGCTGCTGCTTGTGGTTTCTGCCTACGTTGGCTTCGCAGTTGCGCAATATCTGGCCGCCCGCCTCTCGCAAGCACCTGACCTGGCGAGCTTGCAACGTGCCGTTCGGTTGCAGCCTGGAAATGCCGACTATCGCTACCAGCTGGGACGTTATTTCTTCATCGTCCAGCGGAAGCCAGAACCCGCCGTGGCGGCCTACCAAGCCGCCATCGCACTGAATCCTCATGAGGCACACTATTGGCTCGACCTGGCAGCGGCCTATGCGCTGCTTGGCGACAGCAACCGGCAGGAAGATGCTCTGGAGCGTGCCCTCGTCGCCAACCCTCGAAGTCCCGATGTCGCCTGGGAGGCCGCCAACCTTGGCCTGGTTCGGGGAGAGACCGATCAGGCCTTGCGAGAATTCCGCGTGGTCCTGGAGAACGAGCCTACCTTGGCCTACTCCGCGCTGCAGCTCTGCTGGCGCGCGCGTCCCGATACCGATGCGCTACTGCGTGATGTCGTCCCGCCTATCCCCGATGTCTACGCGTCGTTCCTGACCCTTCTGACTGCGAAAAAGGAGACTGCCGCTGCCGCCCGCGTCTGGGCCCAGCTGGTATGGCTCCAATTGCCCATCCAACGCCGCTATGTGTTTGATTACATCCGCTATCTGGTGGGCCAACGAGATGCCGATCAGGCCCGCCTGGTGTGGCAGCAGGCAGCCAGCTTGTCCGGGCTTTCTGCCTATCAACCCTCGCCCGAAAACCTGGTAATCAACGGCGATTTCAGCCTCGATGTTCTCAACGGCGGGTTCGATTGGCTCTACCTGAAGTCTCCTGATGTTTTGCTGGCCCTGGACCCCACGCAGTCTCACAGCGGACACCGCTCCCTTTCGATCACTTTCGAGACCGCCAAAATCGAGGATGCCGGCATTCGGCAACTGATCCCGGTGCAGCCGAATACCCACTACAACTTCTCTGCCTATTTCAGGGCCGAAGATATCGAAGGCGCGGGTGGGCCCCGTCTTGCCATCCAGGACCTGTTCACGCAAAGCACCTACTTCGCCAGCGAAGAATTGAAAGACGCGAGTTTCTGGAAGCAGGTGGCCGGCTCGTTTACGACCGGCCCCGATTCGAAATTGTTAGTCCTGCGGGTGCAGCGCGTACCCGCGGGAAGTCCGATCAAAGGCAGGCTCTGGATCGACAGTGTGCGCCTGGTCGAAGGGGGCCGCGACGACCATGCCCACTGAAACGTCCGCAGCGGCGGAGGTCCGGTCCCCAGCGGCAGCGGGCCATGCCGCACCCTCGCTCCTGGATCCCTTCGTCTTCTGGGGAGTCTTCGGCCTGCTTCTGTTTGGCCCGGTCGCGTTCGGCGCCGTGGAACCCTGGTCCATTCTCATCCTGGAGACCGGAGCAGCCGTGCTTCTCGCGCTTTGGGCCATCCGCCAGGCCCAATCCGGTGAACTGCAGATCTTTTCCAATCCATTGTTTTTCCCGATGCTTGCTTTTGCGGCTGTCGTCATTCTGCAGCTCGCCCTCGGCCGCACTGCATATCGCTACCAAACTTTTTCCAGCGCGCTCTTGTATTGCGCGTACGGCACGCTTTGCTTTTTGGCTGCCCAGTGCCTGCGCCGGACCGCTCAAGTCAAGATGCTGACGGCGGTATTTTCGTCGTACGGCTTCGCGGTGGCGCTGTTCGCCCTGGTTCAGGGCATCAGTTCGAAGGGTAAGCTCTATTGGGTTCGCACGCCGGCCCACGGTGGGTGGATCTATGGCCCGTACGTCAATCATGACCACTACGCCGGCCTCATGGAAATGCTGGCGCCCATTCCGCTGGTGTTTGCGCTCACTCATTACGCGCACGGCCGGCGGAGAATCATGGCGGCGGTTGCCGCGGCGGTCATGGCCAGCTCCATCTTTCTCTCGGGATCGCGCGGCGGCATGGCGGCTTTCGCCGTGGAGATCGCCGTCCTTACTGTTCTCGCCAGCAAGAAACAGAAACCGGGTAAGGCTGGCCTGGCCGCAGGCATTTTCGTGGCCGTGATCGTCGGGCTGCTGGCCTGGCTGGGTGGCGGCGAACTGGCCAGACGCATGGCCAGCATTCACACCGAGGCACAAGCCGAATTGTCCGGAGGAACCCGGATAGCCATGGATCGCGACGCCTTGAAGATGTTCGCCCAAAGGCCAATCCTGGGATGGGGTCTGGGCGTCTTTCCCACGGTTTATCCCCAGTTCCGCAGCTTCTACACCGACTTTTATGTGAACGCCGCCCACAACGATTACCTGCAACTGCTGGTGGAAACCGGCGGGCTGGGATTTGCCACAATGCTGGGGTTTCTTGTGGTCCTCTATCGGCAGGCGATAAGGAAGTTGGGCAACTGGCCGGCGGACACCAACGGCGCCGTGGCCCTGGCTGCCATGCTCGGGGTCACCGGTATCCTGGTTCACAGCCTGGTGGACTTCAACTTGCAGATTCCCGCGAACGCAGCCCTGTTCTATGTGTTCTGCGTCCTAGCCGCGACGGAGCCGCGCTTTGGCTTGGCTAGCCGCGTTGTGCGCAGGCGAGCAGTGCCTCCGGAAAACCCTCAGCGCAGCGAAGCTCCCGCCTGACCCGCACTTGCCGGGGCAGGGCAGGACCCCAAAGCCCGAAAGCGTTCCACCGCTCGTACCTTCGTCTTGACGCCGTCCAGGGTCGCGGGGATGGGCGCGTGCGGTTTGCCCTTTTCCACCAAGACAATAATCGCCGCCTCCCCGGGGCTGTCTCCGGCACCCACGCCAACCCCTAAAACGGCAGGATCGGCGATCAGGCTGGTCAGGTGATTATTCTTGGCGGTGCTGGCGCGGGCCACCTGCGCCTCGGCGACTGTCACGGTGGTCAAATTTTGAGTACCCCCGCCACCTTGACTGCTATTGCCGGTGCAAGCCATGACAGTGTGCGGCGCTCCTCCCACGAATGTAGGAATGGCTTTGTTAGGGTTGACCGGATCAGGCAAGTCGTTCAGCACATCCTGGATCGGATTGGCCACGGTGTCCGTAGGGCTGCCGGCAAAGAGCAGGCCCACAGGTTGTGCCGTGTCCGAGTCCACGACCAGAGAGCCGGAATCTCCGGGACCGCTGAAGCTGCTGCTCACGATATCAATCTGGTTGTTGTATATCACCGTGAATGCAGTCGCATTCGAACCGCAGGAGGGACTGTAATCCACCTGTACATTGTCGAGATTGATGATGGCAATGGTGGAGCAAGTTAACCCAGTGGTGCGCCCACTCTTGGCCACTGCCATGCCGATCGTGGGCAGGACTGTAGTATTGGCCGGCGGAGCGGGCTGTGCCAAGCCGCCGCTCAGTACCCCCAGTTGCAGAATGGTGCCCGTGGTGTCCACTTGACCGCTCACGATTTGCGCCAGCGCTGCGTCCTCCGGCGTGGGCGCCGTCTGCAAGTTCACAAACTGAGAGAGATTGGCCACCGTCTGCCCCACCGTACAGGGCGGGAAGGTGTCCACCAAACCCGGTTGACTGATGGGGTCGCCGATCTTGCCTTTGTCGCTCTTGGCCAGCACGTGGTTGTTGCTCAGGATGTAATCGACACCATTTCTGGTAACCAAGGCCCCCAACGTTCCTGAGCAGCAGAAGCCGGCACTGGTGTCCAGCGAATTGCCGCCCGAGGTTCCCAGCGCGATCGGCGCCACCTGGGTTGCCTGGTTCACGCCAGGTCCCCCGGCCGAAATTGTGCAACTCGCGTTGGCCGATTGCGTCGTATCAACCTGAGCCGTGGCCGTCACGTCGAAGGCGGGTGGGTCCGGAATGGCGGCGGGGGGGGTATACAACCCAGCCGTGGTGATGGTCCCGAAGGTCGTGTTGGGATCTCCGGGAACGATCGGAGGAAAGCCGACAACATTCAGCGTCCAGTCCACATTCGTGTTATTGCTACCCGTCACCGTAGCGGTAAACTGCTGCGGCGCCCCGCTCGGCGGCAGCGTTGCGCTTGGCGGAGAGACCGATACCCCGACCGTGACCGTGATACCCAGCGAATCCGACTTCGACGTATCCGCCTTCGCGACGGCTGTCACGGTCACCAAAGCAGGATCCGGGATGGTTGATGGCGCGGTGTAGGCCCCGAATGTGCTGATCGTACCCACCGTGCTGTTGCCGCCGGTCACACCGTTTACCTCCCAGGTTACTGCGGAGTTGTTGACGGCACCGTTGACCTTTGCGGTGAAGAAGAGCTGCCTGTCAACGCTGACCCTGGTTTCCGGCACGGAGATAGTTACGGTCAGCTGGGGTGGTGGCGTACTGCCTCCCCCACCGCACCCTGTCTCAGCCAGGATCAGCAACCAAGCACAGATGATGAACAGGAAATGATTCCGCATATTGCCCTCCGGGTATTGGCAAAATGCAATCTTAGCCCAGGGATGAACTTAGATGCCGGGAGGAAAAGTAAAGAAGATGTCAAATCTTCGGGGGAAATACGACTTGGAACGAGTCCGTTCACACTGCCCAGCCCGTAAAAACCTCAGTTCTGCGGGCCGGACGGACTCAGCGGCTCATCCCCTTGCAGCAGGACCCAGATCAGCAGACCGCTCACCGCCCCTACCCCGAGCCATTTGGCGTACGTGGTATCCAGAATGCCGCGAGTGGCGGCTGGTGCCGCGGCTCCGCCCCTGCGCTTGTCCTTCTGCTGAGTCTGCGACTCATCGCGGGTCGTTTCCTCACCTTGTGGCAGCGTGCTGCTCGTGCCCGACCCGTCGCTGATGCTCACATCGCCGATGTGTGCCGCAATTTGAACCGTTCCATTGACGTCGGTAACCTCGAATTCCGTCCAGGCCGTGGACGCCGGAGCCACGGTCACCTCTCCGGCCCGAGTCATCATGCCCTTTGAAGTGGCGATGCTTACGCCGCCATGTTCCAGGGAAACTGCGTCGCCTTCAAACTTCACCAGCGAGTCCGACAAGATCATCACGTTCGAACCCGTGGCATTAATATTGGCCATCGAGTCCGCTTGGGTCTGCACCATGTCCCCGGGAAAAATCGCCGACGACCGCGGCACGGTACTGCCGTTAATCCACGCCGATCCCCTGGCGTACAGCATGGCCGCGCCCGAATCGGTGGCCATCAGTGACAATGGAAACACAGCGATCATCATCCAGCAGAGCGCATTGCGGATCATAGACACGCGTACACCTCGACTCCCACGTTTTAGCCGATTTTCGCCATCGTAGCCCGCGGCCCGGGGCCCGTCAATTATCTATCTGGTCACCGCCAGAGATCGCTAGGACATAGGTGCCCCACAGGCTATCGCCAGCGGTCCACCACTTCCCACCACAGCAGGCGCAACCACTCATCAAAGTTCACTTTGGCCCACTGCCGCCGACGCCACCACTGCGTCCCGAACTCGCGCTCATCGTATGCAGCGGCCACACAGTAGTCGTGGTTGGGCGCCTCCCGCTCAAAGGTGCTCAACGCCCGCCGGGTGTGATAGTCGGAGGTAACCAGCAGGACCTCCCGTCCGGCGTTTTGCAGACAGCGGGCCGCATCCCGGGCCTCACCCTTGGTGGACAATGCGTAAATCGGGCAGACGGTGATTGCTTGGGCCTGCGGCAGTCCGTCCACATACCGCTGCGCCAGTTCCGGCTGGCTCCATTGATAGATCTTCGCTGCCGCTGGGACATCCAGGATCATCCGCCGGGCATAACCCTGATTCAGCAGCTCCAGCCCACGCGCCGGCCGCCGGTCCGTTTCTCCGGCTATCACCAGGATGACGTCCGCTTTGCGGGGCTGGTCCACGACCAGAAACCAACCCGAGGTTGCCACCATGACCAGGAGTAGGGTTGCTACCAAGACGAGGAGCACTCGCAGCTTTCGCATTTTCTCTTGCGCCTCCCCGCATTCGCTGAGTCGTAGGGTGACTGAAGTAACCAGGATTACGCCACAAATAGCCTGCAGTGGCGTAAAAATGTAGTCGAGAAAGCAAGCCCCGCGCTAAGCATCCAGGGGCAGCGTGCTAAAATTTCCGCGTACGAAAATCTTTCAATATGACGACAACCTCTGTGCCCGCCACCCAGTTTTCCGAATTGAAAACCAGGATCGAAGCCCGTCAGTCCAAAGTGGCCATTATCGGTCTCGGGTATGTCGGCCTGCCCTTGGCTCTGCTCTACACCGAGCAGAAGTTTCCCGTTACGGGGTTCGACATTGACCAGCGCAAGGTGGCAACCCTGACGGAGGGTGGCTCCTACATTTATCGCATACCTGCTTCCGAGATTCAGCAGGCGCGTGCCCGCGGCTTTGCCGCCACCGCCGACTATTCCCGGCTGGTTCAGATGGACGCCATCATCATTTGCGTTCCCACCCCGCTCAACGAGTACCATGAACCGGACTTGAGCTTCATTACTGACACCGCGACCGCCATTGCGCCACACCTCCGCCCCGGGCAGTTGGTCGTGCTTGAGAGCACAACCTATCCGGGCACCACTGAGGAGGTCCTCATCCCGATCCTGGAAAAAGGCAACCGCCATGGCCTGAAGGCGGCTCGTGGAGGCACCCCCAACGGCAAGGAGTTTTACGTCGCCTTCTCGCCCGAACGGGAAGACCCCGGTAACCAGACCGTGGCCCGGCGCGATATCCCGAAGGTCATCGGAGGGCTCGATGCCCAGGCGTCGGAAGTGGCAGCAGCGTTGTACGGCGCCATCTTCAACCGCGTCGTCCCCGTCTCCTCCCCGGCGGCGGCGGAGATGACCAAGCTTCTGGAAAACATCTACCGCTGCGTCAACATCGCCTTAGTTAACGAACTCAAGCTGCTGTCCCTGCGCATGGGATTGGACATCTGGGAGGTCATCGAGGCGGCTTCCACCAAACCCTTCGGATTTCAACCCTTCTATCCCGGACCCGGCTTGGGCGGACACTGCATTCCGGTCGATCCCTTTTATCTGTCCTGGAAAGCCAAGGAGTGTGACTTTCGCACCCGCTTCATCGAACTTGCCGGCGAGATCAACACGGCCATGCCGTATCACGTGCTGGCCTCGGTGGTGAGCGCGCTGAACCTGCACAAGAAGGCGCTGAACGGCGCCCGCGTTCTGGTGCTGGGCGTGGCCTACAAGAAAGATATTGACGATTTGCGCGAGTCTCCCGCCCTGACCATCATCGAGTTACTGCAGAAGGAGGGCGCGCAAGTGAGCTATCACGACCCCTACTTCCCGCGCGTCGGTAAAGGCCGCAAGTACGATCTCCAGATGACATGCGCTTCGCTGGAGAACCTCGGCCAGTACGACTGTGTGCTCATTGTCACCGACCACTCCGACTACGACTACGCCCGCATCGTGCAGGAATCGCAACTCGTGGTGGACACCCGAAACGCCACCCGCGGTCTGCACAGCCCGAAGATCGTGCGCTGTTAGAGGAAGCCGGGAGTTGTGTAATTTGGTGGGCGCATGATCGGGGACGGTGTTCTCACCGGGCCGGTTTGGCGAACAAATGACTCAATCGCCCTGCCACGATCTCTTTCCTGCAATGACTCTTGCGGTCCACTCAGAAGGGCAAACAGGTGTAAATTTTTGCCTTCCTGCCGTCAGGTTTTGGTAAGATGACTCACCGCTAATCTAAGTAGCTGCGAAAACAACCGCTTAACCTCGTCTTGCGTAGACGGAAGTGGTCTTATTCGTGCTCTCAGAGATCGGAAGTCGCACCTTCCCTACCCTCTCTTGCCGGAGGCCGGGGACAGATCGCCCTTCGTCACGACAAACTTGGCCGAAAGGCAGCTTTCGCGAGTAGCTGCACATCAGACGTATATTATGTCGCAAGTTCCTGGGTCTTACCTGTTTGCGGGACTACCTCATCGGCGGCCACCGTGGAGGGAGTTTGTATTCAGCATAGGCACGCAGAGCGCCGCCCTAGTGGTACTCGCGTGGGTTGGAGTGCTCCACCCCGAGGTGCTGGTTCCTCCGGTCCACGACTACCACTTCATCCAGCTGGTGAACACGCCGCCTCCTGTGAACCATGAACCTGCTCCGGTGCGGCTCATCAAGCCCCCGGTTGTGGCTCATCTGGAGACTCCGCCGCCCACTGCCCTGCGGCTGCCTCCGGAGAAACCCAAGGCGCCGGTGCCCGAAGCCGAGCCCGCACCCAAAGTTGAAGTCGCTACCGAACGTGTGGAATTGCCGCCGACTGTGCCTGTCATCCCCCGGCAGCTGGTGAAGACCAATGTTTTCTCCACGGGCAGCTCGATGCCACCCACCATTGCCCGCGCCCCGCAACAGGTGCAGACGGGTGGGTTTGGCGATCCCAATGGCGTGCCCGCTCAGGATAACCATGGCAAACCGGTAACCATCGCACGTTTGGGCTCCTATGACCTGCCCTCGGGACTGGGCTATGGCAATGGGGCCGGAGGAGCCAGAGGTGTCCGCGGAGTGGTGGCCAGCGCTGGATTCGGTGGCGGCGTGGCTGTCGGCGACGGCACCGGAAGGGTGAATACCTCTCGCGGCACCGTACGGGAAAGCGGTTTTGGAGACGCGGAGCCGGCGGCTGCCGCTCCCGTCCGCTCCAAGCCGGCGGAGACCGCAACCCCCAAACTCCTCCCGGCGGAAATTGTTTCCAAGCCCATTCCCGTCTACACCGAGGAAGCCCGGAAGCTGCGCATTGAGGGCGAGGTTCTGCTGGAAGTCGTCTTCGCGTCCTCAGGCAAGCTGCGCGTCGTGCGTGTCGTCCGTGGCCTGGGTCACGGACTGGACGAGGCAGCCATCCAGGCTGCTCAACAGATTCGTTTCAAGCCAGCCTTGCGGGATGGTCAGCCCGCGGATTCCACTGCTGTGCTCCACATTGTCTTTCAGTTGGCCTGAAGCCAAGGCTTTGGGAAGGATTTTATGCGTATTCTCAGCACCGTGGTATTGACCCTATTTGCGTTGATAGTTATCCCGACCTGGACTTTCGCTCAGGGGAGCAATTCCAGCAGCGCGTTGTCGCCAGTTCGCGACCAGGCTCCCGCTCAACTGAGCGCGCCCTCGCTCCCCGCGGCCTCGTTCAACCAAGCGATCGATCGGATGGTGGAACGCGAGCACTTTTTCACTGCCCAGATGCGCCATCTCCACCCGCTGGCTGAAACCTACATTCAAAACCTCAAACCCGACAAAGAAATGGGCGACGTCCCCGTCAGCGACCAGTATTTTCTCGGCCGCCTCGACTTGACGAATGGCGCCGACGACCGCTCCTTCATGGGACAACCCGGCTTCGGCACCCGCCTGGTCTCCAAGCTGACCAGCCTTTACTCCATGCGCTTCCTGCCGCTTGGCTTCGCTCAGATGGTCATTCTCGATGATGACTTCCAGCGCAAGGCCTACGACTTCACCTTCGTACGCCGCGAATTTCTGGGAGAAGTACGCTGCCTGGTGATTGACCTCCAGCCCAAGCCGCATGCCGGCAATGGGCGGTTTCTGGGACGCATCTGGGTCGAGGACCAGGATTACAACATCGTGCGCTTCAATGGCACCTATTATCCTCACCCCAAGTCTGGCTACTACCTGCATTTTGACAGCTGGCGCCTGAACCTGCGGCCGGGCTTGTGGCTGCCCGCCTATATCTACAGCGAGGAGTCCGACCCACACACCAGCGGTCTGAAGGGCCTGCGCTTCAAGGCCCAGACCCGGCTCTGGGGGTATGACTTGCAGCACCTGGCGCATAGCGAAGAATTCACCCAGATCACGGTGGACTCTCCGCAGACTGTGCGCGACCAGAGCGAGGCGGCACAGGACGCCACACCGGTCGAGAGCCAGCGCCTGTGGCAACGCCAGGCGGAGGAGAACGCCCTCGAGCGCTTGCAGAAAATTGGCTTGCTGGCGCCGGAAGGTGACGTGGATAAGACCCTCCAGATCGTCGTCAACAACCTGATCGTTACCAACAATCTGACGGTCCAGCCCGAGGTCCATACCCGCGTGCTGCTCACTACCCCGCTGGAGTCCTTCACCATCGGGCACGCGATTGTGATCAGCCGCGGCCTGCTGGACGTCCTGCCTGACGAGGCCTCCCTCGCCATGGTGCTGGCCCACGAGCTCAGTCACATCGTGCTGGGCCATTCCATGGACACCAAGTACGCCTTTGATGACCGCATGTTTTTCCCCGACGAAAAGACCTTCGAGCGCCTCGATTTCAACCGCGATCCGTCGGAAGAGGAAGCGGCGGATAAGAAGGCGGTGGAACTGCTGACAAACTCTCCTTACAAGGACAAGCTGGCCAATGCCGGGTTGTTTCTGAGGGCTTTGGAGGCTCGAGCGCCCGATCTCAAGAACCTGATCCGGCCTCACCTGGGCAACGGCCTGGCCAGCGGCAAGTTTATCCGCATGTCAGCTCTGCTCAACTCGGCTCCGCAACTGCAGTTGCAGCGTACCGACCAGATCGCGGCCTTACCTTTGGGCGGACGAGTGAAGCTGGATCCCTGGAGCAACCATATCGAGCTATTGAAGACCAAACCGGTGGCGCTGACCTCTCCCCGGGAGAAGATGCCGTTCCAGGTGACACCCTTCTTCCCTTATCTGACGCGGCTGTCGAGCGCGGCTCCAGACAAGGTGGCCAGTACCACCCCGCCCAGTTCGGATCCGGTAAAGTAGGACGGAACGCAATCAACTGTTCTTCCAACAAAAAGCCTGGGCGTGGGCCCAGGCTTTTCAAACACAAGGAGGAGACGAGGACAGCAATAACCGCGGGCTGGGGAGACTACGCGTGTTTGCCGATCAACTGCCGGACGTTACTGGATCGAACTGCCCACGGCCGAAAACACATTGTTGGCGTTGCCGCCAATCAAGCGAATCGTCCCCACGACGATTACCAGGATGACCGCCAGCATCACCGCATATTCAGCGATATCCTGGCCTTGTTCATCCTTCCAAAGCCGTTGTAAAAACCTTGCCACGGAGTTCCCCCCTTCTTACCGGAGCGGTTAGAGGCAACAATGCTGCCGCGTAATCACGCACAACGATCCCTCATCCCTGAACCGGTATGATCTATGGTAGGCCCCTGGGCAGACCGATGCCAATAGCCCAGGCGTGGCAGCCTATGGCACGAAAGTGCCATGCAGGCCGTAGGTCATGGGCGCCTTGCCTCACTTTCTCCCTTCCCGCTTCTGGGCCACGACCAGCCCCCGCGGTGTCGGCAGCAATAGCACCGAAATCAGGTCTTCTTTTTCCAGCTTCAATGCCGCCTCGCGCACGATTTTCAGATGCGAACTGGCATCATGCATGAGAATCACTCCGTAAGGACTGATCTGGGGCAGGAAACGGCGCACTTCCTGCTCCCGGACCGGCATGTCGCTGTCACTGAAAAACAGATCAATCTTTCCTTCGACCTTCATTTCCAGGCTGGATTCATTGCGCAGCTCGATCCAGTCTGCCACCGCCGATTGCTCAATCCGCTCCCTCGCCCGGGCAAACACCAGCGGGTCGGATTCACAACTGATGATCCTGCCACGTCCATTCGCCTTGAGTCCCTCCGCCAGCCAGATGGTACTGATCCCGCTGAAGGTGCCCGTCTCCACGATGAGCTCGGGTTTGATGGTGGTCACCATGGTCCGCAGGAATTCCAGCACCTCGACCTCCGCCGTCATGGAGTCGAGCATGCTCCAACGCTTGGGATGCGGGCACTCCGGCGTCGCCCGGTGATACTCCGGCCGCAGGGCATCTCCCGTGCGCTCCATTTGCCGCAGAATGCGGTGCTCCTGCTTCTCTTTCGTAAATAGCCGCTTCAGTCCCATGGCAGGGGCAGTATACGAGATCGGAGGAGATTTTCGATTGCCATTGCCAATTGCCGGTTCTTCATCGGAGCGGAGCGCCCCTGCTACTCCATCTCCATGCTAGATTGAAACGATGCGTGCCATCCTGCAGAAGCGTGCGCTGCGCTACGTCTTCGCGGCCAATCTGATCTCCATGCTGGGCAGCGGCATGAACGCCGCCGCCGTCGCCTGGTACATTCTGCAGGTCACACATTCAGAGATGGCCCTGGGAGTATTCGCTGTGGTGCAGACCATTCCGGCCATGCTGATGCTTCCCTTCACTGGCGTCATCATTGACCGCGAAGACCGCCGCCGCCTGGTCATGCTGCTTGACGCCCTGCGCGCCATCATCATCCTGACTGTCTCCTTGCTCGCGTTTGCGGGCAAGGTGAAGGTCTGGGAGCTTTACCTGATGAACACTCTGGTGGCGGCGGGATTCTGGATGTTCTGGCCCACCATCACGGCGCTGATTCAGGAGTTGACCCCGGACGAGGAATTTGTCCACGCCAACACCTTTCTGCTGGCGGGTATCCAGGGTGGCTGGCTGATTGCCGGCTCCATCGTGGGATTCGTCTACAACCATATCGGCCTAGGCGGGGTTCTGCTGATTGATTTCTCCACCTACCTGGTTTCGTTCCTCTGCTACTTCGCGGTGCGCAAGGGACGCCACGTGGTACCGCGGCCGGCGGAGTTGCGTGCCGACATCATGGCCGCGGAGACCGCGCTGGAACGTTTCTTGCGCGAGATGGGCGAAGGCCTCCGGTTCTTGCGCGGCAAGCCGAAGGTTGTCCTGCTGGGGATCAGTTGGGCACTGTTCCTGAGCGCCATGCTGACCGGAGTGGTGGTGACGCCGCCGCTGAGCGACAAGGTTTTTCACGCCGGCGCGGTGGGCTATGGCTGGCTCAATGCCGGATGGGGCACCGGCGCTTTTCTGAGCGCCTTGTACGCCCCACAGGTGATTGCCGGGCTGAGCGCGCGCCGCTCCATTGCGATCTCCATGGGCCTGCTGGCGATGTGCATGATCCTGGCCCCGCTCTCTCCTTGGCTGGCGATCGCGGTAGCCGTGTACGGGCTCATGGGCTCGGCGCGAGGCGTGAGCGGCGTCGCCATCAACACCAGCCTCATGGAACAGGTTCCGCAACATTTCATGGGGCGCGTTCAGAACACGTTTTATTTTGCCGGTACCGCGCTGCAAATTCTCCTGGCCATCACGGTGGGAGCGATCGCGCAGTACAACCTGATCGCGGGCTTTTCGGTTATCGGCCTGGTTTATGCCGCCGCATTCGTCAGTGCCAGTTGGCCGGTAGCGGCCACGCCTGCCATGCAGGAGGTCAGCCCGGCAGATTGAGCATCGGGTGTCGGGTCAAACCCCATTTTCCTGCGACCCGAGACCTGGGACCTGACGCTCGGGTGGTGCACTCTCCCAGCTGCCGCGCTTCTGCCTTGCGCACCCAAACTGTTATCCTTTCTGTTCAATTTCCCAGGAGCCATTATGTCCTCAAACCTCGAAGGCCGTACTGCTGTTGTCTTCGGAGTCGCCAATAAGCGCAGTATCGCCTGGTCGATCGCGCAGGGACTGCACAACGCCGGCGTCCAACTCGCCGTTACCTATCAGAACGAACGCCTGAAACTGGAGGCGGCGGACTTGATTCTTTCCCTGCCCGGTGCAGAGGCGTTCCAGTGCGACGTTTCCAACGACGCCGAGATTGATATGCTGTTCGCCACGCTAAAGCAGCGTTTCGGCAAGCTGCACGTGCTGGTGCACAGCGTCGCCTTCGCCCCGGCGGAGGAGTTGAAGGGCGATTTCGTCAATACCACGCGCGAAGGCTTCCGCATCGCGCACGATGTCAGTGTGTACTCGCTGATTGCCCTCGCCCGCGCGGCTGCGCCTCTGATGGAAGACGGCGGCAGTGTCATTACCATGACGTACTACGGCGCTGAGAAAGTTGTGCCTCACTACAACGTAATGGGGGTAGCCAAGGCTGCGCTGGAGTGCACGGTTCGTTATCTGGCGCACGACCTGGGGAAACGCCAGATCCGGGTGAATGCCATCTCTGCCGGCCCCATCAAGACCCTGGCCGCGCGCGGCATCGCCGATTTCAGCGACATGCTCAAGTCCCACGCCGCACGCGCTCCGCTGCAGCGCAACGTAGATGTGAATGAAGTCGGGGCGACGGGTGTGTTTCTGGCTTCCGATGCCAGTTCCGGGATTACCGGTGAAGTAATCTACGTGGATTGCGGGTACAACATCATGGGGTTCTAGAGGGCCTCTCTTTGCGCCCTTTGCGAGTCCTTCGCGAACTTTGCCGTCAAAAGCTCTTCACCGCAAAGAACGCAAAGAAAGACAATCAGCGGCTCTCCACTTTGATCCTTCGCTCGTTTTCTCCCAGCCGCTCCAATGCGATCTCCACGTCCCGCTCGCGCTGGAAGCGGGCGAATTTCTCTCCCCACTCAATCAGTAGCACGCTGTTTTCGGAGATCAAATCGTCGATGCCCAGCGTCTCCAGCTCTCGCGCGGCATCCACCCGATAAAGATCAATGTGGTACACGTTCGCTTGCGGCCCGCGGTATTCATGCACCAGCGTGAAGGTGGGACTGGTGACGTCTTCCTCGGATGCGGCGTGGAATCCCTCCGCAATGCCTTTGATCAATGTGGTCTTCCCCGCACCCAACTCTCCGCGCAGCACGACCAGCTTGGGCGGAACAAGGGCATGCGCCAATCTGCGCCCAAGCGCAATGGTCTCGTCTTCTGAGTGCGTAGTGAATTCCTGGCTGGACATACTGGTACGAGACCAGTATAGCGACAGCGTCCTCGCCTGGCGGCGGGGTATGGCTCAGAGCACCCTCACTGCGTCTTCGACGCCGTCCACTGGCTGGAGCGGATTCCCAGGAAGCTGCGGTCGGTCACCGAGTCCACCACCATGCGCAGCACGCGGTGATCGTCGTCGCCCAAGGCCACGAAGCGGAAGGGTTGCAGCACACCGTCGGTCGCCCGCATGGGAACCAGCATTTCGGCCATGCCGTGCACCGGCCCCGACTGCGTCTGGAATGCGACCTCGACAAAGTCGCCCTGCTCGAGCGCCTTGGCCAAACGCAACAGGCCGCCAGTCACCGAGATCGTCTGAAGTTTGCCTTTGGCGCGTCCGCCATCTTCCAGCATGACCAGGGCGGGAACTGAGCCCCCGAGTTGGATTCGCGGGGCGCGTCGCTGTGGGTGCGGTTGGGGGAAGTGGGTCATAGCAAGGTAACTATGGCACTTCCGTGGGGTTCCCGACAGATTACCGAAGCACTTGTCCGGATTCGAATGCGGCCGGGAGCGCGAGGTTACGCTAATTACCCAGTTAGCAAAGGGATGGAATTGTTGGCAATCTAGCCAATGTCCGGTTGTACATCGCTTAGCCGGAGATCGTGACGAGGTGGCCCGGCGTGGCCGCCGCTGCCCGCGTACGCCGCATGGCTTCCGGGAGAGCCCGTACCAGATCGGTGGCCACCAGCGATTGCTCACCCACGCTCTCCCGAGCTATGTCTCCAGCGAGGCCGTGGAGGTAAACCGCGGCAATCACGGCTTCCATCACCTGGCTAGGATTCTGTGCCATGAAGCCGGCCACCATTCCCGTAAGAATGTCGCCAGTTCCCCCAGTCGCCATGCCGGGATTTCCCGTCGTGTTCACCCATACCGTCCCGTCCGGCTGGGCGACGAGCGTGCGGTGGCCTTTTAGCACCACAATGCCTTCGTGTTGGCGGGCAAAGGTTCTGGCCACATTCAGGCGGTCGCGCTGCACCGCGGTGGGCGTGGAATCTGTGAGCCGCGCCATTTCCCCCGGATGGGGCGTGATCACCAGTGTGCGCCCCTTGCCGCGCAACTCTTTGGCACGGCCCTCAAAGGCGTTTAGGCCGTCGGCGTCCAGGACGATGGGGATCTTGTATTTCGTGACTATCGTACGCACGAACTCCGCCGTCTCCGCGTGGCGGGAGATTCCCGGGCCAACCGCAAGCACACTCTTGCCCTCGGCCAGTTTGTCCACTCGACCGTACTCCAAGGCGCGCATGGAGATGCTGCCGGTTTCAGTGTCTTCCAGCGGTTCCGTCATGACCTCGGGATGGAAACTGGCCACCGTCGGCAGCACCGACTTGGGAGTCGCCACGGTGGACAAGCCTGCTCCCGCGCGCAACGCTGACATTCCCGCCATCGCTGCCGCGCCCGCCTTGCCAACCGATCCGCCAATCACCAGCACATGCCCGAAGTTTCCTTTGTTGGCAGCGGGAGCGCGTGGCGCGATCAGCGGCGCCACCTCTCGCGGGGTGATCACATTGAGCTGCAACGAGGACACGATCGCATCCTCAGGCGAACCGATGGGCGCAACTACAGTCGGTCCTGCGGTCAGCAAGCCGAATATGTGGGCCGGACGCGGGGCCGTAAACGTGACCACTCCATCCGCCCGGGCCACTGAACCGGTCTGTCCGCCCATAACGTCGGCATCGGCCCCGGAAGGAATGTCCATCGCCACTATCGGGGCTTCGCTGGCGTTCAACAGCGCGATCGCTTCGCCGTAGAGGCCGCTCACCGGCGGTCGAAAACCCGTCCCCAGGATCGCGTCCACCAGCACGTCGGATTGAAAAACCGCGTGGGCTTTCTCGCCCTTTAGTTCTTCTCCGGAACGCGCTACGACGTAGGGCAGACGAAGCTTGCTGAACATCTCGGCGGCGTCGCCGCGCAGTTCCGACGGCTCCGCCAGCAGCAACAGGCGCACTTCCCTGCCGGCCTGCTCCAGCTTGCGGGCGGCGACAAAACCGTCACCGCCGTTATTGCCTTTGCCGCAGACGATGCCGACACGACGCGCCGAGGAATATTGCGCGAGCACGAACTCCGCCGCCGCCAAGCCGGCGTTCTCCATGAGCGTGAGCGAAGGCACGCCGAAGCGCTCGCTGGTGACGCGATCGATCTCACGCATCTCGGCTGCGGTGACAATTTTCATGCGGGATCAATCCCGGCGGTCCCGCTTCGCCCGGTTGGACGGGCGAGCCTGCCCTGAGTGTAGCCGAAGGGGCGCCCGTCCCCACACGGCCTATGGAGGACGATCTTCATACCCGCGCCGCTGCCATCTGTTCCAGTTGTCGCAGTTGGGAAGGTTCGCCCATAGCGATCAGGTAATCGCCCGGCTCAATGCGATCCTCGGGCGAAGGACTGAAGTGCATGCCGTCGCCGCGCTTGATGGCCAGGACGATGACACCGCGATCCTGGCGAATGCGCGACGTCTCAATCGTCTTGCCGGCAAACGACGACTCCCGGCCGACGCAGATCTCGCCGATCTCCAGGTCCATGCCGAGATGTGTGGTCGCCGTGTCTAGAAA
Organism: Terriglobales bacterium; assembly: GCA_035542575.1. Lineage (GTDB taxonomy): Bacteria > Acidobacteriota > Terriglobia > Terriglobales > Acidobacteriaceae > JAIQET01. The sequence goes on along the minus strand of DATKLE010000134.1, from coordinate 16,287 downwards.
GCTGACCACGTGGGGACGCAGGAAGGACTGCGCGATGCGCTGCCCGGCAAAGTGGTAGGGGGAGACTACAGAATCAGCGCCCGCTTTGAGGAGGTGCTTCTCCGCGTCTTCTTCGCTGGCCCGGGCAATGATCTTCAGTTTGGCATTGAGCCCCCGAGCAGTCAGCACAATGTAGAGGTTGGTCGCATCGGTGGTGGTAGCGGCAACCAGGCCTCGCGCGCGCTCGATGTGCGCCTGGCGCAGCGTCTGTTCCTGGGTGGCGTCGCCAATCATCGTAAGCCAATCGCCTCCATAACGCGCTGCCTTGCCTTCGTTCTGCTCGATCAGCACAAACGGCACCGGCTTGCGTGCCAGTTCTCGTGCGGCGCTGCGTCCCACGCGCCCCGCTCCACAGATGATGTAATGCCCAGAGAGCCGCTCGATGTCGCGTTCCATGCGCCGCCTGCCGAAGAAGTTCCGCAGCTCGAATTCTAGCAAAGCCTGGGTCAGGGTCCCGATGGCGAGAAACACCAGGGCCACCCCGGTGAAGATGACAAAGACGTTGAACACCCGCCCGGCGTGGGAGAGCGGATGGGTTTCCTGGTAGCCAATGGTGGTCAGCGTCGTGATCACCATGTAGAAGCCATCAAACCAGGGCCAGCCTTCGATGAAGTGGTAGCCGGCGGTCCCGATGAGCATTACCCCGACCAGGGCGAGACCGATCAGGCGGAGGTTGCGAAAAGCGCTCATGATGGTCGTTAGTCGTTTGTCGTTCGTCGCACAGATGCTGGCTAACGACCAACGACGAACGACTAACGACCACACTGCAGCGTTGACTATAAGACAAAACGGCCTTCCGCGTATGTGCGGAAGGCCCTTTCACCAGACCGCTGCAGGCTATCGACGGGTCTCAGTCCGCCATCACCTTCGGGGCCTTGGGCTCCGGAACGGTCGTGCCTGCCTGCACCCGGCTGTGGTGCCTTCCATAGCCGAAGTAGATGGCCATACCGATAATGAGCCATACGATCAGGCGCAACCAGGTGTCGCGCGGCAAGCTGGCCATCATCAATCCGGCAACCAGGATTCCCATGATCGGCACAAAGGGGACCCAGGGCGTTTTGAAAGGACGCTCCAGTTGTGGCCGCCGCACGCGCAGGATCCAAACCCCGGCGCAGACGATCACGAACGCCAGCAGGGTGCCGATGCTCACCAGTTCGCCCAGAATCCCAATGGGAATCAGGGAAGCAAAAATCGCGACGAAAATCCCCACCGTGATGCTGCAAATCCAGGGTGTGCGGAAGCGCGCATGCACGGCGCCCGCCCAAGCCGGCAGTAGGCCGTCCCGCGACATGGAGAAGAACACCCGCGACTGGCCCAGCAACATGACTAGCATCACGCTGCCCAGCCCGGCGATCGCTCCCAGCTTCACCAGGAAGCTGCCCCAGCGCACGCCGGTATGGTCGATTCCTACTGCGACCGGATCGGGGACGTTCAGCGTGGTGTAAGAAACCACCCCAGTCAAAAGTCCCGACACCAGGATGTAAAGGATGGTGCAAATCACCAGCGATCCAAGGATGCCGATGGGCATGTCGCGTTGCGGCTTCTTGGCCTCCTGCGCGGCGGTGGAGACCGCGTCAAATCCGATGTACGCGAAGAAAATTACGGCCGCGCCGCGCGCCACCCCCGACCAGCCATAGTGCCCGAATTCCCCGGTGTTCGGTGGGACGAAAGGATGCCAGTTGCCGGCTGCCACATCAGGATGTTTCATCACAAACGCGCTGGCGATGGCGATAAACGTCAGGACAATGGCGACCTTCACAATCACGATGGCTGAGTTCAGGTTCGCTGATTCCTTGATGCCGATGACCAGAATGGTGGTGACCACGGCAATGGCCAGAAATGCCAGCAGGTTAAAGCTGCCCTGCACGTGCGGCAGGGCGGCAGGATCGACGCCGTGAACCTTCAGTGTCGGCAGAATGGTCGCCAGTCGCTCCCAGCGTCCGTTGTACATCACCATGTCGGTTCCCGGCGTGGACGTCAGGGCGGGCGGTATATGGATGCCGAAATCCTGCAGGAAGCTGTTGAAGTACCCGCTCCACCCCGAGGCCACTGTGGCGGCGCCGAAGGCGTATTCCAGAATGAGGTCCCAACCGATGATCCAGGCAAAAATCTCCCCCAGCGTCGCGTAGCCGTAGGTGTAGGCGGAGCCGGCGATGGGGATCAGCGAGGCGAACTCGGAATAGCACAGTCCGGCAAAGGCACAGGCAATACCGGCAAGAACGAACGAGAGCACAATCGCCGGGCCGGCGTACTGGGCGGCGGCGGCTCCGGTGAGCACGAAGATACCGGCGCCGATGATGGCTCCGATTCCCAGGGTGATGAGGTTGGTCGGACCGAGCGCCCGCTTGAGCGAGTGTTCCCCTTCTTCCCTCGACTCGGTCAGGATCATCTCCAGAGGTTTGGTTGCCAGAAGGTTGGCCATCCGATTGGTTTCTCCTTAAATTATGGAACGGTCGCTCCTGCCGTCGCCGCACCCGAGCGCCGTGACCACAAATAGTACACGGGAATCCCTACCAGCACGATGATCAGCCCGGGCCAAGTGTACTGCGGTTTATAGCGTAATAACACGACATCAATAAACAACGCCATCACAATGTAAATGGCTGGCAGCACGGGGTAGCCGATGGCCCGGTAGGGTCTCTCGGCCTCGGGGTGTGTGCGTCGCAGCACAAACAGCCCAACAATCGTGAGGATGTAAAACACCAATACCGCGAAGACGATATAGTCCAACAACTGCCCGTAAGTGCCCGAGATGCAAAGCACGCACGTCCACACCATTTGTACCATCAGGGAGACGGCCGGAGTCTTGTACGTAGGATGCAGTTTGGCCACCTTGCGGAAGAACAAACCGTCCTTGGCCATGGCGTAGTAGACCCGTGCGCCCGACAGGATGAGCCCGTTATTGCAGCCAAAGCTGGAGAGCATGATGGCGGCGGCCATGAGGAATCCGCCCAGCGCTCCGAACATCTGGGTGAGGACGGCCGTGGCCACCCGGTCCTCGGTGGCGTACTTGATGCCGCGTTCCAGAACTGTAGCTCCGTTGGCCACGCCATCCAGAGGAAGGACGTTCAGGTAGATGAAGTTGCAGCCGATGTAGAGAGCAATCACGAAGCCCGTGCCCAGCGCCAAGGACAGGGGCAGATTGCGGTGCGGATTCTTCACTTCTCCCGCGGTGAAGGTCACGTTGTTCCAGGCATCAGCCGAGAACAGGGATCCAACCTGGGCGACGGCCAGAATCGTCAGCGTGCCCACGAGCACCATCGGGCCGCCCACCCCGACCTGGATCACGTGTTGCGCGCCCAGTCCGGCGTTGTGCCAGAAATTTCCATGGAAGTTCGCCGCCAGTGCTTGGGCATTGCGTCCGATGAACAAACCGAGCAGCACCAACCCGAACAGCGCGGAGGCCTTAGCGAAGGTAAAGATATTCTGGATGAAAGCGCCCGTCTTGATCCCAAAGATATTGATCACTGAGAGCAGCACGACTACGAGAATCGCCACCAGGTTCTGCGTGCTCAATCCCACGTCCATGTTTCCCAGAACCATGGGGCCGATGGGAATGGGTGGCACCTTCCAGAAATGCAGGATCCAGTTGGACGAAGAAATCGAAGGGAGAAAGACACCGAGGAATTTCCCGAAGGCGACGCCAACCGCCGCAATCGTCCCCGTCTGAATCACCAGGAACAGCGTCCAGCCATACAGGAATCCCCAGAGCGGCCCGAGCGCTTCCCGCAGGTAGACATACTGGCCGCCGGCGCGCGGCATCATGGCGGCAAGTTCGCCATAGCTCAGGGCGCCCACGATGGTCATGAAGCCGGTCACCACCCACGCCAGAATCAGCAATGCCGGAGAGTCCACTTCGCGGGCGATTTCCGCCGACACAATAAAGATGCCGGAGCCGATCATGGAGCCCATGACCAGCATGGTGGCGCTGGTCAGGCCCAGGCCTTTGACCAGTTCCGTATCCTGTTGGCGATGAATTTCCCAGTCGCTGACCGCGGTGACCGGAGTGGGGGGCTTCGTCTCGGTGCTCATAGAGTTTGTAGCGCCGGCATCGTGCCGGCAGTCGCGACGGCGTCCCGCCGTCGCTGCAGGGGCGAGACGCCCCAGCGGCAGCCGCCGGGACGGCGGCGCTACGGGTGCTAAGACTTTACCCTAACACGCGCAAGAATTCCTCTGCTGATTTGCGGGGCTCCCGTAACAGATCGGATATCACCGCCACCGAGTCCGCTCCCGCCTCAATCACCGAACCGCAGTTTGCCCGCGTGATTCCGCCGATCGCCACCAGCGGCTTGCGGGTCAGCGACCGGGCACGGCGCACCCCTTCAAGGCCGATGATGGGATCCGGATTGAGCTTGCTGGAGGTGAAAAAGACCGGGCCGATGGCGAGGTAGTCCGCGGAAGTCTGGTCCGCCTCCGCAATTTGCTCCGGGTTGTGGGTGGAAACTCCCAGCCAGAGCTTGTCCCCGATGACTTTCCTGGCTCCTTCCGGCGATAAGTCATCCTGCCCCACATGCACTCCATCAAACCCCGCGGCCAGGCAGAGGTCGGCTCGGTCATTCATGATGAGTTTGACGGAACTGCCGACCCGGCGTCTCAGCTCCAGGGCCTGTTCCAGCATCCGGCGGGCACTGCCTGTCTTGTTGCGGTATTGGACGATCTTCACACCCGCTGTCCGCAACTCGTCAGCGGCCGAAAATAACGCGTTACGGCTACCAAAGAATCCCGTGTCCAGAATGGCATAGAGGTGTGGTACTAAGCTCATGGGGTCAAGAATGAAAGGTCATGGTTCTTGACGTACTTGTCATAGCACGGTTCGCACAGCCAATGTTCACCCAAATCTAAATAGCCTTCTGCGTTCACATTTATGTTGGAGTTGCAGATTTCACAATGCTCATGGTCCCATCCGCCGGGGATAATCCCATCCGCTTGGGCCCCGGGAAGATCAACCCGGCCATCAGCGAACACTGGATAGTATCGTGAGTTCCCGCTCGTGTCGCCAGCCTTCTTGATCTCGATCCAACATCGTACTTCCTTGCCTTCGACGATGCTCACGTCGTCGGCTGTGATTCGACGACTTACCGCATCTGAGCTTTGGAAGATTGTTCTTTTCCACTTCCATCGCTCATCGACCATCCAGATGTGGTGCGGTTTCCAGGGAGAATGAAGATACGGGAGTTTTCGTCCTACAATCGGCGGAATATCCTCCTCGCTGGTGCGAAATACTGCTGTCTTCTCGGACGTCACCAGTGACGTCAGCATGCCAAATAGGCCGACCAAAACCTCACCATCTGATGTGAGCATATGGCAATTCCCCTCACTCACACCCTCTGTTCGGTCAAACCTGCCGACGATCATGGTTTCAACAGAAGAGGGTTCTTCAGACTGCAAGGCATCCATCTTGAGGACATAAAACTGAGGAAGATCGTCTATGGTTCTTATGGGGGCGTTCATTGGACAATCTATGCTGGAGCCTTCGCCTTCTCATTCTTCTGCAGGAATCGTTCTATGAAGGTGGTATCGAATCTCCCCGCCCGAAAATCCGGATCCGCCAGAATCTTCCGATGCAGCGGAATGGTGGTGAAGATGCCCTCCACGATGAACATCTCCAGCGCGCGCCCCATGCGCGAAAGAGCCTCCTCCCGATCTTTTCCCCGCACCACGAGCTTGGCAATCAGCGAATCATAGTAGGGCGGAATGACACCTTCGGCGTAGGCTGCAGTGTCAATGCGCACGCCCGTCCCGCCGGGCGGATGGAATGCCGTTATTTTCCCCGCCGAAGGCGTGAATTTCTCCGGATGCTCCGCGTTGATGCGGCATTCGATGGCGTGGCCGCGATGCACGATGGGGCCATGCAGCACGTCTTCCATGCGCTCACCGGCAGCCAGCAGAATCTGGCTTTTCACCAGGTCCACGTCGGTGACCATTTCGGTGACCGGGTGCTCCACCTGGATGCGGGTGTTCATCTCGATGAAATACAGCCGCCGGTCTTCGTCCATCAGGAACTCGATCGTGCCGGCATTCACGTAGCCGATTTCCGACAGAGTACGGCTCAGCACATCGCCGATCTGTTGCCGCAATTCGGGCGACATCTGCGTGGAGGGCGATTCTTCCAATAGCTTCTGGTGCCGCCGCTGGATGGAGCACTCGCGTTCCCCCAGGCTGACCACGTTGCCGTACTGGTCGGCGAGAATCTGGAACTCGATGTGCCGCGGCCGCTCGATAAACTTCTCCATGTAAAGGTCGCCATTGCCGAAGGCGGCCGCGGCCTCCGATTGCGCCGCCTTGAACAAGTCCGGCAGGGCTTCTTCATTGCGCACAATGCGCATGCCGCGTCCGCCTCCGCCGGCGGACGCTTTGATGATGACCGGGAACCCGACCTGCCGCGCCCACTCCAGGGCTTCGTCTTCATTGGCCAGAATCCCCTCCGACCCCGGCAAAATCGGCACCCCGGCCTTCTTCATCGCCGCCCGCGCTTTTTCTTTTTCCCCCATCAAGCGGGTGATCTCGGGCGGCGGGCCAATGAACTTGATGTTGCAGGTCTCGGCCACTTCCGCGAAGTTGGCGTTCTCAGCCAGCAGCCCATATCCAGGATGGATGGCGTCCACATTGGCGATCTCCGCCGCGCTGATGACCGCGGGAATGTTGAGGTAACTCTGCGCCAACTGCGGCGGCCCGATGCAGATGGCTTCGTCAGCGAAACGGACATGGAGGGAGTTGCGGTCGGCCTCGCTGTAGATCGCCACGGTGCGGATTCCGAGCTCCTTGCAGGCACAGATCACCCGCAGAGCGATCTCGCCGCGGTTTGCAATCAGAATCTTCTTGAACATGCTGACGTCGCGCCGGCATGCCGCCGGCTGCTCGCTCCCTCACGCTCCCATAGGCGAATTACACAAAAAAAGGCGCGCCCAGCGCGCCCCGATGCCATTCCCCCAGACGCCTACTTCCGCGGCCGGATGGCGAACAGGTCCTGCCCATATTCGATGGGCTGACCGTTGGCCACCAGTTTCTTCACCAGCTCGCCGGCCACATCCGACTCAATCTCGTTCATCAACTTCATAGCTTCCACGATGCATAACACCTGGCCCACTTCGACCGTGTCGCCCGGCTTCACGAATGGGGGCGCTCCCGGGGAAGGCGCCTCGTAGAAGGTGCCGACGATGGGAGACCGCACCATGTGCAGCTCCTCGCCAGCTTCAGCGACGGCTTCCTTTAGCGGGGGCGGATGAGGAGTCGGCGGTGGAGCGCCAACTGTGGGCGCGGCCGCTCCCCCGGCAGCAGCAGGTGGCGCAGCGTGCACCGCGAAAAAGCGCGCATCACTTCCCGCAAGGCCTTCGGAAGCCGCCCCGCGCTTAATGCGCACTTTGACATCACCGCGTTCCAGTTCGAACTCGGTTATGTCCTTTTCGATTAGGAACTCGATGAGTTCCTTGAGCTCTTTCTGGTTCATCGTCTGGGAAAGGCAAACGGCAGTCGCCAGCTGCCCGCTTCAAGCAATCGCGATCAGTTCTTTGCCGGTGGGCGTTAGAACTTCGCACCCCCGTTCCGTAACCACAACCATGTCCTCGATTCGCACTCCCCATTTTCCCGGGATGTACACTCCGGGCTCGATGGTGATGACCATTCCAGGACGCAGGATCTCGGTCTGTCCGGCCGCCACCCGGGGTATTTCGTGAATCTCCAACCCCACTCCATGCCCCGTCGAGTGCGTGAAATAGCGACCTAACTTGTTCTTCTGCAGTAGTTTGCGGGCCGCCCGGTCGACCTCGCCAACGCTCACCCCGGGCCGGACTGCGGACACCGCGGCTTGTTGCGCTTCCCGCACCGTCTCGTACACGTTGCGGGCCTCGTCTGTAGGACGACCCACGTACAGGGTGCGGGTCATATCGGAACAGTAGCCAGCGAGTATAACACCGAAGTCGCAGACCACGAATCCCTGGGCCGGGATGGGCGCCTCCGACGCCCGCCCGTGAGGCAGCGCCGAGCGTTCCCCGGCGGCGATGATAGTCTCAAACGACATCTGCTCAGCGCCGGCACGGCGCGCGGCGTACTCAATCTCCGCCGCGACCTCGGCTTCCTTCACTCCAGGGCGGATGGTCTGTAGCGCTCTGTCGAAGAGTCTCGCGCCTAACAGGACGGCGGCCCGAATGCGCTCGATCTCTTCCGCATCTTTGGCCATCCGGGCCTGTTCGACGAGGGGCGGAGCTGCCTTCAGCCGAACGCCAGAGGGAAGAACCTCTGCAATTCGCCTGCGTCCGGCGACCGTCAGGTGTTCGGCTTCGATACCCAGCTTGCCAGGGCGGCTGTGGCGCCCCTTCTTCCGCTTGGCTTTCAGCCATTCTGCTGCTGCCACCAGCGGGGACTTTGGGCTAATCAATACACGCGCGCTCTGCACTTCGGCACGGGCTTGTGCTTTATAGCGCCCGTCGCTGACGAAAACGGCAGCGTTGTCGGACACCAGCAGTGCGCCCGCGCTGCCAGTAAAGCCGCAGAGGTACCTCAGGTTCGGCAGATGGGTAATTAGCAGGGCATCGAGCCTGTGCTGCCGGAGGACTTGCCGCAAACGCTGAAGACGACCCCGATAGTCCATCCCTGAAAGTCTACCAACCCACTGATGTCGATGCTAACCAACCACAGCGGCTGGCTGTCACTTGCACTCGAACTTCGAATGCGGTGCAATTGAGGCCACACCATGCCGGGCAAGCCAAAGACGATTTCAAATGCCATCCGGACAAAGCTGCGCGAGGCGCGGGTTGCCCGCTTGGCGACCCTGGACGCAAACCACCGGCCGCATCTTGTGCCGGTCTGCTTTGTGCAGCTTGGTTCCGCCTTCTACACCGCCGTGGACCGCAAGCCGAAGCGAGTCGCACCCGAGAATCTAGCCCGGCTGCGCAACGTTCGGGCAGCACCGCAGGTCGCATTGCTCATCGACCACTACGATGATGACTGGGAACGGCTCTGGTATGTGATGGTGCGTGGGAAGGCCAAGCTGCTGGCCAAATCGGCCCGAGCCGAGCGCGCCAGGGTGGTGCGGGAGCTGCGGGCAAAGTATCCGCAGTATGCCGCGGGCATGCTTCCCGATGAGGCCCCCATCCTGCGGATTGCTGCCGAGCGCATTACTTCCTGGGGCAGATTGTAGCTTCTCCTCAGTGTCCTCCGTGGTCTATTCATCGTCGGAGAATTAACCACTAAGGACAGCGAGCTATGCCCTCCGCTAGATCAACCCGCGCACCCGCTCCATGATCGCCAGCCATCTATCCAGCACCTGCGCTCCCCGCATAAAGGTGGGATCGAAGAATAGTTCGTGCGCTCCAATCTGCCGGCATCCCGCAATGTCTTCCTTGATCTGCTCGCTCGTGCCGGAGAATATGAAGCGCTCTTTGCCCAGCGGCTTGTCTGTGATCTCCAGGTTCGCGCGCACCACCATTGCCAGCGCTGCCGGATCGCGTCCTGCTTCTTTGGCCATCTGCTTGATCGCCCCAAACATTTGCTCCATGCCGGCTATCGGGACGCCCACCGGGTTCCATCCGTCTGCCATGACTGCCAGGCGCTTCAGTGCAGCCGGGGCAAAGGCCGCCAGATAAATAGGCGGATGGGGCTTCTGCACCGGCTTGGGGCCGATGTAGGACTTCGGCACGCGGTAGAACTTCCCGTGAAACTCCACCGGGTTGGTGGTCCAGATCAACTTGAGCACGTGCAGGAACTCGTCGGCCATGGCGCCACGTTTCTTCATGTCCGCGCCGGTGGCATCCATTTCGTCTTGTGACCAGCCCAGGCCGAAACCCACGCGCAGCCGGCCGTTGGAGAAGACGTCAATGGCGTTTAAACGCCGGGCCAGAACCACCGGGTTGTAGTAAGGGATATCGAGCACGCTGGTGCCCAGAGCAATCTTCCTGGTCTGCGCCGCAGCGAAGGTCAGAGCGTCCAGCGGATCGAGGACATGCTTATAAGGCTCGGGCAGTGAGCCGTCGGGAGTGGCAGGATAGGGGGTCTGCGGCTTGACCGGCCAAAGCAGCCGATCCACCGTCCACAGGCTGTCGTAGCCTAAAGCTTCGGCGCGCTGCGCAATCTTCGAGACGGCCTCCGCCGTCCCGATGGGACCAATGTTACCGAGAGCAAAGCCAATTTTCATTCCACACCTCCGGTAGGAGATGCGGAATTCTAAATGGCCATTGCCGGGTTGCTCAACTCGCGGGCTGGAAAAGGGGTCAGCGAAAGGAAAGCCGGCGCAGAAAGGCGCTCTTCCAATAACACAACCGCCGGCCCCCTGGTTTGGGAAGCCGGCGGCTTGCGGTACGGCTACGTTGTGCTAGGTCTGAATGATGCGCGGCGTGATGAAGAAGATCAGCTCCTGGTTGGAGGTGTTGACCGTGCGCCGCTTGAACAGGTTGCCGAATATCGGGATGTCGCCCAGCAACGGCACCTGCAGGACGTTGATCGAGTTCTGGGTCTGGATGACGCCGCCGATCACCACCGTGCCACCGTCGGTGACCAGCACCTGGGTGGTGGCCTGCTGCGTGATCAGGGTGGGGTTGCCTTGCACCGTGCGCCCGAAGTCTGGCGTGGTGTTTTCCACGTCCACGTTCAGGAAGATGGTGCCTTCTGAGGTGATCTGCGGAATTACGGTCAGCCGCAGGAACGCATCCACGTAGGTCACGGTCGGGGGGCCGCCCAACTGCGCCTGGGTCACGATGGGCACGCGCACGCCCTGGCGAACCAGCGCCTGGATGTTGTTCTGCGTAACCACCCGCGGACGCGACAGGATCTTTAGCAAGCCGCGCGACTCCGCCAGGGTGAGGATGAAGTCAATCCGGGCGTTGTTGCTGGCGTTGATGAAGGTCAGGCCGCTGGTTGGGCTGGTGACCGGCAGGTTGGAGAACAGCGGAATCTGGGTCCCGGCCGTCGTCGAGGATCCGCCCACCGTGATGTAACCGGGGTTCAGTCCGTTGACCTGGGTCGGGGTGGTGCCGACGCTGGAGGCGCCGCCCACTGCCGTATGTCCGTTGCCCCACCCGAAGCCGAGCTGGGTGCCGATGTCGCGCGCGAAGCTGCGGGTGGCAGCTACGACGCGGGCTTCAATTTCCACTTCCTGCGTCTTGCGGTCGAGCTGGGTCAGCAGGCGGTCAATCGCCGGCATGACGTTGGGAATGTCGGAGATGATCAGCGCATTGGTGCGATCGTCAGAGATCACATCGCCGCGCTGGGTGAGGAATTTCTTGATCGTGGGCACAACGTCCTTGGAATGGGCATAGCTGAGGAAGCGAGTGACCGTCACCTTGTCCACGGCCAGAGCTTCCGCTTCCTGCTGCGCCCGGCGCGCTTCGGCTTCCTTGCGCAGGGTCTCCATGGTCGCGATGCGCAATACATTGCCATCCAGCTGCCGCGCTAAGGCATTGTTCTTCAGAACGATGTCCAGCGCCTGGTCCCATGGCACGTCATCGAGCACGATGGTCAGGGTCCCCTTCACGTTGGGATCCAGTACCACGTTGAGCCCGCTGATCTCGTGGATCAATCGGAAGAAATCCTTCAGATCCACGTCCTTCAGGTTCACCGAGATGGGCTCGCCGGTGTACTTGGGGCCGGTCATGGCGTGATGCTGCTCCATCTGCGCCTTCTGCTCGGCGGCCATGTTCACCGCCGGCTGGGGAGCTGCCGCCTCCGCCTGCATGGAGGCGCTGGGCGTGGGCAGCAGGTTGCCCTCGGGCTTTTCCGAGAACTTGGCAGCCGCTTCCATCACACGCGCCGGGGGCGCGATCGTTGCCGGCTTGTTCTCCGCCGTCGCCGTCGCGTCCTTCGGCTTGTAGGAAGGCTCAACAAACACGTAGTCAGTCGCCGAGGAAGCGCTCGCCGCCGGCTTGCTCTCCGCTGCCGGGACCACTACCGCCGGGGCCGGCACTGCTTCCGGCCTGGCCGTGGCTACTTCCTTCTTGACCACCAGACGGGCCGGTGCAACCGCCGCCGTGACCACCGGAGCCTTGGCGGGCTTCTTGGCCGCCTGGGCTGCCGCGGGGCGCAGCTTCAGAACCAGCTTATGGTCGCTGCCGGGCACCAGCTCGTAGCGGCAGGCCTGCTCCAGGTCGACCACCACGCGCGTCGTCGGAGGCTTCTGGCCATCCATGCCCACGCGCACGCCCTTGACGCCTTCGCTGTCCACGCTGATATGGCTCTGTGCGGTCGCCATCACCGTGTTGGGCAGGTCCAGCACCACGCGTTCCGGCCGGTCCAGCGTGCTCAGCTGCGGCGCCACTTGCCCGCGCGCTGTGATCTCCACGCTGATCCCGTCCTGGCCGCGCACCACGCTGACCTTTTGCAGCGCGGCGTGCGGGCTGGCCTCGGTGCCCGTGCTCTGCGTCTCAGCCGCTGCAAACAGCACCATCACCAGCAGCGGTAGGAAAACACCCAGCAGTTGCTTTCGCATTTCGCTTCTCCCCACGGGCTTGCCTCGGCTCGCCCCGTGAACTCTCTCCCAAAATTCTTCTTGCCCGCCGGCATCCGCCGGCCCCATGCCGCCGGACCTTTACACCGCCGGCGTAATGATCCTCTTGGTCACTTCCCGCGTGAACGGCTTGCCCAGTTTGTCCGGGATGGTCTCCTTGAAGATGATCGAGTCTCCCGTGATCTTCACCACGTAGCCGTTGAACACCGGATCGTTCTCGCGCAGGAAGTACGCCTTGTTCATGGCGTTCACCACCACCGCGATCATCCCGGTCTCCGCCTTCACCACACCCTTGAGGTTAATCTGGTCCACCGCCAGGCACTTCTTGCCGGTGCTGCAGCCCGAGCCCACCATGCTGCGGTTCACCACTGGGCTGACAAACGGATCCCGCCGCCCTGTCAGGTTGATGGCCTTCGCCGTTTCCTTCTTCACCTCAGGACTTTTCTTGTCGGCCACCGCGACCGGCGGCTCGGGATGCGCCGGCTTGGCCGCCGCCTTGGCCCTGGCAGCGGTCGGCTTGCCGGCCGTCTTTCTCTTGGCGGTGGCGTGGGGCGCCACCGCAATCTTCAGCGGTTTGGCTGCTTTGCCATGCGATGCCGGCCTCGCGCTGGCATGACTGGCGCTGGAGGAAACCGGTGTGGCGTGCGCCCCGGCCGCGTGGCTGCCGGCGGGCGTGCTCGGTTGCGCGGCCTGTCCCTGTGAAGCGGCCAAAGCAGCGTTCGAGTCGATCGCCTTCTTTTGCACCACCGCCTTCATCGTGTCGCGCGTGTCTTGGATGACGTCCGGGTTCTGCGCCCAGGCAGTTCCGGCTGCCATTCCCAATATCAGAATTCCAGTCGTCAGCTTCATAGGGTTCCCTTGTTACCTCTTGGCCGGCTTGGGCTGGCCAGGCCGTGCCGGTGCACTGGCCGGCACTTCCATGTCATGGCTGAAGAAGGTGGTCGCCGTACAGGTCGCTACCACACTCTCGTTGGGCGCGTACTGATAGGTATGCTTGGCCTTGGCGTCGGAGGGCTTCTTGGTGTTCGCCAGCAACAGCCCCGAGACGTTGACGATGCGCTCCAGCTTCCCCACCCGGTCGAAGAAACTCAGCATCGAGTAGTAGGGCCCATCCAGCTCCATCTCAAACGGCAACTCGCTGTAGAAGTCGCGCACGCTCACCGGCTTGGCGGTGTAGCGCCGCAGCTCGATGCCGGCCTTCATGGCCTCGGCGTCCATCATCTTCATGAAGTTGTCGACTTCTTTCTCGTCGGGCACGATCTTGCGCTCGATTTCCAGTTGCTGTTTCAGGCTGGCCAGTTGCCGTTCAATCTCCGCCAGCTTAGGCTTGTAGGCTTCCAGTTCCGCGTTCTCGTGCAGCTTGGCTTCCAAGTTCTGCTGTGCGGTCGCGTTGGCTTCGCGCTGCGTCTTGAACAGCGTGAAATACAGGGCCCCGCTGATCAGCGCTGCCCCCGCCAGCAGCACCGCCCATTGCTTCACACCCGACATTTCGCCAAAGTTCGCCATAGTGTCCCGTCCCTTACGACCTGCTCTTGCCCTTGTCCGCGCCCTTGTCCCCGCCCTTTTCGCAGGTCAAGGTGAACTGAAACGCCTGCATGTCTTTGAACGCCGTGTCCTGGAAGGTCTCCTTAATCTCGATGTTGCGGAAGAAGCCGGTCTTCTGCAGATTGGCCATCAGGTTGGCGACGGCGTCGGTGCTCAGCGCCATGCCTTCGATGTCCACGCTGTTGCCCTGGTCCTTCATGGTGTTCAGCCACACCGCTTCGGTTCCGTTCACGGTGTCGCCGATCATATTGAGCAGGTTCACCGGGCCGGACTGGTTGGCGCGCAGCTGATCAATGACATCCACCCGCCGCTTGTAGCTGTCTGCCTGCTTCTGCCTCTCCAGGTAGCGGGCCTTGACGTCGGCCAGTTCCCGGTTCTTCTGCTCGGCCTGCTGCATCTTGACCGCCAGGTCCTTCTTCACTTTGTCCAGCCGGTACCAGTAGGCGAGGTTGAAAACGGCCACTAGGGCCACCACTACTAGCACCTTCATTTTCGCGGAGCCGGGATCGCCCATTTCCATCACGGCCCCAGCCGACACGGCTGCGCTGCCCCGCTTGTTCTTCGGTTTTGGTGCTCCCAGCAGATTGATTCGGATCATAGGTCTTCAAAACTCCTTAAGGCCAAACCCACTGCAACTGCCATCTGGCCGGCGTTCTGCTCGATCAGGTCTGCTCCCATGCCGTCCGCCGGGGGGGAAATCTTCTGGAACGGATTGAAAATTTCCACCGGCAGCGAGAACTCCTGGCGCAGGGCGTCTACCAGCCCGGGAACCTTCGAGGATCCGCCCGCCAGGTAGATCTTCTCGATGTGCTCTCCCGCCGAGCTGGCGCGGAAGAAGTCGAAAGTCTTCTGGATTTCCAGCACGATGATCTCGGTCACCTGCTGCAGGATGGGGGTCTTGGCGTCTTCGCTCACCGTACCCACCTTGTTGCCCAGCTTCAGCGACTCCGCGTCTTCGAAGCTCAGGTCCAGTTCTTTCTGCAGCGAGTCGGTGTACTGGTGCCCGCCCACGCTGACGTCGCGCGGGAACAGGGGCGTGGTGCCTTTGACGATGTTGATGTTCATCACGCTGGCGCCCAGGTTTAACAAGGCCACCACCTGGCCCGGCGCCGGCTCGTAGTTGAACTCGTAGCAGTTCTGCAGGGCCAAGGCATCAATGTCCACGATAGCCGGGGTCTTGCCCGCCATCGAGAGTACGTTGGTGTAGTTCAGAATCTTGTCCTTCTTGACCGCCACCAGCAGCACATCCATTTGCGGGCTGCCCGAATCTTCGGAAAGGATCTGGTAGTCGAGGTTCACATCGGCCAGATCGAAGGGGATATGCTGGGCAGCCTCCTTCTGAATGGTCTCCGCCAGTTCCTGGTCGCTCATCGAAGGCAGCGAGATCTTCTTCACGATCACCGAGTGCCCGCTCACCGCCGTGGCCACGTTCTTGGCCTTGATCTGGTTCTCGGTGAACAGCTTGGAGATCGCGCTGGACACTGTGCCCGAGTCCACGATCATGGAGTCCACCACAATGTCCGGAGCCAGCGGTTCCAGCCCCAGGTGAGCGACTTCGATCCCCGCCCGCCCCCGCTTCAACTCCACTGCCTTGATGCTCGAGGAGCCCACATCCAGACCAACAATCGTCTTCGATCCGAATCCAAACATGTGCCCGCCTTTACTCTCCGGCGGCCTTGGCGGCCGCTTTCGGTTTCTTCTTGCTCTTCGCCTCCATCTGGCTCGACTTCTCTTCCATCCACTGGTCCAGCTTCGACTTTTTGAAGCGCCAGCGGTTGCCCAGCTTGAAGGCGGGAATCCTCTGCTCGCCCACGTACTTGTACAGCGTGTCCGGACTCACCCCCAGGTACTGCGACGCCTGGCGAATGTTCATCACTTCACGCGAGTCGGCCATAGTTCCATTCACCCTTTCCACAGAATCAAGCTCCGCGCGGCCGCTTTTTCCGGCTGGCAGGGCGAACTTGGGAGGAAATTCCTCGCTCAGAATTGCCTTCGAGTGAATTTCAGTGTCCCGAGCATATATCAACCCGGAATCTGCCAAGCTCAAGGCGAAACACCGCGTTTTCTGGGGTTTTTTGGGGTTTTTCTGGAAAGTAACCAAGGTGCAGTTGCAGATGAGCCCTATAGGTTGAGGCTTGCAGTCAGATGAACGCAATATACGGGGGTGCTTGTGCACCTGGTCTGGGCTTTTGCCCGTTCACATAACCAAAGTACTAGAGACGGTACCAAGGTATTACGACAGGTGGAAACCCCATGACTGCCTACACATC
>DATKLE010000133.1:0-37648 GCA_035542575.1 Terriglobales bacterium | reverse complement strand
CGCATTACATGGAAGAGGCCGAATACTGCAACCGCCTGGCGCTGATCTACCGCGGACAGATGGTGGCGCTCGGGACCCCGAGCGAACTCAGGCAGAAATTTATGAAAGGTGAATTGCTGCTGGTGGAGTGCGACCCGCTGGGTCCCGCCGTGGAAGTGCTGCAATCCGCGCCCCAGGTGCTGGATGCCGCCGTCTTCGGCAACGCCCTGCACCTGGTGGTGCACGACGCCGCCACGGCCATCCCCGCCGTTCGCTCGTTTCTCGTCTCCCACGGCGTCACCGTGAGCAAGGTCGAGCCCATCCGTCCTAGCCTGGAGGACGTGTTTGTGTCACTCACCACCGAGCGCAAGAAGGAGACCCAGCCATGAGCTGGAACCGATTCCTAGCGATTGCGGTCAAAGAGGTGATCCAGGTGCTGCGCGACACGCGCAGCCTGATCATCGTCATCCTCATGCCGGTCATCCTGGTTTTGCTCTTCGGTTATGGCGTCAACCTGGATCTGAAGCACCTGCCGATCTACGTGTATGACCGCGAGGGCAGCCAGGACAGCCAGGACCTGCTGAAGCGTTTTCAGGCCAGCGAATACTTCGATCTGGTAAAGACGGTCAACAACTATCCCGACCTGGTGCGGGCGCTCGACGGCGGCCAGGCCAAGATGGGCCTGGTGATTCCGTATGATTTTTCCCAGAAACTCCGCCACGGTGCGGTCAGCGTGCAGGCGCTGGTAGACGCCACCGATGACAACAGCGCCAACGTGGTGATCAACTACAGCCAGGCGGTGATACAGAGCTATTCCAATGATGTGCAGCTGGAATGGCTGCAACGCCGCGGTCAGACCCAGCCGCCGCTGCCGCTCAGCGTCGAAACCCGCACCTGGTACAACGAAGATTTGGAGAGCAGCGCCTTCATCATTCCCGGCGTGCTGGCCCTGGTGATGTCCGTAATTGGCGCCTTTCTCACCTCGCTGACCATCGCGCGCGAGTGGGAGCGCGGCACCATGGAGCAGCTGATCTCCACTCCGGTCACTCCGCTGGAGATCATGCTGGGCAAGCTGGTCCCCTATTTCGTGCTGGGCATGTTCGCGGTGGTGCTGTGCGTAATCCTGGCCCTGGGCTGGTTCCACGTGCCGTTTCGCGGAGCCATGACCACATTGTTTTCCTGCTCCGCCCTCTTCATGGTCGTGGTATTGGCGATGGGATTTTTCATGTCGGTCATCGCCAAGACCCAGCTTGCCGCCAGCCAGATCGCGCTCCTGGCAACGTTCTTGCCGGCCTTCCTGCTCTCGGGTTTTCTGTTTGCCATCGACCAGATGCCCCGCTTTATTCAGTTCGTGACACTGGTGCTTCCCGCTCGCTATTACGTATCGGCCCTGAAAAAGATTTTCCTCAAGGGCACCCCGTCCGCCATGCTCACGGGTGAGCTGGTTCCACTGGCCATTTTTGCGGTCGTGCTTACCATGATTGCCACCCGTTCATTCCACAAGAGGCTGGCCTGAGATGCGGACACGCCTGATTCAGATGTTGATCAAGGAATTCATTCAGGTCTTCCGCGACAAGCGGGCGCGTTTTCTATTGATCGGACCTCCTGTGGCCCAGGTGCTGATCTTTGGCTACGCCGCCACCTATGAAATCCGCCACATCTCCCTGGCAGTGCTCGATCTCGATCACACCCAGGAAAGCCGGGAACTGGTATCGCACTTCGCGGCCACCGACTACTTCGACCTGCAGCGCCAGCTCACGTCTCCGTCTCAAATTCCCGACTTGATTGACCGCGGAGAGGTCACGGTCGCGCTGCAGATTCACCCAGGTTTCTCGGAAAATCTGCGCAAGGGGCAGACCGCGTCGTTGCAGGTGGTGGTGGACGCCACCAATTCGAACACCGCGCTGATCGCCTCCGGATACGCCGGTCAAATCGCCCAAGCCTTTGCCCAGGACTACCAGCGGGACCGCATGCAGCGGATCTCGCCGCAGCTGGTCGCTGGAATTCCCCTGGTCGAGTTGCAGGCCCGTCCCTGGTACAACCCCGACCGCAGAAGCCGCTGGTTCTTCGTTCCCGGCGTGATTGGCAGCCTGACGCTGGTGCTGGTGACCACACTCACGGCCTTCGCCGTCGTGCGCGAGCGCGAAATCGGCACGCTGGAGCAGATCATGGTCACTCCCATTCGCCCGGTCGAATTTATCCTGGGAAAGACCGTGCCGTTTTTCTTGATCGGCTTGCTGGATGTGGCACTCATCGGCACCGTGGGAACGCTGTGGTTTCGAGTGCCTTTCCACGGCCGGGTGAGCGTGCTGCTCGCCGGAACGGTGCTCTTTCTGCTCTGCCAGCTCGGAGTCGGTCTTTTGATCTCCACCGTCTCCTCCACCCAGCAGCAGGCCATGGTCACCTCCTTCTTCTTTGTCATGCCGGCGATCACCTTCTCCGGTTTCGGATTCCCCATCAGCACCATGCCGCAGTGGCTGCAACAGATCACCTACCTGGATCCGTTGCGTTATTTCCTTATCGTGATTCGCGGGGTGTATCTCAAAGGCGTGGGGATGGAGGTGTTATGGCCGCAGATGGCCAGCATGGCGGCGCTGGGCGCGGGCCTTCTGACGCTGAGTGTCCTGCGCTTCCGCAAGGCGCTGGATTGAGAACCCGCAGCAGCATTTCACGGTCCCTGCCGCACCTGTAGCTTTTCCTTCGTCGCCAGGTGCACGCGATGAATCGTATTGGTCTCGGGCACTTCCGCAACCACATCAACGTTCAGATCATAGGCGCCGTAGGGCAGGTTCTCTTCAAACGGGACCTCCAGCTCGACGGTCTCCCTGGTAAGAGTCCAGTGCTTGTAGCCGACTGCGGTGGCGCGTCCAGCCTCATTGACCGCCAGCGCGATGAAGGTCAGATCGAAGTCGCTATCGGTCTGGTTCGTGACCTTGATGGCGCCTTCGATACGTTGTCCACTGATCCTTGGATACCGGCTCCACTCCACTACCAGTGGCGCCACCACATGCAGGGTCAATTCCTGGCTGCGCTCATACGCCGGTTTGCCGCTGTCGGTGACGGTGACCCTGATCTGAAAGTCTCCCGCCTGCGTGGGTGTACCCGCGAGAACCCCATCCTCGCTGAGCACCATGCCGGGAGGCAGCGTCCCCGCCTCGGCGCGCCACTTTAGAGGACCAATCCCACCCTGGGCTTGCAGCTGGAACCGAAAGGGTTGCCGCAGGATGGCTTTTGGAAGGCCAAAGGTTCGGATTTCAAGCGGTTCTCCGGGCGCGGGGTTCTGTTGCCCCGCCACGGCCACCGCACACAAGAGAAGCAGGACAACACAGAATCCAATGCGCGATCTCACTCCGTGCGTTCTCCTCGTCAGGGGACCAGGTTGCTCAGCAATACAATGTCCGCTTCGCCCTTGCCGACAGCTGCATAGATGAATTTTCCATCCCCAGACCAGGAGACCCGGCGGGCAATATAGGTGGGCTGGGGCCCAAAATCGGTGATGCGCCGCAGTTCGCCGCCTCCCGTTGGCAATGCCCAGATGTCAGAGGTCGTTCCATTGACGAGGGGCATTGCCAGCCAGTTGCCGTCGGGAGAAATCACAGGTTGCATCGTGCCGGTTGATGCCAGGAGGCGCGAGCCGGAAATGCGTGCGATGGTGTGACCCAGAGCTGTGTCCGGGCGCGCTGCCCGAATCTCCAGGTCTGCCACGCCATTCACCGCCGCCATGTTCACGACGTAGTACAAGGTTCCATCCTTGCTGATCGCTGGTTTCATTCCCTCCGCCTGAACCAGTGTGCTCTGCAGCGTCTCCGGATTCACCTTCTCGATACGGAAGCCGTTTGCGGTAGGAGGCGCAACGTAGACCCACTTGCCATCCCACGACCAGCAAGCCCAGCCCCCTCCGTCTGAAATCTTGTGGGGGTTGGTGCCGTCCGGGTTTACCACCCACTGGTCGACATTCCACCCCGTCTTTCCGCGGGTCACGTAGGAGATGTGGGTGCCATCCGGCGACCACACAGGCACCCCTACGGTTACCTGCGGGTCCTGCACGAAGGTCAGCTGGCGGCTCTGACCGTTCCCCAGGTTGAGGATCCAAAGATTCCCATGGCCTCCGCTGTCGCTTAGATAAACTACTTCGCGGTCATCCGGCGACACCGAAGGCGTCTGGACTGAACCCGTCTGGTGCGTGATCTGAATACCGTTGCGGACATTCTCGGCCGGCGTACCGCCCGTCGGGAATTTCCAGATATCGAAGCTGATCCGCGCACGACTGGCTGCGATGCTGCCCTGCCGATCCAGATCGGGTGAGAGATATGATGTCTCGCCGAAGGTAACCTGCTGCAGCCCGGCTCCATCCAGCCGGACTTTCCACAAGTTCATAGTAGGCAAATACAGCACAGTGTCCCCGCGCGCGGAGCTGAACACTACGCCAGAACTGTCCGGGAGCCATGCGAAACCGCTCTGCGGATTGCCGTCCTGCGTGACCCGCTGCGGATTGCCGCCGGCGGACGGCACGCAGAACACGTCAAAATCAAAGGTTCTGCCACTCTCATAGGCCAGCCGACGATCGTCGGGCGACCAACGAAGGTTGGCGTAGGTAAAGTCCGCCGGCAGGCGTGTCACGACCTGCGGGTTGCTTCCGTCCCGCTCGGCAGTCATGATCTCGAACTGCCCTTGCCCCGGGCGCATATAGACGATGTGGCGGCCGTCATGGCTGAGATCTGCTGGAACCAGGCTGCTGGTTATGGGCCGCGCAGTTCCGCCCAGCGCAGGAATCTCCCACACCTGCCCCAGGCCATTTGCCAGCGAGGAAGGCGAGAAGTAGATGATCGACGCCGAGTCGGAAGACCAACGTGGCGACTGGTGATCAGCGTCGTCGTGCGTGATCTGCAGGGGGCTGCCGCCGCTCAGCAGGCGCACCCAGACCTGCCGCTGCCCATTCACTTCGGCGATAAACGCGACTGATCGGCCGTCCGGCGAGAGCGCCGGGGCTTGTTCCATCCCGATGAAGTCCGTCAGCCGCCGCCAGGTGACCGTGCTTGAAGCTTGCGGCAGCTTGCCCATCCGCCTTCCGCCGAGAAAGCCAATCCCGGCCGCCACCACAATACCCAGCCCGAGCAGCACCGCGGCCAGACTTCGCGTTCTTGTCGCGGGCAGAGCGGGGATGGGTGTGCCACTGCCTGTGTCATCTTTGTTGAGCAGCTCCAGGTAGAACGCCAAGTCGCGCGCCGATTGGAAGCGCTCCGTCGCATCTTTTTCCAGGCAACGGTGCACGATGCGCCCCAAGGCGGGAGGAAGGTTGCGCACACCGGAGGCAAATTCCGCCGGCTCGTCCTTCAAAATGGCGCTCATCGTATCGGCTGCCGTCTTGCCCTGAAATGCCCTCTTGCCCGATAGCATCTCGTAAAGGATGGCGCCCAGGCTGAAGATGTCTGAGCGATGGTCTGCGGTCTGACCACGCACTTGCTCAGGGGACATGTATCCCGCGGTCCCCAGCACCAAGCCGGGTTCAGTCCGTCCGATGGTGGCTGCCGTGCTTGCGGATTCGCCGGGGTCGGGCCGCGTCAGCTTGGCCAGGCCGAAGTCGAGAATCTTGACCACGCCGTCCCGGGTCAAGAAGATGTTTTCCGGTTTCAGATCGCGGTGCGCGATACCCCGTTCATGGGCGGCACCCAGCCCACGCACAATCTGCAACGCAAGCTCAATGGTCTTGCGTACAGGTACGGGTGCTTGCGCCAGCCGTTCGCGCAAGGTCTGCCCCTGGAGCAGTTCCGTAATCAGGTACGGTACGTTCTGATTCGTGGCCCCAAATCGGTAGACGGTTAGAATATTGGGGTGGTTGAGCGCCGCGGCGGCGCGCGCTTCCTGCTCAAAACGCCGCAGGCGATCCGGATCCGAAGCCACCTGCTCGGGCAGCACCTTGACCGCAACCTCGCGCCCCAGGTTCAAGTCGCGTGCCCGATACACCTCTCCCATGCCGCCGGCAGCGAGCGGACCGAGGACTTCGCAGTCCCCTATCCTGGTTCCGGGAAGAATCGGCATGGTCTTGGCATTATAGTGCCGGTCTGAGAAACCATGGGGCGGCGGGAGCAGGGGACCCTCGACGCCCTGTCCACCCTCACGGTAAGCTAGATAGTTTGCGGGGGGAGGTCGAGCGCAATGCGTGAGGTCGTGGCACGGCTTTGGCCGGAAATTCAGTGGATCGAGAGCACCCGGCTGCGCGAGCAGGTCACCCAGACCTGGATCAAGGCCCTGGAGCGCAGCCCGCTAAAGCCCGACGACCTGGATCGCATTCCGTTTACCTTGCTGATTCCAAACTGCCCCGTCACCTTCATGGAGCACAAGCGCTGCGTGGTGCACATTGCGCGCCAGAGCGCCGAGGCCATGCAGGAGTTCATGGGACGCGCCTTGCCCATTGACATGGACACAGTTGTTGCGGGCGCCATTCTGGCCGACGTTGGCAAGTTGCTGGAGTACGAACTCGGGCCCGACGGCAAGAGCCGGCAGAGTGAGAGAGGAGAGGCCTTGCGACACCCGTTCACCGGCGTGGCGCTGGCGCTGGAGTGCGGCGTGCCCGACGAAGTCTGTCACATCATCGCCGCCCATGCCGCCGAGGGTGATCTGGTGAAGCGCACGACGGAAGCGTACATCGTGCATCACGCGGACTTCATGGCGTTCTTGCCCTTCAAGAACCCGAAGAACGTGAAAGTGAAGTGACAGCGAGGTTTCAAAGTTACAGGGTTTCAAGGACTGACCTGACCTTGGAGCTTTGTCACGTTGCAACTTTGAAACCTTGCAACTTTGAAACCCTGAGGAAGGACCCTTGTCTGCCAAAGAAGCCGTTGCCGCCAAAGAGACCGTAACCGCCGCCATGTCGCGCTGGGCGGCGGGTCTTCAGTTCAAGCAGCTATCTTCCGACGCTGTCTACCAGGCCAAGCGATTCCTGCTGGACTCGACCGGCTGCGCGCTGGGCGGATATCAGCAGCACGATGTGAAGATCGCGCTCGAGGTGCTCGATGAAATCGCCGGCCGCGGCCCGTCCACGGTGATCGGCACCGGCAAGCGCATGGATGCGGTCTCGGCATCACTCGCCAACGCGCTGATGATCCGATGCATGGATTACAACGATATCTACTGGAAACAGGACCCGTCGCATCCGTCCGACATCTTTCCGGCCGCGATGGCTTGCTGCGAGCGCGCCCAGAGCGATGGCCGCGAGTTGATCGTCGGGCTGGTATTGGGCCACGAGTTCGAAATGCGATTGTGCGAGGCCGCTTTCCCCGGTATTCGCGAACGCGGCTGGCACCATGCGACATTGACGGCGTTTGTCTCGCCGATCGTGGCGGGCCGCGCCTTGCACCTGCCCTGGGAAAAGATTCAGCACGCCATCGGAATCTCCGCGTCGCGCCAGTGCACCCTGGGCGCGGTCACCGCCGGCAAGTTGACCATGATGAAGAACACCGTGGATCCGATGGCCACTCAGAGCGGAGTGCTGGCGGCGCTCATGGCGGAGAAGGGCTATACCGGTCCGGAGCACGTGATCGACGGCAAAGAGGGTCTCACTCACTGCTTCGGTCCGGAGTGGAAGCTCAACCTGCTGATCGATGGCTTGGGCGAGTTTTGGCGCATCACGCAGTGCGGGATGAAGTTCTTCCCCACCGAAGCACTGACGCATGCGCCAATCTCGGCGGTGCTTGATCTGGTGAAGTCGAATGATCTGCACCCGGACAAGGTACAGAAGATCCAGATTCGCTCGCTGGCCCGGGCGGCGGACATTCTTTCCGATCCCAGCAAGTACGACCCGCACACCAAGGAGACCGCCGACCACTCGCTGCCCTATGTGATTGCGGCCGCCCTGGTGGATCGCCAGGTCACGCCCGCGCAGTTCGAGATGAAGAAGATCATGGATCCGACGATCCGGGCCCAGTTGAAGAAGGTGGAAGTAGTTGCCGATCCCGAGATCGAAAGGGTATTTCCGGCCCTGCAGCGCGTCATCGTGAATATCACGACGGCCGATGGCCGTTCATTCGCCAAGCAACTGGATTATCCCAAGGGCGATCCGCGCAATCCGTTGAGCGATGCGGAGATTGAAGAGAAGTTTTCGGCGCTGGCCGAGGGCGTGCTGTCGCCTGCCGCGCAGAAGAAACTGAAAGATGCCATCTGGAACCTGGAGAAGGTAGAGTCGGTTTCGAAGCTGATGGCGCTGATGAAGGCCGACGTGACAGGGGCCGTTAAGAAGCAGAAGCGGCAATAAGCAGCATCGCGTGGGGACAGCCGCCGCGGCTGTCCGGAAGAAAATCTGGAGCGGACGGCCGAGGCGGCCGTCGCTCCGTGAACTGAGAAGCACCATGGGTCAAACTGTCACCGAAAAGATCGCTCAGGCCCATCTCGCCGAAGGTCCTAACCGCCCACTGCGCACGGGGGACTTCGTTTCCATCCGTCCGCATCGTGTCATGACCCACGACAACACCTCGGCGGTGATGAGTAAGTTCAAGGGCATTGGCGCAAAGAAAATCCACGACCCACAGCAGCTGGTTTTCGCCCTCGACCACGACATCCAGAACCAGGATGAAGCCAACCAGAAGAAATACCGCTCCATCGAGGCCTTCGCCAAAGAACACGGCGTGGACTTCTACCCCGCCGGCTCCGGCATCGGCCACCAGATTATGGTGGAACGCGGATATGTGGTGCCGGGATCATTCGTCGTCGCTTCCGACTCGCACTCCAATATGTACGGAGCGCTGGGCGCGGTGGGGACCCCCATCGTTCGCACCGATGCCGCCGCGGCCTGGGCGACAGGCGAATTCTGGTGGCAGGTTCCGCGCAGCATCCAGGTGGTGCTCGAAGGCAGGCTGCCGGCGGGCGCAACCGGCAAGGACGTCATCATTACGTTGTGTGGCCTCTACAACCATGACGAGGTGCTGAACGCGGCCGTCGAGTTCAGCGGCCCCGGCGTGGCTTCGCTCTCCATGGACGCGCGTTTCTCCATCTCCAACATGAGCACGGAGTGGGGACCGATCGTGGGATGGTTCCCGGTGGACGAAGTGACGATCAATTACTTGAAAGGCATCCACCAGCGACTGAAAGCCATGGGCATCGAGAGATTTTCGGATAAGCAGATTGAGTACTGGGCCACGAACCCGCCACGCCCCGATCCCGGCGCCGGCTATGCCGCCCGCATCACGCTCGATCTCAGCCAGGTGACGCCGCACGTCTCCGGACCTGACACGGTCCAGGTGATGTCCTCTCTGGCTGAAATTCAGGGCAAGAAGGTCGCCATCAACAAGGCGTATCTCATCTCCTGCGTGAATTCGCGGGTGGAAGATCTGGAAGCAGCCGCGAAGGTGCTGCGCGGAAAGAAGGTCGCTCCCGGCGTGAAGTTTTACCTGAGCGCCGCCAGCCAGTGGGTGCAGGAGGAAGCGACCCGGCGCGGCGCCTGGCAGGTCCTGCTCGAGGCCGGCGCACATCCGTTGCCCGCCGGATGCGGCCCCTGCATCGGTCTGGGCGTGGGACTGCTCGAGCCCGGCGAGGTCGGCATTTCTTCGACCAACCGCAACTTCAAAGGCCGCATGGGTTCGCGCGATGCGCGCTGTTATCTGGCCAGCCCGGAGGTGGTGGCGGAGTCGGCAGTCGCCGGATACATCAAGGGACCGCATGAGCTCCCAGGAGGCGATCCTGCGCGTGTATATAAGGAGTTTGCCGGCAGTGCTGCCGCCGAGAAGGTCGAGATCCTTCCCGGCTTCCCCGCGCGCGTGAAAGGTCGCCTGGTGTTCATGCCGCAGGACAACGTCAACACCGACGCCATCTACGGCAAGGACTACACCTACCGCGACGACATGACGCCGGAAATGATGGCCAAGGTTGTCATGGAGAACTACGATCCCCAGTTTGCCGCACGCACTCGGGCGGGCGATGTGATCGTCAGCGGCTTCAACTTCGGCACAGGGTCAAGCCGGGAGCAGGCCGTGACGTGCCTGAAAGCCAAAGGCATTCCCATGGTGATCGCCGCCAGCTTCTCGCAGACCTACCTGCGCAACGCGTATAACAATGGTTTTCTGTGCGTGGAGGTGCCGGAGCTGTTCAAACGGCTGGGTGAGCAGTTCGCCGGATCGAAGGAAAAGACAATCATCCCCGGGGATGAGATTGAAGTGGACTTCACCTCCGGTGTGATCCACTGGCGAGGCGAAGGTTTCACCTTCCCCGCGCTGGGCAGCGTGCCCCAGTCGCTCGTGATCGCCCAGGGAGTGGAGAACCTGGTAGCGAAACGGCTGGGTCTCACATAGACTCACTCCGTGTCCTCTGTGCCCTTTGTGGTGAAGTAATTTGATTCTGTGTCCTCCGAGTCCTCTGTGGTTAAAAAGCTTTCTTAGGAGCTCTTATGGCCAAATACACCGTAGTTACGATGCCCGGCGACGGCATCGGCAATCAGGTTCTTCCCGAAGCCATCCGCGTTCTTAAAGAAGTCGGCTTCGACGCCGAATACATCCATGCCGATATCGGCTGGGAGTTCTGGTGCAAGGCAGGCAACGCCCTCCCCGATCGCACCACTGACTTGCTGGCCAGGCACAAGCTGGGCCTGTTCGGGGCCATCACCTCCAAGCCCAACAAGGAAGCCCAGGCGGAACTCGATCCCAAGCTGCGCGGCAAGGGCTACGTCTACTACAGCCCCATCGTCACCATGCGCCAGAAGTTCAACCTGGATATCTGCATGCGTCCGTGTATCGGCTTCATCGGCAATCCGCTGAACTACATCCGCAAGCGCGCTGACGGCGGCTTCGACGAGCCTCCTATCGACACCACCGTCTTCCGCCAGAACACCGAAGGCATGTACGCCGGCATCGAGTGGACCAATCCGCCGGACGTGGTGCGCACGGCGCTCAACTCACATCCCAAGTTCAAGCCCTTTGCCAACGTTCCCGGCCCGGACATCGCGGTCAGCGTACGCATCATCACCCGCAACGCCGCCCGCCGCATCGTCACGGCGGCCTTCGAATATGCCAAGAGACGCGGCTTCAAGGGCGTCACCATTTGTGAGAAGCCGAACGTCGTCCGTGAGACTTCGGGCATGATGGAAGAAACCGCCAAGGAAGTGGCCAGGAACTACCCCGGTATCGCCCTCTGGTCCACCAACATTGACGCCCAGTTGATGTGGCTCAACAAGAATCCCGAGGACTACAACGTCATCGTGGCCTCAAACCTGTTCGGAGACATTCTCTCCGATGCCTTCGCCGGACTGGTCGGCGGCCTGGGCTTCGCCGCTTCTGGCAACATCGGCGATGAAGTTGCCGTCTTCGAACCCACCCACGGCTCGGCGCCGAAGTACGCCGCGCTGAATCCCCCCATCGTCAATCCAATTGCTATGATTCTCTCGGCGGCCATGATGCTTGACCACGTGGGTGAGACTGCCAAGGGCAACCGCGTCCGCCGCGCCATCGCCGACGTGGTAAAAGAGGGTAGAGTGCGCACCTATGACATGAAGCGCATCTCCGGCGGGGCCAAGTCTATCAGCCAGGGTGCAGCCAGTACGATTCAAATGACCGACGCGATCCTGGAGAAGCTGGCAAAGCAGGTGCCGGTCGCTGTGGGGCAGTAGGACAGGCCCAGGTTCTGATCGGAAACTAGGACTCAATGACCGCATCCACCGAGACCAAATCGGTCCGCTCCGCCGAAGCGGGCCACTGGGGCAGCGAGATACGCTCCGACCTGCACGTAGCGATCGAGCCGCGTGACCGGGGCGGCTTGGACATTACGCTCGAGTCCCGCGTGGCCGCCTACTACGGCGACTCCATCGTGGCGCAGACGCGGCAGGTCCTGGAAACGCTGGGCATCAAACACGCCCGCGTCTCCCTCCACGATGAAGGTGCGCTGCCCTTCGTCATTTCCGCGCGGGTGGAGACAGCGGCCAAACGCGCCGGCCTGGCCCTCGCAAAGAAGTCTTTGCCCGAGAGGTTGCCTCTACCGCAGGTCTCGGCGCGTGATCGTTTGCGCCGCTCGCGTCTCTACCTGCCCGGCACCGAGCCCAAGTATTTCATCAATGCCGCCCTGCACGGCCCCGATGCCATCATCCTCGACCTTGAAGACTCCGTCCATCACGCGGAGAAAGACGCAGCTCGCATCCTGGTGCGTAACGCCCTGCGGGCGGTGGACTTCGGCGGTTGCGAGCGCATGGTGCGCATCAACCAGTTGCCGCTGGGGCTTGAAGACCTGGCAGAGATCATTCCTGAAGCTCCCGATCTGGTGCTCATCCCCAAGACCGAAAGCCCGCTGCAGGTCGCGGAGGTGGACCGGATGACCGCCGAGCTCAAAGCGCGCAGCAAGGTTGACCGTCCCATCTGGCTGATGCCGATTCTGGAGTCTGCGCTGGGAATTGAAAATGCCTCTGCGATCGCCAGCGCCACTCCCAACGTGGCCGCGCTGACCATCGGATTGGAGGATTACACCGCCGACATGGGTGTGGTCAAAACGCCCGAAGGCCGCGAGTCGCTCTACGCGCGTTCTCGGCTGATAAATGCTGCCAAAGCTGTGGGGATCCAAGCCATCGATTCCGTCTTCGGCGATGTCGGCGACATGGACGGTCTGCGCCGCTGGGGAGAGAATTCCCGCGCCCTGGGCTTCGAAGGCATGGGTTGTATCCATCCCACACAGATTTCGGTCATTCATGAAGCGTTTACGCCCTCGCAGGCTGAGATCGAGAAGGCCCTGAAGATCGTTGCCGCCTTCGAAGAAGCGCAGCAGCGGGGATTGGCCGTGGTCAGCCTGGGCTCCAAGATGATTGACCCGCCGGTGGTGCAGCGTGCCCTGAAATTGGTGGCCCGTGCCAGGCAGATGGGAAAGGCATGAGGCGTGTCTGAAACACAAGGTCCCTCGACTTCTCTCGGGATGACAGGTTGTTGAGATCGCTACAACTATGAGCGCAGGAACAACCGAACGCGTGGAACTCGCCCAGAACGCTGCCGGACGCATGGTCCCGGCCATGGTCAACGGCAAGCCGCAGATTCCTTACCTCGGGGTCGGCAAGTATCAGCCCCGCGGCCGCAAGCAGGCCCCACCCATTCGCTCCAACAAAGATTATCCCGAGAACGGCGACAAGCGTGTCCCCGATCTGGAAACCGCGCTCCGCAACTGCGGTCTGCGCGATGGCATGGTCATCTCCAACCACCACCACCTGCGCGATGGCGACCGCGTTGCGCTCATGGCGCTCGAAGCCGGCTCTCGTATCGGGGTCAAAGATCTGATGTGGTTTCCCAGCGCCTCCTTTCCGTCGCAGCAAGGCGCGATTGAGCTGATGAAGAAAGGCGTCATCCACCACATCGAGGGCTCGATGAACGGTCCGCTCGGCGACTACTGCACCCAGGGCAACATGCGCGGCATGGGCGTCCTGCGCTCGCACGGTGGCCGCTGGCAGGCCATTCAGGACGGCGAAGTCCACATTGATATCGCGGTAATCGCCGCGCCCACTGCCGATGCCTTCGGCAACGCCGACGGTTCCCACGGCAAGTCAGCCTGCGGATCGCTGGGCTTTGCGCTTGCCGACTCGACATACGCAGACCACGTCATCGTAGTCACCGACAACCTGGTTCCGTTCCCCTGCGTTCCCTGGCAGATTCAGGGCAATAATGTGGACTACGTCGTCGAAGTGGATTCCATCGGCGATCCTGCCAAGATCGTCTCCGGAACCACCCAAATCACCCGCTCACCCGACCGCCTGCGCATAGCCGAGTTTGTGGCCCGCTTCCTGCGCGACGCCGGCATCATGAAAAACGGTTTCTCCTTCCAGGCGGGCGCGGGAGGGATCGCCCTAGCGTTTGTGGACTACCTCCGCCGCCTGATGAAAGAAGCCGGCGTCAAGGCCCGCTTCGTGCGCGGCGGTTCCACCAAGTATCTGGTCGAACTTCTGCAGGATGGGCTCACCGACTACATTCTCGATGGTCAGACCTTTGATCTCGACGGCGTAAAGTCCATCGCCAACGATCCGAGGCACGTAGCTACGTCGCCGTTCACTTCCTACAACTACCACGGCAAAGGTTCGTTCGCGTCCATGGTGGACGCCGTGGTGCTGGGGGCGACCGAAGTGGATGTGAACTTCAACGGCAACGTGGTCACCCACTCCGATGGCCGCCTGCTGCACGGTATCGGAGGCTGGCAGAATTGCCTGGCCGCCGGATGCACGATCCTCGCTGTTCCGTCCTTCCGCGATCGTATTCCTGTGATCGTGGATCAAGTGACCACCCTCACTGGTCCGGGAGAGCTGATTGACGTGGTGGTCACCGAGCGCGGAATTGCCATCAACCCCCTGCGCCGGGACCTGCTCGATGCCGTAAAGGGATCCACGCTGCCCATCCGGCCCATCCAGGACATCAAAGCGGAAGTCGAGCGCGTCTGCGGCGGCAAGCCCGCCCGCCCCAAGCCCGGCGATCGCCCTGTAGCCGTCGTGAAGTGGGTGGATGGAACCGTGCTGGACACGGTTTGGCAGGTGGGGTAGAAATCTTCGATCTCAGGACAAAAAAGGGCGACCCCCGGCCGCCCTTCATGTTTTCGAAAGTGATTTCCTCTACTGCTGTTTGGTCGTCATCCCGTCAATCTGCGTACCGGAATCGTTCTGCAGAACGTATGCATTGCTGCCGTTGACCAGGTAGAACACCAGGTTATTGGAGAGGCTGTTGATAGTGCCCTTCGTACGGCCTAGACCGTTGGCATCCACCGAATAGGTGCCAGCTAAGCAGCCGGGTACATTGACAAATCCCGAAACGTTTACCAGCTCGTTCAGGTTGAGCGTCCCCGAGCCGTCCCAATCGAGCGTTGCGACCCGGTCGATGAAGTCAGTGGAGTTGAACCCATCCATCAGGAACGCAAACTGGCCGTCCACACTGGCGTTGGTAAAGGAACTTGAGCCCTGCAAATCCACGGTTCCTTCCGCAACGGTGCCCGCGTCCGTCACCAGTACAAACGCGCGTGACGGGTTGACCAGGTAGAGCACCGCGTTGCTGAGGACGCCGCCGGTCAGGCTGACAGGCGCGCGTCCGGTTGTGCCGTTCACGGATGGATAGGTTCCGGTGAAACTGATGTTCGAATTGGCCGTGCTATCCACGACCGCATCCAGCTGGCCGGCCGTCAGGTTCCCGCCACCATCGGAGGTGAGCCGCCCCACCGCCCGCAGGTTGCCGACGCTGGTGGGCGTATCCCCTGTGACGCCAAACGCATACCCTCCGGAGAGCGAACCGGCATTGAACGGCCCCCCGGTCTGCATCTCGGCACTGCCCAAGCCCAAAATTTCCGGGTCTAGGGAGAGAAAACGTATGTTGTTCGCATCCACCACGTAGTAAACAAAGCTGGATGTGTTCAGCGCGCTATCGGTCAGCGTGCCTGTGCCTCGCCCGTTGAGGTCCGGAGCGTTAAACGAACCCGCGGTGATCGTACGCTGGCTCGTGACCCCGCCTTCACTCACGTCTTCGCTTCCCGACGCTAGTCCATTCGTAATCGTAAATACGCCCACACTGCTCGTCGATCCTCCCGAGTTGAAAACTCCATTCGTGTCCATGTGCATGCGGAAGGCGAAGGTGCCGCTGGGAGCGGAGCCGAAAGCTGCGGCATTTTGCTTTTCCGCGACTCCGGCGGCGGTCGTGAAGCCGGAGCTGTCAAACCCGACCAGGTAGACTTTGGAAGCGCTCGCTAGGGTCATACCCAACGTGATAGTACTGCCATCCGAGAAGAACAGGGAGGCCGTAGCGGTCCCGTCACTGCTGATGGAGTAAGTGGAGGTGTTCAAGATCGCAGTCGGTGAGAAACCGACGCCGGCATAATCGGCAAAATCATCCGAGCCCCCAGTAATGTGGCCTGCTCCATCCGCCGTGAACGATCCAATTTCCCGGAACTCCGATCCATTGAGGAGGTCGAACCCCTTCAGTTGGTAGGCGTACTGCCCGCTGAGACTCGCATTGGAGAAGTTGCCCACCGATGTCGGACATCCCCCTCCGGTGTTGTTGTTACCCGACCCGCAGCCCAGACAGAACGCCAGGGAGACTACGACCAACGTCAGAGCCAGTGTCTTCATAATGATGATGTGCAGCCGGTAGAAACCGCACCACTCCTTTGAAATTCGTCTCTTGGAAGACGTTGTCCCTTTCTAACACAGTTCTCCACGGAAAGTTCTCCCGGAGGAGCCTTTTAGTACACCAAGCGCTGCGTGAGGAATTGACATCCAAGCAGTGTCTGAGAACCGGGAACTGGGAACTGCTCTTATCCCTCCGAAGCCTCGGCGCGGCCGGCAGGAATCGAAACTGGCCGCCCCATCTTTGACACCAGCCACACCACCAGCCGGTAGCCGAGCAGGATCGAGAGCACGAGGGCATATTGCAGCGGCTTGCGCAAGTCGGCTTTGACCAGCCATACATAGTGAATCACCCCCGCCATCGCGCTAACGTAGATCAGACGATGCAGCAGGTTCCACCGGCGTCCGCCCAGGCGGCGAATCCAGCCCCGGGTGGAGGTGATGGCCAGTGGAATGAGCAGCACGAATCCCGTGAAGCCGGCGGTGATGAATCGCCGCTTGGCCACGTCGGCCACCATCTCGTGCACATCAAAGAACTTGTCGAGCCAGATGTAGGTGAGGAAATGCAGTACACCGTAGAAGAACGCGAACAGCCCCAACATGCGGCGGAAGCGGATGAGCCAGAGCTGGCTGGTCAGCTTGCGCAACGGCGTCACCGCCAACGTGATCAGAAGGAAAGTGAGTGTCCAGTCACCGGTTGAGTGGGTGATCTTCTCGATCGGATTGGCGCCCAGATCCCCCGTGTAGGCTTTCCATCCCAGAAGTCCCAGCGGCGCGAGACACGCCAGAAAGACGACGACTTTGAGCCAACGCAACTTCACAGCAGCATTTCTCAGAAATATTTCTTCAGATCCATGCCGCTGTACAAGCTGGCGACCTGGTCGTAACCGTTGAACATCAGCGTCGGACGCTTGAAAAACTCACCCAGCCGCCGCTCGTTCGCCTGGCTCCAGCGCGGATGGTCGACGTGGGGATTCACATTCGAGTAGAAGCCATACTCGTTTGGCGCCGCTTTGTTCCATGTGTTGACCGGCTGCTCTTCGGTGAAGCGAATCCGCACGATCGCCTTGGCGCTCTTGAAGCCATACTTCCACGGCACCACGATGCGCAGTGGCGCGCCGTCCTGATTGGGCAGCACTTCGCCGTACATGCCGAAGCACAGCAGCGCCAGCGGGTGCATGGCTTCGTCCATGCGCAAGCCTTCCACGTACGGCCAGTCCAGCACCGGCACCCGCACCCCAGGCATCTGCTTGGGATCGTCCAGCGTCGTGAACTCCACGAACTTGGCCTTCCCCAGCGGTTCGGCCCGCTTGATCAATTCGCTCAGCGAGAACCCCACCCAGGGCACCACGATGGACCAGCCCTCCACGCAGCGATGCCGATAGATGCGCTCCTCTGGCGCCGCCATCTTGATAATGGTGTCCACGTCGAGGACCTGCTTCTTCTTCACCAGGCCGTCAATGGTGACTGTCCAGGGGCGCGTCTTGAAGTCCTTGGCCAGTTCGGCCGGACCCTCTTTGTCGGTGGAGAACTCATAGTAATTGTTGTAGTGAGTAACGTCCTTGTAGGGAGTGATCGTTTCCGTCGTCGAAAAAGGGCTCTTCCTGATGCCGTCAATCTTGGCATTCGCCTGGACTACTCCCGAGGGCGAAGCCATCTCCCGCAATCCCAGGCCGGCCGCGGCCGCCGCTCCGGCAATGGCCGTGCCCGCCAGAAACGCCCGCCGGTTCATGTACAAGCTCTTGGGAGTAATCTCCGAGGACAAAACGTCCGCTGCTTTCTTGATCAACATGAAACTCCGTTCCTCTGTAAAGTACGAATGACCCCGCCCTGACGGATGTGACTTTATGCCCTATAGATAGGACGCCCCCAGCGCGCAAAAGTTGCACGTTGGGGGCAAATTCCGTCTTGCTGGGCCCGGACGGTGTTTGTCTACCCCTCCATCTCGGGCGCAGGCTGTCCCGGTAAGTCGGCGGTTTCGCGGGACAGAGCGGAACGAAGGGGCAGCATCATCGGCACCCGTTGGCGATACTCGGCATATTCTGCGTGAAGTCGAACCAAGTCCCGCTCCTCGAATTGAATCGCTACCAGGATGTACGCGGTGGTGGCGATGGCGAACACCAGGTGCGCAATGGTCATCACTGGGGCCGACCAGAACACCAGCAGCCATCCCACATACAGGGGGTGGCGGACATAGCGGTAGAGGCCGGGAGTGCGGAACTGGAGAGCTGTGTAGGCCTGTCCGCACAGATGCAGCCAAACCTGGCGCAGCCCAAACAGATCAAAATGATTGATGAGAAAGGTGGAGATGAGTACTGTCACCCAGCCGAGAGCGTACAGCGTGTACAGGACCGCTTGTCCGATAGCGCCCTCGACGTGCCACACCACACCTCCCATGGGTTCCCATTTCCAGAACAACAGCAGCAACGCGAGACTGGAAAACAACACGTAAGTGCTGCGCTCGACCGGGGCGGGCACGATCCGGGTCCAGGCGCGCTTGAACCACTGCCGCGCCATCACGCTGTGCTGCACCGCGAACAGCCCCAACAGTGCGACATTGATCGCCAATGCCTGGAGGAAGGGCAATTGCGCCCCCGAGTCGATCGCCTTGGGCACTCCGAAGTTGCCGAGAAAACCGATCGCATACAAAAAGGCCGCTAAAAACGCCAGATAGCAAGTGACTCCATACAAAAACGCCGTGATTCTGCCGTACATATCATCTCCTTCTCGATGTGTAAATTTGCTTTGCGATGGGCCCCCGCCAGCAGTTGCGGCTGCGGGCCGTTTGAGCCGGTCCCCGGCCCTGTCCCGCGGCCGGTGGACCGGTCTCAACGACTTACCTTCCCAGCCGTGCTGCCAGCGTGTTGAATCCCAGGGTGATGCTGTCCGTGTCGGCAAACACTCCGCCCCCGCACAGGCAGATCGTGTTCGGGCCTTTCACCAGGCCGTAGTCGCCGGGCATG
Source organism: Terriglobales bacterium (assembly GCA_035542575.1). Lineage (GTDB taxonomy): Bacteria > Acidobacteriota > Terriglobia > Terriglobales > Acidobacteriaceae > JAIQET01. The sequence continues at coordinate 18,661 of DATKLE010000133.1, read as the reverse complement.
ATCACCCACTGAAACGTCTTTGAAGCGTAGGTGTCATCGGTGGAGGTAAAGGTTGGAATTGCTGCGGGTCCGTAGAAGGTGCAAGGACCACCGTTCAAGCTGAGTCCCGCAAGGAACGGGGCATTCGCCTGGTAGTCCGCGCTCCAGGTCACGACCACAGGAACCATGGTCTCCGGCTCGAAGAAGCGGATGGACTCGTCCCATACGGAACAACACTTGCCGGTATGATTGCCGCCGGCGACTTCCCGCAGCACCTGGGCCATGGGAACCGCCAGAGCTGAAATCGAGCCAGCCGCAATCACGCAGACCACGGCTGCTACAAAGACGACCTTAGAAAATGCTTTCACGTGTCTCTCCTTCAATGTTCTTTTTGAATTGGGCTGCCTAACGGCGAGGTATTCGGGGGATGACTCCGAACCGACCTGCTGAGCCTCTATTAGGGAAAGCGCAAACCGCAGGGAAAACACGACAGCGGGCGAAAAAATAACCGAAAAAACTGGAGGATCTACCGGAGCGGGGAGGCCTGCACCGTCAGCTGCCGTGCCCGGCGGCTGTCGGGGTGATCCGGACCCAGTGTCTGATCAAGCTGTTCGCTCGCCGAGCGGGCGGCAGCACGCGCTTCCTCCTCCTTACCCTGGGCCACAAAGACCTGCGCCAGGGCCAGCCCCGCTCGCCCCGTTTTGCTGGAAAAAGCCTGGGGCTGGGAGCCCCCTCGTGCCAGACTCAATGCCCGTTCGGCATCCGACTGTGCGGGCTCGATGAGACGCAGGGCGAGCTCGACGCTGGACCGGCGGGTCAGGAATACCGGCAGATAGTCCCCGCCCAGGCGCCCCTGCTTGCTCAACGCCTCGGCGATGTCTACCGCCTCATCGCTGAATTTCAGGGCGGTGGCAAGCTCGCCACGTGCCTGCGCCAGAAGCGCCCGGCTGGAGGCCAGGCTCCCAAAGGCAATGTGCCCTTGGGGAAGCCCTTGCCGGAGCCTTGGTTCGACTTCCGACAGCGCCCTCTCGGCGCGCTCAAGCTCTCCCCGGTCAATGTGGATCAAGGCCCGCAACAACAGGCACTGGCTCAGCACAACCTGAGCTCCTGTCTGCTGCGCTTTCGCACACCCCCGCTCGGCGTACCCTGCCGCCTCGTCGAGCCGGTGCAGTTCACGGAGGGAGCGCGCGTAGTTCACCAGGATCATTGGCGCGACTGCCTCCTCCTGTTGCCCCTCGCGGCTGATCTCAATCGCGCGCCGCATAATCTTTTCCGATTGCAGGGGCTGTCCCGCCAGGACCAGCGCGCTACCCCAGTTGTTGTACAAAGTCACCGCCGTCTGCGTCTCGTCCCGCCCGAGGGCCCGCAAGCGCTCGGCCGCATCGGCGAAAGCAGCGCTCGCCTCCGAATATTGGCCGGCCGAGGAATAAGAGGCTGCCACCTCCATGAGCAGCTCGGACTCCAGCAACCCCGACCGAAAGGGCGAATGCTCGAATACCTGGAGCGCCGACTGCACCTGTGCCAGCCGTCCTTGGACATCGCCTGCGGCCTGCGCCACATCGCCGCTCCTCAGCAGACAAAACATCCGCTCCAGCGCGAATTGGGGCTGGTCACCGACGTTACGAAGCCCTTCCTGGGTCAACGCCGCGGCGCGCGCGTGTTCTCCTTCGAACGCGAGCGGGACGGCCAGTGAGCACGCTGCCTTGGCGCGAATGGCCGGGTCGTCGATGGTGCGCGAGAGGTCGTAGGCTTCCTGCAACAGCCGGCGCGACTTGGCCTGCTCATCCGATAGGTTGTACTGCCGGCCGACCGACACCAGAATCTCGACCCGGTCGGCATCGGCTTTGTCCTGCTGCCGTTCCAGGATGTGCTCCGCACGGTCCAGCAGTTCATTCACCGTGAACGGCTTTCCCGACGGCGCGGCATCGGACAGAAGGAAGGTATTGAGCTCGTTAATCGCTTCGGCCCGGGTCAACTGGCGGAACGCAAAGTCGCGCTGGGCGCGCGCGGTGCGGCTCTGGAGCAGAGTGCCTGTTACGCCGGCCGCGATTCCTGCCACGGCCAGCGTGGACACCACCACCATGGGACGATGCCGCCGCACAAACTTTGCCGCCCGATAGGTCAACGTGTCCGGGCGCGCACTGATGGGCTCGTTCCGCAGATAGCGCCCCAGATCTTCAGCCAGGGCAGTCACCGAGACATAACGCTCTTGCAGATTCTTCTTCAAGGTCTTGGCAATGATAGTGTCCAGATCTCCGCGAAGCTGGCGGCGCAGTTTGTCGGCGGAAGTTCCACGATTCGCTGCGTGCACTGACACTTGCTTGACACCCGGTACCACCACATCGGAGAGACGCCGGGGCTCGATCTCAGTGATGGCTCGCAGCAGGTCGGCGGGGGTATGGGGTCCTGGCCCCGCGGGATGCTGGCCGGTCAATAGCACATACAAAAGGATCCCCAACGCGTATACATCGGTGGCGGTCGTGACCGGTCCACCCGTCAGCTGTTCCGGCGCGGCATACTCCGGGGTCAGGGCCGATCCGACCTCGCGCGTCAGCAACGTCGCCGCTCCCTCTTGCCCCTCCCCCTCCAGCAACTTGGCAATGCCAAAATCCAGCAGCTTTACTTCCCCGTCTTTACTGACCAGGACATTGGTCGGCTTGATATCGCGATGGACGATCAGGTTCGCGTGCGCGTGCGCGACGGCGGCAAGCACATCGAGGAAGAGCGACACGCGCGCCCGGACGTCCAGCCGGTGCTCGTCACAGTAGCGATCGATCGGCGCTCCTTCGACGTACTCGAGCACCAGATAGGGCTGGCCGCCGGCGGTAACTCCGGCATCTACCAGTTGCGCAATGTTGGGGTCCGAAAGCCGGCCGAGAATGGCGCCTTCCCGCTTGAATCGTTCCTCGCGGCCCCGTCCCAGCAGGGCAGGGCTGAGAAACTTTACTGCCGTGCGCCGTTCGAAGCGTCCATCGCTGCGCTCCGCCAGCCAAACGGTCCCCATCCCCCCTTGCCCGATGGGAGAGATCAAACGGTAGGCGCCAACCGTCTGCCCAGTGGCAAACGGGCTGCCCGGCGGCAAAGTCGGGCCCTTTTCCAGGTACGCCTCCTGCTCCACCGCCCGATCCGCTTTCAACATCTTTTCTATTTGCTGGGCGAGATCAGGATGCTGCGCCCGCAGCGCTTCCAGCCAGGAGGCGCGCTGCTCTTCTGAGAGGGTTAACGCCTGGTCCAGGTAAGGGCTGAGGACTTGCCATTGCTCCGGATCCAGAGGAGACATAAGGGCCTCACAGAGACAATTCGGTGCGCAGTTCCTGGTGCAGATAGATGCGTGCCTTCTGCCACTGGCGCTGCACCGTACGCTCTGACAGATTGCGCATGGCAGCAATCTCCGCGAACGAGAATCCGCAGAAGAACTTCATATCAACAACCTCGGCCAACTCGGGCTCCATCTTGGCGAGTTTGTCCAGCGCTTCGCTGATTTGCGTCAACTCGCGCTCATCCGCGAGACCTTCCACGATCTCGTCTTTGAGGGACGTGATCGCGAACTGTCCACCCCGTCGCTGGGCCTGCCGGTTGCGGGCGTGGTCAATGATGAGGTTGCGCATGACCCGCGCGGCATATCCCATGAAGCGGGCGCGGTCAGGAAACTTTGTGCCGCCCCGCCCCGCCATGTCCACGTAGGCCTCGTGCAAAAGTGTGGTCACGCTAAGGCTGACCCCGGCCCCGCGCCGCGCCAGTTGCAGCCTGGCGAGACGATGCAGCTCGGAGTAGAGCGCGCTGAACAAGGCCGCGGTGGCGGAGCCGCCTCCCTTTTCCGCTTCCTCAATCAGTGAGGGCAGTGCAGATTCCAAGTGGCTCCCTCCCCACTTCAGGGGCCAAGCAAGCACGAAGGGCTGCAGAATCTCGCATTTCCCAGCGATAGTCAAGGGCTCGGGCGCGTCGGCTTGCGCTTTGGTTGGAGAGACCAGGAAGGATGATTCCGGGCCACGACATCTTGCGCGACCACCCGCGCTTGGAAAAGGTTCCCGGCCAAGCTCAAGTGATCGCTAGCGTAAGCCGTCGTTCAGCACTTCCCGCACCTTCCGCGACAGGGCTTGCAGCGTGAACGGCTTCTGCAGGAAGGCCGTACCCGGATCCAGCGCTCCCTGATGCAGGATCGCATCTTCTGTGTATCCTGATAAATAAAGGACCTTGGTTTGCGGGCGGGAGGTCGAAAGCTGGCGGGCCAATTCGCGCCCGCTCATGCCCGGCATGACCACATCGGTGATCAGCATATCGATGGTTCCGGGGTGGGCGGAGGCGACTCGCAACGCGGCCTCCCCCTGGTCGGCCTCGAGCACCTTGTAGCCTTTGGCCTCCAGGGTTTCGCGCACCAGTTGGCGGACGGACTCTTCGTCCTCCACCAGCAGTACCGTTTCCGACCCTCCGGACGCCGCTTGTGCGGCGTGCACCTTGCCCAGCGGTTCCGCCGCGTCTTCCACCCGCGGCAGGTAGATGCGAAAGGTCGTTCCCCGGCCCAGTTCGCTGTTCACGAAAACATATCCGCCGCTTTGCTTGACAATGCCGTACACGGTGGAGAGTCCCAGCCCCGTCCCCTTGCCCTTTTCCTTGGTGGTAAAGAACGGCTCGAAGATGCGCGCCTGCGTCTCCTTGTCCATGCCCTGCCCGTCGTCGCTGACCGAGAGCATTACGTACGGCCCCGGCTGGATGTAGCTGTACTCCCGCCGCAGATCGTCGTCCAGGCTGACGTTGCCGGTCTGAATGGTAATCTTCCCCCCGTCCGGCATGGCGTCCTTGGAGTTCACCACCAGGTTCATGATCACTTGCTCGATCTGGCCGGCGTCAGCGCGCGTCCGCCCCAGGTCGGGCGCCAGCCGCGTAATCAGTTCGATGCTCTCCCCAATCAGCGGACGCAACAGGCGTTCAATGTCTGCCACGATTGCGTTCACGTCCACCACTTTCAGTTCCAGCAACTGCTTGCGGCTGAACGCCAGCAGCTGCCGGGTGAGTGTGGTAGCGCGGTCCGCGGCTTGCTGGATGGCCTCGATCTTTGCATAGACGGGATTGCCCCGCTGCGTCCGCTCCAGCAAAACTTCCGTGTATCCGCTGATCACCATCAGCAGATTGTTGAAATCGTGGGCCACCCCTCCGGCCAGCCGCCCCACCGCCTCCATCTTTTGCGCTTGGCGAAACTGGTCTTCCAGCACCCTCCGCTCGGTCACGTCCTGGGCAATGATTTCCAGGACTTGGTCGGGTTCTTCCGGGGTGCTTACCGCCCGGCCGCTCAAGCGCACCGTGATGGCATTGCCGTCCTTGCGTTTCCAGCGGACTTCGAGATCATCCAGCCGCCCGCTGCGCTCGAACTCCTTCATCAGCCGCGATTGCTCATCCGGATCCAGGAATACATGTGTGCGTGGATCCAGCCCCAACACCTCTTCCGGCGAGTCGTACCCCAGCATCGCGATCAGCGCCGGGTTCACGTCGAGGAATTTGCCGTCGACGCTGGAGCGATAAATGCCGTACACCGCGCTCTGGACCAACGACCGGTAGCGCGACTCCGAGCGCCGCAACGCCTCTTCATGCTCCTTGTATTCGATGGCGCTCGCCAGTTGCTGGGAGACGAAGGTAAGAATCTCCTTGTCTTTATCGCGGTAGCGAACGCTGTCGCGATAGCTCTGCACCACCAGCGCACCGAAGGTATTGTTGGCCGCTTTCAGCGGCACCCCCAGCCAATCCACCGAGGGCGCGCCGATCAGTTCAACCTCTCCTTGTGCCAGCAGGGCATCGAACACTTCGGGTGTGCACAGCAGAGGGTCGCCGGTGCGCATGACGTACTCGGTGAGCCCGCGTCCCAGCTTCTTGGGTACGGGTGTCGCGTCCTCCTCATCGACGAAATAAGGGAAACTGAGCAACTGCGTCAGGGGATCGTAGAGCGCGATATAGAAATTGCGCGCATACATCAGTTCGCCCACGATGTTGTGAATCGCGGCAAAGAACTGCTGCAGATCCACCGCCGAGCTGGTTTTCTCGGCTATCCGGTAAAGGGCCGAGCTCAGTGTCTCCGCCCGCTTCTGCTCAGAGATGTCCCGGTAAAGAACGTACGATGCCACCCGATTGCCGCCGATCAACACTGGCGCGGCGGAGATGAACACGTCCACCAGGGTGCCATCTTTGTGCCGCCGCTTGCTCTCCAGCATCACCTTCTGGCCTTTCGCCAGCATCTCCCCGATCCACAGGGTCTCCGATCCCCGGTCAGGCGGCACGATCAGAGAATCAATGCGGCGGCCCAGCGCTTCCTCCGGCTGAAACCCGAACATCCGGCTGAACTCGCTGTTGATGCGCAGGACCTGGTAATGATCGAGAATGCTGATGGCCTCGGGGGTACATTCCACCAACTGTTCGAGGTAGGCCCGCTGTACCTCGATGTCCTCGGAAGCCAACGGAGGAGTGGGCGGCGCGGAAGCCGCGACGGCGGGATCGTCCGGGCGGGAGAAGGTGGGGGTGCCGTTATGCAGCGCCTTCTGCAGAAGCTTGGCGCGCAAGAGCTCAGACACTTTCGCCGGCTGGGTGATCTTGTCACCCATCGAATCCCTCCCACTTCGACACCAGAGCCAACTTGGATGTTAGATGGCCTGGGTATCACTCGAAAGTTACGGAGGTAATTCGGCGCAAGCCGGACTCGACAATAAGGGCTGATCCTGCGGGGGTTTTATCGCTGTCTGCGGTGTACTTAATAACTCAGAGATAGCCGTTGCGGAGCTTCACTACTCGCTGCCCGGCAGCGTCTCGCACACTCGGCCAAGCGTGTCCCGCTGTTCGCGGCTGAGGGCAAGAAATTCAAAACCATGCCGCAAACCGTCCCGGTAGCGTACCAAGGCACGGACCTTCAGGCTATAGGGTGCCAGGGGCAAGGAGATCTCCATGGATACTACTTCGCCCGGTTCCAGTTCACCCGTCAGCGTGCCGCCAATGCCGTCCTCTCCGAGTTCATGGGAGCGTCCCCAGAGCGAGAGAGTATCGCCGGAGCGAAAAACATTCACCAGCAGCCGAACGTCGAGGGCGTACCGCGCGTAACGCCTGCGGCGTGAGTCGGATGGCGGAGGATCGAATTTGGGCGCCGTCCCGCTCATCGTTTTGGCCCCGGTTCAGGGCCCACAAAATTCACTTGGAGTAACGTCCGCCTGCGATAGCTAGTTCCCGTGCAACGCATAGCCCGGCTCGAGCGGCAATTTCCCGCCCACCCGCAGCACCGTGATTCCTCCGGTAATGGAGTACACATCCACGAGCCCCGCAGCTCCGGGGGTGGTTTCTACTTTCCTCACCAGGTCTTCATCGGAATTGGCAATGACAATCGCCGGATGGTTGACGCGGCCGTGATTGGCGGCGGCAATCAGCGCGCTCACCTCTTCCTTGGACATGCCATAGACCTTTTCGAGGACGAGCCTCATCTCGGGGGACGCGGGATCGCGCATAATAAAGGTCACCGGCTTCCCATCCGGCCAGCGCTGAATCTGACCCTTGCACATCTTGACCAGTTCCGGCAAGCTCAGGTTCGTGACGGTATTGGTTTTGTTGGAAACCAGCGCCAGGTCCTTGGACAATGCCGCTGTGCTCCAGCCCAGGACCAGCAAACCGATGGCGAGCACACGTTGACCCGGCACAATCCTCCCCGCAAACATCAACCTTAATCAGATATGTTTCTGATTGTCCCCCCAAGTGTGAGAAACGCTCAACCGCGAAAAGGTCATGTACCAACGGAGGCAACAACCGTTTTGCGGCCGTAACGCAATGACTCAATCCCGTTTTGGGCAGAAACTTTCCCGCAGGCTTCTGCGTATTTAGAATAAGAACGGATTCGCGGAGGCTTGCCATGTTCTGCGACCAATGCGGAACGGAAACTCAACCGGGCTATAACGTCTGCCCGAAGTGCGGCAAAGTCCTGTCCTGGCCTACTGCACCCTTGGCGCAGTCCCGCCTCTGCCGCCACCTGCGGACCGTGGGAACCTTGTGGATCGTGGTGGGAGCGCTCTGGCTGGTTCCCTCGATCGTCTTCCTTGCTCTGGGCGGAATCGCTCACCTTGCCATTCCGGGCACCAACGCCGTCGCCCATTACCTCGGTCCATTCGTGCTGATGCTCATCGGGTGGGGCTTCTTGATTGTGGGCGCAGGTGGCATCTGTGTAGGCTGGGGACTGATCCAGCATCAGCCCTGGGCACGCATCACCGCCATCATTCTCGGTGTCCTCGCTATCTTTCATCCCCCCATCGGCACTGCCCTCGGCATCTACACGCTGTGGGTGCTGCTGGCTGACGAAGGAGGCTTGGAGTACCGGCGCATGGCTCGGGCAATCTGAGCGTGTTGGATTCTCGTCGGATGTTTGATTGATTCACCGCGGACTTCCACGATTGGCTCTTGGCCCACTGCCCAATATGTACAACAAAACTGCCTATTCTCCGCATCGCTAGAAAAGTATCCGACGAGAACCGCGCAACCTGGCTTGTCTGAGAGACAATACGAAGAAAGCAGCCGCCCCATGTCCAGGTCTGGATGTCTGCGAGAGTTCGCGTGTTGGCTAGCGCTGACCGTTGGCCTCCCTTGTCTTGCTCAGACCGCAACCCCGCAAGCGAAGTTGTCCGCTCCAGCCTTGCCGCAAACCATTGCAGTCACAGTCACTGACGAAAATGGGGTAGCCGTTCCGTCAGCGCTCGTGTACTTGCAAGGTCCTCCGCCGGCCGCCGCCCTGCGCTGTGAAACCGACTTTGCCGGACGCTGCCAGTTTACTAACGTGGTGGCAGGCGCCTATCAGCTGAGGGTGCAGAAACAGGGCTTCTACGCCCTCGTCCTACCCTCAGTCCAGGCCGGCGTCACCGCCAATGTGGACGTCACTCTTTCCCATCTCCAGGAGGTGCGTGAGGTGGTCAACGTGGTCGAATCCCCTCCGGCCATTGATCCCTCTCTGACTCAGTCGCAAGAAAAGCTCACCGGGCTCGACATCATCAACATCCCTTACCCCACCACCCGCGATTACCGCAACGCTCTGAATTTCATTCCCCAGGTGGTGAACGATGTTTTCGGCCAGCCGCACGTGGCCGGTTCGGAAACTTATCAGACCCTAACTCTGCTCGATGGCTTCAACGTTACACAGCCCGCCGACGGTTCGCTGCTCATTCGCGTCAGCCCCGACTCCCTGCGATCGGTGGATGTTGCCGACAGCCGTTACTCTGCCGAATTCGGCAAAGGTTCCGGCGGGGTACTCAGCCTCAACACCGGAATCGGCGACGACCACTACCGCTTCTCAGCCACCAACTTCATCCCTTCAGTGCAGAACAAGAAAGGCCTGGCCTTTGACACCATCGATCCCCGCTTCGTCTTCTCCGGTCCGCTCCGCAAGGGCAAAATGTGGTTCTTCGATTCGCCCGACGGCCAGTTCCAAAACCTGGTCATCCCCGAATTACCCACTGGCGCCGACAGCGATCATCTGTGGCGCTTCGGCAACCTCGCCAAAGTGCAGACCAACCTCACCTCGCGCGACATCCTCACCACCAGTTTAAATATCAATCATTTTCACGACGAACACTCGGGTCTCTCAGCCATGAATCCGCTGGAGGCCACCCCGCAGGACGTCGAGACCGCTTACGTGGCCAGCGTAAAGAACCAGCACTACTTTCAGGGAGGCGAGCTGCTTGAAACCGGATTCGGTTTTGTCCACTACGGATTGGCGCTCACTCCTCTCGGCGCCTTGCCCTACACCATCTCTCCCGAGACTGCCGGGGGAAACTTTTATCTTCTCGCCAACACTCGCGCCCGTCGCTGGCAGGGACTCGCCAACCTCTATCTGCCGAGCAAGCAGTGGCACGGCCGTCACGAGGTAAAACTCGGCTTCGATGTCGACCGCCTTACCTATCATGCCTTCTTCCAGCGCCGGCCTATTTCGTTCCTGCGCGAGGGCCAATCGTTACCCGCCGGCGACACTTGCCTAACCGGTCCTTCGATGGATCCTCCCGCGCCCTCCCCCTGTGCCCGCTACTCGGTCTTTCCCCAGTACGGAAATTCGAGAGTCTTTAACTTCGAAACCAGTGGCTACATCCAGGATCGCTGGTTGATCACCAACCGACTGCTGGTGGAACCCGGCCTGCGCTTCGATTGGGACCAGATCGTCCGCCGCCCACTGTTTTCCCCGCGTCTGGCCGCAACCTATGCGCTCGACAACGCCGGCAACACCAAGCTCTCCGCCGGCGTGGGCATCGTTTACGACGCCACCAATCTGTTGCTTATCGCCCGCCCCTCGGCAGGTCAGAGACTCGATTACTTCTTTGACAGTAACGGCATGCCGGTCGACCAGAATGGCAATCCGATCTCCACACCCACACCTGTTCTCACCACCTTCTCCGCCGATACCCGCACGCTGCAGGAGCCGCGCTATCTCAACTGGAGCATCGGTGTGGAGCAGAAGCTACCCTGGGCCCTGTACCTGAAAGCCGAGTTCCTGCAGAAACGGGGCACCCACGGCCTGGTTTACAACACGCTTAACGGCCAGCTAGGCGGCAACTTCGTGCTCCAGAACACCCGCGAGGATCGCTACAACGCCTTCCAGGTGGACCTGCGCCGCAGCTTCCGCGAGCGTTACATGATCTTCGCTTCCTACGCCCGCTCCAGCGCACGCTCCAATCAGGTGCTCGATTTCAACGTGGACAGCCCTGTCCTCAGCCCGCAGGCCGCCGGCCCCTATCCCTGGGACGCACCCAACCGCTTCCTGTCCTGGGGCCTGGTTCCTTTTTTCAAGCTGCCCTTGATCAAAGAGGTTGATCTCGCCTACTCCCTCGAGGCGCGGAGCGGCTTTCCCTTCAACGTCGGCAACAACGAGCAGCAATTGGTCGAGTCCCCGGGGTCGCGCCGCTTCCCCGGCTATTTTTCCCTGAATCTGTTCATGGAAAAACGCTTCCACGCCGCCGGCCGCTATTTCGCGGTTCGCTTCGGGTTCGAGAACATTACCGACCGTCACAATCCCCTGTTCGTAAATGGCGACGTCGACTCTCCTCGCTTCCTGACCTTCAGCGCCCTCGACCACCGCGCCTTCACGACCCGCATTCGTTTCCTGGGAAAGAAATGACGTGCCACCTTTCCACACTCCCCAAATATCCTCAGATAACCGGAATCCCCAGGGCCCTTCTCATCATCTCAAGGCTCATGGAGGAAACGTCATGACGCATGAACTGCCCGCTCTGCCGTACGACTACTCCGCCCTTGAGCCCGTCATTGATACTCAGACCATGAAGCTGCATCACGATATGCATCATGGTGCCTACGTCAAGAACCTGAATGCCGCGCTGGAAAAACATCCCAATGTGCAATCGAAGAGTGCGGAAGAACTGCTGCGCGATCTGAACGCCGTTCCCGAAGATATCCGCACCGCCGTGCGCAACAATGGAGGCGGGCATGTCAATCACACCATGTTCTGGAAGATCATGAAGCCCAAAGGCGGAGGCGACCCCAATGGCGCGATCGCCGCCATCATCAAGAAAGCCTTTGGTAACTTCAAGGATTTTCAGGCGAAGTTCAACGACGCCGGCGCCAAGCACTTCGGCAGCGGATGGGTTTGGCTGGTGGCAAGCCCGGGCAGCGAAGATGCGCGCATTATCACCACCCCCAACCAGGACAACCCCATCTCCCAGGGCCTGTTCCCGATCATGGGCAACGACGTTTGGGAGCACGCCTACTATCTGAAGTACAACAATCGTCGCCCGGAATACTTGGCCGCTTGGTGGAACGTGGTGAACTGGGACGAGATCAACAAGCGCGTGGAGAGCTTGAAGTCCCACCGCGAGCCGGCCCTGGCGCATCGCTAAGATTCGCCAGCGGCATATCGAAGCCCCGGGTCAGAACCGGGGCTTATCTTTATTCTACCTGCATTGCTTTTCTCTGCGTCCTCCGGAATCCTTAGCGCGTTCTGCGTTTCAAGCTCTTGTGTGTCGTCTCAATACACCCATAAGTCCTTAGCCGAGACGAATTCTCCCGAGTATGCCTTCTTTACCTGCTCCACGAGGTCTGACTCCGGCAGCCTCTCCAGCGACAGGTGGTAGAGCACCAGTAACTTCGGTCGCGCCCGCCGCGCAATGTCGCCCAGCTCTTCCGGCGAGGTATGGAACGTTCGGAAATACTCTTTCCAGTGTTCCTCTTTGAGTTCGTCCCCGTGCGGGTTGTACACCTCGTGCAGCAGCACATCGCACCCGTTACAGGCCTGGACCACCGACTCAACCGGCGCCGTGTCCCCTGAGATCACCACGCTGCGGTCCGCCGTATCAAATCGAAATCCGAAGGCCTGGTCCCAGGTTCCGTGCTTCACCGCGAACGCCGTCACTGTCACGTTGGCATCGCGGTACACCACACCCGGAGAAATCTCATGCACGACCACCTTGTATCCCGTGCGATTCGCTTGCTCGAGCCCGCGAGTGCGCACCTGAATGTCTTTTCTCCAGGCCTTCTCAATGTGAGCGGTCATGCTGCGCAATCCCCGCGGCCCATAGGCGGTCAGCGGCTCCGTGCGATTGAGCACCCACGGCGTGAAAATAAGATCGGGATATCCCAGCGTGTGGTCGGAATGCAGATGGGTGATGAAAACCGTCTTCAGATTGGTCACTTTCAGCGCGGCGATGCCATTTTTCTCCGCTGCCGCCGCCCGCCGCACCACTCCCGGCCCGCAGTCCACCAGGTAGGCCGCGCCATTCACCACAATTGCCACCGCCGGCCCCGATCGTTCGGGGTCGGCGTTGGGATTGCCAACTCCCAGCATCACCACCTGAGTGTGCGTCCCCGGAGCTGCCGAACTCTGGGCATTGACCGGAACCACGATCAGCGTACTGATGACAAATAGAACATTCCTGACCATGCTTCCCAGTGTCCTTACTGTACCGCGTGGTTTTCATCCGGGGTTTTCATCTCGCAACTCGGTACTCGGTACTCGCAACTAGGCAGTACTGAGGTTTTCCTGTGCGTCCACTGTGGAAACCCAGCTTCGCAGTGTAGCAAATCTGTATTTCCCTCTTGTGCGGCGACAAGAAGTCCCAATACTGACGGCACAAACACAACCACCGAAACTCGCCCTGTGCAGCAGACCACTTCGGGAAAATTCGTCCCGTTTTTTTCTATCACTGCACCAAACTTATGGAATTGACCACATCCCATTTCCTGCGTAGATTCTCCCTCACCGCAACACAAAAACCAGCCCACTGGGATCCGAGGAATTTCGAAGCAGTACGCCCAGCCTCGGCTGGCAGAGCTCTCGAAAGTCGCAAGTCAGCAGTCGGAAACTGGAAATGGACGATCGCAAATCAACCATAAGAAAAGTAAACTCCCTCCCCCAAGGGCGGATACGCAGCATGAACGACAGAGGTGATTGGCAGGTATATCGCACACGGTTTCTGATCCGGGCCAGACAATTAAGTGAGCCCCTGGTTTTCGTCGACGCGCTCGGGCGCGAACATTGCGGCTGCGCCGGCGACTACCTGGTGGAATCTTCCGACGGCACACGCCGCATCGCGCCGCAGGAGATTTTCGAAGATGTTTACGTTCCCATGGGGCCGGCGGACGACAACTGGCCCGCACTCGCGCGGCGCAAGCTGCCGTTAGACTCGCGCCGCGCTCCCTCATCTCCTCCTAACTGAGGAAGGGACGGGCCAAGCTTGTGGAAAAGCGAGACTTCCGTCGCGCATCCCAATCGTTAAGAATGAGATACAATATGTAGTGGTATAGTCTTGACAGGCCCCATAAGGTGGCGTACTGTTGCCATCCCAGAGACGTAAACGCCCTTGGAAACGGGGGCGATGCAAGGCAAGGCAACGGGTAGAAAAAACAGGGGCGGACGCTGCGGTGAGGTGACCCTGCGCCGCCCCGCCAATTGAATTCCCCGTTCACGGCGTGGACGGGCTTAGTGCGGTGGCCGCTCCCCGGATCCGGTTTCCGGACATCCCCCCGGGGAACGACTCAGTTGACAGTGTGATTGTGCAAAACGCCTCGCGAAGAGGGCACGCAGTCCCTTTCTTCGTTGGCGAAAACGCAGGAGCCCCCAATGGAAGGTCTGGCCCGTCTGGTTTCCGAGTCCCTGGCCCGCCACGGTTTTGAGACCACCCTCGACCACCACCGCCTGCAATGGTCCCAGTGGTTCCGCTGCGAGTCCAGCTTCAGCCTGCTGCTCGTACCGGGGAAGCCGGGGCTGTTCGCCCTGGCAGAAGAAGTGGTCGCTCCCGGTGAGATCCCCGCAGCGGGCAGCAAACGCATGCTGGCTTTATTCCGGATCGCGGAGGCCGACGATCTCGCCGTAGCCTTGGGCCGCCTGTTCTTGCCCGCAAGCCCGGAGCGTGAGCGCCTTGCGAGCGGCCGCTGTTTCGCCCGCTACGTGGCGATCGAAGACGCTGTCCAGCGCAAGACTGCCTACGCAGCCTTCCAGCAATGGCTGGCTACCTCATCGGAGGCGGCTTCCGGCATTGTGGGCACGCTGCAGTCCGCCCCGTTTATGGGAGGTAGCTCGCAAGCGGTTGAAATCGAAGGCGGCGAGCACCACCGGGAGGTGGAACCGCCCGCCCCGCTCCCGGACGGCTTCTAGACGCCTAGTGGAATGAGCTCTTGCCGGAATGAGCCCCTGCCGGAATGAGCCCCTGGGGAAGTGGGGCTCTTGGTGGAGAGGCATTTGGGTGGCGCAGCGCTTTAGCGCTGCGATAACCGCCCTTTAAGGAAGCGGCTTTAGCCGCTGAGGTTCAGCCATCACAGTAAGGATCGCCTTCTCGGCCCCAGAATCTAATAACGGAGAGAGACCAAATGTCGGAAGTAAGCCAGAAAACGACAAAGACGACTGAGGCCGCCGCCCCAACGACGACCCCCACCGAAGTCAAAAAGCGCGCCCCCGGCCTCAGCTTCCGCCGCTTCTTCACCAAGCCCGGCGAGAATCCCTACGATCAGGTGGAATGGGAGCTCCGCACCGCCCAGATCGCCGACGCCCACGGCGCCGTGATCTTCGAGCAGAAGGACGTCGAGGTCCCCAAGGACTGGTCCATGACGGCCACCAACATCGTGGCCTCGAAGTACCTGCACGGCACGCTGGGCACTCCCGAGCGCGAGACCGGAGTCCGCCAGCTTGTTAGCCGCGTCGCCGAAACCATCCGCGACTGGGGACAAGCCCAGGGCTACTTCCGCACCTCCGAAGACGGCGCCACCTTCCACGACGAGCTGGTCCACATCCTTGTCCGCCAGTATGCGGCCTTCAACTCGCCCGTCTGGTTCAACGTAGGGTGCGACCGCATCGAGCCCAATTCCGACGCCCAGAACTGGCACTGGAACCCGGTCGCCGGGCGCGTCGAGTTCTCCGTCACCGGATACAAGACCCCGCAGTGTTCCGCCTGCTTCATCAATTCGGTGAAGGATTCGCTCGACTCCATCCTCACCCTGGCCAAGACCGAAGGCATGCTCTTCAAGTGGGGATCGGGCACCGGCACCAATCTCTCTCCCCTGCGTTCTTCCACCGAAGGCCTTTCCGGCGGCGGCACCGCCAGCGGCCCGCTCAGCTTCATGAAGGGTTTTGACGCCTTCGCCGGCGTCATCAAGTCCGGCGGCAAGACCCGCCGCGCCGCCAAGATGGTCATCCTCAATATTGACCATCCCGATATCGTGGACTTCATCGAGTGCAAGGCCAAGGAAGAAGCCAAAGCCCACGCCTTGGTCGCCCAGGGATACGACGGCTCGCATCCCGACTCCGACGCCTACAGCTCCATTTTCTTCCAGAACGCCAACAACTCGGTGCGCGTCACCGACGACTTCATGTACGCCGTGGTGCGCGACACCGACTTCTCCACCAAAGCCATTCGCGACGGCCGCGTGATCACCACCTACAAAGCCAAAGACCTGCTGACCAAGATCTCCGAAGCTACCTGGCAGTGCGGCGATCCCGGCATGCAGTTCGATACCACGGTCAACCGCTGGCACACTTCGAAGAACACCAACCGCATCAATGCCAGCAATCCGTGCAGCGAGTACATGTTCCTCGACGACTCCGCCTGCAACCTGGCTTCGCTCAACCTACTGAAGTTCGCGCCCAACGGGACATTCGACGTCGAGGCCTACCGCCACGCCGTGGACATCGTCATCACCGCCCAGGAAATTCTGGTGGACAACGCCGGATATCCCACGGAGATGATCGCCCGCAACAGCCACGACTACCGGCCGCTCGGCCTGGGCTACGCCAACCTGGGCGCGCTGCTCATGGCTGCCGGACTGTCCTACGACTCCGACGCCGGACGCGACTACGCCGCCTGCGTCACCGCCATCATGTGCGGCCAGGCGTATCTGCAATCCAGCCGCATCGCCGAACTCTGCGAGCCGCTGGTGCCCGCGACCGAGCCGACCCAGAAGAACCTTGCGGAGACCAACCTGGGTTCCAACGTCATGCCCGGCGCGGCCTGCCCCGGCTGGTACATCAACCGCGAACCGTTTCTCGACGTGATCCGCATGCACCGCGCCAGCGTCAACAACATCAATAAGGCCAACGTCCCCGCCGCGGTGTACGAAGCCTCCAAGGCCTGCTGGGACGAAGCTCTCGCCCACGGCGAGCGCCACGGCTACCGCAACTCCCAGGTCACCGTGCTCGCGCCCACCGGCACCATCGGCTTCATGATGGACTGCGACACCACCGGCATCGAGCCCGACCTTGCCCTGGTCAAGTACAAGAAGCTGGTTGGCGGAGGCATGATCAAAATCGTCAACAACACCGTGCCCACCGCCCTGTTCAAGCTGGGCTACTCGCACGACGAAGCCGACAAGATCGTCAGCTACATCGACGCTACCGGCACCATCGAAGGCGCACCGCACATCAAGGACGACCACCTCGCCGTCTTCGATTGTTCCTTCAAGCCGGCCAAAGGCACCCGCAGCATCCACTACATGGGACACCTGCGCATGATGGCCGCCACCCAGCCGTTCATCTCGGGAGCCATCTCGAAGACCGTCAACCTGCCCGAGAACGCGACGGTCGAAGACATCATGGAAGCCTACCTCCAGTCCTGGAAGCTGGGCCTGAAAGCGGTGGCGATTTACCGTGACGGCTGCAAGAAGTCCCAGCCGCTGAGCGCGGCCGGTACGAAGACGGCCCAGGCGGGAGCCGCTTCCTCGGTGTCCTCCGTGTCCTCTGTGGTTGAGCCCGAAGACCTCAACGCTCCGCCCCGCGCCCACCGCCACAAGCTGCCGCCCGAGCGCGCCTCCATCACCCACAAGTTCAACGTCGGAGGCCACGAAGGCTACATCACCGTCGGCCTCTATCCCAACGGCAAGGTGGGCGAGATCTTCATCACCATGGCCAAGGAAGGCTCCACCGTCAGCGGCTTGATGGACAGCTTCGCCTGCGCCGTCTCCATCGCTCTGCAGCACGGCGTGACCCTCGACCTGCTCTGCGAGAAATTCGAGCACACCCGCTTCGAGCCCAGCGGGTGGACCAACAATCCCGACATCGGCTTCGCCAAGTCCATCATGGATTACATCTTCCGCTGGCTGCACCTGCGCTTCCTGACCGGCCAGCAGCAACTGCTGTTCGAGAACCTCCGACTGAAGCCGTCGGCGGTCAGCGGTCAGCCGCCAGAGATCGGAGACTTGAATGGTTCCACGTCGGGTTCGCTGACGACCGACGACCGACGACTGAAGACTGGTCATGCCGCCGACGCCCTGGCCGGAATCGTGGACCTGGGCGACGCCCCGACCTGCAGCTTCTGCGGCAGCATCATGACGCGGAATGGAAGCTGCTACCGCTGCATGAGCTGCGGGAGCACGAGCGGCTGCTCGTAAAGACACTTGAGGGTGCCCCATCCTAGCGCGCTTTTTGCGCTAGGGTGGGGGTTTTGAATGAGATGCACTTCAGGATTGTCAGCCGGATTAAAGATGTTGAGATCGTTGCCTCCGGCACTGCAATCCGCGAGCGCAAGCGGCTCTGGAAGATATATGGCAAGGCCCGCTGGAGAAAGTTGAAAGGCATCGCCAACATCGAGCTCTCTGATGGCACAATGTGTCAGGCAGAAATTCATTGGTATGAAGCCCATGGCATCGGCAGGAAAGAACCCAAAATCAAACGCATTCTCGAGTAGCCCGAAAACCGGCACGGCCCGCTTCGTGTTGTGCGTGAGCAACAAGGACTATCCCGCCTCTCTAGAGCTACGGAAGGTATACCGCCTGCTGCCCGACGAAAAGGCCGCCCGCCACCGCCAGCTACGGGTGATTGACGAGTCCGGCGAAGACTACCTATACCCGGAAGCGTATTTCGTACCGATCAAGTTGCCCCAGGCAGCCGAGAGAGCGGTGCTGAAGGCAACGTAGGGCAGAGATTTGAAAGGGCATCGCTTCAAAGCCTGCCCTGAGCGCAGTCGAAGGGATGCCGCAACCGGAACCAACCTCGTCGGCTTTAGCCGCTGAGGTACAACTAGTCGTAGAAGTTCTAAGACGCAAGTCGTGAAGCGAGGGCACGGCGAACGCCGTGCCCTTTGTCTTTGGTGCGCCCGGCAGGGCGCAGTCACTTGGAGGTGAAAGTCCTCTACACACCCGGCAAGGGGAAGTGTTAGCCGAACGGCAACGGTGTTCATCGCGAGATGGAATCGGGAGGAAGCCGAAGGCAAAACGCTGGCCTGACGAACAGGAAGCGGATGGAGGCGAC
>DATKLE010000132.1:0-36383 GCA_035542575.1 Terriglobales bacterium | reverse complement strand
GCCCGTGGAAATAGAGGCGATAAATGTCGGCAGCCTCGACGACGGCCCCGTCAGGTCTGACGAACGAGATGCTGGCCGCAGTGGGTGCTTGCATCGTCAGGCGTACGCGGCCGGTGAAGTGTGTAGTCACCTGCGGCTCGGCCTGATTGGGCAACGACCGGCGGCCGATGAGCCGGCAGTCCGCTATCACGGCGTCACCCTGGGGACGAATGACCGCTTCGACCGTCAGCGTGCGCGGCTCGTTGCGGTAGAACTTGAAGGGCGCCAGGAAGTTCACCTGTTCGACTGCCTCGATGTGCCAGTCAGGAAGCAGGCAGGCAGCGGTCTCCGCAAAAGCCTCCACACCCATCACCCCGGGCAGCAGGGCGGTGCCGTCAATCTGATGATCGTGCAGGAAGGGTTGGATCTTTGGGTCCAGCGTGGTCTCGATAGTGAGACCACTGTGAATGCCCATGGCCGCGATATTGCCGAATACCGGGCCAGACATCCGTTGCTCCGCGGATTTCTCCACCGCCGCTACGTCAAGCCCAGCGGTGGAGTCCCATTCGTTCAGCAAAACGCCCAACCGCTGGCCGATGACGACTTCACCGCGTGTCCCGCCCACGGTCAGCTCGCGGCGGATCAGAGGAATGCCCGCCTCGGGCGGCAGCATGTCAATGCCGGCCACTTCCATCATCTTGGGAATGGAACCGCGCGTGGCCATGCCGATCCCACCCCAGGCAGTCCAGTCAATAACAATCCCGCGCGTTTTCGGGCGCGTGGTGCGGAAGCTTGATGTGATCTTGCACAGCAGATCGTTGGCGGAACTGTAATCCGTCTGGCCCGCATTGCCGAAGCGTCCGGCAATGGAGCTGAATGCCACCGTCACGCCGAGGGGCATATCTCCGATGGCATGCAGCAGGTTGAACCAGCCGTCGGCCTTGACGTCGAAGATAAGGTCGAATTCCTTCGGGTCTTTGTCTGGCAGGAAGTGGCTGCGCTCCATGCCGGCGGCGTGGAGCAGGACGTCAATGCGCCCGCTGCGGGCACGAATCTGGCTGATGACGTTGGCAACGGCCGCAGCATCGGTCAGGTTGACGCTGAAGTAATGAGATGTGCCGCCGGCGGCCCGGACAGCCTCAATGGCGGTCACCGCCGCCTGGGCGCGCTCCAACGCTGCCAGTTCCTTTTCCACCAGTGCTGGAGTGGCCCGCTCGCCGCGTGCCTGGATGCGGGTGAATAGATCGCGCTTGAGTGCGTCTTTGTCGGTTACAAAGCGCTTGAGATCGGGATTGTTGGGATCGGGCTCCGGCACCAGGTCGAGCAGGTAGAAGATGCCGCCGGAAGCGGCAGCCAGATCCGCCGTGATGGCCGAGACGATGCTGCCGGCAGCGCCAGTGACCACGAAGATGGTGCTCTGGTCCAGGGTAAGACCGGGTTGGCCATCGGCTGCAGGTAGTTCCTGCAGTCCAATGGTCCAGCGCAGCCCGCTCTTGTAGCCGATTTCGACAGCACCCGTGTCGCGCAGAGTTTCTCCGATCAGAAGGTCGGCAATCTCAGTTGCCTTGTGCTGGGATTCGAAATCAACTGCTTTGACGAGAGCGTCCGCGCGCTCCCGTTTGTAGGTCTTGGTAAAGCCCACGACTGCGCCACCCAGGGGAGCGACGGCACCGGCGTCGCCGTAGCCGTGCTGTCCGCCCAGCCTCGTGGCCGAAACCAGGAACGTGCCTGGCGCCGCGACTTGCTCGTAGAGCGCTCGCATGGTCGCGTACATCGACTTGAGACGCAGGCGGATGGCTTCATGCCAGGTGGCCTGATCCATTTGAGCCAATGGGCCCTCGTGGTCGAGCGCAGGCAGCCAGTAGATGCCGTGCACCGGGCCGGCTGCCAGCCAGGTCTTGACGCGGCTCGCCAATGCTTCGGTGCCGGGAGCATCCTCAATGCGAAGGACCTCAACGCCCAGCTTTTGCAGGCGTTGCTGCAGTGCTTCCGCGACCCCGGTTTTGTCGGGCATGATTACGACTCGGCGGCCGGCCTCCAGGGTCACGCCGGTTGGTTTGCACATCGCCAGCGGCGGTCGCAAAGTGGGCGTCGGCACGCGGCGTGGAATGCGGTCGGTGGCCTCGAAGCTGGCAAGGGCAGGACGAGGCATGGCCGGCACGGGCGCTAGCCTTTCCGGCGCAGCCGCTGGCTGCGCGACAGGAGAAACACTCGCTGTGGGCGCCACGCCCGGCTGCCGGTCGTGCGCGAACTTAATGACGTGGGCCAGGGTGGGGAAGTCGCGCAGCTTGAGGTCCGCATCGCGCGGAATGTTGAACGCCGCCCGCACGGATGCGAACATCTCCGCCTGCTTTACGGTGTCGATGCCGAGGTCGGCTTCCAGGTCGAGGTCGAGATCCAACATATCTTTGGGATAGCCTGTCTTCTCGGCCACGATATCCAGGATCTTCTCCTTAATAGTGTCGTCCGTAATTGCTTGGGTCACCGCCGTAGCCGGCACGACCGCGGATGTGGGCACAGGCTGAGGTGAGGGAAGCGAAGCTGGCACAGTGAGTTCACTGCTCTTTGGGGGAGCGGCCACCCTGCCCGCCAGGTCAGGCCGTTGCTCAAGCACGAACCGAATGACGTGCGCCAGGGTCGGGTAATCGCGCAGCTTGCGGTTCTCATCGCGTGGGATGTTGTAGATCTCGCGGATGGCGGCAAACATCTCGGCCTGCTTGACGGTGTCGATACCGAGGTCTGCCTCCAAGTCCAGATCGAGGTCCAGCATGTCTGTCGGGTACCCGGTTTTCTCCACCACTAGGGCGAGGATGCGCTCCTTCACCGCATCCGCATCACCGGGAGCGGGCTGCGCCGCTGCGACCACCGCAGGTGTTGGGACGTGGACTTCCTCCCTAACGGGCGCCGGCGCCAGCCCGGACGGTTCCGCGTTCGACACCGGTACCGGAGAAACCGCAGCCAAATCCGGCCTCTGCTCATGCACAAACCGAATTACATGGGCCAGGGTTGGGTAGTCACGCAGCTTGCGGTTCTCATCCCGCGGGATGTTGTACATCTCGCGGATGGCTGCGAACATCTCCGCCTGCTTGACGGTGTCAATGCCAAGGTCGGCTTCGAGGTCGAGATCGAGGTCCAGCATGTCGCTGGGATAGCCAGTCTTTTCCACCACCAGGGCAAGGATGCGCTCTTTCACTGAAGCCTCGCCTTTGGCAGTAACCGCTGCGGGCGCCGGAATGGGAGCCTTGATTTCCTGTTTTGCCTCAGCCACTTGAGTAACCAGCGCTGCGCGGGCAACATCCTGCTGTCGCTCGTGCACAAAGCGGATCACATGGGCCAGGGTGGGGAAGTCGCGCAGCTTGATAGTGTCATCCCGCACGATACCGTAGGCTTCCCGGACGGCGGCAAACACCTCGGCCTGCTTGACCGTGTCCACACCCAGGTCTGCTTCGAGGTCGAGATCCAGATCGAGCATGTCCACTGGGTAGCCGGTCTTCTCGGCGACCAAAGCGAGAATCCGGTCCTTTACAGCGTCGCCTGCCGGGGTGGGTTGTGGCGCCGCGGCGGGAGCGGTCGCAACGGCTGCGACCTTCACGCTCGGTTCCGCGATAGTCGGCTTGGGTGGTGCGGGCTTCGTCTCGACCACAGGTGCCGGAGTTTGAATAACCGGGGCAGAGGTCCTCACCTCAACCACCTGGGCTGGGACCGTTGCGGGCGCCGGGCGAGACTCTCGGGCAGCGCCGTTGACCCGTGCTGCCGCCACCTGATCCTTCACCCGCAGGGTACGCTTGACCACTTCCAGATCGGTGACCGGATGGCCCGCCAACCGGGCCAGCCAGGCTTTCCACGCGGTGTCATCCACAATGCGGTACGCGTAACCCAGCGCATTGGGGGAGCGGCGGACGCCATCTCTGGTCTTCACCCAACGCAACAACATCATGCTGATTTGCGATCCGAATCCGGCGCCCAGATGGATGGCATATTCGACGGGGTAGATGCCGCCCTTTGACAGGTTCAGTGGTCCGAGCTCGGGATCAACTTCCTTGAAGTTGGCGACCGGGGGCACACAGCCGGTCTCCAAGGCTTTCACCGCGACGACATCTTCAATGCCGGTGGCCATGGCATGGCCGGTGAACCCTTTGGTGTTGGCGATCACGATGCGGTCGGCGACATCGCCGAACACGCGGCGCAGCGCATGGATTTCGGCGGAGGCGCTGCCGCCGCGCGCGGGCGTATAGGTCTCATGAGAAACGAAAACAGTCTGCGGCGCGATCTGATGACGCGAGATGCCGTGGCGCGCTTCGGCCTGGGCGATCAGCTCTTCCATCACCTGGCCGATGTGCGGGACATCAAGACGAGTGGCATGGAAAGCGCTGTTGGCCGTGACCGTGCTCAGCACTTCGCAGATCGGCTGGATGCCGCGTTCGCGCGCAGCGTCAGCACTCTCGACCACCAAAGCCGCTCCGCCCATGCCGATGAGCATTCCGTGGCGGCGGCGGTCGAAGGGGATGGCAGCTTCCTCGACGGTTTCGTCCGTGGCGGCGGCTCCCGTAGCCAGAAAACCGGCGCCGATCCAATCGATCAGGTGGTCGGAAGTAACGTCGTCGGCTGAGATTACGATCACGCGGCGGCAGCGCCCTTCGCCGATCCAGTCCTGCGCCAGCGCTACGCCCTGCGTGGTGGTAGCACAAGCGGAGTTGATCTGAGTGTTCGGGCCGCGCGCGCCGATGTATTCGGCGAATTGCGAATGTCCCATGGCCAGGACGCGGAACAGGAAGCGCCGGTCGAAAACATACGGCTGCTTCTCGATGGTAGCTTTCAATTCCCCAATGCGCCGGTCGATCTCCTGCACGAGGGTAGAGTGACCGTTCGTCTCGACGACCCGCGCGCGTACGCTCTCCAACATGGCGATCTGCTCGCGGCGAGCGTGGTCCTCGTAGTAGCGCGACATCTCGTCCGCGAACGAGTCGAGGCCCGGAAAAGCAGAGCCGAAGATGACGCCGGTGTCATCGCGCATGGCTTCGGGCAGACCCCAGCGGTCGGGCAGCTGCGTGCCTTTGGTGGTGGTCTTGTAACGCATGACCAGCGGGATGCCGGCGTCGCGCAGGGCATCGATCCCGGCCGCAATCGCCAGTTGCGTGACGCAGTCCAGCGCAGGAATGCGCTCGGCACTGATGCCGAATTCCTTCTCCAGATCGAAGCTCTTTCCTCGGGCCGCCAGTTTGATGACATCCGCCAGATTGGTGATGGTCTCGAAGGTGGGACCTCCGTTGTCGCTCTTGACCAGGCGGATGATGTGCTTGTCGAGCATGGCCTGGCGGAAGCGAGTGGGGATGGCATCGATGAATTGATCGCCGCGCAGAATGCGAGCTATGTTGCCATCGTCGAAGATGTGTTCGGTTCCCGGCAGGCCCAGCGCCGCGCCAGTGATCACCACTGGGGCTTCAGTTGGGGTCTTCTTCTGACCTTGATAGATCTGCTGGCCACGCTCGAGGACTTCGGCGAAGAAACGGCCGAGTTCGGCATAGCGATGGTCGCTCAAGGGAGCTGGAGGCAAAGAAGCGACGGGGCCGGAAGCCGCAATAGGCGCCGGCCTGGGTGTTTCTACGGGGGAGGAGACCGGTGCCTGAGTCTCAGCTATCGACGACTCGACTGCGGCTTCCGTGCGGCCGCGCCCCAGCCCCGCCGCATACAGGCCGCACAAGGCCTGGTTGAACGATGGGATGTCGCCGAATTTCGGATGATTGGTGAAAAGTGAGAGCACATCGCCACGATTGCCGAGCACATCCTCGGCAAATCCCTGCAACGCCTTTTTCGGTCCGAGCTCGACGAAAACGCGTGCGCCAGTGTCGTACAGGGTGTGCAGCCCCTTCATGAATTGCACCGGCGATGCGACCTGCTGTGCGAGAATGTCCAGCATCTTGGGCCTGACATCAGGTCCCATGGGATAAAACTCGCCATTCAAGTTGGCCACGATGGGCAGGCGCGGCGGTTGCAGGCGCAGGCGTTCGAGTGTCTGCCGCAGGGGTCCGCTGGCAGGAGCCACAATCGAAGTGTGGAAGGCGTGGCTCACCGGTAACTCCG
Source organism: Terriglobales bacterium (assembly GCA_035542575.1). GTDB lineage: Bacteria > Acidobacteriota > Terriglobia > Terriglobales > Acidobacteriaceae > JAIQET01. Next base: position 30,323 of record DATKLE010000132.1, on the reverse strand, counting down.
CCACCTCAAACCCGGCCTTCTGGGAAATTTCGATGGCCTCTCCCACCGCTTTGCTGGTGCCACCGATGACCGCCTGGCTGTTGCTGTTGATGTTGGCGATCACCACATAGCCGTTGACCGTCTTCAAGAGGCGCTCGATCTCCGGCATGGGGGCAAACACCGCCGCCATGCGCCCGTTGTCGGCCACGGATACGCGAGTCATCTCACGGCCACGCGCACTCACGGCCTCGAGCGCGTCGTCGAAGGGAAGCGCGCCGGAGGCGATCAACGCCCCGTATTCGCCCAGGCTGTGGCCCATGGTCATGTCCGGCTCGATGCCATAGGCAGCCAGCAGCCGGGTGAGCGCAAGGTCGGTCGCCAACACCGCGGGCTGTGTGATAGCGGTCTGCCGCAGGTCTTCCTCGGCCCTCGCGGTGGCCTCACCATTCCCGCCGTCCACAAAGATGAACTCGCTGAGCGGCTTGCCCAGCAGAGGGGTCATGATGCGGTCGGCTTCCGCAAAGGTTTCCGCGACGATCGGCTCAATGGCGCGCAGCGGCTTCAGCATGTTCACGTACTGCGAGCCCTGGCCGGTGTAGAGGAACGCCACCTTGGGGGCAGGACCGTATCCGCGGAAGATGCCCTGGGCGCGCAGCGCTTTCCACATCATCGGCTGGTTGGCAGACAGCGCCTTGAGAGCGGCAACAGACTTGGCGGCCAGGTCGGCGGCGTCGGCATAGTCAATGGCCAGGCGCTCGGGCGCGTGGAGATCCGATTCCAGCGGTGCGGTCGGCGCCGGTGCGTGACCCGCTTTGGCGTCTTTCTCGATCGCACGCAGGCGCTCCATCAGTGCGGCCTCTGAGTCCGCACCAATCACCAGCGCGCCGCGTAACGGGGCTTTAAAAGAAGATGCCGAGCCGGGGGAGACATCTTTCAGCTTCATGCCTGCCTCGCTGGACGCGGCTGCTGGAATCTCGCTGACGGCGACCGTCCGCTTGCCGTTTCCGCTCAAACGGTGGGGAATGTACTCCTCCAGCACCGCGTGGAAGTTGGTGCCGCCGAAGCCGAACGCGCTCAAGCCCGCGCGCCGCACACCATCCGCTGGGACTGTCCAAGGTCTCAACTCGGTATTGACCCGGAGCGGCGAATGGGCGAAATCGATATCCGGGTTGGGATGTTCGCAGTTGACGCTGGGCGGCAGTACCTTGTCGTGCAGAGCCAGCGCGGTCTTGAGCAATCCGGCGGCGCCTGCGGCGCCTTTGAGGTGTCCAATATTGGACTTGACTGAGCCCAGCGCAATCGAGCCGGGGGCGAGGTTGTAGCCGCCCAGCAGGTCCACCATGCATTGCAGTTCCACGAGGTCGCCAACGTGGGTAGATGTGCCATGGCCTTCGATTAAGGTGGCGGTCGCGGGTGACAAACCGGTGTTCTGCCAGCCCCGCTCGATCGCTAGCTTTGGGCCGATGGGATTGGGTGCGGTGATCCCTTTTCCTTTGCCATCGCTCGATCCGCCGATGCCGCGCAGCACCGCATAAATCTTGTCTCCGTCACGCTCGGCGTCGGCCAGGCGCTTAAACAGGAAAATGGCCGCGCCCTCGCCCATGACGAACCCATCTGCCCCATCGGCATAGGGCCGGCTGCCGGTCGCCGAGAGCGCTCCGATCTTGCAGAACTTGACGAAGGTCGGCGCGCCCATGTTGCGGTCAATCCCGCCGGTGATGGCGGCGTCAAAATCGTTCTGGATCAGCCCCTCCACGGCCGCACTGATGGCCGCCATGGCCGAGGCGCAGGCGGCGTCGCAAATGAAGTTGGGACCGTGGAAGTTGTACAGGTTGGCGATGCGGCCGGCAATGCAGTTGGCCAACTCTCCCGGCATGCTGTCTTCGGTCACCTCGGGCAGGTCTTTGGCAATGCGGTCGTGCAGTTCACGGGTGATGTCGCGGCGCAAGGCTTCCGGCAGAGCAGCGAAACTGGCGCTTTCAGCCAGTTCGTGGGCGTATTCCGGGAAGAAAACACGCAGCGCAGTAAGGTAATGTTTCTCGCCAGCCATGGCATTGCCCAGGATGACCGCGGTGCGGTCGAGGTCCAGCGGCCGCTTGGGATAGCCGAAGTCGTCCAGAGCTTCGCGGGTAGCCGCGATCGCCCATTTCTGGGCGCCGTCCATCGCATCCGCGACGCGCGGCGGAATCGGCAGGCGCCACTTCATTGGGTCCCAGGTGAATTCGCGCACCCAGCCGCCGATCTTGGAGTAGGTCTTGTCCGGCGCTTTGGGATCGGCGTCGTAGTAGAAGACCGGGTCCCAACGGTCCGGGGTCACCTCGGTGATGCTGTAGCGGCCGGTCTTGACGTTCTCCCAGAACGCGGCGGCGTTCGGGGCATCGGGCAGAACGGCGCCCACCCCGACAATCGCGATGGCTCGATGTGCGGTTTCCATGATGACGCTCCTGCATGTATGAAGGCAGCTCCCACCCCTGAGAAAGCCGGAGGCTGGTCGGGCACTCGTGAACTTCAGGCGGCCATCTCTTTGGGCTTGGCCGCGCGGTTGTAAAGCACGTCAGCGATGTAATCCATGTCGGCAATAAGGCCCGCCTGCAGGCGATGAATGGCGGGCATGCCCAAACTGGTTTCAAACGCGGTCATCTCGGACTCGGTGACGCCGCCAGAGCCGGCGACCAGGCGTAAACCGTCCTCGGCGACCTTGAGCGCCGCTTCGCGCGCGAAAACTCGAGCGATCGTGGCCAGCGCCGTCGCATCAAACCGGCGGTTGGTTTTTTCGTGAGCTTTGCCGTCGGCCATGCGGGCGGCGCGGTGGCAGAGACTGCCCGCGCACTCGGCAAAGGAGATCAGCTCACCCAGGCGCAGGAGAATGTGCTGGTAACGGGTTAAACGTCCGATGCGCGCCTTCTCCATCACCTCGGCCAGCGCATGCAGGCTCAGTGCTGCCAAGTTCGCGCCCACCTCGGGATGCTGCGCATGCAGCGCTTCAAACTTGCGGGCTTCGTCGTGATAGTGCTGCCCGCGGGTCTTCAGGTGAAACTGCCAGCGGTCGCGGCTGATGGTCATCTCCATGATCTCGGAGGTGCCTTCGTAGATGGTGGTGATGCGCACGTCGCGGCTGATCTTCTCCACCATGTATTCGTGGGTGTAACCGTAGCCGCCGAGCGCCTGGATGCTGGCCTCGGCGGCCGCATTGCCGGCTTCACTTGCCATGTACTTGGCGATGGCGCCTTCGGTGTTCAAGCTGCCTTCCCCGGCGTCGATACGCTCGGCCGTCTCCTCGATGTAGGCGCGTGCAGCCTCCAGGTGCGTCACGTGGGGCACGATCAGTTTGTGGGTGTATCCCTGCTTTTCCGAGAGTGGCGCCCCGGCTTGGATACGCTTGGTGGAATAAGGGATGGCGCGATCGAGCGCGGCCCATCCTGCACCCAGTCCAAAGGCCGCCACCATCAGGCGGGTATAGCCGAACACCGCCTGCGCCTGCGTCAAACCCTGGCCTTCAACTCCGCCGATGAGCCGGTCGGCATCGACATAGACGTCGTTGAAGGCCAGGGCTGCCGTGTTGCTTAAGCGAATGCCGTGTTTGTCTTCGGGTTCGTCGTGAGTGAAGCCCTTCGCGCCCTTTTCCACCACGAACCAACTCGGACCAGCTGGCGTGTTGGCCAGCACCGAGTAAGCGTCGGCCACGCCACCGTTGCTGATCCACTGTTTGTTGCCGTTGATCTTGTAGCCGACGATCTTGCCGTCCTGCATAACGCGGTCGGCGGTGGTCTTCAATGCTCCCAGATCGCTGCCGGCCTCGGGCTCGGTGGCGCCGTAGGCGAACAATATCCCTTCATCGGCAATACGGCTCAGCCAGAGCTTCTTCTGCTCGGGAGTGGCGCCTACGGTGATGGGATCGCTGCCCAGGAATGTGGCCAGGACCGCAGTGGCGATGCCGAGATCGATGTTCGCCATCTCCTCGCAAATGCAGTACACGTCGAAGGCGCCGCCGCCCATCCCGCCGAACTCCTCCGGGATAAACAGGAGCTGGATGCCGAGCTTGTCCGGATCGCACATGTGCCGCACGATCTCCAGCGGACATTCGTCTTTCTCATCCAGTTCGATCAGGGTCTCGTCGGGAAGTTTTTTCTTGGCGAAGTCCCGAAGGGATTTCAAGCTCAGCTTCAGCGTCTTTGGCGTAATCATCGCGGCATCCTCACTTTGTAGAAACCGTCCGCGCTTCGCGGACTTTGTTGGTGAATGCGGGCAGGAACTCCAGGAGGTCGTCCACAATGCCGATGTCGGCGACCTGGAAGATGGGAGCTTTGGGGTTCTTGTTGATAGCGACGATGAAGGGGCTGCCTTTAAGGCCAGCCAGGTGCTGGAAGGCGCCGCTGATGCCGCAGGCGATATAGACCTTGGGCTTGACCGTCTTGCCGGAGGTGCCGACCTGGCGGGACTTCTCCAGCCATTTGGCATCGACAACCGGTCGCGAGCAACTGACCGCCGCACCCAACGCGTCCGCCAGTTCCTCGGCCAGGCCAACATTGTCTTTTTCCTGGATGCCGCGGCCGATCGAGACCAGCACCGCGTGCTTGGTGATGTCCACGTCGCCAGATTCAGCGATGATGGTTTCGAGATAGCCGCGTCTGGCGGTCGGAGCTCCGACCTCGGACGATTTGTCCACCACGGTCCCGTTGCCCGCAGCGCCTTCCAGCGGCTTGAACGCGCCAGGCCGCACGGTAACTACTGCGCCCGCGGAGATGTCGCATCGCACGTGCGCGCTCACCGCGCCGCCGAATTCCTGCCGAATCACCTTAAGCCAGGAGCCCTCCATCCCTTCGATTCCGAGCACGTCGGAAACAAAGGCGGAATTCAGCTTGATGGATAGCCCCGGGCATAGATCAATGCTGAAATGTTCGTGAGGCGCCAGCAGGATGCTGCCCGGCGGCAGGACCTTCACCAGGGCTCTGCGGATGAGCTCGGCGTTCGGATAGGCGAGAGTTTCGTGGGCGACCTTCCACACCTCGGTGTAGGAATTTCGGAGGGCGGAGCAGACGGCATCAAGGTCCGCGCCGTGCCCGACGATGATCGCGGTTGGGGAAGCTGCCGCGTCAATCTTCTTCGCTGCCGCGATCAATTCGGCCGCGGAATCATCGGCCACGCCGGCTTTGTGCACGATGTAAGCAAAAATGCGAGCCATTACTTCAACCCTCCTTTAGCTGCGACCAACTCGATCACCTTGTCGATGTTCTCTTCTCGGCTGCCTTGGAGCATCTCGGCTCCCTTGCCCAAAGCGGGCACGAAGTAATCCACCCGCTTCACCTTGGCTGCAGCGGCCCCGACCGTGGCAGGATCGAGTCCCAGGTCCGCCGCGCTGGGAGTGGGAATCGGAATGGAGGCGACCTGGCGAATGCCTCGCATGCCGACATAACGCGGTTCATTGATGCCGGTTTGAATCGAGAGCACGCAGGGGAGATCAATCTCATTGATCTCCTTGTTACCGCCTGCGATTTCGCGGCTGACTTTCAGCTTGCCGTCCAGGACCTGGATGGAATTGACCAGCGAAGCGAATGGATAGTCGAGCATGGCGGCCAGCATGCCCCCGACCTGCGCGCCGCCGTCCTCAGCCTGCACTCCGGTCAGGATCAGGTCGTAATGACCCTTGCGAACAAAGGCCGCGAGGATGGTGGCGAGGCCGCGGCCGTCCGATCCGGCGAAGGCATCGTCGCTGAGGAGCACCCCATGGTGAGCACCCATGGCCATCTCGCGGCGCAGGATCTCTTCGTCCTCTTCGCCGCCGACGGTAACCACGGTGACGCTGCCGCCGACCTTGGCCACGATCTGCAGCGCCTCTTCGACCGCGTAGTTGTCCCATTCGTTGATGGAATAGACGAGGTCGTCGCGCTCAATGTCGTTTCCCGCGCTGTTGAGTTCGATCTCATTCTCGGATGTGTCGGGCACGCGCCTTGCGCAAACTAGAATCTCCACGGTGAACCTCCGCGAGCTGCTTAAGAAACAGGTACCTCAGTGGCTAAGGCCACCACTTGCCAAAGACCTCTGCCGCAGCGCTAAAGCGCTGCGCCACCCAAAACCGGAACCTCCTGCCTTTCAACGGGTACCGCCTTGCTTGTCGCACCCGCCATCTGCTGGTCCACCAACTCCGCCAAATCAATAGCCGTCATCTTTCCTTCCAGCCCCGCCACCTTGATCGCATCTTCTATGTTCACCATGCAGAACGGGCAGGCGGTCACGATCACGTTGGCCCCGGCCTCGGCGGCCATCTGCACGCGCTTCACGGCGATTCGCTCCTCTTCTTTCGGTTCGTAGAACAGCATCAGCCCGCCGCCTCCACAGCAGAACGAGCGGTCGCGTGAGCGTTTCATCTCGACTCGCTTCAAACCGGGGATCGCATCCAGGACATTGCGTGGGTCGTCATAGACCTGGTTGTGCCGTCCCAGGTAGCAGGGATCGTGGTAGGTGTACACGTTGCCGTTCGCGGCGGGATTGAATTTGATCTTGCCGGCCCTTACCTCGCGCGCGATAACCTGGCTGATGTGCTCGACCGGCGGGACATCTTTATAGTCGTGCTTCAACGCGTTGAAGGCGTGGGGATCGGCGGTGACGATGCGCTGGACTCCCGACTCCTTAATGGCCTCCACGTTATGGTCGCGCAGCGCCATAAACAGCGTCTCTTCGCCGAAGCGCCGGACGTCGTGCCCGCTATCTTTCTCGGCTGCGCCCAGAATTCCGAAATTGGCTCCAATGTGATCGAGGATCTTCGCTGTCGCCCGGCCGATGGATTGCATGCGGTCGTCATAGGAGGTGATGCTGTCCACAAAGTAGAGCGTGTCGGCGCCATTCTTGCTGTCGAGAACATTGACCTTGCAGGTCTGCTGGAACTCCGGCGCCTTCGCCCAGTCGGCCTTCTTCTTCTCCAGCTTGCCGTATGGATTGCCGCGGCTCTCCAGCGCTTTCAGCGGCTTCTGCAGCGACTGCGGCACATTCCCGTCGTCTATCATGCCCCGGCGCAGGTCCACGATCTTGTCGATGTACTCGACCAGCAGCGGACACTCTTCTTCGCAGGCGCCGCAGGTTGTGCATGACCAGACTTCATCCTCAGAATAGAGGCTGCCGATCAACGCCTTGCTGTTCCCCGAACGGCCAAACATCGGATAGTGCTGAAACGCGTAGTCCCGGGCCTTGATGGTGAGAAACCGTGGCGAAAGTGGCCGCCCGGCTGTGTTGGCAGGGCAGTTGTCGGAGCAGCGCCCGCAGTCGGCGCAGGAGTAGAAGTCCAGCATGTGCTTCCAGGTGAAGTCTTCGAAGGTCTTCACGCCGAACGATTTCACCTGATCCAGGCGCTCGTCGGGAATACCCCAGCGGATCGGCTTCACGGTTCCGCGATTCAGCTTCGCGAAGAACACGCCAAACAAGGAGGTTTCCACGTGGAACTGAATGCCGAAGGGCCGGTAGCACAGAAGAAAGAAGAAGGTCAGGTCGTGCGTCAGGTAGCCGGCCAGGTGAAGGCGCTGGAGTGTTGGCAACGACGCGGAGAGAAAGACGGCCTTCAGCATCCACGGCATCGACAGGACGGCCAAGAAGTCCGCGGGTTGTCCCTGCCGTGTCTGGAAGGCAGCCTTGCTGGCGGCAAACACGCTGTCGCCCACCATCAGCAGGGCAATCAGCACTAGAAGGAGGATGGCGTCCGCGGTATGAGCCTTTCCGAACCTTGCCGGCACCGCGTAGCGGGCGGGCTTGAACACCAACCGGCGCACGACAGCAATCACCATGCAAAGGAAGACGACGGTGGTGGCGTAGTCCTTAATAATGTCGTATGCTTGGCCAATGCTTTCGGGAAGCGCGACCGAGTCGGCCAGACCGAGCACGAGCGAGAAGGCGCGGGTGGCCAGCAGAATGAAGCCCGCAAAGATCAGGATGTGCATGATTCCGGCGGTGCGGTAACGCGGATGCCGCCACTGCCCCAGCCAGAACTTCAGCACCCTCCCCAGCCGGGTCAGTGGCCGGTCAAGACGAAAGTCACGCTCCCCGCGAAGCAACGGAGTCAAGCGCCGGGCAATGATGTAGGCGAAGCACGCCAAACCGGCAAGATGGATCACCGGGAACAGAATTCGCCCCTGGATCAGCCAATATGTGGCTTGGGCGGGTGAGAGAATGCCTTCCACCATGATGCTCGACATCTCCTAATATTTATTTCTAAGGCCCCCTCCAAGGGTTGTCGTGCGTGCTGTGGGAGCCAGGTAACCAGTTTGCAGTCGCTCAGGTCCGGATTCGCACCAGAGGTCAATGCCCTCGGCCTGCCCATCTCTCAACTGGCGAAAGTTCGGGATACTGCGGGCAAGCCAACAAAACAGAACGCCCCAGAAACGCGGAGCCCGGGAGCGCTACGTGGTGCATTTCATCCATCCGGGAGAACACCCCCAAGTTAGTGCAACTGCAGGCGGGAAATCTGTGAGAAGCGACACCTAACGTGGTGATAATGGAATGGTTTGCGCAAAGCTACGTCACTCTCCTGGGAGTCAGGCGTCACAGCAGTTTGAATGCGATGAGCTGAAACTTATAAAGTCGGAAGCGAGTGCCGGGCAATCCCCGACTGCTCCCGGTTTGTTTCCCAACTGAGGTCAAGCTATGGCAGCCGCCAAACGCCAAGCGCGCAGGCAAGCCAGTCTGGATGATTTCTTCCCACGTCTGCATGAGTCCCGCGAGGTGTGTGTATATGAGGCCATTGAGAGACTGGTGCAAGCGGGAGAGGAAGTCGGCCTCAGTGTGGAAACCCTCATCCAAATGCTCGATGCCGGGGTAACCTTGGAGTCCTTGCTCGATGTGATCGAATCGAGAATGGCAGCGAAGGGGGAGGCGGCTTAGAGACGGTTGCCGGGAGGGGGCTGTTTCGCGCTCCGGATCGATCGGCGGAATCTTCCCCGGTAGAGTTGGGCACCGATGGTCGTCCTGACGTGAGGGAGCATATGAGTTCGCACAGTTGGTTGAGCTCTAGTGTTGACTACGGACGAAGACTCGTGAATTCCGGGCTGAAGGGAGCCCGTTCCGGGGAGGAAGCATTCCTGGAGGGAAGACCCCTGGCGCCCTTTCTGAATGAATCCGTACGGCTGGCCTTGAAGCCCGCCGCGGTCGGGGCATGCATCGGCCTGCTCGGCAGTTATCCCGGGAACCGGCGTATGTCTGCAGGCCGGGCGTTCGCGTACGGTTTGCTGGGTGGGGCGCTCGGCTTTGGCGTAGGCATTGCTTGGGGAAGCCGCAGGCTAGCTGCGAGCGTCGCCGCCGGCGCAGCGAAGAGCATGGGTAGAGTGCGCGACGAGCACTGGCTGGAGCAAAACCCCATTGACTACGCGTAGGCATCGAGAGAGCACCCACGAGTTGTCCCGCTACATCACGCTGATCACTGGCTAGTGAAGAGCTGCGTTCAAGCCAGTGCCCTCCCGCAGCCTAACCAACGCATAACCCCTATTGCGCAACCCGTACCTTCACGCGCGTACCCTCGGGCAATTGTCCGCCGAGGAGAACGACGACGCCTTTGCTGATGATGCCGTCCAGTTCACCGGAGGTATCGGCAGCACCGCCCGTGCCCGGAGGTGGGGCGGTCTGCTGGGTGAAGGCCTCAGGGTTAACGAATGAGAGGTAGCGGTCATCCAGCACCTGCCCGGTCTGCGGGTAGTTGGCCAGCATGCCGGTCAGAGTGGCCACACGTTCGCTGAAGGGTGGATGGGTGGCTTGCCACAAAGCCAAGGCGCGCTTGTTTTCCGTGTCGCCGGTGGCTTTGGAGAGTACGTCGAGAATATCTCGAAGACCGGACGCCGAATAGCCTGCCTTCGATGCGAAATCCAAGCCTAGCTTGTCCGCTTCCGACTCTTTGTCCCGGCTGACTTGGCTAGTCAGGGCGGTAGTGACTAGTTGGCCCGCCATGTTGATCAGTTCGGCCGCAGTCGGGATCTTTTCGGCCGCTTCCTCCTTGGCGAACGCCGCCGTCTTCTGTGCCCGGACTTCCTTCTCCAGATGTCGGCGGTCCACATGAGCAATCTCGTGTCCCAAGACTCCGGCGAGTTCCGCCTCGTTGGTGATGTTGGCCAACAGTCCACGGGTGACAAAGACGTAGCCGCCGGGAAGGCCCATGGCGTCCACGGCCTCGGTGTCCAGGATGGCGAAGTGGTAATTAATGTCCCGCGGAGCCTGGCGGGCCACCGTGTTTCCCACCATGTTCACGTAGTCCACCATGTCCTGGTTCTGGTAAAGACCAAAGACGTTGATCAGCTTGGCCGCCGAGGCCTCCCCGATGGCCGCCTCCTTGTCCGGCGACCAGGGCGTGAGAATATCAGCCCCCTTCTTGACCTTCTTCGCCTTATCAATCAGGCTTCCAAATTGCGCCCAGGTCGTCTGCACCATGAGCATCAACAAACCCAGCAGAGTGCATGTCACAAAGGTTCGACGCATGATCTGTGGCCTCCTCACTTCTTGCCCTTGGGCGCCTCTTTGGGCGGCGCCGTCTCGGAGAGATTCCCGCTCTTGATGAAGCTGTCGAGCTGCGCGGGATTCACCTGGGATGCAGCGAGTTGCTGGGCGGTAGCGGTGTCCTGGGGAGTAGGGTTCGCGTCCAGGACGGCTTTCTGGACCTGACCATTGGGGTCAAGCCCATTGAAGCCCAGCGTGGTCGCGTCTTTGGATTGGCGCGACGATTTCAGAGTCAGGGATCCGCCGAACAACGGCTTGGGCTTGGGCGGAGGCGGGGGAGGCGGAGGGGGTGGTGTGTTGTGCGCGGCGGGCGCCTTTGAGGCGGTCCCAGCCTTGGCCCCCTTCTTCTTCTTCGAGTCCTGGGTCTGTTGTTGCTGGTCCGAGCCCTGCCCCTGCTTTTGGGCCAAAGCCGTCCACCCATTCACGAGCCACAGCCCCACGGCAGCCAGCACGATGGCGCGCATACTTCGCGAAAACATTCTTTTGTACCTCCCCAAGAACGATGTACGAAGCTCAGCCTGTGATGTTGACGACTTCCTTGCTGACAAGCTCTTCCGGGGAAACCTCAGCGGAAACCCCGAGAAGCTGGTAAACCTTGGTCTCGACCGTCTTGCCTTTGACTTTGACCCCACCCAATGGCTTGGTCTGCGCGGCGGTCCCCAAACGCTCACGCGTGGCTTCACTGATGATAATCGAAGTTCCGTATTCTTTGTTCAGACTTTCCAGGCGGGCCGTGAGGTTAACGGCATCGCCGATGACCGTGAATTCGATCTTCTTGCCCTTGCCCACGTTCCCGAAAATGACGGTCCCGGTATTGACCCCGATGCCGATGGCGATGGGATCTTTGCCCTGCGCCTTGAACTGCACGTTCAACTGCCCCACTCGCTCGATCATCTCCAGGGCCGCTTTCGCTGCTTCCAGCGCATGGTTGGAATCGGGAGTGAATGCGCCCCAGTAGGCTAGGATGCCGTCGCCGATGAACTTGTCCACGATGCCGTTGTACTTGAAGATGATCTCGGTCATGGCGGTCAGGTAGTCATCGAGCAGAGAAATCAGCGCCATGGGCTCGGATTTCTCCGTCATGGTAGTGAAATTTCGCACATCCGAGACCAGGATGGTGAGCTCGCGCTTGTCCCCGGCAAGCTGAATACTTCCCAGGTTATCCAGGACGTAGTTGACCAGTTGGGGAGCGATGTAGCGGTCGAGAACCCCGCGGGTTCTGCGCAACTCGCGTCCCGTGGTGGCGTAGCGGATGCCAGCGGAAGAGAAGTAGGAGAGGATCAACCCCACGGAGGGCGGCACGGCGGGCATCCACAGGTGCCAGTGACCAAACATCCAGGTGACCGCCAGTCCATAAACCGCGAGCAGGGCGAGGACCACTGCCGATCCCGTGGCGACCGAGGAAATGCGATAGGCAAGAGCGGCGCCCGCAACCACGAGGGCGACAATGGCCAGCAGCAACAGCCACTTTGGAGTCGGCCGCATCGCTTCGCCGTGCAGCAGATTGTCGATGGCGGCAGCGTGAATCACGATGCCCGGGGCCGCCTCGGCGAAGGGGGTGGTATGCGAGTCGGAACCGCCGGAGGCGCTGGCCCCCAGCAAAACAATCTTGTCGTGGAAGAACTCCGCGGGAAACCGCTTCACATCCGCCGGACACTGCTCGGGATAGATGGAACAAATCACCTGCCACAGCGGAATGCGCAGGTAGGCGAACGAACCTCCCTTCCACAGCAGCAGCATGCGTCCTTCGTCGTCCACCGGGATGCGCAGGTTGTCCCGAACCACGTAGTTGGAGGCGAAACGCGATTTCTTACCCAGCCACTCGAAGCCACCCTTGCTGTGATGGGAAGCAACATCAAAGGTGCGCACCGAGAAGGCGCTGAAGGTGTGGTCTCCGTAGAGGAATTGCAAGGGGACGCGGCGAATCGTGCCATCCGGGTCGGGAACGGCGTTGACACAGCCGAGCCCGGCCGTGGCGGCCTGCAGAGTCTGGTTGGGGATATTGAGCGCGTTCCCGTTGACGTCCACGAATTCACCCAGGCCACGTTCTCTGGCCGCCTGGGCCTGCAACTGAGACGATTTGCGCGCCTTCTCGGATTGGTCCACCACCTCCATCTTGGTGGGGCTGAACGAGTAGCCAATCACCACGTTGCCGGCGGCTTTCATGACCTCAGCGAACTGGGCATCCACTTCGGGGGTCTCGCTGCCGGCAAAGATGGCGTCGAGGCTGATGACACGCGGCTTCCCCTGGTTCATGTAGCGGACCAACTCGGCCCACACCTGGCGGGTCCAGGGCCAGCGTCCCAGTTTGTCGTTGAGCACGTCGAAGCTGGCATTATCAATGTCAATGATCAGGATGTCGGGGTCGGCGCCGTGCGCCGGCGCGGTCCAGCGCATGCGGGCGTCGTAGCTGCCGTCCTCCAGGTACTGGAAGGGGCGGGTTCCCGACAACCCTACCACCAGACCGGCGATCACGACGGTGGCTACGCAGACTCCCCTCAGGAAGGTCCGTTGATTGGAAGTTTTGGCCATCGTTGGATGAAGCCGGGAGTTAGCCGCGATTTTCCTTCGCTGCGAGCGGCCTGTCAAGTTGGCCAAAAGGCTCTGGGAAGGGAAGCGCGGAACAGGTTCTGAGCGCAATGGGGATGTTACGCCAGCTACGATTCGGCTAATGAGGAAGCGGAACTTTGCTCCTAGTTCCCTTGCAGAGCCAGATGTGGCCAGTCCGCTTTAGTCGAACCACCTCTGCATACTGATCTATCGTCAGTTTTCCGCGAAGCGCAGACGAGGTAATCGTCGCCTCCAGACGCACGGGATGTGTTTGCGTGGTCTCTTTGCGCGACGGATATTCGATCAGATGCTCAACCCAAGTCCCGGTGAGAGTCAGCTTTTGACGGGTAGTTTCGCCAGTGAGCTCGATGCCCGCTTCATTCGGCGCGCCTTCATATACGAACAGCAGGGCGCGACCACCCGTTGGTTGGGCCAATGCCAGTTCGTACCCGCTCACGTCGCCGCTTTCAGGCGAGTATGAAGCATTGGAATAAACCGTCATCGTTGACGTTTCAGAGCACATTGGAGACGCGCTCTGCCCACCGGAGATGTGGGAAGACAGAAGGACAAAGCACGTCATTAGAAGTGCCGACGACCGCATCGGGGATGTTCTCCCTGACCAAATTCTAGCCGAGACCCGATTGTTGACGAAATCAGATGGGATGAGAAGGCCGCTCGCAACTCCCAGGTAAGCTGTTTCGGCCCCCTGGGAGGGGTTCCGAGTGCAATGGCGATGTTAAGCCAGGAATGAGAACAGCAGCCAACCGTGAACTTCTCGCTGATTAACGGATGAGATTGGCCCGCGAGCGCATCACCAAGCCAGGCTCTAGCTCGCGGGCCGCAAGTGCGAAGCCATCATTTATATGTAGCGTTCGTGCGCGCCAGGTCATCGCGGTGCGCCGTGTAATCGACCATGGAACCAAACGCCGGACCCTCCAAGGGGTTCGCCTTTAGTGTGTCCCTGATCGCGGCGTTGACCTTATCCAAACTCTCGGCGCTGGAAGCTATGTAGATGATTGAAAACGTGCCCGGCGCCTCGGTATGGAATGCTTGAGTGTCAACCTCATACTCGTGAATTGTTCCATCGGCGAGCATTTTTTCCATCAGCGGCACGATGACGTTCTTGCTGAGCATGTCCACAGCATCGTCGGGGGCGTCCGATTTGAGTTTGTAGAAAGCGTCATAGGTGTAAACGTTCTTCCAGGAGCCGGAATGCCAGTTGTAATACCGGCTGACGTAGATCGCGTCCTGGTGCTTCGTCGCGGTCGTCAACACCGGAGACGTGGCACCCCCGGAGGCATAGGACTGCTCCAAAACATTGATTAACCCCGCCAGGGACATGGCTGACCACCAGGTGTCGTGAGTGTCACCGTCGGGCCGGTGAAGCAAGTCCACATCGTCGCCGTACCCAACAATGGTCCCGCTAGCGAGAGCCTTTTGTAGCATCGGCTGGGTTGCCGCGGCGTTTTTTTGCATCTCTCCCCACTGCGCGCGGGGAATGGCCCAATCTGCCACATACGTATACATCGGAGGTTTCTCTTTGACGTCTGACGTTTGAGCACGCGCCGACGCGACCCAAACAACTGACGTCGCTAACGCGCACAGCGCAACGAGAATTTTCCCGGTCTGTTTCGTCATTTTGGTTCTCCTGTTTGGGGAATGTAGCCACACATGCGGCTACCTTATGGCGTCAAGTGTACACCCGCTCAATTTCGCCTTGCATGCAAGCAGAGTGCAGCAGGCCACTGCCCACCGATTTTCATTGCGGCTGTTTGAGGGTCAGGGACGGCATTCGACTGCTAAAGACAACACGGCGGGCAGCCGAGCGGTTAAGAAATCCCGTCAGTTAGTCGATCTCGCGCAATCCCGGTTGGCTGCCCGCTCCGGAGCCTCCCTCCGTGTGCTGCTTCTCCCAGTCCGCCTCCCTGAGCACCGAGATGGTTTCCAGCTTCTTCTTCTTCAGACCGGGATTGATCGTGGGCAGCTCTTTCGACGTCATTGCCTGAAACTCGTGGATCACGTCTTCCAGTTCACGGGTGAGGGAGTCAGTGCGGGCGGCCTGATAATCGGTGGGGCGGCCTTCGTAGCCGTTGACGTTGCCGTACACCTCGCCGATGTATTCGCGGATGCGCTCTTCGCCGGTGATGGCGCCGCCCTCCTTGGTGGCCACGATTTTGGAGCGGAGCTTGTCCGAGTCCTGAGAAAGCTGTTGCAGCCGCGCCACCAGCGGGTCTTTGGGCTGCAGTTTGGCGGCGCGAGCCTTCGCCGAATCACGCACTCCTTCGATGGCGTCCACCGCGTAGGTCATGTGGCCCAGCAGTTTGTGGAGCTTCATGACGAGATCGAACTGGGCCTTGCGGTCATCGAGGTTATAGGTGGCCCGAGGGTCGAGGATCACTTTCAACGGCTCGCTATAAACCTGGTCCCCCTTGGTCAGCTTCACGGTGTAAGTGCCGGGAAGCACGCGCGGTCCGACTGTAGCCGGGAACAGGACCGTAGCGGCCAGCGGAACCGTGGGCGCCTTGAGGCGCATGGACCAGGTGGCGCGATTCAGGCCGCGATGTTTGCTGCTGGCGATGGTGTCTATCAACTTGCCGTCCTGATCGAAGATCTCGATCTTCAAGTCGCCAAAGATGTGCCGCCGCTTCTGGTAGTAGTCAATGAAAGCCTCATTCGAACGGCTGGGACCGTTGAAGCTCTCGTCTCCCTCCGGCCAGCCGCCGGACGCGCTCATGTATTGGATGGCGGGTGGACCCTGGATGAGGGCAGCATCCTTGGCCATCAGGTCGGGGGTCAAGGCCCGCAGGGGGGAGATGTCGTCGATGATCCAGATCCCGCGCCCGTGGGTCGCTAGCACCAGATCCGATTCGCGAGGATGCACGACGATATCGCGCACGGCCACTGCCGGAAAGTTACTGCCCTTGTACTGGGCCCAGCGCTCGCCGCCGTCACAGGAGATCCAGAGACCAAACTCAGTCCCGAGAAACAACAAGTTGGGATTGACCGTGTCCTGAGTGATGATGTGGGCGTAGCCGCGGACCCCGCTTTCCTGCACTTTGAGAGCCGTCCAGGTCTGGCCGTAATCGGAGGTCTTGTAGGCATAGGGCTTCGTGTCGCCGTAGGTGTGACGCTCAAAGGTGGCGTAAGCGGTGCCTTCGTCGAAGCGGCTGGCCACGATGGTCGAAACCCAGGAATTTTTAGCGAGTCCCGGGATGTTGCCCACCACGTTGGTCCAGGTCTTGGCGCCGTCGCGGGTGAGCTGCACATTCCCGTCGTCGGTGCCAACCCAGATGATCTGTCCGTTCTTGGGCGACTCGGAGATGGAGTAGATGCTGGTGTGCATCTCCGCCGCGGAATTGTCCACGGTAACGCCGCCAGATTCCTCCTGCTTCTGCTTTTCCGGATCGTTGGTGGTGAGATCGGGCGAAATGCGCTCCCAGGACTGGCCGTGATCGCGCGAGCGGAACAGGAATTGGGCTCCGATGTAGATGGTGCCCTTCTCGTTGGGACTCAGGGCCAGCGGGGTGTTCCAGTTGAAGCGCAATTTTCCCTCGCCGTAGTTGGGAAACGGCTGAATCGTGCGGGTCTCGAGTGTATGGCGGTTGACGCGTCCGACGTTGCCGCCCTGGTATTCGGCATAGATGTAGTCGGGATCGGACGGGTCCTCAAAGACCCACATGCCGTCGCCGTTGAAGACATTCTCCCACCGGGAATAGGTGACTCCGCCGGGGTAGGAGGAGTCTCCCATCCACACGCTGTTGTCCTGCAGTCCGCCGTAAACGTGGTAGGGGTTCGAGTTGTCCACGCTCACGTGGTAGAACTGCGAAACCGGCAAGTTGATCTGATGTTTCCAGCGGGTGCCGCCATCCTCGCTGCGCCAGACGCCACCGTCATCGGTAGCAAAGACCAGGTTGGAATTGGAAGGGTCGATCCATACGTCGTGGAAATCGCCGTGGGCGGCGCTGGATACGCCGCTAAAACTGCGCCCACCGTTGACACTCAGCAGCAGGAAAAGATCGGGCTTGAAGACCTTGTTGGGGTCGTTGGGATCCACAATCAAGTTACCGAAGTAGAAAGGGCGCCAGATCACGAATCGACTGGAATCGAGGCGGTTCCAGCTCGCGCCGCCATCGTCGGAGCGATACAGGGCGCTGCTCTTGGATTCAATGTTCGCGTATACGACCTGAGGCTTGGAAGGGGCCACGGCCAGGGCGATCCGTCCCCAGGGCTTGTCGGGAAGTCCTTTCGCGTTGCCGGCAGTGAGTTCAGTCCAGTGGTCGCCCCCGTCGGTGGACTTGTAGAGCCCGCTACCTGGGCCGCCGGAGCGGAAGGTCCAGCCCTGGCGGCGGAAGTCCCACAGGGAAGCAAAGACCGTGTTCGGCTCCTGGGGACTCATGGCGAGCATGCCGCATCCGGTTGAGGCGTTGGCGCCGGCCAGAACCTTCTTCCAGGTTTTGCCGCCGTCGGAGGTCTTATAGACGCCACGCTCGTCGTTGTCGTCCCACAAGTGGCCGGTGGCGCACACCAGTACGGAGTTGCCGTCCTGGGGATCGACCAGAATCTTGGCAATGTGCTCGGAGTCCTTCAGCCCCACGTTGGTCCAGTTCTCGCCGCCGTCGGTGGACTTGTAAACGCCGTCACCGACGGAGACGCTGTTGCGGGTCCAAGCTTCTCCCGTTCCCACCCAAACCACCTTGGGATTTGAGGGATCGATCTTGATGGCGCCGATGGACTGCACCATTTCGCGGTCGAAAACCGGCGTGAAGGTGGTGCCGCCGTTAACCGACTTCCACACGCCCCCGCTGGCTGCGCCAATAAACACGGTCACCTGGCCATTCTTGTCAATCGCGTCCACGGCGGCAACGCGTCCGCTGGTGACAGCCACTCCGATATTGCGCGCGGGTAGTCCGGAGACCGTGGCAGCATCGAACTTCGCCGGTTGTTGGGCCAAGCCAGTCGCGCACAACAGTGCAACGGCGCAAAGAAGCAAGGATGACATCAACAGGTAGTGGGGACGGCGGGCGCGTACGGTCATTTCTTGGAGTCCTCTTCTGATTGCAAATTTGCCTACCAGCGGCGAAACCAGTTCAATTGCTGGCCGTTTCCTTCTTAGGCGCGTCTTTCTTCAGGGACACGGGCACCGCGAACTCAGAATTATCCAGCGGCACGTTGACTTCGATCTTGTCGATGGTGACGTGCTGCCACTGGGAGGGATCGTTCTTGGGGCCGGAAGCAATAGCGAACGGGAAATATACGCCGGCGACCTGTTTGTAGGAGCCCAGATCGGTCGTGTTCTCGCGTACCGAGCCGCGGATAAATTCCTGGGTTTCAGTGCGGATTTCCAGGTAGGTGTCGGGGTCCAGGTAGTAGTAAATGATGTCGCCATTCTTCAGCGTGACTTTGATACGGAGGGCGTCGTCGCCGTCCACGGTGTCGTGGCCGAGATATTCGACCACGTTGCCTTTCTGCTTGTAGTTGACGAGCGGTCCGTCAAAGTCGGAGTCGATCAGCAGGTCGCGCATGTCGTCGTCCCCCATGTATTGAGGGTCCTTCTTGCCGCCGAAGGGCTGAATCTGCCAGCCCACGGAGCCGTCGTAGGCTTGAACCGCGGTCATACCCTGGACGGCGAAGGTCTCACGCACCAGGTTGGGGCGCATGTTTTCCTGGTTCACGACCGCGTTAAACCCCTGCTGGCTGAACTTACCGGTCTTGCGGAATGTCTTGATGGCCTCGATCTTGTCCAGGCCGCCTTTGGCTTCGATGTTCTTGGCGACCAACTCTTGGGCGGTCTGAGACGAAGCCATGGGGTTGAAGCTGAGAACTGCGAGCAGAACAAACAGGCACTGACGCATGCAGAGCTCCTCAGTTGAAAAGCTTCCGGCTGGCTCAGAAAAAACAGTACTGTACCCAGCTTCGACGTGCCTGCCCAGGTTTTGTAAGCAAGCCGCAGCAAAAAAGCTCAAAACCTAATGCGCAGAGCCAGTTGGATGATCCGGGGCTGGTAGGTGAACTGGATCTTCCCGAAATTGGGATCGGTGATATTGGTGTTGGGATTGATAAACTCCGCATGATTCAGCAGGTTGAAGAAATCCGCGCGCGCCTCGAGCTGGACGCGCTCGGTCAAGGGGGTGGTCTTGGAGAAGGCCAGGTTAATGTTGAACACACCCGGACCGCGAAAGAAATTCCTGGGAAGCGTCCCATAGGTTCGGACTGCGGGACTGGTGACAGCTTGGTCGTCGTTCGGGAACATCGCAGGGCCCGGCTGGCAAGTTGGATCGATCGAAAAATCACACTGCGCCTTAGAAAAGCTCGTGGGGTCGAAATAGAAATTCCCCGGGCGGCGGGGATCCAAGATACGGACCGGCCCAACCAAATTGGCGCGCACCAGGTTGGCGTCGCCCACACCGGAGGGGCCGGGACTGGTGAAGTCAAAGGCGCTGGCCAGTCCGGCAAATACGTCTATAGGGAAACCGCTGCGCCAACTCACGATAGGGAACACGCTCCATCCGTTGGTCAGCCGCCTTGGGCCCGAGCTCCATGCCCGGTCGAACGGCAAGTCCCATCCGCCGCTGAAGACGATGCGATGGGTCACATCCATGTCGGCGGAAGCGCGAAACATATCCGGCTGGTAGTAGGGAACTTCGAAATTCCGGTTGGCAAAGCCGGACGCACTGTCAATGTTGTGCGAGCAGGTGTAGGCAAGGGTGAAATAAGAGCGGCCGAAGATGCCGTTGTCCGAGAGCTGCTTTTGCAGGCTGAGGAGAAGTCCGTTGTAACTGGCGTTAGTGGCATTGCGGAATTCGCGCAACTGGGCAAAGCTGCACTGGAATGGGTCGCTCGCGTCGCAGTTGCTGTTGCCGGGAGTAAGGTTGAGCAAACGGTCGGTGGTGCCGAGCACGAAGGGATTAATGTCCACCAACGCGGTCAGCCCGTGGGAACTGCTGCCCACGTAACTGGCTTCCAGCACCGTGTTTTGCGCCAGCTCCCGCTGGAACGTCAGGTTGTACTGGTAGGTGTAGGGCGTGCGCAGGTGGGGATCGACGACAAACACGTTGTTGGATCCGCCGATCGGCAAGTAGCCAGTTGCGGCGAAGTCCAGGCTGGCAGGCGGCTTCCGCGAAGGGAAGGGATTGGCCGCTGTTGCAGCCGCAAACGGCTGCGACAGGCCTAAGGGCAGCGGCTGACAGTTTGGTTGCGAGGGAGGATTGTCGCACAGGGGCGGAAAGGTAAAGCCCGCACTAGCATAGAACGGCGGTTTTCCATTGAACTGCAGGTTGTCCTCTCCCTTCAGGATGTCATAGAACACACCGAAGGCGCCGCGCAGGCTGCTGCGTCCATCCCCTTTTGGATCCCAGGCAAAGCCGACGCGGGGCGCCCAGTCGTCTTTGTCCGGAAAATTCACGCCACGGGGTGCCGCCGGGTCGCCCGGAAACAGCATGCCGACCGGCGCGTTGACAAACACTCTCGATTGCTGCCTGGGAACGATGGAGAAAGTGCGTCCCAGGGTGTCGGCCTTCGGGGTGCTGTATTCGTAGCGCAGGCCGACGCTCAGCACCAGGTTCCTGCGTATCCGCCAGTCATCCTGGGCGAATCCATAGGTGTACTTGCTGCGCGTGTTGGAAGGCGCTGCTGAATTCTGTATATACGCGAAGGGCAGGCCGAGCAGGAAGTCGGCAAAGGAGTTCTGCGAACCGAAGGGGCTGGCAAAGAAGGCAAACTGACCGTTGGCGATGAAGGCAAAGAACGCGTTGTCCTGAAAGGCGGAAAAGCCACCGCCAAACTTCCAGCTGTGCTTGCCGGTGGTCCAGGTCAAGGTGTCCGAGTAGGCGAACGTGTTATCGGCGATCCTTTGTGGCCCAACAAGGCCGAATCCAATTTGCAATCCCCGATCGAACACCAGATTGGTCGGACCAGTGGGCAGATCGGACGTGATCCCAATGCCCAATGCCGCCGGGGTGGGCAGGTGGACGGCCGGATTCTCCGCGTCAATGGTGACGCGTTGCGCCGTTATGCGGAACTCGTTCAGCAGGTTCGGGGAGAGAATGTGAGTGTAGGCGAAATTCGAAAAATAGTCGTGGAAGGCGGACGCATCAGGGAATCCTGGGACGTTGGCATAGTCGAAGGGCGTCAACTGGTCAATGCGATCCCAGCCCAGGGTCACCGCCAATTTGTCCTTCCCGGTTAGATCAAGATCGAATTTTGTGGTCACCTCATCACGGTTCGAGGTGAAGCGCTCTTGCGAGCTTAGCAATCCGTCGGGTGAGGTCGGGATCAACCCTGCCGTGATGTATTTCTGCGCCACGCTGTTGATTCGGGTGGGATCAATGATGGCTTGGGCAGCCTGGTTTGAGTCAGGCTGAAAGAAGGGAAATGCTTGGAGAAAAGCGGCCACGCCGGGATCGGGAACACCAGCGGGTCCGGAGTGGGAGAAATCGCCACGCAACTCGTCGGGGGTAAAGGTCGGCACATCGTGCTGCACCAGGTCCTGCATCTGCCGCTCTCCCTGGTAACCAGCGAAAAAGAAAAAACGGTCTTTGCCGTGGACCGCCCCGGGGATAGTGAGCGGGCCGCCGAGGGTGCCGCCAAATTGGTTGCGTTTGAGAACGTTGCGGGGCAGGCCGTTCACCTTGTTGAAAAAGCTGTTGGCGTCGAGAGCGTCATTTCGCAGAAAATCGAGCACTCCACCATGCAGTTGGTTGGTGCCGGATTGTGTCGCCACCGTAATCACTCCGCCGGAGTTGCGTCCGTACTCCGCCGGGTAGTTGCTGGTGATGACACGAAACTCCGCGACCGTGTCGGGATTCGGAGAATAGACGGTTCGATTGTCGACCAGATCGTTATTCAGCCCGCCGTCGAGCAGGTAATTAATCGAATCGCCACGATTGCCCGAGATGGTGAAGGCCCCTGCACCCAGAAAGTCGAGGTCCACCGGGGCCACGCCCGGTTGCAGCAAAGCCAGGTCGCGAATGTCGCGACCATCGAGCGGGGCATTGCGCACCACTTCGCCGGTTACGACCTTGCCTAACGCCGGGCTGACGGTTTCTACCAGCGCAGCCTTGGCTGAGACCTCGATCTGTACCGGGGCAGCGCCAACCTGCAGGCGGATGCTCAGGCCGCGCAGGTCGCCAACGTGAAGGATGACATCCTTGATCTCTGCCACCGCGAAGCCGTCCTTTTGCGCGGTGACCAGGTAGTTTCCGGGCTGCAGAAACGGCACCGAGAAGTACCCGTCCTCGTTGGTGGTAGCTTCGCGCTTCAGCCCCTGATCAAGATTCAGAAGGGTGATGCGAACGCCGGGGATGACGCTTCCGTTCTGATCACAGACTGAGCCCGCCAGGGCCGCTCGCTGGGCATGGGCCGTGCCGCCAAGCGCAAGACAGACCATAGCACTCAACAACGTGGCTGTGAGTGTCTTGATCAAACCGCTCTCTCGTCAGAGTTCTAGGGCTCTGCGAAGGGTGATGGGCGGCACCCAAGGAGAGAAAGAATAGCACGGGTTTGACCTCTACTATCCCCTGGCAGCCCTCGACCGTTACGGGCAGGAGCCAAAAGTCCCGGAGTCCAACAGGCGCTCTTTGCCGGGGGCGAATGCCGCTAAGCGCCCATGCGCCGCAGAACGACGAGCAGTCGGGCGAGGCTGGAGGCTGTTTCTGGCGTCTGCTGGGAAGTGGTGAACAGCGCCCGCACCAGATCGTTCTGTTCCCGCGCCAGGTGCAGCAAGGTCTCGCTGTCCTGCTGAACCGTGTCCAGTTGGGTCATATCAGCGGCTAGGCCAGCTCCGGCGATGTCCGAGAGCATCTCCGTCTGGCGTTGTGCCAGCGTGGAAATCCAGCGGCGGTGATCCTGGCGCATCTGCTCGACCTTTTGCCGAGCGGTGGCCGAAAGCCCAGAGGTGCGCTCCGCGGAGAATTCCCGGTCCAATCTCTTCAAGGCCCAGGCGTGAAGAAAGGTCTGCCGTGCCAGTGTGACAACCTCATTGGAGAACACGGCCACCTGTTTGTCGGTTTCTTCCGAGGAGATTCCCGGTTGGGCAAAGTGCCGGTAGAGTTGCTCGTACAGCGGCATCTTGGTGCTGGACAGGTCGGCAAGAGTTGCGCTGGTGGTGACCGCGCTGCCGGCCGGAAGTGTGTCCCCCAACTGATCGGGCGGGCGGTAAAGTTCCGAGCCGCTCTTGAGCTCGCGGGGGACAAACACCTCGACCCGCAGCGAGCCGCTGACGGATTGCAGGGTCTTCCGGATGGCCTCCCGGCGGGCGCTGTTGTCCACCAGGCCTTGAACCAGCAGGGAGCCGTCAGACATGGGGAAGAGGTTGATTTCCTCACCCAGGCAAGCATCCACCCGGTGCAGAGCCTCGGCGGCCGCGACTTCAGCCTCACTGGCATGAGAGCCGGCGTAAGAGAACGGAACGGGCTTGCGCAAGGGCGGGGCCGGGGCAGAACGATCCGTGGACCGATTGGAGATGTCTGCGGGGGAGTTCAGGCTGGCCACCTCGACACTGCGCGGTTCGAAAGAGAACGAGGTGCGCGTAAGGCGGTATTCCCAGGAGGTCCCCCGGTTCGAGGTAACGATGCTAAGCCTGTTCGGCGAGTAGTCGCGGCTGCTTACCAACAGCGAGGCCTCGGTGATGCCCGAGGGATGCCCCGGCGCAAAGGGATAGCTCAGTTCGAAGGTGTCTCCGTGGCGCCGGGCGGAAGCCTGCGCGCTTCCACGCCCCGCGATCAGTCTGCGAAATCCGGCTACCGAGACATCGGGCACCCAGCGTTGCGCCGTCAGATATTGCAACAGGGGCGCTTCCAATCCGTTGTCTAACAGCGCCGCGGCAAGCGCAGGTTGCGGCATCGGCCCATCGTCTCTGACTATGGCGTTCTCAATTGAACCCGAAGCAAGCCTGGTGCGCACATAGGTGGCCGGTGTGGCCGAGTCATGCACGATCACGACGGTTCCCAGGGAGTTCGTGCTTTTGCCGGTCCGGTCAATCCGTTCCACCTGCACCAGAGTGCGCGTCACCTGGCCGGAGGCGGGAGAGTGTGCAGTCTCGTAATTTTCAGCCCGCCGCAGCACCGTGTCCGCAGAGACCCGGGTGTTCAGCACATCGGTGAACATAGCCAGCAGCAGGCAGACGGCAACCAACGTGGCCAACACGGCCCGGCGAGGTTGCAGCAGGGCGTGACCCAACTGGCGGAGTTGATTGCGGAAGATGAGCAAGCGTTCGCCGAAAGGCAACGGAACCGCAGCTACGGCCGCGGCGTGCCGGGACAGGCGCTGGCGGAACTGTTCCACCCTCGACTCCGAGAGCACTGCAGGCTCTGGCAACAGCTTTTTACGGACGCTCAGGAAGGACTCGATGCTGCCCTGGACGGCCGCCAAGCGGCTGCGGCAGGTCCAGCAGCTTTCCAGATGAGCTCGCGCGGACTCCATCTCCCGGCGCGGCAATTCCCCGTCCTGGTAAGCGACCAACCGAATCTGGTTCAAGTGTGGTGGCAGAACGGCGTCGCGATCAGGCGCAGGTTTCATTCTGCACCTCGAACTTTTTCAGACCGCGAGCCAGGTAAACGCTGACCGCTTTCTCGCTGATGCCCAGGACCCCGCCGATCTCCTGGTAGCTCAAGCCTTCTGCGCGCAGCAGGAGACAGTGCCGTTCCCGCTCGTTCAGGATGCGCAACGAATCGGAGATGCGCTGCTGTTGGATCAGTTCTTCTTCCGTGGAACGCACGCTCCCAGCACGGCTCCGTTGCGAAAGCCACTCCGCCACCGCCGACTCGTGGATGCCGTTCCTGCGTATGTGATCGATGGCGAGGTTGTGGACCACGCGGTAGAGCCAGCTGCGGATATTGAGAATATGGGAATTTCTTTGCAACTGGTCAAAGAGCTTCAGAAAGGCAATCTGCACCAGGTCTTCGCTCTCGCCCGTGGAGCCAACGACCTGATAGGCATAACTCAGCAGGGAGGGACGCAAGCTGGCATACATCTCCACAATTGTCTCTTCCGGTTTGTGCTTGCGGTGGTTCTCGACCTGCTCAAGCCCGAGGACCGGAGACAGTTTTAAAATGCTTCCTTGCTCCATATGACCGTGTTAAGTTTGGAGTCCGTTGCCGCTTGGGGACGGCAACCCACACCCCTGGCCGAACCCCAAGGCGGGGCGGGTTCCACTGTATATACACTAAACACGCCTTTCTACGACGCTCCCGCACAAAATATTTTGTTGCCCTTGTGCTGTTAGCAAATCGCGCGCGCCAGGCGTCACAGCAGTAACACAACAGGGCTCTCCAGACTGTCAAGGGAAACGGCAGCCCGGAGCCCAGGTGGGTTGCAACTGTGGGATCGGTTCCGCAGCACCCGGAGCCGAGACAGCGTCTGGGCCCAGACCGAGTTGCAAGGTTTTGCAGTCTTAGCGTTTCTACCGCGTGGGTTTGACGGCCAGGTTGGGTGAAGGAACCGGAAACAACACGACTTCCTGTGGGTGGCCGTGAAGGGGAGTTTCTGTCCCTACGGGAGCGAACCATCATCCGCTTGGTGGCACAAGGGGTTCCCGACCCCATCATTGCGGGGCAGCTCTATATCAGCAAAACCCAGGTTCGGGACCACCTGGTGGAAATCTTCAAGAAACTGGCGATGGCGGGGCTCCTGGAGCAGCTGCTGTACGCGGGTGAGGAACCGCCTGAGGCGGATTGTTAGGAATTCGTCCCGCAAATTCGTCCTACCTACGCGATCATAGGCTGCAAACATTGCGGATCTAGATCTCGGCGCCCTGTCGGTAACCACTGTTCGGCCCCTCGGAAGCCTGGTCCGCCCCCGGGTCAGGCTTCATTTTTCTGTCGCAAGGCACACTGGGTGCCTGCCTTCGCGGTTTCCCTGGTCTCCCAATCCTTAAATTCTTATGTGCCCGGCCATCTACCTTCTGCCGGCATCCGCTGTCAGCAGAGGCTTCTCGGACACCAGGAGGTTCCCAACTGTGAAATCGCGCCGAGCGAAAAAACGGGCTAGAATGTTTGCACACTGCGCGATTTTGGGGGAGGAGAAGTGGCTATGGGCCAGGGCCGGTTGCAATGTCTTACCAGCGTATTGCGGGTGCTCGGTTTGCTGATCTTGGTATCGGCACTGAGCGCTCAGGTTGCCGAGGATCAGCGGCCCCGGATCGGGATCCCGCAGGACTGGACACATCATCATCTCTTTTTTAGTCGCCAGGTGTTTTCTCAGCAGCCAGAGCTGGCTCGCCTGGAGCCTCGGGTGTGGCACCAGTTCCTGCGCGAGATGCGCGCGGGTTCTGCGAAGGCGCCTGCAAGTGCCGCGCCCGATGACAACACGAACGACTCCCCGGACGCTGAGCAGCGGGACTGGAGCATGCCTCTGGGTGCGGGGCACATTGCGTTCGGAATGTCGCCTGCGAAATTCGGCTTTGACGACACCGCGGCGGACTGCCTGAACGATTACGCAGTCTTTGGCCTCAACGTTGTGGGTGCCACAGGCGGGCAGGCAAATCTGGTTGCGTTCAACAACCTCTACAGCGGCGCTGGAGGCCTGTGCGGCAGCGGCAATCCCACTGTGCTGTTCGCCTACAACATCACCACCGCGGCCGGGGGCAGGATAGTCACCGCGCCCGTCTTGTCTCTCGACGGCACCAAGATCGCGTTTGTGGAGAGCGGGGGTGCTTCCTCTACATTTCACGTGTTGACTTGGGCCAGCGGACCCGGAAATGGCACGTCCGCGACCGCCTCCGCCTTTCCCGGTGTCGGGAATTCAGCGGTGTTGATTTCCATCCCGTATTCCGCCCAAACCAACACGCACGCTTCTCCCTGGGTTGATTACGTCAATGACGTCGCCTACATGGGAGCGGACGACGGCAAGCTTTACAAGATCACCGGAGTGTTCAAAGGGTCCCCGGCCCTGGCGGGCGCTCCTTGGCCGATTACGATCAACACCAACCGCAGGCTGACCGCTCCAGTACTGGACCAGGTTACCCAGAACCTTTTCCTCGGCGATGGCCAGGGATTTCTCTATTCGGTCAATTCCAACACGGCGACCATCAACAAACGCTTGGCGGTGGGCTCGGCCACGGCACGCAACCCCGCGATCTACGATGCTCCCATCGTGGACGCCAGCCACGGTACGGTGTTCGCCGTCTCTTCCAACGACGGAACCAGTGCGGTCCTGGTACAAGCGAGCACCACCACGTTGACCCAAAAAGCGAGGGCACGAATCGGGCAGGGCAGTACCGCAGGCACCAGCATCAATCTGTATGATGGCGCTTTCAACGACAAGTACTTCACTGACCCTTCCACGGGAAGGATGTTGGTTTGTGGCACCGGGGCCACCGACGGCACGCCCTGGCGGTACTCGTTCGGTTTCATAACCAATACCCTGAACCCGGGCAGCGTGACCTCAGTTCAGATTCTCCCTTCGACCCGCTCCCGCTGTTCTCCCATTTCCCAGATTTTCAATCCCAATATCGGGGCGGCAGGCACCGAGTTCTTTTTCTGGGGTATGACTGCAGATTGCACCGGCGCCAACCGTCCCGGTTGTGTGGTCAGGCTGACGGCGAACGGCAGGATCAACCTCAATGAGGCAGGCGGAACCAGCGCCATCATCGAGGATGGCGTCAGCACGGCCGGACAAGCTTCCAGCATATATTTCACGCCCTTGGGAGCGAACAATGCAGTCAAGTTGACGCAGAGCGGGCTGCAATGAAGCCTTCGTAAGTCGTGGGCGCGGGGTGCGTCTGAGTAGGTGCTATTCCGAACTCATCGTCGGAAGGAATCTGAGTAAGGGCATCAGGCCACGTGCCTAGTCGTCTCCGCGGGCAACGTTGCACCCCCTGATATTGGAGACGAGGTACTCGGCTTGCCATTGCTCACGCGACGAAAGTTTCTGCAGGCTAGTGCCGCCGTGGCCGTGACCGGCGGCCTAGCGGTTTCCGCCGATGCCGCGATTTTCGAGCCCAACCGTCCGCAACTGGTTCGCATTGACGTGCCGCTTGCCCGCTTGTCGGCGGCGTGGGATGGTTTCACCATCGCGCAGTTAAGCGACTTCCACTACGATCAGCACTTCTCGGTTGTGCCCATCCGCCGGGCCATAGAAATTGTGAACGGCCTGCACCCCCATCTGGTGGTTTTAACTGGGGACTTCGTCACAGTGCCGTACGGGGCCGAGTACTTGCATAATGCGAAGCAAGGGGCAAGCGCAGCCGAGCCCTGCGCCCAGCTCCTCGGCCAGCTGCGCGCGCCTTTCGGCCGCGTAGCGATTCTGGGCAATCACGACGTCGGGTCCGACCCAGCGCGCGTGGTCGAGGCCCTCCACGCCCAGGGCATCCCCGTTCTGCGCAACTGGGCTATGCCGCTGGAGCAGGCCGGGGCCCGCCTGTGGCTTTGCGGCCTGGATGATGTAATCGAAGGCAAGCCCGATCTGCAGGTGACGCTGAAGCCCATCCCGCGGAATGAGCCTGTGGTCTTGCTGCTCCACGAGCCGGACGCCGCCGACCACGTGGCGAGATACCCAGTGGACCTTCAGCTCTCCGGCCACTCGCATGGAGGGCAGGTACGATTGCCTCTGCTGGGCGCCCCGTTTCTTCCTTCTATGGCGCGAAAGTATCCTTGGGGACTTCACTGCATCGGTGGGTTGACCCTGTACACCAATATCGGCCTGGGAACGATTCGCGTGCCGGTGCGCCTCAACTGTCCTCCGGAGATCACCCTGCTTACACTGCGTGCGGCTGCCGGCACTGGCAGGTGAGCAAGGACACCCGACAGTACCGTCACTCGCGTGTGCTACTCGATAGCAGGCTGCCAGCCCAGCTTTTCGTCCTTCGCCACAATCAGGCTGACCGACGTGGGATCTCCGTGATAGAAATTCGCTCCATATTTCTGGATCAGGGTGGCGCGGTCCCAGGTATTGAAGCTCTTCACCATGGACCCCGAGGCGTCAAAAAGGTTGCCCAGCTTGTTGGGCTCCCATTTCCAGCTATAGTCGATGACGGCCCGTTCAGGGTTGATCATCTTCACATTCGAAACCGCCACCAGCTTGCGCTCGGCAATGGGAACCAGGTAGATGTCGGTGCCGTCCTTCTCTTTTGACTTCGTGACCCCGGGAATCTCGTCCAGCAGCGTCTGGCCCTCCAGCGTGAGCGCCACCGGAGTGATGGTGCCATATGCGCCCGTGTCTTTGCCCAACCTGATCAGGCCCGCTTTCTCCAGCAGACGGTAGTTGGGGTCATGCGGTTTGTCGTCCACGCTGCTTTTCACCATTCCGGTGTGGAAGCGGATCGTGGCCGGCCCCTGCGCCTTGAGGACCGACGTCGCGATCGCGCTGGCCTCGGTGTTGGTGATCACCTTTCGGGCCTGCAGCACGAAGTAGCCCGCGACCGCTACGACGGCCAGGATGAGTGTCACAATCAGCAGCAGAGGCACGACTGAGGACTCGCGCTTTTCCATTTCCAATTCTTGTTCAAACATCGCCATCCCTCCCGCTCAGGCTTGTCCGGCTTTCCTTCCAGCGCCGTGTACCTTCAGCACAATTTTGCGCGAAAGCCTCATAGCAGGATGTGACGCGCCTCACAGGATGATGTTCAGACAACCCCGGGGTGCCTCCCCCGTGCGTCCTGGGCGCGGTGGTCGGGGCAAGACAGAGGCAATTTGCGGGTGTTGTTTAGCTGCAAGTGTTTTCACATCGCCCGCCGGGGAGAGAGCGATTCCCATTCCAAATATCTGGTTTTCAGCAGCTTGCAAATCGCTTTCGCTGGTACCGAGATTGCCCCTGAGAGCAGTGAAGGGTGCGCCGGCGCCTGGCCCCAGCCGGAACACCCGGAGGGACCAGGTCTTATGCCGCTTCGGAAGCTCTGCTTAGTCGTTCTAATTACGGTGCCGGCCATGTGCTGGGCCTCGGTGAATGCCCCTTCGCCGTGGATGGAAAGGAATCGTTCTCTCACTGCGCGCGAGCGCCAGCTCTGGACTCCAGCAGTACACGACTCCGAGTTCGCCACCATGCAGCACACCAACCCCCGCGGCAGCTGCGAGGCTACGCAACCGCCCGAAGCCCTGGCTACTCCCAACCCGCTGCTGGAGCAGCCGGATGCCAGCAGCCGGATCAGGGTGAGTTTCATCATCGGTACCGACGGCCGCGTACATAGTCCTCTGATCCTCGAAAGCGCCGGCTCGGTCGAGGACCGTACGGTGCTGGATATCGTGCGCTCCTGGCGCTACCGCCCCGCCATGTGTAATGGCGTTCCTACTGAAGCCGAGGCGAAGGTCGAGTTTTCAAACCGCTAGCGGAATCTTTTCAGCTAGAATGAACGCTGCCCCGTGGACCACGAGAAACAACCCGCACCAGCGCAAAGTCAG
>DATKLE010000131.1:0-9053 GCA_035542575.1 Terriglobales bacterium | reverse complement strand
GCCGGGAACCTTATGAGAATGGACAACACCAAACTTCATCAGGGAAACGAACTACAGTGGGCTGGATCTCGAGAAAGAAATCTCGACTCCGGTCGAGGTGGAGCTTTTTTCTTGACATCCCTTTTTATAGAACTCATTGACTTCGCCGCCTGGCGGGCACAGCCCATCGGATTCACTTCGCTGCGAACGGGTCACCGAGGGTGGTCACCGCGGGAACTCAATCGCCGATACGTTCACCTGTCGGAAGATTGTTGTTGATGCAATGGCGCGGCCGGGTGGGCACAATTCCGGGCGCAGCGCCGAAAAGTTGGATTTCGCCGAACGAAACGAGCGCACGCAGCCGAAAGAAACAGAAGAGGGAAGCTGGCGCGCCCGGAGAGATTCGAACTCCCGACCTATTGCTCCGGAGGCAATCGCTCTATCCAGCTGAGCTACGGGCGCGCTTCTTCAGTGTACATCCCCCGCTTGGGGGCTTCAATTGGCGAGGAGCGGGAATGGCCGCTCGTCGAAGACGAGGCTTGGTGCGGCCAGCTTTGCTACCAGCCTGCTTTGCCACTCCAGATTTGCTACCACTCGCAAAAGTGGGATCGAGCGTCCGACGATCACGGGCAGTGTGGTGCGAGGGGGCCGAAGGCAGAATCTTGGGAGTGCAAGGCGGGACGCCGCTTACCAGCGGTTGCGGCCTCCGCCACGGCCGCCACGGTCGCCACGGTCTCTGCCACCGCCGCGCTCCACCTTGGGCCGGGCTTCATTCACGTTCAGCGTACGTCCTCCGAGCTGTGTGCCGTTGAGGGCAGCGATGGCTTTCTCCCCGTCCTCGGTGTTGGCCATCTCCACAAAACCGAAGCCACGCGAGCGTCCGGTCTCCCGGTCGGTCATGATGCTGACCCGGTCCACCTGCCCATATGCCTCGAATATGTGACGTAACTCGTCTTCGGAGGTGTTGAAGTCGAGGTTCCCCACGAAAATGTTCTTCAAGCGAATTGCCTCGGAGTGAGCTATCTGAGTGTGGCTGACTTCGGCGGGGAGGGGCTGGTTGGCCATCCTGGACAGCCGGAGTTGGCGAACAGTCAAATGCGGGGGAAAGTATAGCAGTTAGGCGGGGGGAAGCAAGTCTGTGGCACGCCCCTAACAGTCGTCCACCTTCCAGTAGCCTTCCTGCTGATAGCCGAACTGCAGCAGGCGGTTCTTGGGGTCGTGGCGCTTGCCGCAGGTGGGGCACTTCAGGTAGCGGCTCCAGGCGGTGCCTTCATGGTCATAGTTCTCCGGGACGGCGAAGGTGGTGCCGCAGCTGCAGGGGATGAGGAACAAGCGGAAAGCGTGGGGATCGGGGCTTGGCATATTTCTGCCACTTGCTGAGTATACGATGGCAGGCTTACAGGAGCGTGGCGGGGCGGTGCTTGAGACCGCGGCGAGGTGAAGGTGCGGCCGCACAGGTGCTTCAAAATCTGCTGACTCGCCACTGAAAAGGGCGAAACTCGGCGAGACGGCGGAAGTCGCGCTCGTTGGCGGTGATGACCGTGATACCCAACCGCCCTGCGCTCATCGCGATCAGGGCATCATTGGTCAGCCGTCCTTGACCGATCTCCTCGTAATCGTACTTGTCGGCGAGGCGGGCCAGCACCCTGCCGGTTTGGCTCCAGTCGCTGAGATTTGGCACCAGGATACGCTTCGCTCTGTCAAAGTCCCGCTCCAAACGCTCCACGACATGACGGTCCCGGTCACGCACACCAGCATAGAGTTCTTCCAGCACCACCGAACTCAGCCACAGAGGCGCGTCGGCGGCTAACCTTCTGAGCGTAACCGCCGCCTCATCACTGCGGCGCAGCGCGGAAATGTAGATGGAAGAGTCGAGAAGGGCGGGCTGCATCTAGACATCCAGCCTGCCATACACATCTCTGATCCTGATCCCGCTACTGACAAAGCGCTCAGTGGCCTCGAGGACCAGTCGGTTCTTCTCGTGCTCGGCAATCGCCAAGTCTAATGCGCGCTCGATGGCTTCCGTCTCCGTCTTGGCGCACAAAGCCTTTTGGGCCCGCTTGATCTTTACCGAATCCAGCTGGAAGTGTTTGTGAGAGCGGTATTTCGTGGTCGCCATTCCAGTATCCTGGCCGCCAACCGCTAATCTAGCACGAATGTACATAAATTGCAAATTCATGTACATCATGAGTCTTGCCGAGAAAATCTCTGGCGCGGAAGTGGGGAGCCAGCCGACAGAGTTCGGCTGGTGTCCCCTGCGCTACGAGTCCCCTTCCACCGTCACCATAGCGCTTTTCTTGCGCTTGTTGGCCTGCAGGATTTTCTTGCGCAGGCGCAGCGACTTGGGAGTGACCTCGACGAACTCGTCGTCGGCGATAAACTCGATGGCCTGCTCAAGATTCAGCTGGCGGAAGGGGATCAGGCGGATGGCCTCGTCGGCCGTGGAGGCGCGCATGTTGGTGAGCTTCTTCTCCCGCACCACGTTGACGTCGAGGTCGGTGTCTTTGGCGTTTTCGCCGATGATCATGCCTTCATAGACATCCACGCCCGGGCCGATGAACAACTCGCCACGTTCCTGCAAGCCCCAGAGGGCGTAGGAAGTGGAGACGCCGTCGCGGTCGGCCACCAGCGCCCCCGTGGGCCGGTGGGGGATTTCCCCTTGCCATTCGATATGGCCGTCGAAAAGCGAATTCATGACGATAGTGCCGCGCGTGTCGGTGAGCAGCTGGCTGCGCAGGCCGATCAACCCGCGGCTGGGGACGCGGAACTCAATGCGTACCCGGCCGTAGCCGTGGTTGTGCATGTTGACGACTTCGGCCTTGCGGGTGCCGAGCTGCTCCATCACCACGCCGACGAACTCTTCCGGGATGTCCACGGTGAGGTGCTCGACCGGTTCCATGAGCTTGCCGTCGATGCGCTTGGTCACGATCTCTGGCTTGCCGACCATGAGTTCGTAGCCTTCGCGGCGCATCATCTCGATCAGGATGGAGAGCTGAAGTTCGCCGCGGCCCATGACCTTGAAGGCGTCGGTGGTGCTGGTCTCTTCCACGCGCAGGGCGACGTTGGTCAACAACTCCTTGTCGAGCCGTTCGCGCAGGTTGCGTGAGGTGACATAGGTTCCATCCTTGCCGGCAAACGGTGAAGTGTTCACCGTGAACAGCATGGCGATGGTGGGTTCGTCGATCACGATGTGCGGCAAAGGAGCGGGATTCTCAGCGGCGGTGATGGTCTCACCAATGGTGATGCCCTCGACGCCGGCGACGGCAACGATGTCCCCGAGTTCGGTCTCGGTGATGTCGGTACGCTTCAGACCGGAGAAAGAAAACAGTTTCGTTATTTTAGTCTTCTGCAGGGAACCGTCGAGCTTGGCGATGCCGACTTCTTCCCCGGTGCGCAGGGTGCCGTTGAAAACACGGGCGATGGCCAGGCGTCCCAGGTAGTCGCTGTAATCGAGGTTGGCGACCAGAATTTGCAGTGGGCCGGAGGGATCCCCCTGGGGCTGGGGAATGGTGTTAAGAATCGCGTCGAACAGGGGTCTGAGATCTTCGCCTCCGCCCTTGATATCGGAAGAACCCGTGCCGGCCTTGGCGTTGGTGTACAGCACGGGGAAGTCGAGTTGATCCTCGTGAGCATCGAGATCGATGAAGAGATCGTAGATTTCGTTCAGCACTTCCTGGGGCCGGGCGTCGGCACGGTCGATCTTGTTGATTACGACGATGGGTGGCAGGTTGGCTTCCAGAGCCTTGCCAAGGACGTAGCGGGTCTGCGGCAGCGGGCCTTCGCTGGCATCCACCAGGAGCATGACACCGTCCACCATCTTTAACGCCCGCTCCACCTCGCCGCCGAAATCGCTGTGGCCGGGCGTGTCCACGATGTTGATCTTCACGTCACGATAGAAGATGGCGGTGTTCTTGGCCAGGATGGTGATGCCGCGCTCGCGCTCCAGTTCATTGGAGTCCATGACGCGTTCCACCACGGTCTCGTTGGCGCGGAAGGTGCCGCTCTGGCGCAGCATGGCGTCCACCAACGTGGTCTTGCCGTGGTCCACGTGGGCGATGATGGCGATATTGCGAATGCCGGAACTCAAATGGGATGCTTCCTTTCGGCGGACGGCGCTTCTATCACTTTACTATGCGGGGGCGGATTTACGCTTTGAGGTCAGGGAAGAGAGTCAAAAGCTTGGACCGCAGAGAGCGCAAGGCAAGGCCGCTGAGGCCGCGAAGAAACCCTAGCCCCGGACTATCACGCTTTCACGGCGGTCTGTACCGGGTGCTTGGACGGTTTGCCGGCCAGGCGTTTCTCCACTTCGCCCACGGCGCGCTGGGCTGCCTTGATGCCCCCACTGGTGGCGGACACCGGCCCTTCGGAGTCGGTGTTGGCGAAGAACACGCGATCCATAGGTTGGCGCGCCAGGGGCTGCACTTCGGTGAAGAGCTTGGGCGTAGACATGTACATCGGGTGACCGCGGCGGTAGATATGGACTTCGACGGGATCGACGTTCGACCTGGGAAACAGCTTCTGAAAATCGCGCAGCACATTCTGGGCGATCTTGCGCGCGCTGATCTCGGTCAGCAGATAGCCGCGGTCGTCCTCGCGCATGGGCGTGTAGCAGGTCAAGATGTTGTGCTTCTGCTGGTAGCCGGGTTGCTGGCGGACGACCCAGTCGGCGACGATGAAATCGGTGAAGGTGTTTCCTGGGCACCAGGTGTCGTAGCCCTTGTTGAATACCGGCTTGTCGAAGATGAGGTTAACGACCGGATAGGGAATGTAACGAATCTGGTGCATGGCCTCGCTCTGCTTGTCAGGCAGGCCTTCGAGGACGCGTCGGGTGATGAACTTGGGTGTGGCCATGATCACAGCCTTGGCGGAGACCGTGGTCAGTTGCGCATTTCGCATGTAGGTGACTTGGACCTCGTCCTTCTGGGGAACTACAGCGACGATGGTTGCGCCTGTCAGCAGGCGATCGGCGGCGCTCGCCTGCAGGGCCTCCGCTAACTTTTTGGTGATGGCGCCCAGCCCGCCGGGCCAGGTGCAACGGTCGTCGGAACGCTTGTCCCCGGCGATGTAATGCATTTCGTAGATGCCGATGGCGGCGGCAGTCTCGTCGCTGGTGGCGCCCCAGTTGGAAGGGCCATAGCCGTCCCACCACTGCTTGATCTCGTCAGGGTAGTTCTTCATGAAATCGGAAAAAGACACTGCGAACAATTCCTGCGCGCGTTTTTGTACGTCGATTGCCAGCATTTCCTTGCGAAACTTCTTGAAGCTCTCGCGCACGGAGGCGGAGTAAGGGAGCTTGTCGAGTCCTTCTCCCCAGGTGTCGGGAGTGAACTCTCCCTTGAGGATGGTCCCGTCCCAGTCGTTGACGGGCAGAGGGTTGAGACCGATCTGTTTGGCCAGGTCGAAGGCCGCGCTTTCGCTCTTATCGAGGAAGGCGGCGCCGGTCGCATAGGCTTGCCCGTCGTACTCCATCAAGTACGCATTGCCGCCCCAGTGCGGTTCCTTCTCCAGCAAGAGAAAGTCACGATTGCGCAGAAGGTAGGCGGACGTGAGCCCGCTGACGCCTCCACCGACAATGACGACATCGTGGTGCGCGGAAGCTGGTGGACGGGTGAAGACTTTGCCATCGCGTACCTGGTGGCAGATGCGGTTGTCTTCGCCATCCACCGCGGGCTTGTTGTCCGGCGGCGCGGCGGCCAGAGAAAGGTCCACCGGGCAGCCGGCGGCAATGGATCCCATTACGACGTACTTGATGAAGTCCCTGCGATTTGTGCTCATTCCTAGTCCCCTTGGGCCGGCGTTTCTACCAGTTCAGCGGCGATTTCGGTTTTGCCTTCGCCGGTACGAAGGCGATACCAGCTCACGATAGCGAGCAACGAAAAAACGAAGATGATAGCTGAGATCGCGTTGATCTCCGGGGTGATGCCGCGGCGCAGCCGGCCCCAGATTTCCAGCGGCAGCGTGTTGTCACGTCCGATCAGGAAGAAGCTGACGGCAATCTCGTCCATGGAGAGCGTGAAGATCAGCAGCGCTGCGCCGATGATGGACAGGCGCAAATTGGGGATGGTCACGCGCCAAAAGGTTTGCCAATAGTTGGCGCCGAGGTCGAGGGAGGCCTCTTCCTGGGCGCGGTCGAGTTTCTGCAAACCAGCGAAAACTTCGGTGGTGGCCACGGAGATCAGAGCGGTGCCGTGACCGAGAATGATCGTGGCCAGGCTGCGCTTCACGTCGGCCTCACGGAACAACATCAACAGAGAAAGCCCGGTGATGATGCCGGGCAGGATGAGCGGGAGCAGCACGAGGCGGCGAAACAGCGCCTTGCCGGGAAAACTAGCGCGGTCGAGCGCGAGGGCCGCGGGAATGCCAAATGCCAACGCGATGGCGACGGCAGCCAGAGCGACAAGCAGGCTGTTCAGGACTGAAGTCCAAATGGCGTCATCGGCGAAGAGCACGCGATACCAGTCCAGGGTCAGATTGCGCGGCGGAAATCCGCCCACCCCCTGGCCGTTGAAGGAATACACGATGAGCGTGACGATCGGCAGGTAGAGAAAGCCGAACACCGCCACCGCATGCCAGGGCAGCCAGCGCGATTGATGGACGGCGCGGGCGCTCATCGGAAGCTCCAGTTCTTCTCCAGATTTTCCGACAGGAATAGGAGACCGATGACCAAAACCAGCATGCAAAGCGAAATTGCCGCGCCGAGAGGCCAGTTGTATGCCGCGCCGAACAAGCTGACCACAATGTTGGAGATCATGATCCCGCTGGGACCGCCAAGGAGCAGTGGCGCGAGGAAGTCGCCGAGGCTGAGCACAAAGGCGAAGGTTGCCCCGGCGAGCACGCCGGGAATCGAGAGAGGGAAGATCACTCTCCAGAACGTTTGAAACGGCGAGGCGCCTAGGTCGTGCGAGGCCTCGACCAAATGGCGGGGAATGTGTTCGAGCGAGGCGTAGATAGGCAGAAAGGCGAACGGCGTGTAGATGTGGGTGAGCGTCAGCACGACCGCAAACGGGCTGTAGAGGAGGAACTCCAGCGGTTGGCTGGTCAGGTGGACGTATTGCAGCAGGGTGTTGAGCACACCGTCGCTGCCGAGAATGGTCTTCCAGGCATAGGCGCGGACCAGGTAGCTGACCCACAGCGGAATGATCACCAACTGGTACAGCAGATCTTTTCTTTTGCCGGCGTGGAAGGAGAGGTAATACGCGAGCGGGTATCCCAACAGTAGAGAGAAGATCATCACGCGGGCGGCGATCCACATGGAGCGGAACAAGGTCTGCAGGTAGACGTTGACGCGGAGCAGCTCGCGGTAGTTGTCGAGATTCCAGGAATGAACGATCTGCTGCGACGGCGAGACCGACCAAAAGCTGTAGCAGAAGAGCAAGGCGTAGGGGACGAGGAGAAACGCCGCCACCCACAGCAGGGGCGGCGCGGTGATGGCGGCGCGATAGGCGCGGGAGAACATCACTTCTCCTCCGGAGATTCGCGGACAGGCACGGCGTCGGCGGCCGAGAACTCCAGTTGCAGATCGCCCTGCCGTTCTTCCCGGCTTGCGGTCCGGACGGACAAAACCAGACCGTCGGCACACTCGACCCGCAGCAATTCGGTGGCGCCGTGGAAGGCCTGGTGGCGAACCTTGGCCTGAAAGCGGACCACGTCGTGGGCGGAAGCCGCGCTGGCCGGCCGTATGTTCTCGGGCCGCAGGGAGAACAGCGCCGGGCCGTCACGGAACCCGGTGCGCCACGACAGCGAGTGGCAATTCGCGACGCCGTCGCGGACTTCGGCGCGCAACAGATTCGTGTGGCCGATGAACTGCGCGGTATAGGCGGTTGCGGGACGACTGTAGATCTCGCGGGGCGATGCCACCTGTTCCAGTTCGCCCATGCGCAGCAGCGCGATGCGGTCCGACATCACCATGGCTTCTTCCTGGTCGTGTGTGACAAAGACGAAGGAGATGCCGACTTCGCGCTGCAGGGATTTCAGCTCGACCTGCATCTGGCGGCGGAGATTGGCGTCGAGCGCCGAGAGCGGTTCGTCGAGCAACAGCAGCCGGGGACGGTTTACCAGAGCACGCGCTAGGGCAATCCGTTGCTGCTGGCCACCGCTGATTTTGGCCGGCTTGGAACGGGCGTAAGCGGTCATCTTGACCATGGCCAGGGCCTGCTCGACGCGGGAGGCAATCTCCGGTTTCAGCAGTCCGGCGACGCGCAGCCCATAGCCGACATTGTCCTCGACCGTCAGGTGCGGGAAAAGCGCGTAGTGCTGAAAGACGGTGTTGACGCGCCGGCGATAGGGAGGCAAGAAATCCAGGCGCTCGCCTCCCATCCAGACCTCCCCCGAGCCGGCGTGCTCAAAGCCGGCGATGATGCGCAGCAGTGTGGTCTTGCCCGAGCCGCTCTCACCGAGGATGGTGAGAAACTCGCCTTCGGCGACCTGCAGAGAGATGTCGCGCAACACGGGGTTGCGGCCGAAGGATTTGGCGACGTTGCGGATGGTGAGCAGGGCTTCCGTGCCGGAGCCCGAGACGGGGGTGATCGCGGATTCGGCGGTGGTGGCCATGGGGCTCAGGCGCTCTTACGACGGCTCTCCAGCGCCGATGTTTTCGTGAAAACCAGTTCTCGGTTCACGGTTCTCCGTTCTCAGAGCAGACTACTGGGCAGCTTTCACTTCGTTCCAAATCTCGTTGTATTTGGCGCGGCGCGGGACGTTCTGCCAGAAGTAAAGACGCCTCTGATAGTTGTCCACGTCGTCCAGGTGAAGTCCTTTGACCTGCTCCGGAGTCATATACTGCGCGGATTGCGGGTTCGCCGGAGTGTAGCCCGTGACATCGGTGACTTTCTTCTGGGTCTGGGCTTCGACCATGTACTCCAGAAACTTGTAGGCCAGATCTTTGTTCTCGCTGCCGGAGGTGATCATCAGATGGTCGATCCAGCCGGTGGTATTTTCCTTAGGAATGGTCTCGCCTGCGGGAAAATTGGCTTTGTGCAGCTGGTTCGTCATCAGTGGCCAGCCCATCGCGATGACGACTTCGTGATTCTGAAACAGATTGGTCAGTTCGCCGCCAGTCGACCACATCTTGCGAA
>DATKLE010000130.1:0-7473 GCA_035542575.1 Terriglobales bacterium | reverse complement strand
GGCACGCCGTATGAGCGGATCGCTTCGCAGGGTCGGTACTGATCGGGAGAACAGCGATGATTTAAGAGGCCCGGGTCTCCGGGCCTTTTCGTTTTGTGACTTACTTCTTGGGGGACTTGCTGGCGCCTCCGCCTCCAGCCCGCCGAATGCTATCGAGAGCCATCGGACCGGCGCCATAAAAGATCAGCGCGAAGGCGATCGCGGCCAGGGCGAGCGGGAGCTGGTAGCCCTTGTCTCCCAGCAGACCGTTATGCCAGTGCACTTTCCAGATGGCGACACCCAGGTCAATGCAGATGGCCAGAGCTGAGAGCCGGGTAAACAGTCCTGCGATCACCAGGATGCCGCCGAAAAACTCCGAGGCCGCCGATAGATAGGCCCACCAACCCGGCAGGCCCAGGCTGGTGACGTATTGCACATGATGCGAGAGTCCGCCGAATACCTTGGAATACCCGTGGGCTACCATGACTACACCCAAGACCACACGCAAAACCAGCAGGGCCAGCGGTTGAAGGCGATCGAGGTAGCGCAAGCGTTTCCTCCGAAAGACGACAGCTTATCCTAGAGGGATTGCCGATTGTCAATTGTTTCCAGAGCCCCCAGTGGCAATTGGCAATCGACAATTGAAAATAACATCCTCACTCCATCGCGTACTCAATCCGGATGCCCCGCCGTGCCATCTCTTCCAGAAACGTGTCGGCCGGCACGTCGCGCTCCTGCAGCACCGCGCCGCGCTTGGCAATTGCGCCTGAGGCCAGCATCTGCACCACGATCGAAGCCGGGAAGGCCGTGGTGCGCATCATGGCGCTCATATCAGTCTTGGGATCGTAGTGGTCCACCAAGGTGAAGGAGGCCACGCGGCCTTTCAGGCGCCCGCCCAGCAATCCCCGCACCCCCGGCGCGCGCACCGACTCGTGCGCTTCCAGCCGCATGATGCACACGTCCGGCCCCTTGCTGGCAAACTTGCCTTCGAAAACCTTCGACATGACCGCCCGCGGCGCAACCTCGGCCTTGCCGATCTTCATCTTCTCGCTGGAGAACAGGCCCAGTTCCTTGAGTTCGCACAGCAGGTCGTAGTGTCCGGGATAGCGCAGTGTTTTCTCAAAGCACTCGCCGACCTTGCCTTCGAAGCTCTCTGGCAGGGTCGAGGTGCCACCTGAGGTGTGAAACGCAATCAAGGGCGGGAAGCCGGGCATGGAGAATTCCTCCGGCTCGGTGAGCGCTTCAATCGTTACGAGCTTGCCTCGGCGCAGGATGCGTGCCGGCTCCACGTACTCGTTGATCAGTCCTTCGACCGAGAACACCAACTGATAGTGAAACGGAGGCATGGGCCGCTCCGGCAGCCCGCCCACGTAGAGCTTGAGCGCGTCGGCGCGTCCGCCGAGCCGTCGCACCAGTTCTCCGCCCAGGATGGAGGCCATCCCTGGAGAGAGCCCGCAGTCCGGCGCGATGGCCACTCCCCGCTTTTCGGCCTTCTTTGCCAACGCCAGCTCCTGGCGCACGACTGTGTTATTGCCGCCCAGGTCGGCGAAGTGGCAGCGCGCCTCCACCGCGGCCCTGGCCAGGCCCAGGTTTAAGAAGTAAGGGACCGCCGACAGGCAGCCGTTGTAGCCGCGCATCAGGCGGGCGGCAGCCTTCTCGCTGGAGGCGTCCAGCGAGACCGCGCGAACTTTCTTCTGCCCAGTGATCCTGTTGACCCGGGCGGCGACTTCACGAGCATGGCGGACCTCGCTGTCCGCCAGCGTGACCGCCTCCACTTCCTCCTGCCGCGCCATGTCGAACGCGGCGGCCGAACCCATCATGCCGGAACCGATGACCAGAAGTTTCATGAGTGCACCTTGCGCCGATAGCGGATGAATTAGAAGACCCTAAAGGCTACAGGAAATCGGTGGCAGGCTGAAGTGATGTAGCGCACAACTGATGGAGAGTAAGGAATGGAGGATACGGAAACAGCGGGGTGGCTATCGACTAGGCGGACCTTGCCAAAGGAGAGTGCGCACCGCGTAATAACCCGCACACAGTCATGCTGAGCGGAGCGGGGCGAAGGCCCCGCGGAGTCGAAGCATCTCTACCTCCAACGAAACTGCCCACGGTAGGGATTCCTCCTGCTTCGCTTCGCTCAGCGTCGGAATGACAAGTTCTTAAGCGGAGCCGTCAGGGACAGCCGGGGGCGGCTGTCCCTGCGCGAGCTTACCTGGCTCCGTCTACCTTCTCCCGCTCCGCGTTGTAGGTGCCAAACTTCTTGGCCACCGGCTTCAATGTGGGGTAGAACTGCACAAAGCTGTGCTCAACCGCGGCGTGCGCGTCATGGCAGGCAAAGCAGCCTTCCTTGGGATTGGCTTTAGCTGACTTGGTGTCTTCGCCGAAATTGAAGTAGGCCCAACCCTCGGGAAAGTGGCTCTTGTCCTTGACCTCGACCCCCATGCCCATGAAGTCAGTCTGGAAATGTCCTACCTTGTTGATGGAGCCTTTGGTTTGCGACCCGCGTTCCTCGACGACGAAGATGCTCTTCTCCGGCCACTTGCCGGATTTCAGAAACTCCTGGTAGGCCCACTGCGGAACGAAGACATTGGTGAACATCTGGTGGTCGCCGGCTTCCGGGCTATAGCTCATGCCCAGTCCCGAGGACAAGAAGACCCAGTCACGGTAGTCGTCGGGACGCAGTAGTTGATTGTCGGCAGTGTAATGCGGCAGAGCAGGGGGCGAGGTAGGAGCGGCAGCGAGTAGCATTGCGATAGCAGTCACCGCCAAGATAAGCAACGCGATATTCTTCATCAGTCTCTCCTTGAGTAACTGCGAGATCGGTTTCCAAGGTCCTCTGTTCATGCTTGTCACTCACATCGCAAGGCCACGTTGGGATCCACCCGGGCCGCGCGCCGCGCGGGCACGTAGCAGGCCGAGAGCGCGGCGATGGCCAGCACAGCCGCGACGCCGACGAACGTCAAGGGATCGGTCGGCGTGACCTCGAATAGAAGTCCACGCAGCATGCGGGTCAAGCCGATCGCTCCCAGCAGGCCGAGAGCTAACCCAACAACGGTCAGCGCCACACCCTGGCCGAGTACCATGCGAAGGATCTCTCGCGGCCAGGCCCCGATCGCCATGCGCACCCCGATCTCGTGGGTGCGCTGGCTGACGGACAAGGCCATCACTCCGCCGATTCCCGCGGCAGCGATGGCCAGCGCCAGCAGCGCGAACAGGCCCAGCAGGTTGGCCGTAAGGCGTGGGGCGGCAACGGAATCGGCCCGCACCTGCTCCAGGGATGCCACGCGAGCCGCCGGTTGGTCGGGGTCAATGTCGTAAATCTGCTGAATGACCCGGCGGGCAATACTCAGCGGCTCGACTGAGGTTTTAACCACCAAACTCAATCCCGATACTGGGCTGTCGGCCAGGGGAATGTAGATCTCATCGGGTGTGTCCTTGTCTAGACCGTCTTGCTTAACGTCACCAACCACACCCACGATCTGGATCCAGGTCTTGCCCTTGTCGGTCGAGATACGCTTGCCCACTGGATCCTCAGTGCCCCAGAAGCGATGTGCTGCGGTGCGATTCACGATAGCCACAGTCGGCGTATTCGGCCGGTCCTGGCGGGTGAAATCGCGCCCTCCCAGAAGCGGGATGTGCAAGGTCTTGAAATACCCGGGCGTCACGACGCGGAAGTCGGCAATGGGCAGCGAGGCCGATTCGCGGCCTTCGATAGTGAAATCGTTGCTCCAGGGGTTCAATCCACTCAGCGGGAATGTCATCCCACCCGCGACTGAAAGGACGCCGGGCTGGGCCTGAACCTTCTCGAGCAATGCTTCGTAGAAGGCGAGGCGCTTGTCGGCAGTGTTGTACTTGGTGAAGTTCAGGTTCAGGCGCATGGTGAGCACGTTCTCGGGATCGAATCCAGGATCCACCCGCTGGAGGTTGAGGAAGCTGCGCAGCATCAGTCCCGCGCCGATCAGCAACAGGAAAGACACCGCAACCTGCGACACGATGAGGACGCTGCGCAGGCGGCGACGGCCGATGCCGATGGTGGATTGAACGCTGCCTTCTTTCAGGTTGCCGATGTTGTGGTCGCGGCTATCCAGCGCGGCAAACGAGCCCGACACCAGGCTCACCACGACTGCAACCGCTAGCGTGAACAGAAGAACTGTGCCGTCCAAGTGGATTTCACGCGCTCGGGGAGTGAAGCGGGCGACGTAGCTTACCAGCAGCCCCAAGCCATTCTGGGCAAAGACCAGCCCCAGGGCCGCGCCGGCCAGGGCGAGTAGCAAGCTCTCCGTGAGCAACTGGCGAAGCAGGCGGTTGCGTCCAGCCCCGAGGGCGACGCGGACCGCCAGTTCACGCTCACGCTTGACCATGCGCGCCAGATTCAGGTTGGTCACGTTGGCACAGGCGATGAGCAGCACGAAGCCTGCGGCCGCGAGCAGTACCAGCATGGTCGCGCGCGCATTCTGCGTAAGCTGCTCGCGCAACGACAGGGCCCAGGCGCCGACATCGAAGGTGGGCGGATAGACATCCGGATACTCATGCTGCGCATTCTGGATGATGCCCGTCAGGTCTGAGGTCGCCTGACGCGTGCTCACCCCGGGCTTCATCAGGCCGAAGAGGCTCACCATGCGATCCCTGCGGTTGGCGACCATCTCGGGATCGGAGCGGAACGGACACGCCGTGGTCGGCATGTACACGTCGTTCTGGTCGGGATACTGCGGCAGGGGCGGCAACACGCCAATCACCGTGTGCAGGCGGTCGTTCATGGTGAAGGTCTTGTTGACTACAGTGGGATCGCCGCCAAAGCTGCGGATCCAGTATTCGTAGGTCAGCAACAGGACCGCGGGCGCGCCGGGTTTTTCGTCATCGGCGCGGAAAGGGCGGCCCAACAGCGGCTTGACCCCGAAGGCATCGAAGAAATTCCAGGAAACCACGCCGGTCAGGACGCGCTCCGGTTCCTTGCGTCCCAGCAGA
Source organism: Terriglobales bacterium (assembly GCA_035542575.1). GTDB lineage: Bacteria > Acidobacteriota > Terriglobia > Terriglobales > Acidobacteriaceae > JAIQET01. The sequence continues at coordinate 2,529 of DATKLE010000130.1, read as the reverse complement.
ATGAACGCCATCGAGTGGTACTCGACCAGCGCATCGAAAGAACGGTTCTGCGCCCGGTAGTCGGTAATCTCCGGCACCGAGAACGACACGTCGGGGAAGCCGGCGCGCGGCGCACCCTGCTTGACCACCACCATGCGCTCGCCGTTCTCATAGGGTAAGGGCTTAAGGAGCACGGCGTTCACCACGCTGAAGATGGCAGAGTTGGCGCCGATACCCAATGCCAGAGTGACCACGGCCACGGCGGTGAAGCCAGGGTTGCGGCGCAACATGCGGGCCCCGAAGCGCAGGTCCTGGAAGAAGGTTTCGAGGAAGGGAAGACCGCGGCGGTCGCGATAGCTTTCTTTGGTGGACTCGATGCCACCGAGTTGGATGACGGCGTGACGTCGCGCATCTTCGGGAGACATGCCCGAGCGCAGATTGTCATCCACGTGCATCTGGAGATGACTTTCCAGTTCCTCGGCCAGTTCGCGGTCGCGACGCTGTTTGTGAAACAGGCCGCCCAGGCGCAAGAAGAAGGCTCGCAAGCTTTTCATGACTCCTCCGAGGGCGCCAGGAAGCGTGCCAGGATGGCGGTGGTCTGTTGCCAATCCTGTGCTTCTTTCTCGAGTTGCCTGCGGCCGGCGCGGGTCAGCTTGTAGTACTTGGCTTTGCGGTTGTTGTCGGACACACCCCACTCCGAGGCGATGTAGCCTTCCTGTTCCAGCTTGAGCAGGGCGGGATAGAGCGTCCCATAATTGACGGACAAGAGTTTGCCGCTGGTCTGCTCGATGCGGCGGGCGATGCCGTATCCGTGCAGCGGGCCCAGGGTTTCGAGCGTCTTGAGCACCATCAGGGCCAGGGTGCCCTGCCAGACGTCGGCTTTGTCGGTCATGCTGCCGCTCCTATGGGAAAGCCATAGTAAGATGGCACAAGTCCTATGGGAAAGCAATAGGAAAAAGTCATTTGCGGATGCGTGGCTGTCGAACTTGCTTGTGACGCGTCTAAGATAATGAAGACAGAGGATCGCTGGCATTGTTTGCAAGACGACCTGCGCTTTTGGTTGTGCTTAGCCTCGGGGTTACGGCCTTGCAGGCTCAGATTGGGCTGCCTCCGCTGCCCACCGGCCAAGTCATCGAGAACGTAGCCTGTCTCTCCGATCCCACGCAGAACTACGCGCTCTATCTTCCTTCTGGCTACACTCCCGCCAAGCGCTGGCCGATCATCTACGCCTTCGATCCCGCGGCGCGGGGCAAAGTTCCAGTCAAGCTATACAAAGACGTCGCGGAGAAGTACGGCTACATCGTGGCCGGGTCCAACAACTCGCGGAATTTTGCCCTCGAGGAATCTTCGAAGAGCGCTAATGCCATGTGGGCGGACACGCATGCCCGGCTCTCGCTGGATGAGCGCCAGACGTACACTACTGGCTTCTCAGGTGGCGCACGCATCGCGGGATCGGTGGCCTTGCGCTGTGCCCCGTGCAGGATCGCCGGCGTGATCGCCCATGGCGCCGGGTATCCCAATACCGCTGAGGCGTCGCCAAAGTATGCGTTGCCCTACTTCTTCGCGGTTGGCGACCAGGACTTCAACTGGCCGGAGGTCATCGCCATCCGGCGCCAGCGGGAGGACCAGGGTTGGCCCTACCGGGTGCGGGTTTTTCCCGGTGAGCACCAGTGGGCCCCGGCAGCGATGATCGAAGACGCGGTCGCATGGATCCATCTGAAGGCCATGCAGGCCGGCGTCCGGGCCCCGGATGCCGTTTTCATCGCTGATTTCTTCGCTCGAATGCAGCGGGAAGCGGCCGAAGCTGAGCAGCGCGGAGACTGGATCGGTCAGCTCAGCGCCTTGCGGTCGCTGGCCTCCGATTTCACCGGCCTCAAGGACGTTCACGAGTATGAAACCGAACTTGCAGCCCTCAAGACATCGCGAGCGCTGAGGAGGGCACTGAAGACAGAGTCGGACGCGATGGCCGAGCAGCAATCGCTCACCGCCGATCTTTCCGCGAAGCTGCGAGACCTGGCAGATGCCAGCGCTGAGGATCGCGAGGAACGACGGCGGGACTTTGCCGAGGGCATGGCTCTACTCAAGCGCCAAGCTGAGCGCTCCAAGAGTGTGGACCAGCGATTGATTCGGCTGCGCGCCTTCAACGAGCTGTGGGCGCAGGGGATTGAAGCGGGACAGGGGGAGTTTTCCCGGAACCATTTTGTCAACGCGGAATACTACTTCCGGCTGATGGCGGAAATCACCACGAGCGAGCCGTGGCCCTCCCTGCTGCTGGCCGAGACTCATGCCGCCCTGGGTAACAAGAAGCAGGCAATCCAGGACATCCGGGAAGCGGTCCGGCGTGGCCTAAGAAACCCGGAGGCGCTGGAAAAAGACCAGAACCTGGAGAAGTTGCATTCGGAGGCAGAGTTTCAGAAGATCGTGGCAGAGTTGAAGGGGAATTAGACATGTTTCGACGGCGGGCATGGCAGTGATCGCTGCAAACAGGGGACAGAGGCGGGTTGCGCCGTGAGTTCAGGATGTTCCTTGGCTTTGGCTGCGGATGTGTAG
>DATKLE010000129.1:0-4723 GCA_035542575.1 Terriglobales bacterium | reverse complement strand
GTTCAGCGCCACTGCGAGTTCCAGGATCTGGTCAGCGGTGTCCGGCGACATGCCCATCTGCACGAACGCCGGCCGCAATTGCTCGTCCGGGGCCTGGACGTAGGTAAGCCCGGGCTTGCCGATGGCGTTGCCAATGATGATGGCCGCCTCGGCGTAGCTGAGGTCGCGCTGGCCCAGCAATTCACGGGTCTGCTTGTCCTTGAAGTCGAGCTGGAGCAGGGCCTCGGCAGCGGCCGCGCCGATATCGCGGGTAGCGATCATGGGCAGCTTCAGGTCCGGACGCACCGGGCCGGCGGCCACTCCGATGGACTTGATGACGTCCGCCTGCGGCAGGGTGTTCTCCATGAAGTAGCCGGCGCGCAGGAAGAGCACGTTCACGCCGGCCAGCCGCCCAAACTGCTGCTCAAGAGCGTACAGGCCGGCGACCGGACCGGTCTTGTCGGGCTTGTCGGCCCCGACGCTGCTGAGCGCGACGGCGTGCCGCACCGCGGACTTCTGCAGGGCCACGACCAAGGCATCGGTCACACTCTGCTGGTAGGCGCGGAAGTCGGGCGCCGACAGGTTGGGAGGCACCATGGCGTAGACCGCGCGGGCGCCGGTGAAGGCGCGGGTCAGGGCCGCGGGGTCGGTGAGCTCGGCCACGAAGGCCTCCGCGCCCTGCTTCACGAATGGCTGCAGGCGCTCGGCGCTGCGTCCGATCACCCGGACGGGTTGATTCTTCGCGAGGAGGTGTTGAGCGACGATCTTGCCGGTATTCCCGGTGGCACCGGTGACGACGTACATGGGTTCCTCCAGTCGTAGGTTTCGATGGACAGGACGCCAGGTGCGCCGCAATTTGTTTGGGGAAAAGAGGGCGCCCACCCAAGCCAAAACCAGGCTTGGGTGAGTGTGGTTCTTTCTTATGACCCGCGCTACTGCTTGTCGTACACCGAGGTGCTGGTGAAGGGCTTGCCCTTGGCGTCAGTCCCCTTGAGGGTAACGGTACGTGACTTGCCGTCGGCCGCGACCTCGACGGTGCCGGTCACGGTGGTCTTGCCGCCTTTCTTCGCAGCGAACTCCAGCGTACGATCGTTCACCTTCTTGTAGGAGCGCGCGTCGGACGTGGCATCGCCGGTGACGGGGTAATCCTTACCGTCGAATTTTCCGGTCCACTCGTTATGGGTGGGCTTCCCGGCGGCATCGATGCCTTCGACGGTGACCTTAATCTTGTAACCGCTGGCGGCGTACACCACCTTGGTGTTCTTGCCCGCACCCGGGGCCAGCTTCGACTTGGCTTCGTTCAGCTTCCAGGTTCCCATGTTCGGATCGGAGGCGTAGCAGGTGGTGACCGCCAGCAGACACACCACCACGCCCAGCAAAATCGTCTTGATCTTCATATTCCCTCCAGAACTGAGTGACAGCGAAAGGGGCCGGTTTCGAGATGGCGCATCCTAGCCGCAGCCAGCACATTTAGCAAGCCGGTCAGCCACCGGCGGTGAATCAGCGACTGGGCAAAGGAGAGCGCAGCAGGAGGATATCGTCCACCCACACTCTTCCCTTCCCCTGGACCACGACGTTCAGACGCACGAGGTCCGGTTTCTCGCCCGCCTTGAGGAAGAAGGGAATGGTCGTCGTCTTCCAGCTCATGGAGCCGGTAACGGCCTGGTCGAGGCCGCGGGAGAAGAACTCGCCTTTGCCGGGAAAGCGCACCCACATCTCGAGGTAGGCCTTGCCGTCGAGCCCCTCCGACTGCAGGATGGCCTGGTAGAGCAGGGTGGCGTTGTCCACATCGAGCCCGGTGACCTCGAAGAGGGGCACAGTCATGGGCTCCTTGGCATCGATGCGCAGCGCGCCCCGGCCGTCGCTGGAGATGTCGGTGTCGAGCTGGACGCCGGTGACGGCGCGCACGCCTTCCATGTTGTCCAGGGGATAGTGGCGGAGCTCGACGGGCGCCGGCGGAGACTTGTAGCGGTTGCAGCCGGCGACCGCCAGCAGCAGAAGCAGGGTCAGGGCGAGTGGTTTCATGCGCGCCTCCCGGGGATATTGTCGGCTTCGGCCAAGCGAACTGCCAACCTGAAATCGCTTGGTCCGAACTTGCGCGGACTCCGAGTGCTCAGCGCAACAAGTGCCAGGCCTCGCGGTAGCATTCGAAACGGCCTCTTCCTCCGGGTCTGAAAGCGATGGTGGTGGATAGGGCGAAAGCGGCGATGGGAACGATGTACCAGGAGTCGTCGGCCAGCACGTAGGCGGCGAGGAGATCGATATCAGCCGGGGTGAAACAACGGCCCTTGCTGTAGTGGCAGGAGACCTGGAAGCCGCTGCCGCCGTCGGCGCGAACGCCGCGCACCTGGACGCGATACAGGTGGGTGCCGGAATCGAGGATGAAGTCGTAACGGGCGTCGGGGCCGAAGGGCTTGGAAACCAAAAACCCGAGGGAGATGGCCTTGTGAATGAACGCAGCTTCGGCTAGCTCGCCATTGCGGTGGGGGTCGCGGCGGGGCATGAAGAAGTACCAAGTACCTGGTACCAAGTACCAAGCAAAGCAAGAGGCGCGGCCGTGGCCGCGCCTTTTCTGACCTTCTAATTCCAGTATGACAGATTGGGAGAAGTCGTTTGCCCCTTTTCCACAGGATTATGTCGCGAATGGAATCAATAGGTTGCGGCGGAATCCAGATTTTGAGGGGCTTGACAAGAAAATCTCAACACAGAGACACGGAGGGCACAGAGGAGTCGAAGATCTACCCTTCTAATTCCAGTATGACAAATCGGAGGGGGTGAATCCGACATTTTCCACAATTTTATATTTGGGTTGGAATCTGGGAGTTGCGAGGGAATCCAGATTTTGAGGGGCTTGACAAATCAGAGTGAGACGAAGAGGTCCTGCGCTACGCTCAGGATTTCGCCTGCGGGCTCCCGCTTCGCTCACGCCCGCAAGGCAGCTCAAGTTGGGGCGGAATCCAGATTTTGAGGGGCTTGACAAGAAAATCGCGGCACATGGATATTGACTATCTTGGAGCGGACGCCGCCTTCCCCCTTGTTCTGCACAGGCTTGCGGGTGCATGCTTCGCACATTCGGCGGCTGCTCCTACCAGCCTTTCTGGCCCGACTGGCGGTTTGCGGCCATCCATGCAAGGAGCCGCCATGGGCATTCTTTGTCCGATCTGTACGCACACCGCGGGGGAAGGAATCCTCGGCATTGACGCGAGCGCCCCGGAGTCCCTCATGAGAACGCTGCGCGCCGGCAACCCGAACGCATCCCAGCGGCGCCGCCCAATCCATCGCTGAGAGATATGGAGCCACCGAAGAACTCGTTCCCGCCAAACGAGCAGGCGTCAGGGAAGGCGACGCGCTCCGGCAGTATTCCTGCGCCAGACCGTGGACAGGAGCCGCCCGCCCTCAACGAACAGGCCCAGCATCCCGATCTGGAGCGCACGCCCGATCAGCCACTCGACTCCCGAGCTCCCACGGGCGGAGTGGACCTGCTCTGGGACATCGCGTCTGCGCCCGAGGAGGGTGGAGAAGAGACTGCAGTCGCAATCAGGCAGTACCAGTGCGCGGAATGCGGGCACCTGAACCCGGATGAGAACCGGTTCTGCGGGATGTGCGGCGCGGCACGGGGACAGGACGTCCGCTACGGCAGCAGCCCCTACCTGCTGGTGGCGATCGCCCTGCTGCTGGTGGTGATCTCGTGGCGGTCCGGTTGGGACTACGGCCTGCGAGTCGGCACGCCGACAAGCAGCTTGCCGGCGGCGGCGAAGGCGGAGCCTGCCGGCATGCCCCGCACAGCCGAGGCGCAGCCTTCACCAGCGGGCATGCCAGCAGGGCACCGGGAACCGGAAGCACCGGCCGTGCCGGCGAGCGTGCCTGAGGCACAGGTCACAACCTCCAGCCCCTATCCGAATGAGTTGCAAGGTTTCACTTTCTACTCCAGCTACCTGGCTCCACTCCGTCCGGGTACTTCCGGACGTGCGGCCGTGGTTCGTGTCCTGGGCGATGGTGGCAAGGTGGTGCGTGGCTGGAGAATCACTCCGACTTACACCACCACGCAGGGCCGCGCGTCCAACCCGCTACTCGGCCCGCTGGCGGAGCTCATCGTAAGGCCGGAGGGAGTCATCCCGATGGGCGCGGTGAAGTTCCCCGCGGTATTCACCCACTGTCGGGCCGCTGTCAGTGAGAGGGACGCATTGTTTGACGTTTATCGCGACGGTTCCGGCCTGGAGTATTGGCTGTACGCGGAAGATTCCCAGTGGGGGCGAAAAGGCGACCTGAACCGCATCGTGTACGGGCGTGGCCGCAAGCCCACTTGCTGAGCGGCAATCATCAGCCGTCAGCCGTCAGCCGTCTGGAGGACCACAGAGGGTGTTCGAAAACCGACCCGCGCAAGGGAGGCTGGTGTGGGGCACCCGGCACCCGGCGGCACCTCACGGGTTATCTGGGCCACCCGCCCAGCCGGCGAAGAAAAGGCGCAAAGCAAGCAAATTATCTAATCCGCGACCGCACCGCAAAACCGCAACAGCTTGTTTGCCAACACCCTAATACCCACAATAGGTAGCGTAGCCCTTGAAGTTCCATGCTATAATCAGAACAGCTGGTTTAGGAAAGCTCCGCCCTTACCTGGATTCCAGTAACCGCGTCTTCAGTCCGAACCAGACACCACGTGGATGTGGAGGGGTTCGGATGTACGACGGCTTGGAAATCGACGTGCTCTCCCTCGGTGATGCCGATTGCATCATCGTGACTCAGT
>DATKLE010000128.1:0-63000 GCA_035542575.1 Terriglobales bacterium | reverse complement strand
TGCGGTTCCTCAGTTCGACGCCAGCCGAGGAGATTGCAACTGCATGAACCTGGCGTGAAGAAACCAACCAGCGAGTAACCAGACAGGCAGTAAAGAGAAAAGCGCACTGCACACCCGAGTTTTTCAACAGACACGCCTGTTCTCGACAGTTACACTGACCAGTGTCATCATGCTCTTCACACCATGCTATCGTCGCTCGCCATTTTGCGAGTTCTAGCTGGCACGCTGTTCACCGTCGGCGGAATGTGCCTGACGTTAACGTTGCTTCTGGGTACCCCAAGCTTCTGGTACTTCCCCTGTGTCTGCGCGTTGATTCCGCTCGGCTTCGTATGGTGGCTTTGTGAGCCTTCGCTCGCCGCAGGGCTCAGTGTCGGACCCTTGGTTGCGGCAGCGGCTTTGCTGCGCTTCGTGTCAGGAGCATGGTTTGCTATTTTTGCTGGATGCCTGATTACCTCCATCGCCTTTGTCGCCATCGCACTATGGAATGGCCGTCGCTGGAAAATCCCTCTGGTCATTTCTCTGGCCTATCTCGCCGCTTCTTTCTGCACCGACCGACTGTTCACAAGCAAGGTGAAGGTGAAAACTTTTCAGATGATGGTCGCCTTGGACGGCAAAACGCCTTGGGGTCAAGTTGCTCCTGAGTGGGACGATGGGACGCCTCCCCTTGTGCTGTATCGGGACGTGAATGGAAGCTACTGCTACACGGCATTTGAGTCACAGGAACTGCGCGAACGTCTAGCGTTGAAGGGCAGCCGTACGGTTGCCGTCGAATACAACGTGTTCAGTGATTTTGGCCATACACGCAGCTACAATGTGCGCTCGGTGGACGGCATTCTTCTCCATGATGGAGAGCGTGTGGTCAAAGACGCTGAACGATTTAGCGGGGAGATGCTGATAGACAACTATTCAAGCCACTGCTGGTAGTTGGCGATAAATCGCCATCACACTCAATACCACTTCCTGGCCGATGGCGTAGCTACACCCCACTTACCGTCGCCAATCGCGCCGCCCCGAACAACCCTGCATCGCTTCCCAGGCGGGCACGCGTGATCACGGTCTTTCCATCTGGCTGAATGTCGTCGCTGCTCTCCGGTGCAGTTGCGGCGTAGACCATCGACCTGTCTCGCACTTCCCGAAACATCGTGGGAGAGAACGCGTCCCAGGCGCCCGAAAGGCCTCCGCCGATGACGTACATGGAAAGATTCAAGCCGTTGACTATGGTGGCCAACGCGATTCCCAATGCGCTTCCCACCTGGCCGAAGATGTGTTGTGCCGCGTCGTCGCCCTGCGCCGCGAGCCGGTAAACCGTTTCCGCGGTGAACTCGGCTCCGGAAGCGGCGACACGTGCGAGGCCGGGAGCCATCCCCAGTTCGATCTGCTCGCGGGCCATGCGCACCACCGCTGTGGCTGAGGCGTAAACCTCCAGGCACCCCCGGCTACCGCATTTGCAGGGAAGTCCGTCCGGTCCGATGGTCATGTGGCCGAACTCGCCGGCCATGCCGGTCATGCCGTGCCAGATGCGTCCGCCGAGCACGATGCCTCCGCCGACGCCGGTTCCCAGCGTCAGCATTGCGAGGTCATCCACGTCGCGCCCGGCGCCCAGCCACTTCTCGCCCAGGGCAGCGCAATTGGCGTCGTTCTCCAGAACCACGCGCGCGCCCAGCCGCTTCTCGATCTCCCCCCGCACCGGGTAGTCGGCCCATCCCGGCAGATTGGGCGACTCGCGCAGCATGCCGGTGCGCATGTCAATGATGCCGGGCACGCCGATGCCGATCCCTTGCAACGTGCCCTGGCCGCGGTACTTGGCCGCCAGTGCGCGAATGGCCTGGCACATGTCATCGAGCACGCGGTCCCGGCCGAGCGACAGGCGCGTGGCGAGCGTGACCTTTTCGAGCAGGCTGCCCTGCTCGTTTACCGCAGCAATGCGCAGGTTGGTGCCGCCGAGATCGACGCCGATGGAGTAGCTCATTTCTGGCATTTTGGGCAGTAATGGCTGCTGCGTCCGGCAAGGACCACGCGCTTGACGGGCGTCTTGCACACCAGGCAGGGTTCGCCCTCGCGTCCGTAAACCCGGTGCTGGAGTTGAAAGAAGCCTTCTTCGCCATCGGCGTCGACGTAATCGGAAACTGAGGAGCCACCGAGCGCGATGGCTTCCTTCAGGACCTCCTGCACGGCAAGGTACAACCGCCGCAGGTCTTCGCGAGAGAGCGATGCCGCCCGGCGGCGGGGACGCACGCCCGCCCGAAACAGCGACTCGTCCGCGTAGATATTGCCCACGCCGCTCAGTAGCTTCTGGTTCAGCAGGGCACTCTTGATCGGCGTCTTGCGGCCGCGAAAGAGGTGCACAAACCGCTCCAACTCGACTTCGAGCGGCTCGGAGCCGGGAGCCTGAAAGCCATGGGTGACGCTTAACCGCCCGAAGCGCCGCGGGTCCACGAAGCGCAACTCCCGCCCCGAAGCCAGCCGCAGCACCGCATGTGTATGCTTGGCCATTTCGGCCTGGGGATCACACACTGTCATGCGTCCGGTCATTCCCAGGTGGACGATCCACTGGGAGCGGTCTTTTGTAGGGCGGGCGCCCCCTGCGGCCTGCCTGGCCCTTAATTTGGACTTGCCGCCGGCTTTCGCGGGCAGGAGTGCCCGCGCCACACGGCTCGCTTCCAGATCGAATACGATGTGCTTGCCCACGCGGCGCACCCCGGCGATCCGCTTGTGCTCGAGAGTGGAAGCAATCTCGCTGGCGGGAGACTTGAGCGGCTCCGGCTTCGACCCCAGCCAAACCGCCTCAATAACGTCGCCGCTAACACGCCTGGCCAGACCAGTGGCGATGGTTTCGACCTCGGGAAGCTCGGGCATGAAGAACCAGTCTACAGTCGTCGGTCGTCAGTCGTCAGCCACTGAGCGCCAAAACCGATTCTGGCGTCATCCCGAAGCCCGGCGCTGTCCAGCCGGGCGAAGGATCCTGCGCGTGGTGGCACGAGCTTAGGCGGCGCACAGCTGCGACCACCGGTCTGTGCCGCTACGCGCAGGATCCTTCGCGGCACGCCTGTTTTCATAGAAGGATGACGCCATAGAAAGAGGGCGAATTGGGTGACGCACTCGAAGGGTATCTGGTCAATCTAAGTCAAACAGGGCTCGGACCTCTGGTCGGGCCTGTCCTAATTAGGACAGTGCCCTCTGGTCCGGGCAATTGCCCCCCTCCCGGCCTGCAAGGTATCATTTGGAGTACACATCTACCCCGCCTATCCCTGTAGTCAGCAAGCGCGCTTCATCGCGGGTGACTGTGTGTGCGACCCCGGGAAATATCAGCAGAGTTGCATGGGTCAGGGTCCCGGCTTGTGAGCCGGGCCTGACACCTGCGACCTGCAGTCGAGAATGGAGTCGGGATTTGAACAAGGGCAAGACCGCGGTCATCATCGGCGCACAGTGGGGCGACGAGGGCAAGGGAAAGATCGTCGACGTTCTTTCGGAGAATTTCTCCATCGTCGCCCGCTATGCCGGCGGGCACAACGCCGGCCATACCGTCATCATCAACGGAAAGAAATTCATTCTGCAATTGGTGCCGTCGGGCGTGCTGCGCCCCGGATGTCGCGGCGTGATCGGCAACGGGGTCGTGCTTGATCCCATCGCCCTGCTCAAGGAGATCGCCAACCTGCGGGACGCCGGCGTCACGATTGACGGCAACCTGTTCGTCAGCAACCGCGCCCAGGTCATCCTGCCCTATCACCGCATGATCGAGCTGGCCGCCGAGAACGCTCCCGGCCGGGTGAAGATCGGCACCACCTCACGTGGCATCGGCCCGGCATACGAAGACAAGATGGGCCGCCGCGGCTTGCGCGTCGCCGACCTGCTCGACCTGGCGTTGCTCAAGACGCACATCGAGAACGCGGTGCACGAAAAGAACATGATCGCGCACGCGCTGTTCAACTCCGAGCCGCTCGATGCCGACAAAATGTACAAGGAGTACGCCGACGCCTCCGCCCAGATTGCTCCCTTTGTCTGCGATACCGCCGCGCTCCTCAACCAGGCCTTGGCCGCGGGAGAGTCGGTGATGTTCGAAGGGGCCCAGGGCACCATGCTCGACATTGATCACGGTACTTATCCCTTTGTGACTTCTTCGAGCGCGACCTCGGGTGGAGCGGTCACTGGCACCGGCGTTGCGCCTACAGCCATTAACACGGTCATCGGCGTCACCAAAGCGTACTGCACGCGGGTTGGCGGAGGACCGTTCCCCACCGAAGCAAAGGACGCTCTGGGCGATCAATTGCGCACCCGCGGCAACGAATTCGGCGCCGTGACTGGACGCCCCCGACGCTGCGGCTGGCTGGATTTGCCTCTCTTGCGTTACGCTGGCATGATTAACGGAATCTGCTGGCTGGTGGTGACCAAGCTCGACGTGCTCGATGAGCTGGCCGAGATTCCGGTTTGCGTGGGGTACAAGGTCAACGACAAGAAGACAGCAGAGATTCCGGCACAGGCGAGCGGCTACGACCGGATCGAGTGCGTGTACAAGAACATGCCGGGCTGGCGCGCCCCCACCCAGGGAATCACGCAAATGGAGAAACTGCCGAAGGCGGCCCGTGAATATCTGGCATTCCTGGAGAAGGAGAGCGGAGCCCGCATCGGCATGGTCTCCACCGGACCGGGGCGTGAGCAGACGATCTTTGTGGATGAGTTCAGCGCGGAGCTGAGGATTTCGGCAGATCGCAGGACTCGGGCCCAGGCAAGAACCTAATTCCAGCGAACGGAGCGGGCGATGGTCGTTCTGGCAGTAACGTGGATGGCAAAATCAGGCCGGGAAGCGGAGGTCGCAGGCGTCTTTTCCAAGCTGACCGAGGAATCCCGCAAAGAGCCCGGCTGCCTGATGTACCAGGTCCATCGCCATAAAACCGAACCGCGCCGCTTCTTCATCTACGAGCAGTACAAAGACGATGCCGCGCTCGAGGCCCATCGCGCCACGCCCCACTTTCTGCAGTACGCCCGTAAAGAGTTGCCCAAGATCGCCGATCGGGTTGAGGGGCAGCTGTACGACCCGCTGGGGTAGTGTGGCGCGGGCGCCACACGTCACTTCTTGTCCGCCATCAGGACGCCAGCGGAGGCGTAGTTCTCTTTCGACACTTCCACAATGGTGACGACGACGGTTTCGCGCCGCGCTCCCGCTTCTTCCACCATGGCATCGGTGAGGCGCTGCGCCAGCTTGCGCTTCTGATCGGCCGTGCGGCCGGTCAGCATTGTGACTTGAACTAAGGGCATAAGAGTCGCTCCTGGCTGCTGGCTTCTGGCCTCTAGCCACCAGCTACGCGCTACTTGGCCAACTCAAATCCGGCAAAGAAGAAACTCAATTCAAAACGCGCCGTGTCCTCGGCATCCGACCCATGGATTGCATTATGCTCGATGTTGGTGGCCCACTTCTTGCGGATAGTGCCCTCCTCCGCGTTGGCGGGATTCGTCGCTCCCATCAGCTTGCGCAGGTCGGCGATGGCGTTTTCCTTCTCCAGCGCCAGCACCACGATCGGCCCGCTGGACATGAAATCGGTCAGCGAGTTGTAAAAAGGGCGGCCGGCGTGCACGGCGTAGAACTGCTCGGCCTGGTGCTTGCTGATCTCCAGCATCTTCATGGCAAGGATGCGGAAGTTGTTTTTTTCGAACCGCTCGATGATGTCGCCAACCGCGTTCTTCCGCACCGCGTCGGGCTTAACGATAGTAAGAGTACGTTGCAAGGTCTTCATTCGCTTGTTGGTCCTTGGTGCTTAGTCGTTGGTCGTTGGTCGTTTGTCTTTGGTCGTTAGTCGTTCGTCGTCAGCAGGGATGTTTTTAGCTTCGTATCTGGGTGTGGTGTTCTCGGTACTGGGTACTCGGTACTAGGTACTCGCAACTCGCAACTGCGGTCAGGCCCTCGCCGCCACGCCCATCGCTGCGATCGCCGTCTCCCCGATCATCGCCGGCGTCTTGGCTACGCGAATTCCCGCGGCCTCCATGGCCTTGATCTTCTCCGCTGCAGTCCCTTTGCCGCCGGAGATGATCGCTCCCGCATGCCCCATGCGCCGCCCTGGGGGCGCGGTCTGGCCGGCGATGAAGCCGACAACGGGCTTCTTCATGTGCGCCTTCACGTATGCCGCTGCTGTCTCTTCCGCGTTGCCGCCGATTTCGCCGATCATCACCACCGCTTCGGTCTGCGGATCGCGGTTAAACAACTCCAGGGCATCCACGAAATTGGTGCCGATGATGGGATCGCCGCCAATGCCGATCGCGGTCGACTGCCCGATGCCGCGCGTCGTGAGCTGATATACCGCCTCGTAGGTCAGCGTGCCCGAGCGCGACACGATTCCCACCGGCCCCTCGCGATGAATGTGTCCCGGCATGATGCCGATCTTGCACTTGCCCGGTGAAATGATTCCTGGGCAGTTGGGGCCGATCAGCCGCGCTCGCCGGTTCTGCAGGAATTCCCAGGCTCGCACCATATCGAGCGTGGGAATGCCTTCGGTAATGCAAACGATGAGTTCGATTTCCGCATCGGCAGCTTCCATAATGGCGTCCGCGGCGTACGGCGGCGGCACAAAAATGACCGAAGCATCTGCGCCGGTCTTGTTGACCGCCTCCTGCACACTGTTGAAAATGGGCCAGCCTTCGTGCGTGGTTCCGCCCTTGCCGGGAGTGACGCCGCCGACGATTTTGGTTCCGTACTCCGCACAGGCCTTGGCGTGGAACGTTCCTTCCCGCCCCGTCAGCCCCTGCACCACCACTCGCGTCGACTTATCAATGAGGATTGCCATAGATTATTCACTTCTCGCCGAACCTATGCCGCGCCCGCCGCAGCCACAACTTTCTCCGCCGCGTCCTTCATAGTCTCGGCCACGGTAAAATTCAGTCCCGATTGCTTCAGAATCTCGCGCCCGGCCTCCACGTTCGTCCCTTCCAGGCGCAGAACGATGGGCAACTGGATATGCGTTTTCTGCGCTGCTTCCACCACGCCCGTCGCCAGGGTGTCCACCCGCAGAATGCCACCGAAAATATTGATCAGTACGGCCTTCACGTTCTTGTCGCTCAACAGAATCTCGAAGGCATGGGTTACCTGCTCGGCGTTGGCGCCCCCGCCCACGTCGAGGAAGTTCGCAGGCATACCGCCCGCGTACTTGATGATGTCCATGGTCGCCATCGCCAGTCCGGCGCCGTTCACCATGCAACCGACGTTGCCGTCGAGCTTGATGTAGTTCAGGCTGTACTTCGAAGCTTCCACTTCCAGCGGATCTTCCTCCGTGATGTCCCGCAGTTCGCGGATGTCGGGATGACGAAACAGCGCGTTGTCATCGAAGTTGAGCTTGGCATCGAGCGCAAACAAGCGGCCGTCGGTGCAAGTGATGAAGGGATTGATTTCGACCAGCGACGCGTCGGTGTCGAGGAATGCGCGGTAAAGGCTGGTCAGAAACTGCACTGCGGGATTGATCTGTTGCGCCTTGAGGCCCAGCGCAAAAGCGATTTTCCGCGCCTGGAACGGCTCAAGCCCCATGCCGGGATCAATATGCTGCTTGAGGATGGCCTCCGGATTCTCCGCCGCCACCTGTTCGATTTCCATGCCGCCCGCCGCCGACGCCATAAATACCGGCTTGGCTTCTGCGCGGTCCAGCAGAATGCCTAGGTAGAGTTCCCTCTCGATCGGCAAGGTCTCTTCGACGAGCAACCGCTGGACGATCTTTCCTTCCGGACCGGTCTGGTGGGTAACCAGTTTCATCCCCAGCATCTTGGAGGCGATCTCCCCGGCTTCATCCACGGACTTGGCGATCTTGACGCCTCCGCCCTTGCCGCGGCCGCCGGCGTGGATCTGGGCCTTGACTACAACCCCGGTCGCTCCTGCACCGAACAGGTTTCGTGCCGCGGCTTCGGCTTGCTCGCGGCTTTCCGCCATCTCCCCGCGCGGCACGGACACGCCATATTTCTTCAGGATTGCTTTGCCCTGATACTCATGAATTTTCATATGATTCCCGATTCATCACAATTCCGGTAGGGACCCGCTTGCAGCTTCTGCTATGAGGCAGCAAACCACTGATTCTATAGAAGCCCCTCGGGTAGGGCAAACGGGAGTCATCACAAACCGAAGTCGCTCGGGGCGATGATCAACATATCGTATCTCAAATAAGATTGATGGCTCTGCTTCTTCCTGGGCAAACCCGACATCCAATGCAGAGGCCTAAGCCCTGATTCTTCTGCGGAGGATGTCAGCCTTGCGTATCGTCTCGTTGAACGTTGCGCTGCCGCGCCTTGCCACCTACAAGGGCGCGACCATCCAGACAGGCATTTTCAAGAAGCCCGTGACTGGGCGTGTCATGTTGCGGAGCCTCAACTTGGATGGTGATCAGCAAGCCGATCTGAGCGTCCATGGGGGCCCCTACAAAGCCGTGTACGCCTATCCTTCCGAACACTACGAATTCTGGCGGCAGGAGTTGCCGCAAACCGACCTTCCGTGGGGCGTGTTCGGAGAGAATTTCACTACCGAGGGGTTATTTGAAGAAGATCTGCACATTGGAGAACGCTTTCGTGTCAGCTCCGCTGTCGTAATCGTCCGCCAGCCACGGGTTCCCTGCTACAAGCTGGCCGCGAAATTTCAGCGTGACGACATCCTGGAGCGATTCCTGTTAAGCGGCCGCAGCGGATTCTACCTCTCCGTGGAGCAGGAAGGAGAAGTCGGGGCCGGGGACACTATCGAACTGGTGCAGCGGCAGCCCGATGCCGTCACCATCGCGGAGATGAACCGGCTCTATGTGCGGGATAAGTACAACGTCGCTCTGCTGAACAAGGCGGTCGCCTCCCCGGCCTTGCCAGACGACTGGCGCCGATACTTCCTGCGGCGACTCGTCCCGCCGGCAGTGACAAGGAGCTAGGGGCCCGCGTCGCATCCCGGGCCGTGCCGTACAATTCAGCATTGCCCATGATTGTGGACGCCCTCCATCGAATTGCCAGCCACCGCCATTCGCTGGCCCGCGAAGAAGCCCGGGCAGTAATGTCAGAGATCCTCGCCGGGGAGTGTACCGACGCGCAGATTGCCGCCTTGCTAGTCGCCCTGCACATGAAGGGCGAGACAGTAGAGGAGATCGTCGGCTTTGCTGAAGCCATCCGGGCTGCGGCCGCTCCTCTCAACCTGCACCGGAACTCCACCGTGGATGTGAGCGGTACGGAACGCGACGCCCTGGTGGATACCTGCGGCACGGGCGGCGACACCAGCGGCACCTTTAACATCTCGACGGCGACCGCGCTGGTGGCAGCGGGCGCTGGCGTCAGGGTGGCGAAACACGGCAACCGTAGCATCTCTTCCAAGTGCGGCTCCGCCGACGTGATGGAAGCGCTGGGCGTCAACATCAACCTCCCGCCGGCCCGCTTGGCGGTGTGTCTGGAGCAAGTCGGGTTCGCCTTTCTGTTCGCTCCCGCCATGCACTCGGCGATGAAATACGTGCAACCCGCCCGCCGCGAGCTGCGGCTGCGCACGGTTTTCAACCTGCTCGGCCCGCTCACCAATCCGGCACGCGCTTCGGCCCAGGTGGTGGGCGTCTATTCCCTGGAACTGGTCGAGAAACTGGCCGAGGCGCTCAGCATGCTGGGCCTCCGCCGCGCCGTAGTGGTGCACGGATTGGATGGCCTGGATGAGATCAGTATCAGCGGTCCCACTCGTGTTGCCGAAGTACGCGAAGGAAGTGTGAGGACTTACGAGGTCACACCGGAAGAGTTTGGGATAGGGCGCGCGGCGATTGAAGAGATCTCCGGCGGAGATGCCGCGGCCAACGCGGCTATCATTCGTGAGGTCCTGGGCGGGAAGAAATCGCCTCGCCGGGACGTGGTCCTGCTCAACGCCGCCGCCGCCCTGGTGGCGGCCGGCCGGGCCGACCACTTGGCCGACGCCCTGCCCCTGGCCGCCCGGGCCATCAACTCCGGCGCCGCCGCCGGCAAGCTGGACGCGCTGGTACGCTTCACCAACACCCACCCGTAGAGCAAGTCCTCCTGATCATCACATCTTGACAATCATGATGAACTTTTGCTATCGTGCCGGCCATTGCGGGGTTCCACTATGCAGGACTCCAACACTGACGTTATCCAGGGCACGCTCGACATGCTCATTCTCAAGACCCTGAGTCTCGAGCCCATGCACGGTTTCGGCATTGCGCGCCGTGTCGAGCAGGTCTCGCGCGGAGTGTTCAAGGTGAACCCGGGATCGCTGCTCACCGCCTTGCAGCGGCTGGAGCGCGCCGGGTGGCTCGACGCCGAGTGGCGCCAGACGGAAAACTCGCGCCGGGCAAAGTTCTATGCGCTCACGCGTGCGGGCAGGAAACAGCTCGAGATTGAGACCGCAGACTGGGCGCGCCGGGCGGGCGCCATCGCGCGCCTGCTGAAAGCCGAGGGCTAGCGCCCATGTCCTGGTGGCGGCAACTCACACGCGGCCTGCGGGTACTCCTGCGGCCGCAGTCGGCGGACCAGGACGTGGCCGACGAGGTGCAGGATTACCTGGAGGAAGCCATCGCCGCCAAAGTGGCGAGCGGGCTGTCTCCCGCTGAGGCGCGGCGGGCCGCGCGGCTGGAGTTCGGCGGCGCCGCCGTCCTGCGGGAGCAGGTGCGCTCCTACGGATGGGAGAATGCGGTCGGGACGTTGTTCGCCGATCTGCGTTATGCCACCCGTCAACTGCGTGGCAATCCCGGCTTTGCCATTGTCAGCGTCCTCATCCTAGCCCTCGGTATCGGCGCTACGACCTCGATTTTCAGCGCACTGAACCCCATCCTGTTCGAACCGCTCCCCTATCCGGATGCCAGTCGGATCATGATGATCTGGTATGCGGGCGAGGACGGTTCACGCGTCCCGCAGGCATTTCACACCTATCGCGAGATCGCCGAGCGCAGTCGTTCCTTCGATGCTACCGCGGTAATGAAACCGTGGCTCCCCGCCTTGACCGGGGCGAATCAGCCGGAGCGATTGGAAGGGCAGCAGGTGAGCGCGGACTTCTTCCGCGCGCTGGCAGCTTCGCCGTCGCTGGGGCGGGATTTGCAAGCGTCCGATGATGTATTTCATGGCCCCAGGGTCGTGATCCTCAGCGATGGGCTGTGGCGGCGGAGTTTCGGCGCCGATCCCGCGATCCTCGGGCGCCAGGTCAGGCTGGATGACAATCTGTACAGGGTCGTCGGCGTCATGCCGGGCACATTTGAGAATGTGCTGGCTCCAACTGCAGAGATCTGGTCGCCACTGCAGTACGACACGCGGAATATTACCTCCACTGACACCCGGGAATGGGGCCATCACCTGCGCATGGTAGGACGGGTCCGGGCGGGTGTAGGGACGGACCAGGCCCGGCGTGAACTCAACGCAATCGCGCGCGATCGAGTACCGGAGTTCCCCCGGCCGGCATGGAGTTCGATTGCCTACGGGTTGATTGTGGACTCGTTGCAGGACGACGTCACCCGTGGGGTCAAGCCGGCGCTATTTGCCGTTCTCGGCGCGGTGATGCTGTTGCTGCTGATTGCCTGCGTAAACGTGACCAACCTGGTGCTGGCACGCGGAGCGCAGCGGCGTGGGGAATTTGCCATGCGCGCGGCACTGGGTGCTTCCCGATCGCGACTGCTCCGGCAACTGATCACGGAGAGTTTGCTGCTCGCCGTGCTTGGTGGGGCACTCGGCTTGCTGATGGCGCAAGCCGGCGTGCGGGCGCTGCTGGCGCTGAGTCCAGCCGGGTTGCCCCGCGCGAATGCGATTGCGGTGAATGGACCTGTGTATGCCTTCGCGCTCGGCGTGATTGCGATTGTAGGTCTGTTGGTCGGACTGGTGCCGGCGCTTTACGGCTCCAGTCGTGATCTGCACGTCGGAATACAGCAAAGCTCACGGCGGGCCGCAGGAGGCCATCAGGTGACGCGGCGTACCTTGGTCGTGGTGGAGGTGGCCCTGGCGCTCGTACTGCTGGTGAGCGCGGGATTGCTGCTGCGTAGCCTGGAGCGGCTGTTCGCAGTTGATCCGGGATTCGACAGCTCGCATCTGCTCACCATGCAGGTGCAAACCTTCGGCCGCCACTACGAGGACGACCCCACTTGCAACCGCTTCTTCGCCAATGCTCAGGACGCAGTACGGCGTGTTCCCGGCGTGACCGCAGCGGCTTTCACCAGCCTGCTGCCCTTGAGCGGGGAATCTGACGTTTACGGTGCAAGTTTTGAGGGCGACAGTCCCGACGCGGGCTATGCGGTATCCCGCTATGGGGTGACGTCGGGCTACTTCGAGGCGATCGGGATTCCGCTCCACCGTGGCCGCCTGCTGAATGAGCGCGATGGAGCCGATGCGCCCAGGGTCGCAGTGATCAGCGAATCATTGGCGGCGCGCAGGTTCCCCGGTCAAGACCCGATAGGGAAACGCTTCCACATGGGCGGCCCTCGAGACTCGCCTCTGTTCACCATCGTGGGAGTCGTCGGCGATGTCAGGCAGACCTCGCTGGCGGTGCCTGATTTCGATGCGGTCTACACCACGGCGGACCAGTGGCATTGGGCGGACGGAACCCGGTCGCTGGTGGTTCGCACGCACGGGGATCCAGCGGTGATGGCACCCGTCATTGAGAAGGCGGTCTGGTCAGTGGACAAGGACCAGCCTATTGTGCGAGTGCTTACCATGGACGGCCTGGTAACTGCATCGGCGGCCGAACGCCGTTTTGTGTTGGTCCTGTTTGAAGCGTTTGCGCTGGTCGCGTTGGCGCTGGCGGCAACCGGCATCTATGGCGTGCTCTCCGGAAGCGTCAACGAGCGGACCCGCGAGATCGGTGTGCGGGTGGCGGTGGGGGCGTCACCCCGCGACATCCTGGCCCTGGTCGTGCGCCAGGGAATGACGCTCACTGGCATGGGCCTGGTGATCGGACTGAGCGGAGCTATCCTGGCAAGTCAGGCCCTGGTCACCCTGCTGTTCGGCATTTCGCGGCTCGACCCAATGACCTATGCCGGCGTCGTCGCGCTGCTGGCGGTGGTTTCCATCATCGCCTGCTGGGTGCCCGCCTGGCGCGCGGCGAAGGTCGATCCCTCCATCACGCTGCGCGCGGAATAGCCGACAAGGGAGCACCGCTTCGGCGGCCCCGGCGGGTGCTTGCGCCAGACGCCAGCACTATGCCGCCAGTTTCTTCAGCCGCTCGATCTGCTCCAAATGGTCTGGCCCGTGCTTTGACATCATCCCGACGTACTCCGCGACGGTGACCTTCCGCTTGTGCTCGGGATGAAACGCGCCCTTCTCCAGATCTTGCGCCTTCAGACGACGCAACAACCGCAAAGTTCCATAGCGATTCAGCCCGTAGGCGGCGACCAACTCTGCCGGAGACTCCTGCAAATACCCGAGATTCCGCGCCCAGGCGTCCTGATCCATGGGCGCAATCACCGGGTCCTGGTCGGCCAGCATCTGGCGTAGGCGGTAGGAGTACACAATCTCAATGTCGGCCAAGTGGCCGAGAATCTCCAGGATGCACCACTTGTCCGGCGCCGGCTTGTAACGCAGCGTCTTATCGGGCAGCCCGGACACCGCCGCCGCAATCAGCTTGGGACTCGTCTCCGCCTCGTCGAGATGTTTCTTCAATTCCGCTTCCGTCATGATTCCTCCAAAGCTCATTCACGGAGACACAGAGACACGGAGCAGAAATACCGGGGCTCCTCCGCCCGGGAAAGGCAAGCTAAGGTCCTCACACTTTACTCCGTGACTCCGTGTCCCCGTGTTGACAAGACCTATCTCACTTCCACCTTCTGCATCCATTGCGCGATCTGCACGTTCCATCCCAGTTCCTTGCTCATGGTCTCGCGCAGCTGCGACGCCGCCGCCGGCTCGCCGTGCACCAGGTAGGTCGCACCCGGCTTTTTCGGAAACGTATGCAGCCATTCCAGCAATTCCGGCGGATCGGCGTGATCGCTGAACTGCTCGAAGGCCACGATCTGCGCCCGGATGGGCACAATCTGACCGAAGATCTTTACCTCCGCCGCGCCGCTCTTGATGGTGAACCCCCGCGTCCCCGGCGCCTGAAAGCCGATGAAGATCACGGTGTTTTTTGGATCGGGTAGCCGCTGCGCCAGGTGGTGCTGAATGCGCCCGCCCGTGACCATGCCACTGGAGGAGATAATGATCGAGGGAAATTTCGTTTCGTTGATCTTTTTCGACTCCTCCGGCGTGGAGGCAAAGGTGAGCTCCTTCCATTCCAGTGGAGATCCGTACTTGCCGATCAATTCGCGCGCTCGTGCCCCGTACTCTTCGGTGTGCTTGAGAAAGATCTGCACCGCCTGGATGGCCATCGGGCTGTCGGCATATACAGGAATGCGCGGAATCTGGCCCGACTCCATGAGTTCCTTCAGCATGAAGATAAACTTCTGCGTCCGCTCCACCGCGAACGCCGGCACGATGACTGTTCCCCCACGCTGCACCGTCTGGCGGATGACCGCCGCCAGTTCGGGCCGCGGATCGTCGGCGGGATGCTGCCGATTGCCATAAGTGGACTCCATCACCAAGAAATCAGCCGTCTCGCCTTCCTGCGGCCCCGAATGCACGACTTTCCCGGGAGCGACGTTCTGATTGCGCACTCGCCCGATATCGCCCGTAAACAACAGCCGCCGGGCTTGGCCATTGGTCTGCAGAGTGAGTTCCACCATGGACGATCCCAGAATGTGCGCCGCCCGCACAAAGCGGAACGACATCTCGGGGCAGAGCTGTTTGGTTTCTCCGAACTCGACCGGGCGGAAATATTGCAGGGCCCCCTGCGCTTCTTCCAGCGTGTACAGGGGCAATGCGGGGACGTGCTTCGACGTTCTGGTCTTGTTGTAGTACGCCGCGTCTTCTTCCTGCAGGTGGCCGGAGTCGGGAAGGATGACGCCGCACAAATCAATGGTTGCCGGAGTGGCGTAGATGGGACCGCGGAAGCCCTCTTTCACCAGGCGGGGAATCCAGCCGCAGTGGTCGAGATGCGCGTGCGTCAGCACCACTGCATCGATCTCCCGCGCTGGGACCGGGGTGTCCTGCCAGTTGCGCTCGCGCCATTCCTTCGGCCCCTGGAACATGCCGCAATCAATCAAGGTCTGGCAGCCACTCTTCCCGCTTGGGTCCGCGCTGCTGTTGACCAGGTGTTTCGAGCCGGTCACCGTTCCCGCTGCCCCGAGAAACTGGATGTAAGCCAAAGTCCCTCCAGCAAGTCTTGATTCTACCCCGCGATCTTTAATCGCCAATTTCCAATTGCCGCGGTGGTGTGCTCAATCGGAAATCGGAGATTGACAATCACCGTGGAGTAGCAGCCTGCACTTTGAAAACGTTGTTCTCCATATCGCGCTCCGGCACGCTGCCGTCGTTGACCACGACTTCCTGTGGCGCTGTCGGGGCTTCAATCCGAATGGCAGCCTTTGACTTTGCCGGTACCAGGAGGCGCTTGCTGATTTCTCCGCCTTCCACGCGCAGTGTCACCGGCACTTCCGCGCCCGCTTGCCCCAGATTCTGTACCGATACGGTGACCATGTAACCGCCGCCGACGATGGCCCGCGGAAATACCGACTCCACCCTGAGATCGGGCAACCCGCGGTCACGGTACACCCAGTCATCAAAAAACCATTCCAGGTCCCGCTTGCTCTGGGCCTCGATCAGGCGCTGCACATAAGAGGGCGCCTTGTCCTCCTCTGCATGGTACGCAGCCAGAGCCTTTTTCAACGCGGCCTCGCCCACCATATCGCGCAACATCCACCACACATACATCGCCTTGCTGCGGGAGAGTTCCTCCAGGCTGGTATTGATCAGCGATTCGTTTGCCGCAGATTTCGCATCACGCTCCGCTGCGATCGTGTTTTCAGCATTGGCGAGCGCGGTGCGCTGCTGGCCCATGAAATCGATCGCAGCCTGACGTCCGCTCTGCCGTTCGCGATATTCCGCTTGGGCAAAATGGGCCAGACCTTCATAAATCCACGCGCGCGCCGAAGGAAACGCCGCGTGCGTCAACTGGTGGACCGCAGTCATTTGCATGAGCCGGGCATCGGCGGATGGGTTGAGTGGGGTCAGCAGCATGTTTCCGCTTTCGAATGGGGCCGCCTCGGAATCGGACAGTTCGACAGTTTCGGCTTTCTTGCGCGGAGCGCCAAACCACTCTGTAACAAAAGGGGCCGCCAGCTCGGCTGCCAGGGCATAGTCTTCTGCCACCGCCTTGTGGTTGGGGAGATACCGAATGTTTACAGCCGGACGATCGAGCAAGGAGAAATCGGCAAGAACAAATGTCGGCACAATGCGGCCCAGCGGAGCGAAGGAATGATCCCCGCAGTTGGGGGAGCTTTGATCCTTGGAGAGCGGTGTCGCGGGGCCGGATGCATCGTTCATCAACGCAGGGAAGGTTGTGGAGCAAAGATGAACCCTCATCTGTGAGTCGGACTCCTTCTCCTTCCAGCGACCCAGGGTCTCGAACAGGTCATTGCCTTGGCCGATATCGGCGGACTCAGTGGCCACCGGATACCACAATACGTAACCCATCCCGCGGACAGCAGTGAACGCTCCGATCTGGTCCCAATCCGAATGCTTGGCTATCTCCTCGGGAACCCCGATTCCGGTCAACCGCGTGATGTCGGGAGGGATTGTGCCTTCGTAGCCGACCTCGACTTCCACATCCCCGTGCGTTGGAACCGACTGCGGCAGAGTCACGATCGCCTCGGAAACTGCGCCCGTGTGGTCAATGTCGGAGAGATAGGTTTGCGAGACAAACTGCACCGGCTTGCCGCTCACTTGAAGCGAGCGCCAACTAAGACTGGAGGAAATCTGCAGGAAGAGATTTTTTTGCGGAGAGGACGAGTCGTTGCGCAACGTGATCTTTCCGCGCACCGCTAGCCGCTGTTGCTCGGGCTCGACCCGCACATCCAGTTCGTAGTTGGTGAAGGTGAAGGCCTCGCGGTCGAGCGCAAAGACATTCACCACAGAGGCAAAGAGAACGCAGAGAACACAAATGAGCTTTTGCAACATGAGTTGGGGCTCCAGGCTCTGGGCGCCAGGCTCTAGGCTCCACGCCTATCGCAGCGCTGAAGCGCTGCGCCACCCAAAGCTACGCGCAATACAGACTTCTTCAGCAGCGTGCTAGAGCCTAGCGCCCAGAGCCTAGAGCCTGTTTCCTCCGCTGCCGCACGATTTCATACAGCACGACTGCTGCTGCTACCGACACGTTTAGCGACGGCACCTTGCCCAGCATCGGAATCGACACCAGAAAGTCGCATTTCTTGCGCACCAGATCGTGGACTCCCTTGCCCTCGGCGCCCAGCACGATGGCGCAGTCCATCTTGTAGTCGAGCGCGTCGTAGGTCTGGGTTGCGCGCTCGTCCAATCCGACAACCCAGATGTTGCGCTCTTTCAACTCTTCTACCGTGCGTGCGATGTTCGTGACCTTGGCAATGGGCAGATGCTCGCTCGCGCCCGCTGAGGCCTTGGTCACCGTCGCGGTCACGCCCGCGGCGTGGCGTTCCGGAATCACGACGCCGTCTGCGCCTGCGGCGTCGGCCGTGCGAAGAATTGCACCCAGGTTGTGGGGGTCTTCAATGCCATCCAGCACCACCAGCAGCGAATACTGCCCGCGCTTGGCCGCGATGACATCGTCGAGATCGTTGTACTGCTTGGCCGACGTGACCGCCACCACGCCCTGGTGTGCGTTGTTTCCTGCCATGCGGTCCAGTTCTGGACGCGGCAGGACGCGCACCGCAACGCCGTTGCGCCGGCATTCTTCCACCACCCGCTGCAACCGCAGATCATGCCGCTCCCTGGCCACGCCTACCCACTCAAACGCCCGGCCACGCGCCTTGAGGGCCTCGCTGACGGCATTGATGCCGTAGATGACGTTCATTGAGTCTCCAGTGTACTGAAGACGGGACCACAAATGAACGCACCCGCCATCTCCGCGATGGCGTCATCCTGAGCCGCCGCCTAGGCGGCGAAGGATCTGGCGGGCACCATCTGTCAGCTGCCCAGGAAGGCCGTGCCGCTGCACGCGAGATCCCTCCCCCGGCTGAACGGCGCCGGGTTTCGGGATGACGCCTCGGATTGCTTGGTGCCTCCCGATTAACTGGCGTCATCCTGAGCCGCCGCCAAGGCGGTGAAGGATCTGGCGTGTACTGCCACGGTCGTCGAAGAAAACGCGCGCCTCGCATCCCTGCTAGACTAAAAGTTTCGGAGGTGCTGCGTGCACGACGTGTACATCCTCTCCGCGGTTCGCACTCCTATCGGCAAGTTTGGCGGCTCTCTCGCCTCCCTGACCGCCGCCGATATGGGGGTCATCGCCGCCAAGGCGGCATTGGAGCGCGCCGGAGTCCGCCCCGACCAGGTCGAGGAGACCATCTTCGGCAATGGCCGCCAGGCCGGGGGAGGCCCCAATCCCGCCCGCCAGGTTTCGGTTCGCAGCGGTGTCCCGCAAGAGGTTCCCGCCTACACCGTCAACAAAGCCTGCGCCTCGGGAATGAAGACCATCGCGCTCGGATTCCAGGAAATCGCCGTCGGCAACCTCGAGTGCGTGCTGGCCGGAGGCACGGAGTCCATGTCGCGCCTGCCCTACTACCTCGACGGCGCGCGCTGGGGATACCGCCTGGGCCACCAGGAGTTGGTGGATGGCATGTATCGTGACGGCTTCTTCTGTCCTATCGCCAAGATGATCATGGGCGAAACCGCCGAGTTGCTCGCCGAGCAATACAAGATCGGCCGCGAGGAGCAGGACCAGTACGCCCTCTGCTCGCAAACCCGTGCTGCCAAGGCCATCGAGGCTGGACGCTTCAAAGACGAAATCGTGCCGGTCACGCTGGAAAGCAAGAAAGGCCCGCAAACCTTCAGCCAGGATGAACACCCGTTCGTCGGCGCCACGCTGGAGAAATTGGCCAAGCTGCCCCCCGTATTCTCGAAGACTGGCACCATCACCGCCGGAAATTCTTCCGGCATCACCGACGCGGCCGCTGCGGTCGTTCTGGGCAGCGAAGACTTCGTGAAGAAAAACAACCTCAAATCGCTGGCAAGGATTTTGGCTGTGACCTCCGCGGGAGTGGACCCGCGCATCATGGGCATCGGCCCGGTTCCGGCCCTGCGCAAGATGGAGCAGAAGCACCAGCTTCGCCTCGCAGATTTTGATCTGGTTGAACTGAACGAAGCCTTTGCCGCCCAGGTGCTGGCCTGCGACCGCGACCTGCAGTTTGACCGCGACACGCTCAACGTCAACGGAGGCGCCATCGCCCTGGGCCATCCCATCGGCTGCACCGGCACCCGCATTACCGTGACCTTGCTGCACGAGATGCTGAAGCGCAAATCCAAGCGCGGCCTCGCCACCCTCTGCGTCAGCGGAGGCATGGGCATGGCCCTGGCGCTGGAGAATGTCGCCTGAGAGGTCGTGTTTGTCATTCCGACCCTGAGCGAAGCGAAGGCGGAGGAATCCCTGCTGCGGCACAGGTCATGGGGAGCGGTTGGTCCTCCCACACCCCGCAAGCAATCAAGGGCGACTTTGGGTGGCGCAGCGCTTCAGCGCTGCGTTTGAGGCAGAAGAATGATCGGCTTTAGCCGCTGAGGGACCCGGCAAATGAACCTCAGCGCCTGAAGGCGAATTGTCAGGGGCCGCATTCCGCAGGCCTGAAGGCCTGCGCCACCCAAACCCCGAACCGGCTTGAAGACTTGCACTAACCAAAGTTGTTCTTCTCGCTGCGGCTACGCGCTGCCAATCCATATTCCCGTAACAAACACCAGCACGCCGCCGACAATGACCTGAAAGGCCGCCGACAGAAACGGCGTGTCCATATATTTGTTGCGCACCCAGGCAATCACGCCCAGCTCGATTGCGACCACAATCACCGCTACCACGAAGGCAACGTGGAAATTCTGGATCAAGAAGGGCAACGTGTGGCCGATGCCGCCGGCAGTTGTCATCGCGCCGGTCACCGCTCCGCGCAGTACAGGGCGTCCCCGCCCCGTGAGCGATCCGTCGTCCGAGAGCGCCTCCGCAAAGGCCATCGAAATTCCCGCGCCGATGGATGCCGCCAGTCCCACGAGAAACGCGTCCCAGCTGTTCTTGGTGGCAAACGCCGCCGCGAACACCGGAGCCAATGTCGAGACCGATCCGTCCATCAGCCCGGCCAGTCCCGGCTGGACTATTTGCAGCACAAACAGGCGGCGCTGCGCCTCGTCTTCCGACTTCTCGACCGCGGGGGTGATTTCTTCCTCCAATGCCTCGGCGGTGTTCTGGTGCTTGCGCTCGACCTCCTCCAGATCGCCCAGTAGCTTGCGGATGCCCGCGTCCTGGACCTGCGTCATCGCCTTCTGATAGAACTGGCGCGTCTCCAGTTCCATGACCTCGGCCTGCTTGCGCACCTCTGCAATTTTCAGCGGACGCGTCAGCCAGAACGGCCGCCGCTGGATGAAGCCCTTCACATCCTGCCGCCGGATCAAGGGGATGTGCTCCCCGAAGCGCCCGCGATAGGTCTCGATCAGCGTCGCGCGATGCCTGGACTCCTCTTCGCGCATGTTCTCAAACAGGCGGGCGGTCGCGGGATAGGTGTCGCGGAGCCCGTCGGCAAAGTCGGCGTACACCCGCCCGTCCTCCTCCTCAAGAGCAATTGCCAGGGCGAGGATTTCGCGCTCCGAGAGGTCCTTGAATTTTCGTGCCATGAGTGCGGCTCTCCTGCGTGCAGCCGAGTCGCAAGGATAGCAAAAGCGAGGTGAGGGCGCGGCAACGTGCCTATATCCAGTCCCCGCTGATCGACATGCCAGCCACAAACAAGGCCCAGAGAAGAAACAGTTCCTGAGCAGCTACGACGAAGAACGCTAACCATCGCAAACCCCTCATTCGGTAGACCCAGAAGATACTCAGGATGATTGACAGAACGAACAAGATATTGAGAGTCCAGTCGGCTACAGAATTTTCTTTGGGAAGAGGTTTTGTGGGATCGGGAAAGGGCGCCCTGTACAGAGCGCCGACAAGAACTATTGCAAGGAACAGAAGGCAGTGTGTGAAAACCAGGAAATAGTGGCGCTTCCAACGCCCGCTTCGAAACGGGTTCTGGAGAGAAGCCGAAATGACCAACCCTGAGACAAGAGCTAAGAGTATCCATCCAAACAAAGGCACCTGCACAATACTGAGGGCCTGCATCAGCAACCACTTAAATTGCGGCCAGAAAGAATTCACGGCACGAGTGTAGTCCAAACCGGAAAATCAGTCCGACAAAATCAGGGGTGATTGCGCCAACGACCGCCTATGGGCACTTAACCCCTTCTTTTCAGATTCTTATGTCTGCCGCCAAGTAACCCCTCCCTGTGCGTCTTTTCCTCCCTCTCACCCGTATACCCAGATAGCATGAACGCCACGGCCTGCTATTTCGTGAACTGGATGGAGCCCGAGAACACGGCCATCGCTCGCGGACTTCGGCGGCACGATCCCGACCTGCTGGATCGGCTGATCGAGCAGTATCAGCATCGCCTGCTGCGCTATCTGATCTACCTGACCAGCAGCCGCGAGACCGCCGAAGACCTGTTCCAGGAAACCTGGTTGCGGGTGCTGGAGCGCGGAGGCCAGTACGATGGCAAGCACGCCTTCAACACCTGGCTGTTCGCGGTAGCGCGCAACCTGGCCATTGACCTCATGCGGCGCAAGAAGCCGGAGAGCCTGGACGCGCCTCGCGGCGAAGACGAGGCGCCACTAGACATCCCCGACAGCGCGCAGCCATCCGCGCTGGACGTGGTCGCGCAGCGTGAACTGAGCGAACGGGTCATGGCCGGGCTGGCGGGCATCCCGGCGGATTATCGCGAGACCATCGTGCTGCGCTTTCACGAAGGATTGTCGTTGGAAGAAATCGCGGCAGTGACCGGCGCGCCGGTAGGCACGGTGAAGTCGCGCCTCTATCGCGGGCTGAACGCGCTGATACCGCGGCTTAAGGGAGCACAAGGATGAATCACGATCCGCATCAGCAAGCGCAGGAGATGATCGCCTGCCGCAGCGACGGCCTGAGTCAAGCGCAGCAGGCCTGGCTGGAGGCGCACCTGGCAACGTGCGACCGCTGCCGCGAATACGCTAACGCTGCTGAGGAATTGGTGCGCGCATTGCGGTCTGTACCCATCACCGCCGGCGCAGAACTGGTGCGGACAACCCAGGCACGTGCCCGGGCACACGCGCTCAAGCTTCAGCAGCAGCGCGAGCGCATGTGGCTGATCTGGATCTCCTGCGCGGTGGTGACACTGTCCACGGCGCTGACCACGCCCCTGCTGTGGCAGGGCTTCGCTTGGCTGGGAGCATGGATTCGAGTTCCGGATGCGATCTGGCAGACGGGGTTCGTATTGTTCTGGATCGCGCCCGCGCTGGCCACCAGTGTGCTCTTGGCGGCGAGCGGTACTTTCCTGGGCAGCCGTAACGGCGCACCCCAGGGATGACAGGAAGGAGAAAGCCAATGCAAGTGACCCATGACAAGTCGACTCGTTTTGCCGACGAGCTGCGCATAACGCCGTGGTGGGCTGTCGTTCTGGCAGCGATCGGATTTGTCTGCGCCCAGCTGCTCTTCAATGTGTCAATCGCGCGCGAAGCCAACGCGCCACCTATTTGGGGACGGATCCTGCTGGGCCTCGTGCTCGGCGCTGCCGTTGCCTGCTACTTTCTGTTCATCGGGTACGTGAACCGCGATGCCGGTCGCCGCGGCATGAGCCGCGTACTCTGGACGATTGTGGCCATTTTTGTTCCGAATGGACTCGGGATTGTCCTCTACTTCATCCTGCGCCAGCCGCTAACTGCACGCTGTCCGCAATGCGGCGCTGCCGTGCAGAGCGGATTCCGTTTCTGCCCCAGATGCAGCACCCGGCTGCATCCCGGCTGCCCGCACTGCCAGCGCGAAGTGCAAACCGGCGACAAGTACTGCCCCTATTGCGGCGGGACGCTGGCGGAACAGGAGTCCCGGCCCACGGAAATCTCATCCTAATCGCCCTTTGCGCATCCTTCCCGATCTCGCGCCTAAAGCCTTCCCCCGCGTTGACGCTCGCGAAAACCCGCTTCTATACTTTCTGCAGAGCCCAGGAGAAACCATGCCGCTTTCCGCTGTCATCGTGGACGACGAGCAGTTGGCCCGCGACGAGCTTGCCTACCTGCTCAAGGACATCGGCGACGTTGACATCGTCGCCCAGGGCAAGAACGGGGTGGAAGGTGTCAATCTCATCCGCGAACACAATCCCGATCTCGTCTTCCTCGACGTACAGATGCCTGGCCTCGACGGCTTCGGCGTAATCAAGAAGCTGCTCGATAAGAAGGTCCCTCTACCCAAGATTGTCTTTGCCACAGCCTTCGATCAATACGCCGTCAAAGCATTCGAAGTAAACGCAGTGGATTATCTGCTCAAGCCTTTCGACAAGAAGCGGGTAGCACAGTCGGTGCAGAGGGCGCGCTCCAAGATGGAAGCCAGCGGCCCATCCTCGGAGAAGCTAGAGACGCTGATGCGCATGCTGGAATCGCACAAGCCGCAGGCTTCCAAGATTCTGCTCAAGTCCGCGGGTCGGATGTTCCTGGTCAATCAGAAGGACATCTGCTTTGCTTCCATCGAAGACGGAGTCATCACCGTGGTCACCAGCGGGCCCAACGGCATGGAAGGCCAGTCCAACTGCCGCACTCTGGAAGAATTGCTCGACAGCCTCGATCCCCATCTCTTCTGGCGCGCCCACCGCTCCTTCCTGGTGAACATCAATCGCATTAAGGAAGTCGTCCCCTGGTTCAAGAGCTCCTACCAGTTGCGCCTTGACGACAAGAAGCAGACGGAAATTCCTGTCAGCCGCGCCCAGACCAAACGGCTGCGGGAACTATTTGGGTTGTAGAGACAAAACAGCGGCTGCCTGTCACTGTAGTTACTCCGGTGCTCGAACTTCCGTGAAAGCTGAGAGTAGGGCAATTCAGAGTTTCAGTTGCTTTCGTTTCGTTCCCCGGTGTAGATTCAGAACACACGATCGTGGGGTACAGTTGATGCGGTCAATCTTGAAGAAGGTCGCGTTCCTATGTCTGTTGCTGACGCTGTGGTCAGCAATCGCATTTGTAGCGCACCACCATTCCAGCGCGACCGAATCGGCTAAATGCACGGTTTGCATCGTTGCACATCACTCCGCTCCCAAGACCACTTCCACTCTGCACATTGCGGTCTTTGCCCCGGTCTCCACGTTCCAACCCGAGTCGGTTTCCGCCAAGCAACGTCTCGTCGCATTCTCTCTCACCGTTCGCCCCCCTCCTCAAGCCTAGGTCTCGCCAGAATCGAAAAATTCCGGTTCGCTCGATAACCCTATCCTTTTGGAGGAACTCATGCTGGCTTCTTACAGGAAGCCGCTTTGCGCGGCTTTCGCATTCACTCTCTTTTTCACGTTGACGCCGCTCGCAAGCGCACAGTCGGGCGGAAATTCGACCTCGGTTCAAGGCACGGTCTTGGACCCTTCGGGCGCCGTCGTGCCCAATGCTACCGTCGAAATACTTAACCGAGTCAGTGCCTTTGACCGCACCACGGTCACTGATAGCGCGGGAAAATTCACCATCCCGAACGTGCCTTTCAACCCTTATCACCTCACCGTGACTGGGCAGGGATTTGCGCCTTTTGCCCAGGACATCGATGTTCGCTCCGTCGTTCCCCTGAACCTCAAGCTCAAGCTGACCGTGGGAGCTTCCGCCGAGACTGTTACCGTCGAAGCCGCCGGCCAGGATCTGCTCGAAAACACCTCCTCGTTCCACACCGACGTGGATCGTGGCTTGTTTGACAAGATACCGTTGGAGAGTCAGTCGTCCTCAGTAAGCTCCCTTGTAACCCTGGCCACGCCGGGGATTGCCGCCGATTCCAACGGCCTGTTTCACGGTCTGGGCGACCACGCGGAGAACTCCTTCTCCGTGGATGGCCAGCCATCACCGACCAGCAAAGCAAGGTTTTTTCCAACCAGATTCCCCTCGACTCGGTCGAGTCGATGGAGGTCCTTGCTGGCGCGCCACCCGCTGAATTTGGTGACAAGACCAGCGTCGTTATCAACGTGACCACACGCTCGGGACAGGGGGTTACCACTCCGCACGGCAGCGTCGAGGCCGGCTATGGTTCCTTCGGCACAGCCTCGGCAGGATTCAACCTCGCCTATGGCGGCCAGAAGTGGGGCAACTTCATTTCGGCCAGCGGCCTCAACACCGGCCGATTTCTCGATTCGCCCGAGTTCACTCCCATTCACGACAAGGGAAATCAAGAGAATGTGTTCGATCGCGTGGACTTTCAACTTACTAATGCGGACTCGATCCACGTAAACCTGGGTTTCACCCGTTCCTGGTTCCAGAATCCGAATTCGTTCGATGCCCAGAACGCCACTGGCTGGGCGGACACTGGCGGCATCGGCCCCGATGGCCTTCCTGTCGGACCGGCCGACCAGCGCTCCGAGATCAAAACCTTCAACATCGCGCCCTCCTGGACCCGGCTGGTCAATAACTACACAGTGTTCACCCTTGGGGCGTTCGTGCGCCACGACCAGTACAATTACTACCCCAGCCACAACCCATTCGCCGACTTCGCCTCCGATCTGCAATCCCAGACTGTCGGTCAAGACCGGTTCCTGACGAATGCCGGAATTCGATCCGACGTCTCCTATGTGAAAGGCATTCACAACCTGAAGGCAGGAGTCACCTATGAGCAGACCCTTCTGCAGGAGAACGACCGGCTCGGCATCGTCGACCCCACGTTCCTAGCTTCACTTAGCGATGCCAACGGCAATTCCTGCCTGGATGACAGCGGCAACCCCATCGGTCCTCCCTGCACCACTCTGGCTCCCTTCGATCTGACGCGTGGAGGAACCCTCTTCGGATTTCGCGGGCACACCGACGTCAAGGAGCTCGCTCTGTACCTGCAGGACACGATCACCAAAGGCAACTGGTCGTTCAACCTCGGGGTGCGCGGCGACTTCTATAACGGCCTGACCACGCACCCGGAAGCCGAGCCTCGTCTGGGAATCGCCTACAATATCAAGCCCAGCAACACCGTGCTTCGCGTCTCCTATGCGCGCGTGCTAGAGACTCCCTTCAACGAGAACCTGGCGCTCTCTAACGTGGGATGCGGCGACCCTGTGCTGAACCCCTTGCTCGGCTGCGCCACGCCGGGCATAAACCCGTTCAGTCCGGGCTGGCGCAACGAATTCCACGCCGGCATTCAGCAAGCTCTAGGCCGGTATCTGGTTTTCTCCGGCGAGTACATCTGGAAGTACACCCACAACGCTTACGACTTCAGCGTGCCGGGCGCGACTCCGATCACGTTCCCCATTGAGTGGCACAACTCGAAAATTCCCGGACTTGCCGGCCGCGTGAGCGTGCCCAACTATCATGGATTCTCTGCCCTGATGGTCTTCTCCAGTGTGGCCGCGCGCTTCTTCACGCCGCAACTCGGCGGGGCCGGCGCTACGCCCTCGGCTCCATTGGGAGTCTTCCGGATTGACCACGACGAGAAGTTCAACCAAACCACCCACCTGCAGTACCAGTTTCCGAAGAACGGGCCATGGATCGGTTTCAACTGGCGCTACGACAGCGGCCTGGTGGCGGGCGCGGTTCCCGTAGCCGGCGACACCACAACCCCAGTCGATCTTACCGGTCTGACTGCAGACCAGCAGATCCAGGCGGGCCTTTTCTGCGGCAGCGTCTTCCCTACGTTGACCTCGCCGCTAACCGCCTGCGCTCCTTCTCAGTACGGATCCACAAGGATCTCCATACCTGCGCCCGGCACCGAGAATGACGATCGCAATCCGCCACGCATCGCTCCGCGGCACCTGTTCGACCTCAGCGTCGGCGACGATAACCTGTTCCGCACGGACCGTTACAAATGGAGTCTTGGTTTCACCGTCATCAACCTCACCAACAAGAAAGCGCTTTACAACTTCCTCTCCACCTTCAGCGGGACCCACTTCGTCACGCCGCGTACCTACACGGCGGAGTTGGGATTTCACTTCTAAGAATGGGGCGGCCGGGAACATTTCCCCCCGGCCGCCGTTTGCACCCCACTGAAATCTACGCCGCCAGCGCTTCCAACGCCATCCTGTTCCGGATGACCAGCACCGACCCATCCAAGCGAATCCAGTCCTTCTTCTTAAGGTCGCTCAGCACGCGCGTCACGGTCTCGCGCGAGGCCCCAATCATCTGCGCCATTTCCTCATGGGTCAGCGTGGCCCGCACCCGAATCTCGCTTCTGGCGTCCTCCCGGCCGCTCGTCCAGGAGAGAAGCAGTCGAGCCAGCTTTCCTGCCGAAGAACGTCCCAGCACCAGTTCATGAATGTCGCGGTAGGCCGACTGGAACTCCCAACTCAAGGCCTGGGCCGCACGCAGTCCCAGTTCGCCGTTCCTTTCCAATAGCTTGATGAACGCATCGCGTTCGATGAAAGTGACCTGGCAGGGCCCCGCCGTCTCGGCTGTGAGTTCA
Organism: Terriglobales bacterium; assembly: GCA_035542575.1. Classification (GTDB taxonomy): domain Bacteria; phylum Acidobacteriota; class Terriglobia; order Terriglobales; family Acidobacteriaceae; genus JAIQET01. The sequence goes on along the minus strand of DATKLE010000128.1, from coordinate 35,611 downwards.
TACGATGTCCCGGAGATGGCCGCGCTCAGGCCCAACGCCTCGCCCGGTCGCGCAATCTTGAGAATTAGTACCTTGCCCTCCCGGGAGGTGGTCGACAGCTTTACCTTGCCCGAACACAGCACGTAAGCGCCGCGGGGAGTCTGCCCTTCCACAAACAGCAAAGCGCCTCCTGGGTAGGTGGCCTGATGACTGGCGGCGCTGAAGGACCTCAACATTTCCTTAGAAAGATTGCAGAAGCACGACTCGATTCGCAGGTTGCAATGCAGACAGCTATCGACGATTTCCAGTCCGTAGGGAGTATTCATCCTCACCACCTCAATCAAGCTAAGGTTTCTATCCAATCCGGACACTTCCCCTCTTGCCACGTCCGGCGCGCGCTCAGTCGCGGCAGGAAGTCGTAAATTCTGTGCCTTCGCCAGCAATGCCCTGGCGATCGCGCGCACCTCTCTGTCCTCAGACTTCAGGCCACGAACCAACTCCCAGCCGGCGTCAGCGTCAGTCCTCCTATGCCAAAGCAGGCCGCACGCAAACAAGTAAAGTGGATCGACGGACACCTGTTGGGCCGGGTTGTCCTGGTCCCCCGCCATGCTTTTTCTTATCCCGTCCGCTGCTGCTGCTGTTGCTGCTGCTGAATTTGCTCGACCAGATAACGGCACTGAGCGCCCCGGCCTACCAGGGTGGCGCCGGCCTCGTGCATCTCTCGCAGTAGAGACTTTCCCTCTTCGTCCACAAACGTCAAAGCGTCCAGTTCGATTACCAGAGCCTGGTTCTGCGGTGGCCTTAAGAAAACCTGACAGCAGCGCTCCAGTTCCTGCACCCAGGCGCCCGCCAGTCTGCCTTCTAAGCGGAGTGCTGCGCAGTTGCATGTCTCCTCTATGTGGATCCTGAGCATTGCACCTCGACTCGCCCCGAAACCCCCAGTGCGCGGGCAGTCCGGCTTCCAAACCGCGGAGGACGACTACTTCGTTGTAAACAGGAGGGGTTATGACTGCCGCAAGCAGACCGGCTCACATTTCCGCTCTCCGGAATGACGATGGCGCGGCAACCTGCCGACACAGCGTCACCAGGTTGGGACGATTTTCCTCATTTCGCTCCGGCCGGGTCAGCTTTCGTAGTCGGCACGCGAGATCCCCATCCGTTGAATCCGGGATTGCAGGGTCGTGCGTTTCAGCCCCAGCCGCGCTGCCGCGCCCTTCGCCCCCGAAATCACACCACGGGTTTCTCGCAGGGTGCGGATGATGTGCTCTCGCTCCAGGCTTTCCAGGGTGCTGCTCCGGGAAGGCTGCTCATAGATGGGCCGCAACTCCGCCAGCGGTACCGTCAAAATCGGACCGCTGGAGAGGATCACCGACCTCTCGATGAAGTTCTCCAGTTCCCGCACATTGCCGGGCCATTCCCAGCTCGTCAAGGCATTCATGGTTTCCGTGGGGATAGTTTCGATGTGCTTGCTCATGCGGCGGGCAAATTTCTGCACGAAGTAGCGCACGAGCATCGGAATGTCGGTCTTGCGCTCCCGCAGGGGTGGGATGCGAATCGGAAAAACATTCAGGCGGTAAAACAGGTCACTGCGAAATTCACGGCTGGCCACGCTCTTTGCCAGGTCCCGGTTGGTGGCGGCAATCAGGCGTATGTTTACACGCACCGTGCGCGTGCTGCCCAACCGTTCGAACTCCTGGTCCTGCAAAACCCGCAGCAGTTTGGGTTGCAGTTCCAGAGGGATATCGCCCACCTCGTCCAGGAACAGCGTACCCTTGTCGGCCAGTTCCAGGCGGCCAATCTTCTGGCTGATGGCTCCGGTAAATGCGCCCTTCTCGTGCCCAAACAGTTCGCTTTCCAGCAGCCCGGTGGGGATGGCGGCGCAGTTCAGCTTGACGAAACTCCCGTCCTTGCGCGAGCTCATGCGGTGGATGGCGCGCGCGATCAACTCCTTGCCCGTCCCCGTCTCCCCCAAAACCAGCGCAGTGGCGTCGCTCGGGGCGACGACCTTGGCCTGCGCCAGCACCCTTTTCAGCGCCGGGCTCTCGCCGATGATTTCTTCAAAATTCAGTTCGGAGAGAATCTCATCTTCCAGGTAAAGCTTCTCTTTGGCCAGTTTGTCCTTCAGTTCCGCGATTTCGCGGTAGGCGCGCGCGTTGTCCAGCGCAATCGCCACCTGCGACGCCACCTGGTTGAGAACATCGATATCTGCCGGCGTGAAGAGATAGCCGTTCTTGGTAACCAGGTTCAGGGTCCCCAGCGGACCCTTGGGAGTTATCAGCGGCACGCAGCAGCCGGACTGGACCCCCGGTTGGAACAGTCCCCCCACCCTCAGCGACGGTTCTGTCTGCGGGTCACCCGGATTGAAGAACTTGACTTTCCCCTCCCGTAACGCGTGCCCGGCGATCGAGTCGGAAGCTGCGATGCTGTACGCCGCTTCCGTCCCCTCCGGCGGGAGATCATGCGGGTAGACTCGAAGGCTGTTGGCCTCCGGCTCATATAACGCCAGGCTGGCGTAGTCCACTCGCATCGCCCGCTGCAGGCTCTCCGAAATTGCGGCAAACAGCTGCCGCAGGTCGAGGCTCGAAACCAGCGGCCGGTTGATCTGTAATAACGTGTGCAGCCGCTCCTTCTCTTCGTGCAGGGCCTGCCGGGTCAGGGAATTTTCCACCGCCACCGCGGCCAGTTCTGCCACCCGCCGCAGCAGACGCAGGTCGTCTTCCTGGTAGGCATTCACCCGTGAACTGCCCAAACCCAGCGCCCCCAGGCGGCCTTGTGCCGTAGTCAGAGGCATCACGCAATACGAACGCAATCCCATCTCACGGAAGAGGCGGAACACCGGGGCAAAATTCTCCTCCGCCTGCAAATCCCCCACGACCATGGGCTGCTGGTTCTGCCATACCCACCCGCTGGGACTGCTCTCCACTGGTATTTCGACGGGGACGTGGGCCGAGCCCGTGCCTTCCCAGATGTGCAAGCGCATCACCTGCTTCTCGGGATCGTGGAGGGCACAGCTGGCAAGCTCAAAAGCGGTTACTTCGTGCAATCGCTTCGCCAGCTCAGAGAAGAGTTCAGGCAGGCTGCGATGGTGGACCATGATGTCCGCCATCGCCAGCAATGCTTCGTAGTGGCGCTCGAAGCCCATGGGCTAGTTCCACCGACTTTCCGGGCCGTTTTCCTAACCGCGACCTTCACGCGCGATCCGCTGACACACGCTGCTCCGCTCCAAAGAGCGGCTCGCCGCATGCACACTTCGGCCAGTTGCGGATTTACCGCTGGTGGGCAGGATACGCGAAATAGCTGCGCCAGAAACACGCCGGATCATCCTGTTCTGATTTCAGAACAACGTTTGTCCGGAGCTTAGCCAGGGGAGGAGACCGCCGAAGGCCCGCGCCCGACGCGGCCTTGGGGCCGGCAGATCCCGAATCGGAAACTCAGAGGACGGCTGCGACCCGGGACGCACGCGCCGGATTTTGCATCACCGCCAGCCGGGTCGCCAGTCCGCTGAGGTGTTGGTAGCTTTCCAGTATGCCCGCCGGCGACAGGCGCAACTGGGGCAGAGTCATCCCCACATACAACCTGGCCAGGGCCGGCAAGCTGTACAGGCGGAGGCGCAAGGCGCTATCCACCAATTGTCGTCCAGCCTCGGCGATCTGAGGATCGGGATGCTGGCGCGCCGCTTCGCCTAGCCGCAACAAGATGGCCGCATTGTGCTTCGCGCAGCCGATGTAGTCCGCCGCCGCGCGCAAGCGTTCTCTCCGGATGGCACAATACTCGTCCGCAGGCAGGTTGGCGCGTAAGAATTCTTCTTCCTCGGGATCAACCAGGTTGCGAAACGCTTCAAGATCCACCGGCCGCGTGCTTCCAACCAGGTCGTCGGGCTTACTCACCCGGACACTTCGCCCCCGTGCTGCGTACAAGAACAGCACCAACGCTGCGAACGACAGCACAACGAGAATTAGAGCAAGCATCATCGCGTGAGCAGGCGCTGTAGCGCCGTATTCCACTCCTCAAGGTTGTGTTCTGGTAATTCTTTTACCGTCTGCGCGGCAACTTCGGGAGCCAGAAGGTAGACCAGCCAGATCACCACGCAGCAGTGATAGGCAGCCATGGTCACAAAACTGAGAACATAAGTGCCCTCACCCAAGCCGGTCGCCACGCGGATGGCCGACGTCGCCAAATCCACACTCGCAAAGATACCCATGCCCAGGGCAATGCCGTAGACGAAACTTCTCCACGATAGCCCGAAATAGGAGGAAAACAGAAAAAGGAAGACCATCAGGCCGCTCTGCACCAGACCGACGGCGCGGCCAACCACATTTACCCCGGAAAGTATCGGTAGGGTAGCATCCCCGGGCGCATAGGCGGCCACGACCAGCGCCACCAGTATCAGCAACACGCTGGCCCAGCGGAACACAATCCGGCTCAGTTCCCCGAGGGCCGCATAAGGCCGGAAAATATGGGCGAAGATCTCATAGATGACCGCGAAACGCAGTGCGATGCTCAGCACCTGGGCTACCCAGTACACTTCCCAGTACTGGTGCGGCGATACCCCCCCGTTGTGATCCAGAGCAAAAAGAACTCCGCCCTGCACGATCTCGAATCCCGTGTAGGCGAAGAACACCGGAAATTCGTGCCACAACCTGCGCCGCAGCATGACCGCGAGTATGATCGCCTGTATGGCGTATGGGGCGACCCACAGGTAGTGCCACAAAAAGGAGTGCGGGTACATAACTTGCGGAGCTTACTATATCCCTACCAGTTCGCACTCGCAATCCCTATTCTACCTATAGGTCGCCCACATCCTATCCTGTGCTGCGGCCAGGTCCACTTACCCAGCCGCAGCTGGCCCACTACGGCTTGCACAGTTGCGTCTTCGGGCAGTCCGTCCCAGGACCTCCATCGGCCCTCACGATCGCTGGGATGGAAAGCATGCCAGCAAGCACAGCGGCGGTTGACAGAATCAGCAGCAGTCTCTTTTTCACGGTAGAACTCCTTTTTCAGGTGGTTTTGGGTGGTTCGACCGTGATACTTTGAAGGGCGCTGTGCTACTTGCGGCATCCGGTTCCGAATCGTCTGATTTTCTGAAATCGGAACAGAAACCATGACCTTGAAGTCCGCGCTCGAAGACCTGCTAGCGACGACTTTGGCTGCGGTGTCGGGGATCGTGGGAAAGTTGGAGTATCTCTCCAGCTTGCGTAACCCGAAGGAAGGCGCTTACTCACACTGGGGACTGGCCCGGGTCTACGGCGACGGCCCTGCGCAACAGGCGCTCGCCGAGGCTCATAGCCTGCTTTTTCTGAGGGTCCTGCGGACTTCGTTGCGCACGCTGCGAGGTGATGTTGAGGTATCCAGCGAGGCCTCGCATACCCCGCCGGCGGAATACGTGGAAAATCTGCGGAACCACTTGCCCGTCCTGCTGCCGCAGGACTTGGGTGGGGGCTCGGCCCGCCACTTCAGTTCAGTGCTGCACGCTCTTTTGAGTCTGGTAAAGTCTCGACCGGACGCCAATCCCCCAGCCTGACTGCGATGCCCACCACCTGCCCGATTACCTCCGCATGCTGCGGATGCCGCAGCACTCTTACTGCAACCGGGGAGAGCGAATGCGGCTGCAGCGTAATCGTGTCTCCCTTCAGCGTGCACCAGCAGCAGGTAAACCCCTCTCGCGTCTCCACAAAATAAATGGGACGCTCGAACTCCGAGCGCCACACTCCGGACTGGACGCGGTTCTTGGACTCATCAATCTGCAGAAAGGTCCCGGGCGGCAGCAGCGGGTACATGGTGAAATCTTCGCTGCCAATATATCCATAAGTGTAGTTGGTGTTGGCGAACTGAGCGAGGTACGCCACCGGCACCAACCCCCACTGCTCTACCATGCGCCCCAGATTCGTCGTCCGCCGCGGATCGAACGCCGGATCCAGCCTGGTTGGCATCTGCAACACCGCCGCGCTCTGCAGAACGTCCGCGACGTGGGATTTCCGCGGAGCGCTCAATTTCAGGTCTGCTGCGGCCCCGTTTATGTCAATCCCGTACCACGACAGGATCTCGCGCAGATCGTGCCGGTAGATCACGGCCAGCGAATACAAACGGAAAATGCTGGGCACCAACCCCTTGGTCTCCATGTCTGAGAGGCGGCTCGGGCTGATGGCAAACTCATCACTGCCGTGCTTCTCCGCGATGCGCACGCTAGCACTCTCCACGTCCCGCATGGTGAGCCCGAGACGTTCACGGGTGGCCCGCAAATGAAGTCCGGCGTTGAGTATGGCTCCTCCCCTTTTCTCCGTTCCTTATGCTTCTACCTAAAGCTCATCGCCCCGTACCCGTTATTGGCGTCACGACCGGTGCCTCCGGGAGACCCGCGATGATAGAACGAATTTGACCCCACCGCAAAGAGATTTTTGCTCTCAGACGCACTCTCGCGCACCCCGGACTTAGCTATATCTCCTTGTATTTCTTCGTGTTTCAGCGAACTACCAGACTCCCCTCCCGCAAGCTTAAAACTCGGATTCGGCCGGATATAATCGCTGCTATGGCGCGCGGCTGGGAGAGTAAGGCAGTCGAGCAACAGCAGGCGGAAGCCGCCACGGCTTCCACGCCACGAGAACGGCTCACGCCCCAGCAGGCCGGTGCCCGGCAGCAGAAAGAGGGTTTGCTTCTCGCCCGCAAACACATCCTGCAGCAACTCCAGGCGGCGCACCATCCTCATCATCGCCAGATCTTGGAGAATGCGCTCGCCGACTTGGATGCACGCCTCGCCCGCTCGGGATAGCCGGTAGTTTGTGGGCGCCCGCCCGGGGTTCTGACGTATAATATGGGTTCCCCCTCATGAAAGCCTACGTTTACGTTTCGTTGAAGAAAAGCGTTCTGGATCCCCAGGGTAAGACCATCCACGGAGCGCTAAAGAAGTTGGGATTCAAGGGGTTGGAGGAGGTCCGCCAGGGCAAGTATTTTGAGCTGACGCTCGACGGCGGCCTGACCCGGGCCGAAGCTGAGTCCGAGGTGGCGCGCATTGCCCGCGATGTCCTGACCAACCCGGTGATTGAAGAATTTCGTTTCTCCCTCGAGGACTAGCGGCGCTCCTGACTGGCACTCCCCTGGAACCGCCTGCGGTAGCCACGGAATCAAATTGCTCAGGCCCCTCAACTGGGTTAGGGTGATGGGGCAAGGAGTTTCACATGTGCGGCATTGTGGGATATGTCGGCAAGAAGCGCGTGGTGCCGGTAATCATTGACGGGCTGAAGCGCTTGGAGTATCGCGGTTACGACTCGGCGGGCATCGCCGTCTCAGGCAATGGCGAGGGTCTGCAGATCCGCCGTGCCGAGGGCAAGCTGCGCAACCTCGAGGAGGTCATCCGCCTCAAGCCGCTCGACGGCACCTACGGCATCGGCCACACCCGCTGGGCCACCCACGGCCGCCCCACCGAAGAGAATGCCCACCCGCATCGCGACTGCACCGGCCGCGTTGTGGTCGTGCACAATGGCATCATCGAGAACTACGTCACTCTCAAGAGGAAGCTGATCGAGGAAGGCCACAAGTTCACGACCGAGACCGACACTGAAGTTATCGCCCACCTGGTCGAGAAGTACTTTATGAAGACCGGCAACGGCCATCATCCCTCGCTGGAAGAGGCGGTGCGCAAGACCGTCGGACAGCTCTCCGGCGTATTCGCACTCGCCGTCATCGCGGTGGACGAACCCAACAAGATCGTGGCCGCCCGCAATGGCCCTCCGGCGGTCATCGGCCTGGGTAAGGACGAGTATTTCGTCGCCTCCGATGTGCCAGCTATCCTCTACCACACCCGCGATCTGTTCTTCCTCGCCGACGGCGATCTCGCCGTCATCACCCCAGACGGCGTGCAGCTTACCGACTTCAACGGCCAGCCCATCGTCCGCCAGGTCCAGCATGTCACCTGGGACCCGATCATGGCGGAAAAGGGCGGGTTCAAGCATTTCATGCTCAAGGAGATTTACGAGCAGCCCCGCGCCGTCCGCGACACCACGCTGGGACGGATCTCGCAGGAGACCGGACACGTCTTCCTCGACGAGATGGAGATCAGCGAGGCCGAGTTCCGCGCGGCGAAGAAGCTCAACATCGCCGCCTGCGGCACCAGTTGGCACGCCGCCCAGGCCGGCAAATTCATGGTGGAGCGCATGGCGCGTCTGCCGGTCGAAGTGGACTATGCCAGCGAATGGCGCTATCGCGACCCCATCATCGCCCCTGATACTTTGACCATGCTGATCTCGCAGTCGGGCGAAACCGCCGACACCATCGCCGCCCAGCGGGAGGCCAAGGCCAAAGGCTCCAAGACGATTGCCATCTGCAATGTCGTAGGCTCCATGATCACGCGCGAGGCCGCCGGGACCATCTACACCCACGCCGGTCCGGAAATCGGCGTAGCCTCCACCAAGGCCTTCACCGCCCAACTCACGGCGCTGTATCTGTTCGCTCTTTACCTCGCGCAACTGCGCGGCACCATCAATGCAGAGCAGGCCAAAGATGCCGTGCAGGAACTTACCCGCATCCCGGGCAAGCTCGAGCATTTGCTCACCCACGAAGAAGCCTGCGAAGACCTGGCCAAGGAATATGTCCGCGCCCAGGATTTCCTCTTTCTCGGCCGCGGCATTCACTATCCCATCGCCCTCGAAGGCGCCCTCAAGCTGAAGGAAATTTCCTACATTCATGCTGAAGGCTACCCCGCCGGCGAGATGAAGCACGGTCCCAACGCGCTCATTGACGAAAATCTTCCAGTTGTCATCGTCGCCACCCGCGATCCCAAAGAACCGCTCTCCATGGTTCGCTACGAGAAGACGATTTCCAACTTGAAGGAAGTCAAAGCCCGCTCCGGCGTAGTTATCGCCCTGGCGACCGAAGGCGACGAAGAGATCAAAGAAGCCGCCGACCACGTGCTCTACATTCCACCCGCTCCGGAAGAGTTGTCGCCGATTCTCGAAATCGTGCCCCTGCAGCTGCTGGCCTACCACATCGCCGTGCGCCGCGGCTGCGACGTGGACCAACCCCGCAATCTGGCGAAGTCGGTCACCGTGGAATAACTGAGATTTGTCATCCTGAGCGGAGCATGTACTGCGCGCAGCGCAGCACATGCGGAGTCGAAGGACCCCGTGTTGGCATGCAGCGGCACGGACGCCGCCAGGAGTTCTTACGCGCACCGGTCCCGGTGTCAGCGTCATCCATATAGCAGATGGCCCCGTTCCAAACCTTCGCTGCGCGCCTCGTCCGTTCTGTTCCACTTTCAGAACAGACCAAACACCTCGAATTTGAGGTGGTGAATTTGACCCGCTTTGGCTTCGTTCCGGGGCAATGGCTCTCGCTCAAGGCCAACAAACCCGACGGCGAGGAGATCACCCGCGCTTATTCCATCGCTTCGCCGCCCGACGGCAACCGCTTCGCGCTCTGCCTCAACCGGGTGCAGGACGGCTTCATGTCCAACTTCCTGTGCGACCTGAAAGAAGGTGCTGAAATCACCTGCCAGGGGCCGTTCGGAGACTTCATCCTGCGCCCGCCGATGCGCGACACCCTGTTCATCGCCACCGGAACCGGCATCGCGCCATTTCGCTCCATGCTGCACTGGCTGCTGGCCGACCCGGCGCGCCACGAAGGCCGTCAGCTCTGGCTGCTCTTTGGCAGCCGCTACGAAAAAGACATCTACTACCACGAGGAATTTCTTAGCCTGTCAGCCGCCCATACGAACTTCCACTACCTGCCCACCCTGAGCCGGGGTGGGCCCGGATGGAACGGTCTGCGCGGATACGTTCAAGAGCACGTCACGGACATCGTCGGGGGCCGCGCCGATCTGCACGCCTACATCTGTGGCCTGGACAAGATGATCAAAGCCAACCGGGACCTGCTGAAGGGCCTGGGCTGGGACCGGAAAGCGATCCGGTATGAGAAGTACGACTAGACAAATCCAGTCGCGCAATCCTCGGGACAGTTCACAGGGGCAAGTCCGGCGTTTCTTTTCTGACACTAGGAGCGCTTAGGTGCCAGCCGCCCTCGACAATCGTCATATAGTCATCTAAGATCGTAGTCAGATAGGTGCTTATATGACAAAGAATGGTCTGACCGAACCGGAAACCACGCGCCTGACCATTACCTGGTCGAGACAGGCCGATCTTGCCTTGCGCTCCTACCTCGGCGCGCAGGGCATGAAGAAAGGCGATCTTTCGAAGTTCATTGAAGAAGCCGTGCGCTGGCGCATCTTCCATCAGACGGTGCGGGAAGCGCGAGAAGCCTTCGCCGATGTCCCGTCCGACAAGTTGCAGAACATGATCGACGAGGCCGTGGACGAAGTGCGCGCAAAACGCTACCGGGCCCGCGCTAAACGCTCCTGATGCGCATCATCCTGGACACGAATGTGCTGCTTTCCGGTCTGCTGATTGCGCATGGGGCGCCGACGAAGCTGCTTGACGCATGGGAGCGGAGCCGGTTCACGCTCGTCTCGTGTAAGGATCTGATCACGGAATTCAGAGAGGTCGCGAGCCGTCCGTTCTTCAAGGCGAAACTTCGAGCCAGCGCCGTCGAACTGCTGGCGGCGGGGCTGGGGGACTTTTCCCTCTTCTGCGATGACCTGCCTCCCGGCCCGGTCGCGCCCGACCCGAAAGACAGCTACCTGCTCGCGCTCGGCGAAGCCAGCGCCGCCGATTTCCTTGTGACGGGCGACAAAGCGCTCCAATCTCTGAAACGTCACAAATCCACCCGCATCGTCTCGCCCTCCGCGATGATGTACTTTCTGAAGGAAGCCGATGAGGGACGCGAGGAGTAGCCGCTCGCCCCGCGCGGCCCGGCGTATGTCCGCATGTCCCTGGAATCGCCCAAGGCCCCACCGACCTGCACGCCTACATCTGCGGCCTGGACAAGATGATTAAGGCCAACCGGGAACTGCTGAAAGGCACGGGATGGGAGCGGAAGGCGATCCGGGTGGAGAAGTACGACTAGACGAAGTCCCCGTTTCGAATCTTCGTGACAGTTGAGAGGATCGAATCCAGGAATTCCTGCTGACTCTGTGTACCCATGTTGGGTACGACCGTACCCAATTCGGGCACCGCCCCAAAGAAAAGCTCATAGTATTTGCCCCCGGATGGCGATCTCCAGGTGTTGATAGCGGTAATCCTCTTGTACGAGATGACGTAGCTCCACTTGGATGGAGCAACGGTCGGTTATGACGATTCCCTGAATTGCTGCCGGATCGAGTTGCGCAAGGTAGATCTCTCCCGCATTGCGCTCTAACTGTTTCAACATTCGAATACATCGCCATTCTTGTTCACAGGCGTAATTCATGCGCTTCCTATAGAAGGTACCGGCACCATGGTCAAAAGCAGCACCTAAATAGGACCCAAATGGTTCATCGCTGTAGTCGACCTTCCCCAACTTTCCCGGCGTTGAAAGGCTCTCGAATCCGGGATGTCCAGTTTGAAAGCCAAGCACAAAACCAGTGCCATCTGCTGCGTACTCGTTCCACATATCGGTCGAATCAGCATTTGCTGTCAAACACAACACACCCATCTCGTCTGGGCTCTTCATGCTCGAAATGGCTATTTGCTTTACACGCTCTTGCAATCTCGGATCCCTCGCAACGAGTTCGACGAAATGGGGCAGCGACATTCCTGGTGCGATGGGCTTCGATTCCGGGTGCAGGATCTGATGGTAAAGCAACATCTCCCAAATCTCGCCTTCGCTTCCGAAGCTTGCGTAGTCCGGCTGAAGCTCATGGTCATCATGGAACGCTGTGCGTTGGCTGAAGCGGATACGGCAGTTGATCAGAACGTCGAGGCGATCGGGGCCAAGATATTTGTAAAGAATCGGGGGTGGGTCATGTTCCCAAGGCCGCATGGATTTCTAAAGTATCAAACGCGGGAGAATCAATTTGCCCTCCCGCATCCCTCCGACTCCCTCCAGCATCTAAACCTTGACAGCAACTCACTCAAGTCTTAGCATGGTGTTGGCTGCATCCATAATCATATTGATTGTAAAGCACTTATAGTTTCAGGAGGATCCAGTCATGGGCAAGATTATCGGTATTGACCTCGGCACCACCAACTCCTGCGTGGCCGTCATGGAGGGCGGCGAGCCCAAGGTCATTCCCAACGAAGAGGGCGGGAGAACCACGCCTTCGGTCGTCGGTTTCACCAAGACCGGCGAGCGGCTGGTGGGGCAGGTCGCCAAGCGCCAGGCCATCACCAACCCGGAGAACACGATTTACTCGATCAAGCGGTTCATGGGCCGCCGCTTCGATGAAGTCACGGAAGAAATGAAGATGGTCCCGTTCAAGGTCGTCCAGTCGGGCGATCACGTGGCCGTGGTAGCTCAGGGCAAGGAGCATACGCCTCCACAGGTGTCTGCCATGATCCTGCAGAAGCTCAAGAAAGCGGCGGAGGACTATCTCGGCGAGAAGGTCACCGATGCGGTCATCACTGTGCCGGCGTACTTCAACGACGCCCAGCGCCAGGCCACCAAGGACGCGGGCAAAATCGCCGGGCTCGAGGTGAAGCGCATTATCAACGAGCCCACGGCAGCCGCGCTCGCCTACGGTCTCGACAAGAAGAAGGACGAGACCATCGCCGTGTACGACTTCGGCGGCGGCACCTTCGATATTTCGATTCTCGAAGTCGGCGAAGGCGTCATCGAAGTCAAAGCCACCAACGGTGACACCCACCTGGGCGGCGACAACATTGACCAGCGCATCGTGGACTGGCTCATCGAGGAATTCAAGAAAGATGAAGGCCTCGATCTGCGCGGTAAGGGCAACGAAATGGCGCTGCAGCGTCTGCGCGACGCCGCCGAGCGGGCCAAGATCGAACTCTCCACCACCATGGAGACTGAGATCAACCTGCCCTTCATCACCGCCGACGCCAGCGGCCCCAAGCACCTGGTCAAGAAGATGACCCGGGCGAAGCTGGAGTCCATGGTCGAGGACATCATTCAGAAGTCGGTCGGCCCGTGCAAGCAGTGCATGCGCGATGCCGGCATCGACGCCAGCAAGATCAACGAAGTGGTGCTGGTCGGTGGCCAGACCCGTATGCCTCGCATCCAGGCGCTGGTGAAAGAACTGTTCGGGCGGGAGCCCCACAAGGGCGTCAACCCGGACGAAGTAGTTGCGGTGGGCGCTGCGATTCAAGGCGGCGTGCTGGGCGGCGAGGTCAAGGACCTGCTCCTGCTCGACGTCACTCCGCTGACCCTGGCGATCGAGACTCTGGGCGGCGTGGCCACGGCGATGATCCCGCGCAACACGACGATCCCGACCCGCAAGACGGAGACGTTCTCGACTGCGGCGGACAGCCAGACCTCGGTTGAAGTCCACGTGCTGCAGGGCGAGCGCCCCATGGCGGGGCAGAACCGGACTCTGGGCAAGTTCCACCTGACCGGCCTGCCGCCGGCCCCGCGCGGCGTGCCCCAGATCGAGGTGACCTTCGACATTGACGCCAACGGCATCCTCAACGTGACCGCGAAAGACATGGCCACGGGCAAGGACCAGAAGATTACGATCACGTCGTCTTCCGGCCTGTCGAAAGAGGAAGTCGAGCGCATGGCCAAGGACGCCGACGCGCACGCCGCCGAAGACAAGGCGCGGCGCGAGGAGATCGAGTCGCGCAACCAGCTCGATTCCATGGTTTACAGCGTGGAGAAGATGCTGCGCGAGCACGGCGACAAGATCTCGGGCTCTGAGCGGGGCGACGTCGAAAACGCGATTGCCGATGCCAAGAAGGCGCTGGAATCGAACGACAAAAGCCAGATGGACAAGGCCCGCGAGAACCTGACCAAGGCCTCGCACAAGCTGGCCGAGCAGATGTACAAGGCCGCCCAGCCGCAAGGCGCGCCGGGTGCGGGTCCTGGACCGAGTGCAAGCCACGGCCCGGCCGGCGGCGATGGAGATGCCAAAAAGAAAGACGAGGGCGTCATCGACGCTGAGTACGTGGATGTGGAGGACAAGAAGTAAGTTGGTTGATGCAGGGTGCCCCGTCCTTGTCTCGCCGGTTTTTGGCGAGACAGGGCGGGGATTTTGACTTTGGAACAAGCTCAAAACCCCCACCCTCCCGCAAAAAGCGCGGGAAGGGTGGGGCACCCCTCAGGATGACAAGTGGTAAGGTAGATCGCAGCATAAATGCCCACCACCGCCAAAAAGGACTACTACGACCTCCTCGGCGTGAAGAAGTCCGCCTCCGGCGAGGACATCCGGAAGGCTTTCCGCAAACTTGCCCGCAGGTACCATCCCGACGTCAACCCCGGCGACAAGGCTGCGGAGGAGAAGTTCAAGGCTATCTCCGAGGCCAACGACGTCCTCTCCGACCCCAAGAAGCGCAAGATCTACGACCAGGTCGGCTTCTACTCCGACAATATTGATGCCGCCACGGCCGAGGCCTACGCTCGCGCCGGCGGCGGCGCCGGTGGCTTCCCCGGAGGCCAACCCGCCGCAGGCGGGCCTCAGGGTGTCCATTTCGACTTCGGGGGCTTCGACTTTTCCGACCTGTTTGAGGGTGGTCGCGCCCAGAAACCGGGCGGCGGGGGCGGGTTCCGCGACATCTTCTCTGGAATGTTCGGCGGTCGCGGCGCTGCCCCCCAAGAAGGCCCCGAGCCTGGTTCGGATCTGGAGTACCAGGTCAACGTCCCCTTCTGGACCGCCATCCGCGGTGGAGTGATGCGCCTGAACCTCAACCGTCGCGACGCCTGTAGCCAGTGCCGCGGCCACGGCTATGTCGAGGGCGCAGGCCCCTGTCCCGAATGCGGCGGCAAGGGTGAAGTCACGCAGACTGGCGGCCGGATGAAGTTCAATGTCACCTGTCCCCGCTGCAGCGGGACGGGCAAGAACATCTCAACATGCCCCAACTGTCATGGCGAGGGCAGCATTGAACAAACCGAGCCTCTGGAAGTCCGCATCAAGGCCGGCACGCGCGATGGCCAGCGCATCCGCATTGCCGGCAAGGGCAACGCCGGCGTGCGTGGGGGCCCTGCCGGTGACCTCTATGTCATCATCCGTGCCGGGGACCACCCCGTCTTCCACCGCGAGGGTGACGACATCCACTTGACCGTGCCCGTCACCGCTACTGAGGCCGCACTGGGCTCCAAGATCGAGGTTCCCACCATTGATGGCCGCACCCTGCTCAAGATCCCCCCTGGCACCCAGTCCGGACAGAAGCTGCGGCTGCGCGAGAAAGGTGTGCCTTCGGCGACCAGGGAAGGCGTCCGCGGAGACGAGATCGTCGAAATTAAGGTCACCGTCCCCATGCCCCACGACGAGAAGACCAAGGAACTGCTGCGCGAGTTGGCCCGCTTGAACCCCGAGGACCCGCGGGCGGAACTTTGGAAGAACGTCTGACCCCTCCCAATCCGGGCTGTCGGCTCGTGCTTCCCGATTACGTCCGGCCCGCGTCCTCCGACAAAAAAATCTTTCAAGATTTTTTCCACAGGAGTCGATTTTTGCCGTATTCTGCGCTTGCGAACTAACTCCACCGAATGCGCGGAATCGCGTGCAACCGCGAGCCCCGCAACAAGGGAGACGGGGTGGTGAGAGTGAGTCGCTCGAGGAGGAAGCCATAGAAATTGGCCACCGCTACCGCGCACACCCAGCCTGAGCAGCATCCTTTTGCCGTCCCCTCCAGGAAAAAATCGGTTCGTCTGACCTTGTGGCCGCTGGTGGCCGCCACCTTCTTCATGGTGTCGGGCGGCACTTACGGCATCGAGGACATCGTGCACGGCGCCGGTTACGGACGCGCCGTCCTCTTCCTGCTGCTGACCCCGATTCTCTGGAGCCTGCCCACCGCCTTCATGATCGGCGAGCTCTCCAGCGCCCTGCCCCACGAGGGCGGCTACTACGCCTGGGTGCGCCGGGCGATGGGCAACTTCTGGGGATTTCAGGAAGCCTGGTTGTCGCTGGTTGCCTCGATCTTCGACATGGCAATCTACCCGACCCTGTTTGTGCTTTACCTGACCCGCATGTTTCCCTGGTTCGCCGAGGGCCATCGCGGGGTGGTGGTCGGACTCGCGGTTGTCATCGTTTGCACGCTTCTCAATATCGCCGGAGTGAAGGTGGTCTCAACGACATCACTCTGGCTCTTCTTCCTGCTTTCGGCGCCGTTCGCGGTGATGGTGGTGCTGGCCCCGTTTAAGTACGGAGCGCTATTTCACGCCGTTACTACACCCACGACATCTACAGTTGACCTTATCGGCGGCCTACTCATCGCCATGTGGAATTACATGGGCTGGGACAACGCCTCCACCATCGCCACTGAAGTGGAACGGCCGCAGCGCACCTACCCGCGCGCCATGCTGGCCGCGGTGGTTATCGTTGCCTTCTGTTATGTCGTGCCGGTGGCCGCGGTGTGGATGACCGGACTGCCAGCCGGCGCCTGGGAAACCGGGTCCTGGGCCGACATCGCCGGACTGCTCGGCGGCCCGCTGCTGCGCGTAGGGCTTGTCCTGGGCGGCATGATGAGCGCCTTCGGCATGTTTAACGCCCTGGTCATGAGCTACTCACGCCTGCCGCTGGCCATGGCCCAGGACGGCATGTTGCCGAGTGTATTTGGCAAGTTGCATCCGCGGTCCCGGGCGCCGTGGGTCTCCATCGTGGTCTGCGCCATTGGATGGGCACTTTGCCTGGGATTGGGCTTCGCCCGGCTGGTGACCATAGACATTCTGCTTTACGGCGCCAGCCTGATGCTGGAGTTCGTCGCCCTGGTAGTGCTCCGCGTCCGAGAACCCGAACTGCCGCGCGCCTTCCGGGTGCCGGGCGGAATGTTCGGGGCGGTTGCGGTGGGGGTGACGCCCTTGCTGCTGCTGGGGTTTTCCGTGGTGCGCAGCGAAACCGAGCAGGTCCTCGGCATGAGTGCCTTCGCCTTCGGCATGTGGTTGATCGCAGCCGGCGTCCTGGCGTACTTCTTGAACGTAGCACTGAAGCCAGCCGGCTGGGCCCAACCCACCGAGAAGCCCGGGACCGCGTCATAGTCTACGTCTGCCCTGTAGAGACGCAGCTTGCTGCGTCTCTTTTCGTTTCGGGCTGATATCGTCGCGCCCAAGGAGCTTTCATGACTCCCAGGAAGAGGCCGCTCTGGAAGTGCCCCCGCTGCGGTCACCGCTTCGTCACCCGCAACATGTACCACTCTTGCGTGCGGGTGAAAATTGCCGACCATTTTCGCGGCAAGGACCCGTTGGTGCGCAAGCTCTATGGTGCGTATCGCGCATTGGTCCAGCGCTGCGGCCCCGTCACCGTTTACGCGAACAAGACCGGCATTGTCTTCCAGGCCCGGGTTCGCTTCACGGGTGTCACTCCCAAGAAGCACTGGCTGGATGGTGGTTTCTGGTTCAAACGCCGCGTCGAGCATCCCCGCTTTTACCGCATAGAGACCATCCCGCCAGGAGATTACATCCATCGTTTTCGCCTGACAAAGCT
Organism: Terriglobales bacterium; assembly: GCA_035542575.1. Classification (GTDB taxonomy): domain Bacteria; phylum Acidobacteriota; class Terriglobia; order Terriglobales; family Acidobacteriaceae; genus JAIQET01. The sequence goes on along the minus strand of DATKLE010000128.1, from coordinate 18,237 downwards.
CTCCGACATTGACAAGGAACTCGCGAGGTTCGTGCGGGAATCTTATGATGTCGGCTGCCAAAAGCACCTGGAAGGCGCGCAAAAGCCACGTCCCTGAGGAAACCGGTGACGCCTCTGTTCCGTCCCTGAAGGGACTCGGTTCTTGGATGGACTGGCTCTCCCGACACTCCCGTGCCGGGCTTTCCTGTTGCGCCGCTACGCGGCTGTGGCGTGCTCGAGCCGTACGACGCCCCGGAATGCCACCCTGAGCCGCTAATGCCACCCTGAGCCGCTTAGGGGAGGCGGTGCTGTTAGACCCTTCGACGCCCTACTCCGGTGATATAAATACCTTGGCATGACGAAACGCCGCTCTAAAGGCGCCTACATGATCTCTGCGGTGGCCGAGATGTACGGCATTCACCCCCAGACCCTGCGCCTCTACGAGCGCGAGGGCCTGCTCAAACCCTCCCGCACCGAGGGCAACACCCGCCTCTACACCGACGAAGACTTGCAGCGTCTGGAGTTCATCCTCTCCCTGGCCCGGGACCTGGGCGTGAACATCTCCGGCATCGCCATCATCCTGCAAATGCGCGAGCGCATGGAAGAAATGCAGCGCCAGATCCAGGACTTTGTGAAATATATCCAGGAGGAGGTATTTTCACGCGCCACGGCCGCGGCCGATCCTTCAAAGGGTGCCATCGTGCCGGTCCGCCGCATTGCTGTCACCAACGCGTCGCCACCGAGGCGAAAATAGGTGCCGTCAATCTTGTGCTTTGGACTGCTGAATGCTGACTGCTGAGTGCTGAATGCTGCCCTTCAAGCTCATCTACAGCGACGACTACTACCTCCCCATCGGCACCCACGTCTTCCCCGCCGAAAAATACCGGCGCATCCACAGCCGCCTGCTCGAGACCGGAGTCGCCGAATCGAAGGACTTCATCACCCCCCAACCCGCCTCCGACCAGGACGTTTTGCTCGTGCATACCCCCCAATACGTGCACAAACTCAAGACCGGAACGCTCTCCGCCCGCGAAGAACTGGAAATGGAAGTCCCCTACTCGCCCGAACTGGTGCGCGCCTTCTGGCTGGCCGCCGGAGGCTCCATGCTGGCCGCCGATCATGCGCTGAACGACCGCGTGGCTTTCAGCATCGGCGGCGGGTTTCACCACGCCTTTCCCGACCATGGTGAGGGTTTTTGCATGATCCACGATGTCGCCATTGCTATCCGCCGTCTGCAGCGCGACGACAAGATCACTCGTGCCATGACTGTGGATTGCGACGTTCACCAAGGCAACGGCACCGCCGCCATCTTCGCCGGTGTCCGCATCCCCAGCCGGCCTCTACCCTCAACCGGACCCGCCACACTGCATTCCCCGGCCAAGCTGCGCAACGCCCACGCCGGCGACGTCTTCACCATCTCGCTCCACCAGGAAAACAACTATCCCGCGTTCAAACCACCGTCCTCGATTGACGTGGACCTGCCGGACGAAATCGGCGACGACGATTACCTCGGCTGGCTGGACAACGCCCTTAGCTCCGGCCTGCGGCAGTTCGATCCCGAACTGCTCTGCTACATCGCCGGCGCCGATCCCTACCGCGAGGACCAACTCGGCGGCCTTGCTCTCACCATCGAAGGCCTCAAACGCCGCGACGAACTGGTGTTTCGCGTGGCCCGCGCCCGCGACATCCCTGTGATGGTCACCTTCGCCGGAGGCTACGCCCAGAAAGTCGAGGACACCGTCACCATCCACTGCAACACGGTGATCGCCGCCAAGGAGATTTTCTCTTCCCTACCGTCGTCATCCTGCCTCTCCGAATAGGGCGTCATCCCGAACTGGCTTCCAGCCGGTGAGGGATCTGGCGTGCCCTGCCACCGTCGCCGGCACGCTACTACGCGCGAGATCCTTCGTGGCCTTGGAGGCCACTCAGGATGACACCATCACACTAGGTGCGGATGGAGGCTGTTGGCTGCATCATTTACCATCTCTCCATGCGCCTGCGCCTCATCCGCCATGCCACCCTGATCGTTGAATACAACAGCCATACCATTCTTGTCGATCCCATGCTCGACGATCCCGGCGCCCGGCCGGCCATTCAGAACTCGCCCAACCCGCGCAACAACCCGCTGGTCCCGCTGCCTGTCGGCGCCGAGGAGGTAGTGCGCGGCGTGGATGCCGTCCTCGTCACCCATACCCACAGCGATCACTGGGACGCCAAGGCCGCGGATCTTCTACCCAAGGCGATCCCATTCTTCGGGCAGCCGGAGGACGAAACAAAATTTCGTTCGCAGGCCTTTTCCAACGTTCAGGCGATTCACGATTCGCTGACCTGGAAGGGAATCACGATGCACCGCACCGGAGGTCAGCACGGCACGGGAAAGATTGGCAAGGCCATGGCTCCGGTTTCCGGATTTGTATTGCAGGCTCAAAATGAGCCCACGCTCTACATCGCGGGAGACACTATCTGGTGCGAGGAAGTTCAGCAGGCGTTGCACAAGCACCGGCCCGACATCGTCGTGGTCAACACCGGAGCTGCACAGTTCCTGGAAGGCGATCCCATCACCATGACTGCCGATGATGTCATCACGACCTGCAAGGCTGCGCCCAACGAACAAATCGTCGCCGTCCACATGGAGTCCATCAACCACTGCCTCCTGACCCGCGCCGACTTGGCATTTCAACTGGAGGCCGCCCGCGTCATCCAGCAGGTGGCGATTCCCAACGATGGGGACTGGATTGAACTCAAAGCAGGGAAAACTATTTCATGAAGTGTCTGACCACCAAGGCCGTCACGCTATCCTGCAGGAAGTGAGCGATCATCCCCGGTCGCAGGCTTCGCCGCCGGTAGGCTAGCCAACCGAACATACAGCCGTACACCGCGATGGTGAGCATGAACTTCGCGCCCTGGTATCCATGCGCAGCTCCGAAGACGACACCTTGCAGCACCAGCCCCGCGGCCACGCTCCGGGTCATCAGGCCCAGCTGTTTCTGCAGATAGCCGCGGAAAATGACCTCTTCGCAAAAACCTGCCGTCAATGCCAGCAACATCCACAGCCCAATCTCCGTGGGAGTTTGCGGGATGATGTTGCGCAGCGCCTGGTTGGGTGTCGCTTTGAGTGCATATCGCACGATTCCCAGGATCACATTCGCGCCGATCAGGAAGAGCACGGCGATGCCAAGATCCCGCAGCGCTGCAGTCCACCTTGGCCAACTGCCCGCAATCAGATCCCGAATCCGTACCCCGCGGCGCCGCACTCCCCAGCCGATGAACGCGACCATGAGCCACTCCCACAGCATGATCATTACGTAGCTCACCACGCGGGCGTGTGGCCCTACTTTGTCACTCGATGTCTTCGACCCCGTCCACATCGAGAATGCAGAAAACCCCAACAAGGCCACCAGCACGACCGCCGTGTGCCACGCCGGTGCAATCAGCCGCGCCTCGGTTTCATTCAGAGATGTGCTTGCAGAAGCCATGGAGTCTCCTGTCCGGCCCCAGCGCCGGCACGCTGCCCCGAGTGCTGTCGAAGGTTCCCGCCGGCGGAACCAAGCAGCGCCAATCAGGATCCATCAATCGCCCGCGCTGCCCCCTGTCGCCGCGCGGAAGGAACGAAGCGCAAGTCCACCCAGCACTATGACGGCAGCAATGATCGCAACCCATAGCACGACGGGATGGCGTTCCGACCAGGCGCGCTCATCCGGCCGTCCCGTGTAGGCAGGGTTGGGGGCCTCCGGACCCAATGACGCCTGGGCAGCCGCTTTGTCTCGCTGAAACAGCTTGGCGTAGTCATAGACCGGCGGCTCCAGCTTATCGTCGCCGAAATACAGCGTCGTCTGTCCGGGTCCGGCCGTGTCAAAGTAGACGCGACGTTCCACTTGCTGCAGGCGCGCTCCGGTCAGCTTGAGCGGTGGATCGTCGCCGTTGTGGATGACGACCCTGATTGTCTTCTGCACGCTGCTGGGGAAGATTACTTCCTGGTCCTCCGAGTCGATCTTTTGTCCCCCTCGCACCATGTGGATTCGGTTGATTTCCCCTGACCCGATCCATCCGCCCTTCTCATCCTGAATCTCGACTTTGCGCTGAAAATTCGGTTGATCTGCATCCACGGCAAACACCACACGCTCGGCGGGCACGTTCTCTGCCAGGTCGAAAGCCAGCACCGTTTCCTTGTCTTTGGCGTTCTGTGCCAGGCGAGGCGCACCGCCTACATCGCGCCACAGGGCCGGCAGGTTCTCCCCCATTTCGGAAGTTGCGCCCAGGACATCCGCGGGTTTCACCGGCCCATCAATGATGACGCGCAGATACTTGTAGGTGGCCCGCGGCAGGCGCAGCATGCTGTTGCGGCCCAGGTTCTCCTTGGAGAGATCGTAGAGAATGCTGTCGCCGAGTGCCGCCCAACTCCTCGCGTGGACATCGTCGCTGCCTTCCACCCACGCGTGAGCCACAAAGTCCCGGGTGGCGAGATTCAGGTCCACGTGGTCGTATTCTGCCAGGGCGGACATGTCAATCAAGAAGAGCGTCTTTCCACCCATGGCCGACTGTTGCAGCACAGGTACCGGTATGCGCTCTCGTTGCGAGTTTCCTCGCTCGACGACCAGGCAGTAAGGTACCTCCGACTCCGCAGCATACAGCCGCAGGTCGCCCAAGTCAGACCGGGAGTGCTTCCAGACAGTTTCGTCCACCGTGATGTAGTTCTGTCCTGCACTGGAAACCTCCACCGGCCGCAGATAGTGGAAGTATGAGGGGGAAGGTCCCGTCAACAAAACAAACGCAACCAGGCCGGCGAGGGTTTTCACGCTGCTGTCTCCCGGCCGCCGCGGCCGGAGAGCTTGAGCCAGTCGCGATGATAGATGTAGGAAATTGCCATCAAGACCGCTCCCAAGGCGATGAAGCTCAAAATGCGGTAGCCCTGCTGCAGCGCCGAGGCGTCAAAGATGAAAACCTTGCCGATGGTGAACGCCATGAGCACCAAAGCCTGCCAGCGCACAAAGGCTGACCGTCTCCAGAACCCGAACATCATCAGGCCGGCCCCGTATGCCAGCCAGATCGCGGAGTAGCTGAAGTTGCGGGCAAACTGGATCTGCTGCAGGGGGCCGTAGCCGCCGGCTTGGTGCCCCTGATACCAGTTGGCGACTTGGCGGCCAAAATAGTCTGAAGCCTCCAGTGTGAGCGCGATCAGCGCCAGCAGGTTTACCCCGATTCCCGCAATCCGCACGAATGGCATCTCCCGGCTGCTCGCAAACCGTTTTCCCGCCGCTGTGATTCCGCCCAGGATCCCGATCGCAACCAGATAGGTGGCAAAACGGGCATTGAACAACAGGGTCTGAACCTCGAAGCTGTCGAAAAACAGCAGGCGTACGATTCCGAGCGACAGCGTAACCACGGCGAAGTAGCGCAAGAAGTCGGCGCGGGTACGCACCGCCACAAACAGCAAAACCGCCGATTCGATCAACCAGCCAATTGTGATCCAGTGCGCGCTCAATTTCAGCGGAACCGCGATGGTAATGAAGGCAATCGCGATGGCAATGTGCAGGAGGTTGACGACCTTGACTACGTCCTGGTCACTCCCGGCGCGCCGCTTCAACTGGCCGCTCAAGACGAGATAAACCGCGGCCAGCCCCAACGCGTACCAGGTGAGCGTGACCCGCTCGTTGTCATACATGGCAAACAGGGCCAGGAAAAGAGCGGCGGCATTGAGCAGCGGTAGCAGAGTCAAGGTGACGGAAAATCCCCGGTGCCAGCGTGACTTCGCCAGCGGAGTGAGCAGGGGAATAGCAGCAAAGATGGCGGCAAATAATCCCGCAAACAGCACCGTGCGGGCTCTCTGCTCCAGGGTGTAGTAATCGGCGAACCACCCGACGTACAGAATTGCGGTGCCGGCAAAGCTTCCCACCAGCAGGCGGCGCCAGGGCTTGAACGTAACCATCCCCAGAATCGCCAGGTCCAGCAGGCCCACGTACGAGAAGAGCACGATCTCATGGTTCTGTCCGGTGGAAAGAAGGATTGGCGTGCTGAAACCGCCAATCATGGCAAAGGCGGCCAGAATCTCCGCGTCAGAGCTGAGGGCCATCGCCATGGTGGAGGCAGTCACCACCACCATGGCGGCAAAGGCAGCTCCAGAGGGCACCAGGTGATAGACCTGGAACGCACCCCAAAGCGAAAGATAGAGCGTCCCGATGCCGACCGCCTTTAAGGAATAGGAGAAGACGACATAGCCCTTGCTGCGGAAACGTTCGCTCCACAACACCAAGCCGATCCCGGCCAGAATCCCCAACGCGACTCTTCCCGTGGGACCGATCCAGCCGTTGTCGAAGGCATACTTTATGAAGTAGGAGACGCCGATCAGAATCGCGAAAATCCCAATCCGGTTCAGCCAGAGCTTGCCAATCTTGCTTTCAAATTCTTCGCTTTCGTGCTCTGGCGCAGTCGCGAAACTCGGGACCTTTAACGGTGGCGCGGCTGCCTCGGCCTGAGGCGAGGATGGGGAAGAAGGCGGCGACGCAGGCTTTGCTTCATAAGGCGGGGCTGCGGCCACAGGTCGTAAGGGCGCCGCTACTCCGGCTGTCTGCTCCAGCCGGTAGATGCGGGCCGCAAGCGCCGCTATCTCCGCGCGCAGCGCCTGCAGCTCATCTGGCGGATTGGACATGCGCGTAACGCTACCGCATCGCCTTCAACTTGAAAAGCGTTTTTTGGCAGCGCAGCCATGTTCTGAATGCTTGCTAGAATAGTTAGATCCTATGTTCGAGAATCTCCAGGAAAAACTGCAGCGCGCCTTCAAGACCCTGCGCGGGCAAGCTGTGCTCAGCGAAGAAAACATGCAGGAGGCGCTGCGCGAGCTGCGCCTCGCCCTGCTCGAAGCTGACGTCAACTTCAAAGTCGTCAAAGACCTGATCGAGCGCATCCAGGCCAAGGCCGTCGGCCAGCAGGTCATGACCGCGCTTTCCCCCGGCGAGCAAGTCATCAAGATCGTCCGCGATGAACTGGTCGAGACCCTGGGCAAAGACACCGCCAAGCTGAAGTTCGCCTCGCAGCCGCCCACCGTCGTGCTTATGGCGGGCCTGCAGGGCTCCGGTAAGACCACCACCTCGGGCAAGCTCGCCAACTGGCTCAAGCATGGAGGCCACCGCCCCCTGCTCGTTTCCGTGGACGTTTACCGCCCCGCCGCCCGCGAGCAGTTGAAAGTCGTCGCGCAGGCCGTTAAAGCGCACCTCTACGAAGGTGAGGTCACCGAGTCGAACACCGCCACCGTCGAGCGCCTCGCCAAAGAAGCCCGCCGCGAGGCGGTCGTCAGCGGCTGCGATGTGCTCATCGTGGACACTGCCGGCCGCCTCCACATTGACGACCAGCTCATGGACGAAATGCAGTCGCTCAAACGACTGCTCAGTCCGCAGGAGATACTTTTCGTCGCCGATTCCATGACCGGCCAGGACGCGGTCAAGTCTGCCGACGAATTTCACAAGAAGCTCACGCTCACCGGCGTTGTCCTCACTAAGATGGACGGCGACGCCCGCGGGGGCGCCGCGCTCTCCATCCGCCAGGTCACCGGCCAGCCCATCAAGTTCATCGGCGTTGGCGAAAAGTACGACGCCCTCGAGCCTTTCCACCCCGACCGCATCGTCTCCCGCATCCTGGGCATGGGCGACATCCTCTCGCTCATCGAAAAAGCCGAATCGCAAATTGACAAGAAAAAGGCCGAGGAACTGGCCACCAAGGCCCTAACAGGAGACGGCTTCTCGCTCGAAGATTTCCGCGACCAACTCCGCCAGGTAAAGAGGATGGGCTCGCTGCAGAGCCTGATGGGAATGCTCCCCAGCATCGGCCCCTTCGCCGGCCTGCAAAAGGCCGCCGACAAAGTGGACGAGAAGCAGGTCAACCGCGTCGAAGCCATCATCAACTCGATGACGACCTACGAGCGCAATCACCACGAGGCCATCAACGGCAGCCGCAGAAAGCGCATCGCCCGCGGCTCGGGCACCACGGTGCAGGAGGTCAACAACTTGCTCCGCCAGTACGCCCAGATGCGAAAAATGTTCAAGCAAATGGGCAAAGCCAGCTTTGGGCGGAAGCTGGCGGGGATGAAATTCCCGGGAATGTAGGAGTTCCCCGCTGCGCTGTCATCCTGAGCGGAGTGGCTGCTTCGCGCAGCGAAGCAGTCGCGGAGCCGAAGGACCTTGAGTTTGCCGGCAGCGGCAACAGAGTGGCGTCTCTCTAACCTAGGCGTCATCCTGAAGTGGGCGTGAGCCCGCCGAAGGATCCGGCGTGGGGCGGGCAAGGACCTGTAGGGTGATCACGGCGTATGGCCCTGCTGAAGCCCGTGCCGCTGCGCGCCGGATCCCTCGCCCGGCTGAACTGCGCCGGGCTTCGGGATGACGCCGGATGGGTGGCGACTGCCTTCCCTGCTGGGTGATGCGAGGAATTCTTGCGATGCTCTCAGCAGTCTGGGAAGAACTCCTTGCGACGCCGTTGGTAGATGACGCCGGCGCGAGGTCCTTCGACTGCGTTGCCGCGCGCTGCGCGCGCGGCAACTTCGCTCAGGATGACAAACGATAATTAACTGCTCTTATGAAATGGCGCTCCCTCGAAGAATCGGCTGCGGCAAAGGACCGACGCCCCCTGCGCGAAATCTACGCCGAACGCAAGGAGCTCATTGAGAAGTACGTCCCCCACGAAGCCCGCGCCATCCACTCGCGCGTAGTTGCGGAACTGAAAGAGAGGCGTCTGGCGGAAAGCGCTTTGCCACTGGGCGCCAAAGCCCCCGCCTTCGAACTCAAAGACCACGACGGCAAGCTGGTCTCCTCGGGCGACCTGCTGAGCAAGGGCCGCCTCGTTCTCTGCTTCATCCGCGGCCGGTGGTGCCCCTTCTGCGTCGGCCAGATGGAAGCCATGAACGCAATTTCCTCGCAGATCGCACAAGCCGGAGCCTCGCTGGCCGCTATCTCCCCGCAGACCGTGCAGCAGTCATTTTTCATGGCCGACCAGCACAAGCTACGCTTCCCACTGCTCAGTGACGCCGGCAACCAGGTGGCACGTCAATTTGGCCTCGTCTACCGCGTCCCCGACTACCAGCAGGCTGTCTATCGCCGTGCCTTCGTCAACCTGCCGTTTGCCAATGGAGACGAAAGCTGGGAACTGCCCATCCCAGCGACCTACATCCTTAACCGGGACCGCACCATCCTCTATGCCGAGGCAAACGCCGACTACGCCGACCGGCCGGAGCCACAGACCATATTGCAGTTTCTTAAAGGGTAATGCTTAGCCAGAGCATGCACCTCGTATAATCGCGCTGTGCGTCTCAGGTGGATCGCTGTCGCTTTGTCAGTTGTAGTCTTGGCGGCACTCATGCTCCGCACTCAAACGGTAGACAATCCGTCGTCCATGGACGCCAAGGCGGATCAGGTCATCGTCATCAAGCACGAACACACTCTGACGCTGCTAAGTCACGGACGGGTACTGAAGACCTACAAAATCTCCCTCGGTGGTTCGCCAATCGGCCAAAAACAGCAGCAGGGCGATCACAAGACTCCCGAAGGCCGCTACATTCTGGACCGGCGAAATACCCGCAGTCGTTTCTATCGCTCCATTCACATCTCATATCCCAGCCCCGAGGACCGGGCCAGAGCCGCGCAGGCCGGGGTCGATCCCGGCGGAGATGTAATGATCCACGGACTTCCGAACGGATTTGGCTGGCTGGGAGAGTTGCACCGCTCGCTCGATTGGACCGATGGATGCGTCGCCGTCACCGATCAAGAGATGGACGAGCTCTGGCAGGCCATACCCGACGGCACGCCCATCGAAATAAAGCCGTAGGAGGGCCGTCGGCCACCTCGGTGCTGCCCTTGCCATTCCCCCTAACTTCCGCGATAATAATAGTTTGTCTCACCCCTCCAGCGGGAACTAGGAAAGGAACGTAAGCTCTGTGTTAATGATCCGACTGGCGCGCACGGGTGCGCGCAAACAACCGCACTATCGCGTCGTCGTCATCGAGAAGGAGCGCGCGCGCAACGGCCGCTCGGTCGAGGTGGTCGGGACCTACAATCCCCGCACCAGCCCCGCCAGCATTGAACTCAAGCGCGAGCGCATTGACTACTGGGTGTCCAAGGGCGCCAAAATGTCGGACCGGGTCAGCAAGATCATGTCCCAGCCGGCTCCGGCCACCGCCGGCTCCGCGGCCTGATCCCGCAGTGCGTATCGGAAGCAGTCACCCCACCCCAAGGAGCCGCACATGAGCGAGCAAAGTGGGGACATGCGGGCCTTAATCGAGCAAATTGCCAGAGCCCTGGTGGATGAGCCCGATCAGGTCTCGGTGAGCCAGATCGACGGCGAACAGGCCATCGTGCTCGAACTCAAAGTGGCCCCGAACGATCTGGGCAAGGTCATCGGCAAGCAGGGTCGCACCGCCCGCGCCATGCGTACGTTGCTGGGTGCGTCCGGCATGAAGCTGCACAAGCGCTTCACCCTCGAGATCCTGGAGTAGGAGCTCGGGAACAGGAGAGTCGGGATAACCGGCGCGTTCATCACTCTCGCCCGCGTGCTCAAGACCCAGGGACGCCGCGGCGAAGTCGCCGCGGAAGTGCACAGCGACGTTCCCGACCGCTTTCAGCAAGGGATGAGCCTGTCAGCTCTCCTGCAAGACGGCGGCCGGCGTGAACTGAAAGTTGAAGAGCTTTGGCCCCACAAGGGCCACTTGGTTTTGAAGTTCGCCGGCGTGGATTCGATTTCCGGCGCCGAAGCCCTGGTGGGCTGCGAACTGCAGGTTCCGCAAGCCGAGCGGGCGAAGCTCGATCCCGGCTGGACCTACATCAGCGACCTCGTCGGATGCACGGTCTTCGACGGTGATCGCGAGGTCGGCAGAGTGGGAGATGTGCAATTCGGCGCCGGCGAAGCGCCGCTATTGGTGGTGAAGGCAGGATCCAAGCAATACGAGATCCCCTTCGCCGAGGCGTACCTGAAGAAAGTCAGCGTAGAGCAAAAGCGCATCGAGATGCAGCTGCCCGAAGGCATGCTGGAAGTCAACGCGCCGCTCACGCCGGAAGAGAAAGAGCGACAGAAAAGTAGCGAGCAGTGAGTAGCGTGTAGCGAGAGATGCGCCTCGCTACTCACGACTCGCTACTCACTACTTAAAATGAAGATCGACATTCTAACGATCTTTCCCGACTTCTTTCGCGGACCGCTGGATTACGGTATCATCCGCCGGGCGCGGGAAGCCGGGCTTGCAAGCATCGAAGTCCACGATCTGCGGGCGTTCGCGCATGATCGTCATCGCACCGTGGACGACCGCCCTTTCGGCGGCGGCGAGGGCATGGTCCTGAAGCCGGAACCGATCTTTGAATGTTTGGAAACTCTGGAGGTGGCGCCGCGTGAACAGCGCCTTGCCGCCGGTGGGAAGCAGAGCGTAGTGCTGCTCTCGGCGCAAGGCAGACGCTTTACCCAGGATGTCGCCCAAGGGTTCGCCTTGCTCGACCGAATCGTCCTGATCTGCGGACGCTATGAAGGCGTGGATGAGCGCGTCACCGACTTCCTCGCCGACCGCGAATTGTCGATCGGCGATTACGTGCTGAGCGGAGGTGAACTGGGCGCTGCGGTGATCGTGGATACGGTCACCCGACTGCTGCCCGGTGCGCTGGGCAACGAGGCTTCCTCGCGGCAGGAGTCCTTCACCGCGCAAGTTGAGTCGGTGGCGGGCAATGGGAGCGGACCGAGTTCCACCTGCGCCTCCGGCGGATTGCTGGATTATCCGCACTACACCCGGCCGTCGGACTTCCGCGGCATGGCAGTTCCTGAAGCGCTGGTTTCCGGTAACCACGAGGAGATTCGCCGCTGGCGCCGCCGTACCGCGCTGGAAAAGACGCTTCGCAACCGGCCCGACCTGCTGGATCGGGCGGCGCTCAGCGAGGAAGATCGAGATTTGCTGGCCCAGATCACAGGCCCGAAAAACATTTAGAAGCGAAGGGAAACAAGACTATGTCGAACCTCATCATCGAAAAACTCCTGGCCAAGAGCAAGCGCACCGATCTTCCCGCCTTCGCCCCTGGCGACACCGTCCGCGTCCAGGTCAAGATCAAGGAAGGCGACAAAGAACGCCTTCAGGCCTTTGAAGGTGTGGTGATCGCCCGCACCCGCGGCCCACAGGCCAGCTTCACCGTGCGCAAGATGAGCTTCGGCCACGGTGTGGAGCGCGTCTTCCCCGAGAATTCCCGGGTGATTGACAAAGTGGAGCTCTTGCGATCGTCCAAGGTGCGCCGCGCCAAGCTCTACTACCTGCGCACCCTGCGTGGCAAAGCCGCCCGCCTGAAGGACGTCGAGAAGGAGCAGGTAGCGACGACGGTCGAAGCCGCGGCAAAATAGCCTAAGCGCAGTTGCACAGTTTTGCCGAAGCCCCGGGCGGGGCCGAGTGGGAGGTCGAGGGGCCCCTCCGGCCGATTCGCACTCTCTGTTGAAGGGATTCTCGTGTAGCGGCCGCGGAGTAGTCTTTTCGGAGGTTCAACCCGAGACGCTGGCCGCCTTCGCCTTGGGTTTTTCCTCTTCTTCCTCTTTCTCCGCCAGCCTGCGCAGCATAAACTGCAGCACTTGGCGGTCTCCCTTGCGGATCTCCCGAAACTCGATGCCCACGCCAAAATCCATGGCCACCCGCCGGACCCGTCCTCGAAACCGCAAGTCCTGATTGCCCACCTGCAGCACCAGTTTCAATTCGGTGCCGGGAGTCAGTTTGTGATTGGTGGTAACCAGGCAACCGGTTTCAGAGAGGTTTTTCAGAATGGCTGCAGTGTGGTCCGCGCTGGGATCCCGCTTCAGCAGGTCCACGACTCCCTGGATATCGAAACGCGGCTGCCGACGGCGGTTCCCGTTCAGGCTGCCGGCCACCGAGGTCATGCGGTAGGGGCTGTTTTCCGCCTGGACCTTCTCATACACCTCCTCCAGGCCACGCAATTCAGTTTCAAACATTGTGCGGTCGGACTCGATACACTGAATCCCCACCTGCCCGCGCAACTCCGTGTTCGGCTCGCCCACCCAGACCACCCGGCAGAATGCCTTGCTCCGGCCGCGCTCCACGGCAATGATTTCTCCCGCTTCCCTCACGCACCGCAGTCCGGTCACCCGCGCCCCACGCGCCGAAATGTCATAGGTACAGGCCAGATCGAGGCAGGGTTTGTTGTCGCTGTCCCAGTAGGTCACTCGAATGGGTAGGGCCACGTGGATGCGCTTGTCCACGCGCTCGGGCGGCTGTTTGCAGGCTTCTTCGGTCACAGTCCCTTTGTGGAAATCATTCCTCAAATTGGAAACTAGCAAGCTGTTACCAAAGGGTCAATGAACGTCGGTAATCGCTGCGGGGTTACTTGTGACCACCTGAATCGGTGCGGGTTAGCAGGAGATCGCCGGCCCCCACTCGTAACCCGGCGCGCGTGTCTGATCTTTTCCCGCTTGCGTCCTCAACCGTGTCTCGGCGAAGATGAATTTGTCTCCCGTTCCGTGTCATCCAGGACCAAGTCCGCTGTCGAGAAGGCACTCTCCCCTGCCGCTGCCAAGCTTCGCTTGCTGAAGCGGCTCCGCTGCACTTTGCAGTATGAGAAAAAAGCCTGGCAGGCAGGCGCCCACCTGGTGGCTGGAGTGGACGAAGTCGGCCGTGGCTCCTTATTCGGACCGGTCGTGGCCGCCGCGGTGATCCTTGATCCCAGCTACCGCATCCGTGGTCTGCGTGACTCCAAACTGCTGCTGCCCGAGCGCCGCGAGATTCTGGCGGATCGCATCCGTGAGCACGCCATCGCTTGGACCGTGGCCGCGGTAGACGCCGCCCGCATTGATCAGATCAACATCTACCAGGCCTCGCTGGTCGCCATGCGGGAAGCCGTCCTGCGCCTGCGGCCGTTCCCCGACCATTTGCTGGTGGACGCTGTAGCTCTCGCCTTGGAGCTGCCGCAGAAACCGATTATCCACGGCGACGCGCTTTCCGCCTCTATCGCCGCCGCCTCCATCCTCGCCAAAGTCGAGCGCGATCGCATGGTCAGCCAATGGGATCCCGTCTTTCCCGTGTACGCGCTTGCCTCCAACAAAGGCTACAGCACTCCGCACCACCTCGCCGCCCTGCGTGAACACGGCCCCTGCCCCCTGCATCGCCAGTCCTTCGCGCCGGTCTGGAACGCCCCGGTTCCGCAGGAGGTATTGGCGTTCATGCTGGAAGGAAACCAAAACGCCGAAGCCGATCAGCCGTAGCACGCTGCTTTACCCAGAGTAGAATCATTTCGAGTAGCCCATGCTCCGCCTCATGGTCATCACCGCTCATCCCGATGACGAAGCCGGAGGCTTCGGAGGCTCGCTGCGCCTCTACCGCGAGCGCGGGGTCGAAACCTGTGTGATCTGCCTTACCCCCGGTCAAGGCGCTTCCCATCGCGGAGGCGCCCGCACTGATCACGAGCTGGCTGCTAACCGTCGCAAGGAATTTGCCGCGTCGTGCGAGATCCTCAAAGTTTGCCGGGGAATCGTGCTCGACTATCCCGATGGCCAGTTGCACCGCCAGGATCTGTACCGCGTGGTTCGCGATCTCACGCTGCACGTGCGCCAATTTCGCCCCCAGGTCATCTTGACTTTCGGCCCCGAAGGCGCGGTCACCGGGCACACTGACCACTCCATGGCCTCCGTTTTCGCCAGCCTGGCCTTCCACTGGGCCGGGCGCAACAACCGTTTCCCCGACCAACTCAAAGATGGCATCACCCCTCATCGCGCCCAGAAGCTTTATTACTTCACTGCCAGCTTCGCCCTGCCCGACCGCCAGCCGATTACCCTGTCACCCGCCACCGCGATCATCGAAATCGGCGACTACCTTGAGACCAAAATCGCCGCCTTCAAGGCCCATACCACTCAGGCCCCCCTGTGGCCGCTGTTTGAGACAACCGTGCGCCAGCGCGGCCCCCAGGAACTGTTCCATCTCGCCGCCTCGGTCAATCCCGGGCTGATTAGGCAGGAAACCGATCTGTTCGCCGGTGTGAATGATGAGACAAAGCCGTAGCGCCGGCAACTGGTGCCAACGACTAACGACCGACGACGGGCTACCGCGGTTTAATGATCTCGCTCAGCACGTCGGGCTTCGTCTCATCCCGCACCAGGTGCGGATACTTCTCCCCGCCGTGATAGTCAACTTTGTAGGTCTTGTAGTAGTCCGTGTTCTCGATCAGTAGTTCCAGTGGGTCCTTGCTGCTCTTCCCCGCCCGCAACGCATCCCGCAGGACGTCTGCCGTGAACTTCCTGCCATTCACCGCCACTACCTTCATCCCCGGCCCGATCCCCGCCGCGGCCGCCGGCATCCCTTCCACTGTGTCCACAATGCGGCCATCGTCCTCCAGCGTGAGCCCGACGGAATACTCGGCGTTGATGGTCTTGTTTTTCTCCTCCGTCGCCGTTACTTCCGGAGACCGGGTTTGGTCGTATACCAGTTTCCACCCGCTGCGCTCAATGCCATCGAGCGGCGCGCCTGGCCCGTGGTTCTGCAAGCGCGCCGTCCAGAACCCGCGCCAGTCGTAGGGCGCAATCTGGTTCAAAGCATCCACGACATCATCAAACGTGTAGGTTTTCACCTCGGGAGGACCGCTCTGCCCGCCGTGAAACAGGTGGCAGAAATCGTCCATTGATTTCTTTCCCTGGGTCTGCTCCCGGATGATGGTATCCACCCATAACCAGTTCAAAACGTCTTCCTCGTAGTAATCGAGCGGCCGGCGCCACGACTCCCACTCGTGCGGTGCTCCCTGCATGGCAGGCACACCATCTGCCGTGTCCTGCAGATTGCGCCACGTACGTCCGGGTCTATGATCCAGGTCTGCCGCGATCTGCGCCAGCGCATCCTTGAACTCCTCCGGCGTCCGCAACCCGCTGCGCCCGCTCAGCACATCGCCCAGGTACGACGTCAGCCCCTCATAGACCCACAACAAGTCGTCCTGCATGGGCTTCTCGAAGTCCGGCGTGGTCAGGTCGGCCGGACGCCGGTATTTGCCGTTCCACGAGTGCACATATTCGTGCGTCAACAGCCCGGCCCGGAGCAAGCGCAACTCCGGATCCACCATGGTGCGTTCACCGACACGGCTGTCGTTCGATTCATGATGCTCCAGGCCGCCGTGCGCCACGTGATCGCTCAAGCTGTAGAGGAAGTGATAATCGCGATAGTGCTCCGCGCCGAACATCTTGCGCGCCTGCGCAACCATGTCTCTGTAGTGCTGGAAGTCCTCCGCCGGCGCCTCCAGCGCACCCGGACTGTCGGCTGCAATATCCATCTCTACGTGCGGATTTTCCGCCAGCGGCTCTACCCGCAGATACTCGCCGGCAATCACTGGCGAATCCACCAGGGTGGTCAGCGACGCTGATTTGAACTGGATCTCACCCCCGGACTGGGAAGCGACTGGCAAGGGCGTGCCAAACTTCCATCCCGCCGGCAGCCGCAGGCTGGCGTCATAGGTCAACTCATCGGAAGTCGCGCCCGCGGGATACAGCAACACCGTGTTCCAAACCACCACCATCATCTTGTCGGTCATATTGACTCCGCCGGGCGCTCCGATGCGGCCCTCGCGCCCCACCGGAGAAACGCAATCCAGTGACGCGTTCACCATCGACACTCCCGCCGGCACCTCCACATGGAACGTCCATCCATCCTGCAGATCGCGCCGCCAGGTGAGGATTTTCCCGTTGGCCGTGAATTTCAGCCCGGTCAGGTCCTGGATTGGCCCCGTCGGCCCGTGTTCTCCCGGAATCCATTTCGGGTAGTAGAGGGTGAGCGTGCCCGGGCTGGCGGGGATCTGCAACTGCGCGTGAAGAATTTTCCGCGGCGCCTCGCTGGCGTCGACTGACAAACTGATGTGCTGCCCAACCGCCACGTAACTCGAGGCCGTGAAAGCCAGCAGGAAGAACCAGCGCAAAGCACGTCCGAGCAGAGCCATGGATCGCTCCTTCCTGAAACAATTGGGAATCAATGATGAAACCATCGAATATATCAGAGCACTCAGCAATTCAGCACTCACATTGCCAGCCAATCGCTCGCCTGAGTGCTGAATGCTGAACGCTGAATGCTAAAATTTCCCCGTGCCCACGCAATCCCATCGCGGCAGGTTCATCACCCTGGAAGGCCTCGACGGCTGCGGCAAAAGCACGCAACTGGAGAAACTCGCCGCCGCGCTCCGTGCCCAGGGACTCTCTGTGGTTCTGACTCGCGAGCCCGGCGGCACCGAAACCGGCGAGAAAATCCGCAAGCTCCTGCTCGACAGCGCCACCGGTCGCCTCTCTCCGCTCCCGGAACTCGCGCTCATGTTCGCCTCGCGCGCGCAGCACATCAAGGAAGTGATTCAGCCCGCGCTCGCCGAAGGCCGTATCGTGCTCTGCGATCGCTTCACCGACTCAAGTGAGGCCTACCAGGGTGGTGGCCGTAAGCTGGGCAGCGAGCCGGTCCTGGCCCTGCACCGCATCCTGTGCGGCGGCCTCCAACCTGAACTCACAATTTTGATGGACTCCGATGTCGCCGCCAGCGTGGAGCGGGCCCGCCGCCGCAACCAGGCCCGCACCGCCGACAGCGGCCGCGGCGAGAGCGACGAGAACCGCTTCGAGCGCGAGAGCCGCGCCTTCTTCGAACGCGTGCGCAACGCGTATTTAGCCATCGCCGCCCGCGAACCCCAGCGCGTAGTCATCGTGGACGCCCGCGGCACCGCGGAAGACACTCACAAGCAAATCATGGAGATTGTCCAGCGCAAGCTGAAGCTGGCGGCGAAGACGGCGTGATTACACCACGGAGACACGGAGACACGGAGTCACGGAGTCACGGAGGTAACGAATGTTAGGCTGCTCTGCGTCAAGGACAATTGATTTTCTCCGTGCCTCCGTGTCTCCGTGGTAAACCTGACCTATGCCTTTTGCAGATTTCCATGGTAACGACGAGACCGTCCACCGCCTGCGCGAAATGCTGGCCCATGGCCGCTTTCCGCAAGCCGTGATCCTCTCCGGCCCCACTGGCTCCGGCAAATACACTCTCGCCCTGATGCTGGCGAAGGCCATGAATTGCCTCTCGCCCACGACCACAGATGGCCTGCCCGACTTCTGCGGCAAATGCGCCAACTGCCTGCGCATCGCCCAGGCGCAGGATCTCGACGTCCGCGTCGCCGAAGCCGTCGAGGCCCGCGAGAACCTGCGCGAAACCGAGAAAAAAGAAACTCGTCTGTTCGTCCAAACTCATCCTGACGTTCTGATCATCCCACCCGACCCGCCGCAGTTGATGATCAAAGTGGACCAGGT